>CBDDCJ010000027.1:0-410479 GCA_965226205.1 Opitutales bacterium | reverse complement strand
TACATTTTGGATGATTTTGGGGCGGGTGGGCAGTTTTAGGCCCATTTTCTTGAGGAGGTCGGCACAGAGTTTTTCCGGTTTGCCTACCAGCCGTAAACGCGCTTCGCGTCCCCCTCGCAGCGGCGCCACCACGTCCATTGAGCGTAGATTTTCCAGTTCGTGCAACACTTGCCGCGCACAGGTGCCGAGGCCTTTGGCCTGCAGCCAGCTTTCCAGGGCGCGCCACATCGCCAGAGCCAGAAAACAGATCAGAATGTGCGCTTGCACACGCTTTTCTTTGTGGTGATAGACCGGCCGCAGCCCCAAGTCGCTTTTGGCGCAACGAAAGGCTGCCTCGGCCTGTGTCAGTTGTATATACCACCGCCACAGCTTTTGTGGGTCTTCCTCCTGGCAGTTGGTTCGCAGCAGATAGGTCCCGTGGGCCAGTTGGGACCAATCGGCTTTGCTCTCGTCTTCGGTGATTTGCAATGCGCAGGCCCGTCCGGCGGCGTCGATTTGCACTTCTACGGTGAATATTTTTTCGGCCAGGGTGTGGCGGCCCAGCCAGCGGCCGATACGGCGTTCAACCGGATCGATTTTCTGCCCTCGCCGACGCAAACTCAGGTCGATCTGGTCGAGCTTTTTGCGCAAACGCTCCTTTTGCTTGCTCAGCATGGCGGCTTCTTTTTGACCCCGCCCCTGGCTGCGGCAAAGCACATATTGCTCGATCTGGGGGCAGTCGGGATGTTTCACCAGTTTGACCTCCACCCCCGCCCGCACCTCGCAAAAATCGCCTTGCTCGAGCAGATCGAGGGCAAAGTTTTTGAGCTGGCTCTTGGGCGTGCCCACGATGTAGCGGGCCCCTTTGCCGCGCAGGTATTCGAGGTTGGCCTCGCTCACCATGCCGCGGTCCAGCACCCAGATGCGATCGGCCACCCCGTAATGCGATTCCATCAACTCGACCCTCTCCTGCACCGTGGTCACATCGGCGCGGTTGCCGTCGAAAACCTCATAGGCCAGGGGCAGCCCTTCGGGTGTCACCACCAGTCCAAGACATACCTGCTTGCAATCCGGCCGCTGGTCCCGGCTGTAGCCGCGCTGGGCCTGGGCATTGCCCTCGCACCGGCCCTCAAAATAGGTGCTCGTTATGTCGTATAAAAGAAACTCGAAACGCGTCCCAAACCAGCTTTCATAGCGTCCTTTAAGATGACTGAACAGTTCCCGGGGCAAGGGCAAGACACGATCCAGTCCGCGATACAAACGGTTGTCATAGACCTCATCCACATCCACCGCCATCAAATCCTCCAGCGCCGTCGAGCCATACCAGCGCTCGGCCAGAGCCAGCTCCGAGGCCTGTTCGCAAAAACGCCCCCAGCGCCAGAATCGAGGCCACCTGGGCCCAGCCCACCGACTCCCGGCCCGGCGGCAAATGCTCCTCGAAGAAACGATGCAGCCCCAGCCGCCGCCACAGCGCCAGAGCCACATACACTTTGCCAAATTGACGCACCCGCTCCACCCGTATCCGACCCAGATTCACCTGCGCCCACAACGGAGCCTCCGGTTTATCCTCGGTAAATAAATCCAACTGCTCGGCCCCCGCAGCCTCATCATCGCCATCGAGGAGCCGACCGATCTGCTCCCAACCCAACCGCTCATCCTCATCGAGCCCCGGCTCCTTGCCAATGTGGGCCACGATGCGCTGGCGCGGCCCCTTGGCTGTGCGCACCGACTCCACCAGCGTCCAGTAATCATAATCCTGGCCCTTCTTACGACGACGATGGCGACGCAAATACATCAGCACCGACCCTGCACTACTTCTCCGAAAAGGCAATAGAGTGGTCTGCACTACACGGCATATTCACACCCCAACCCTGACAACCATGCGCCCTACAGCACGAAAAACCCTAAAAATAATCGATTTACCCCCCCCAACTGTCGAACTCAGGTTAGCTGCCGCCGCATCGGTCCAACTGCCCAGATAAGTGGCGCTGATGGGAAAATCGGGGTCAATGCTGCGAACCCCATTGGTGAATCCGATAAATGCGTTGGTGATGGGCGGTATTTTCACCCCCCCGATCAGCCCGGCGGCCTTGCCCATTTTGGCTGCTATGATTCCCATCAGGTAAAAAGGCTGGCTCGAATCGGTGTCCACGCCGATGACATTGCCTTCCCGTATTTTGCTGCTGGAAATGAAGAACCAGGTGTCCGGGAAATCTTTCGCCACCGTGAGGGCCGAATCCTGAAATTCAAAACCGTGACCCAGGACCATCCGATAACCCTGGCTGGCATAATCGCGAAAGGGCCGCTCGAACATGGCCGGCGATTGCTCCACCTCCACATAGCTGATCTTCGCCCCCAATTCTTTCTCAATCTTTAGCAGGGCCTCGTAGGCAATCTGTGTCCAGCCCTGCCCGTTGACGGGTCCCGAACTAAGCAAACCGACCTTGAATACATCGGCCCCGGCATCGCCTTTCCTTTCAAGGCCACCGGAACACCCTCCGGCCAGGGCCAGCAAGAGGAAGCTTGCCAAAAACAGGAAGCCTGACTGCCAAAAGTCTTTTTTCACAATTATAATCTCAAGCCCCCGACGGGCTCTCCCACCGGGATTTTGCACAATCGGGCGATATTGCCCCCGATCATTTCATAAACCTCATCGGCGGTGGCGCCCACACCCAGGGGCGGAGGCAGATGCAGGTTGATCACCTGACGCATCTGGTGGCCCATCGATTGTGGGGCGCAATCGCTCTCAAAAATGATCTTGCCTGCGCCCACGGCGTAATACATCTCGCTCAAGTCGAGCGGCTGCACCCAACTGGTGCCCAAAAAAACGTTGTCGTTGTGCCGCGCCACGATGGTCGCCGCCAGCGCGTAGCTGATCTCGTTATTCGCTCCAGAATGGGCGATAATGATCGGCACATCGGGAAATTCCTGGGCAATGGGATCAATCGACGAAGGGTTCGAGTGGGGCGGCTCGCCCATGTGGATCATGACCGGCACCCCCAACTGGCGGGCTTTCTCAAAAAGGGGAAAAACCAGTTTGGTGGTTTCCCGGCCCGGATAGGGATTTCCCATGGGCAAAAGGAAATTGTGCATCGTGGGGTGCAGTTTGAGCATCACCAGGTTGGAATCCTCGACCCACTGGTCCACCTGGTTCAACTCTTCGACGCTCCAGATTCGGGGATTGTAAACGGCGTTCAGGTATAGGCGGCCGGAGTGTTCCTGCACACACTGGCGGACGTATTGATGCGCCTCCGCCATCGTGTAGTCGCCCAGGGCGGTGATCCCCAGCGATCCCATGGTAACGGCCTTGGCTACGTGCCGGATTTCTCCCATCACATCGTAATCCCGGTCCATGGTGGCGATGAGGTCGTCCCCCGTAAAACGCGGACCCCAGCCCCAGACGGGTTCCCGGTGGTTAATAATGTGGTTGTGTGAATCTATGATTATTCGAGACATGATAATAAAAAATTTCCTAATGTTGGGCTACTGCCGTATCGGTTTTTTGGATCAGCCCGGCAAGATTGCCGCCGAGCACTTTGCGAGTTTTGTCAAAAGAGAGGCTCATACCAATGGGCGGAGCCAGGGTAAGGGACTCCTCCACCGTCATAAGCTGCTGGGTCGGCTCCATGGGCGGGCAATTGCTGCCGAACAGCACCCGCTCCGGACCCAGCGAATGAACGCTCTCGATGAGCATGTGACATTGAGTGAAACTGGTTTCCAGTAAAACGTTGGGGTGATTCTGAGCCACCAGGAGGGACTCCAGGGTATAAACCACTCCCTGGGTTCCCATGTGGGCGATGATCATGCTGACATCGGGAAATTCACCGGCCACGAATTCAACCGTGGCGGGCAATCCATAGGGTGGCTCCCCGGTGTGCAATAAAACCGGCAGCGACCACTTGCGGGCAAACTCGAATACCGGATAGAGCAACTGCTTCGACCCCTCGCTCTCGCTGGGTGTCGAAATGGGCAGCCAGTATTTGTGAAAGGATGGATGAATATAAAGCATCCGAAAATTATCCTCCCGCACCATCGACTCCAGTTGGGCGGCCAAATCGTCATTTCACAGCCGGGCGTGAATGATGGCCCCTCCGATCAGCCGGCCGGGGTATTTGCGCACGCTTGAGAGCACATATTGGTGCTGCTCCCGGAAAGATAATCCGGAGGTGGGGACCGTCTCCCCAAGGGCGGGATAAACGATTGCTTTGTCGATCCGGGCGGATTCGCCGAGAACTTTCCGGGGGGCGTCCATCTGCGTGATCAGGTCCTCGGCCAAAAATCGGGGCCCCCATCCGACAACATCATCAGCCCCCCGGCTGATATGGGTTAAACAATCAATAATGGGTGGTTTCATAGGTTTATATAAGTCTTTTTGTAGGCATTAATTAAATTATTGCCAACGCCTTGGCCTTGAGAAATTTTTCCGGCGTGATCGGCAATTCCCTCATGCGAACCCCGGTGGCCTCGTAAACGGCGTTGCCAATGGTCGGGCCGATGGGAATGATGGGGTCTTCCCCGATGCCTTTGGCCCCAAAAGGTCCGCCGGGGTCGGGATATTCCTCCAGGATGATGGTCTTGATTCTGGGCATGTCGAGGGCCAGGGGCATCTTGTAGTCGACGAAACTCGGATTCAAGGCCCGTCCCGTTTCTTTATCGATAATAAAATCCTCGGTCAGGGCGTGCCCGAATCCCTGCTGTATGCCGCCTTCGATCTGCCCGGCCACGGCAATCGGGTTGATGGCCCGGCCGATTTCATGCACCGCCACCACCTGCAATACCCGGATTTGCCCCGTTTCAATGTCCACTTCCACCTCCGCGAAATGGGCCCCGAAAGAGTAGGCCACGGTGGGCTCGTTGTTTCCCAGACCGATGAGGGTCCGGGGCGGGCGGCCACCCTCTCCCGCCACCAGTTCTCTGATTTTCACTCCTTGATCGGGCGATTTTTTGACAAATGCCCGGCCTCCGCCCACCATTAATTCTTCCCAGGGGACATCCAACTTGTTCGAGGCCAGTTCCAGCAACTGCCGTTTAAGATGGTTGGCCGCCTTGAGGACCGCCCCGCCCCCGACAAAGGTCGTGCGGCTGGCATAGGCGCCAATATCGAAGGGGGCCACATCGGTATCGCCATCGATCACGCCGATGTCCTCCAGCGGCAGACCCAAAACCTCGGCCGCGATCTGGGCCGCCATGGTGCGGGTTCCGGTGCCCAGATCGGCCATCCCGATCAAAAGATTCACGGTGCCGTCCTCGTTCATTTTGATGACCGCATTGGACTGCTCGGCGATGTCTGGATAGGCGCCGCTGCTGTGCATCTCGGTGGCCACGTCCCAACCTCGCCTGAGGTAGCCATGCTCCGGCGGTGGGGCGGATTTTTGCGTTCGGGCCAGTTGCATTCGTGCGCGCCGCGATTCAGACAGGCGGCCAAACCGTCGCCCCGGATCTTGTGCCCGGAAGGGCTCAGGTCGCCATCTCCAACAATATTCCGGAGCCTGAAATCAACCGGGTCTTCACCCCGCGCCGCCGCCATCTCGTCAATTTGCGTTTCCAGGGCAAAATAAGACTGCACCGCGCCGAACCCCCTATAAGCTCCGGAAATGGGATTGTTGGTGTAAACGGAAATGCCCTCGATTTTGAGGTGTTCCTCGCAACGGTAAAGGGAGGCGATATCGAGGCAGCCCACCGCCGTGATACCCAGGCCATGGGAAGCATAACCGCCGGTATTGGAAACGTAGCGGGCTTCCCTCGCGGTCAGCGTGCCGTCTTTGGACAAGCCCTGTTTTAGGTAAATCCGGGTGGGGTGCCGGGTGCGGCCGCCCAGAAAACTCTCCTTGCGCGTATATTCCATTTTAACCGGCCGCCGGGTCTCACGGGCCAGGATGGCGCAAACGAATTCGTGCTGGTAAAGGTCCTGCTTGGCCCCGAAGCCACCGCCCATGTGCTCGACGATGACTTGCACATCGTGCGCCGGGATACCCAGTACCTGGCTCAAGATACCCCTTACCATGAAAACGCATTGGGTCGAACTCCAGATGGTCAGCTTGCCGCCGCGGTCGAAGCGGCAGAGGCAGGCGTTAGGCTCCATGTAGCAGGGAACGGGCCTTCCGGTTTCATAATATCCTTCAAAAATCGTTTCCGCCCCGGCAAATCCTTTTTCCACATCGCCCCGCTCGATGACGAAGGGCGGCCCGACCAGGTTTCCCACCGTGCCGTGAATGCTGGGAGCATCCGGTTTCATGGCTTCATCGGTATCGAAAACGGCCGGCAGCGGTTCGTATGCGACCTCCAGCAATTGGAGCGCTTCCTCGGCGATTTCCTCGGTCGTGGCCGCCACGGCCGCGATGCCGTCGCCCGCAAAACGGGCTTTCTCCGCCAAAACATATTGATCGGCAACGAGTTGGCCGACACGTGGAGCGGGCACCCCGGCATGGCGGACTTTCGGCGTGTCCTCGTGCGTGATGACCGCCTTCACACCTTCCAGAGAGAGGGCTTTGCTTTTATCGATATTTAAAATCCTGGCATGGGCCTGTTCGCTGCGCAGAATTTTTCCATAAAGCATTCCCGGCAAAGAGTAATCCGCCGCATAGAGGGCCGAACCGGTCACTTTCTCCAACCCGTCGATTCGGGGCGGGCTGGTGTGAACCACTGTTAGGCCGTCCCCCGATGCCTGCTCAATGGGCAAACGGGGCGGTTTCGCTTCCAATACGGTCGGGGGCGTCACAAAACGGCCTCCACCGCCGGAGTTTTAATGATGGCATCGATGATTTTGGTATAGCCGGTGCAGCGGCAGAGGTTGCCCGCAATGGCAAAGCGCGCCTCTTCATCGGTCGGTCGCGGATTTTCATCGAGCAGGGCCTTGGCCGCCATGAGAATGCCCGGTGTGCAAAACCCGCATTGCGCGCCCCCATGCTGCAGAAGGCTTTCCTGCAAGGGGTGCAATGGAGCACCCGGCGCGGTTTCATCGGCCAGCCCTTCGATCGTCGTCAGCTCGAGCCCGTCGATCTCCACCCCCAAAACGAGGCATGAATTGATCGTCTTCCCGTCAAGAATAACGGTGCAGGCGCCGCAGGCGCCCACATCGCAGCCTTTTTTGGAGCCGCTTAGTTCCGCTTCGTTGCGCAATACGTCGAGCAGACTGCGGAACGGCTCAATGGCCAATTCGCGCCGCTCGCCGTTAATCGTTGCCGAAACAATGCGTTTCATAATGCCTCTTCCAAATTATCATTTTCCGCCGCAGCCCATGCCTGGCGAAGGGCCCGGCGGGTCAAGACCTCCACCATTTCCCGCCTATAATCCGCGCTCCCCCGGACATCGGAGATGGGCCGGCTTTGGTCGCGGGCGCATCGGGCCGCCTTTTCCAGCGTTTCATTGGTTAATTCTTTACCTAACAAAACGCTCTCGGCCTCGGTCGCGCGCAGGGGCGTCGGGGCCACCGCTCCCAATACGATGCGCACATGGCGGCAAAGTTTACCCTCCACCGTCAGGCTGACGGCTACCCCCACCGTGGCCAGTTCCATGGCCGCCCGGCGGCCCAGCTTGAGGTAAACCTTGCCCGTATGAGGCGGCGGGCTGGGAGCCGTGATTCCGGTTAATATTTCCCCGTCTCCAAGGATCGTTTTCCCGGGACCGGTAAAGAAATTTTCCAACGGAATGGATCGCTCCCAGGAGGGTCCAAAAAAGTGAACAACGGCGTTATCGGCGATCAAAGGCGGCAGGGTGTCGGCCGATGGCGATGCCCGGAAATGTTTCCCGCCACGGTGGCCCGGTTGCGCACCTGGATCGACCCCAATTCCCTGGCCGCCTGGTAAAGGCCGGCGTATTTTTCCTTCACAATGGATGAGGTCTCGATCTCCCGCAGGGTGGCCAGAGACCCGATCTTCAATCCTTTTTCGGGATCGTAGCTTAGGTAGTCGAGGCCCGGAACTTTTTTGATGTTGATAACCATGTCCGGGAGGCGAATCCGCTCCTTGATTTCAACCAGCAAATCGGTTCCGCCGGCCAGAATGCTGGCCCGCCCGTTAGAATGCTCAAGCAATGCAGCCGCTTCCGGCAAGGTATCGGGTTCGAAGTATTCAAACGCCCTCATCAGCAAATCGCAATCGTCCCGCCATCATTTATTTATTTATTTTCCCAGATTGATTTTACCCGTTTGAAAACGCCTTCGAGATGTTCTTTCATGGCTCTGCGGGCCGCCTCGCCGTCTCCATTTTCAATGGCTTTGATGATGGCTCGATGGCTCGATATTCTTTCCGCGAGCAATTCCGGTATTTCAGCCCCCACGCGCCGCATCTCCCGCAACAGGTCCATAATGCCATCCATCAGGTTGACCAGAATATCATTGCCCGTGGCCACCAGAAGCTGACGGTGAAACTCAAAATCGGCCACGATCATTCCCTCGATATCGCCGCGGGCGCTGCACTTTTCCACCATTTCATTAAAGCGACGCAAATCCATCAATTGCTCGGGCGTAATGCATTTAGCGGCCCTGGCGGTGGCCTCGACTTCGATGATGAGGCGAAGATCGAACAGTTTTTCCTGAATGGCCGCATCGGTCAGAAAATTGGACATCAAGGCAGTTTGCAGGATTTCCCCACTGGGGTCTTTGACAAAAGTTCCCAGCCCCTGCCGGGTTTCCAGCAAACCAACCGTTTCCAGCCGCCGTATGGCTTCGCGCACGGAATTACGGCCCACCCTCAGCCGCCTGGCCAGTGACCGCTCCCCCGGCAGTCTATCGCCCGGAGCATAGCGGCCACCCCGTATTCGATCCGCAATGAAATCAAAAGTTTCCCGCGCAATAGGAGATTTCTGCCGAGCATAAATCATCATTCAAACCCTCCATAAAGTAGTAGAACCTATCTCAAAATCGCGGATGAATGATGTTTGTGGCGCCACGGTGGCAGATGCCAGGCAGCTTCGCGCCAGATGGTGGGCTGGGAGCCCCTCGGGAGCGAACCAACGCCGCAGGGGCTGCCGTTGCCGCACAAATCCTGCCGGACAGAGGCTATTATGAGATTGAGCGATGTTCCGTCGGGGCGGCAGGGCTTCCAGCCCGGCAAGTCCCGGCGCGCCTTGCTCAAAACACATAATGGCACTCTGCATCGTCATCATCGAATTTGAGATAGGTTCTAATCAGTATTAAGTGAAAAATAACAATAAAAGGCCACAAACAGCGTAGATCATAAAATAGAGGCTGTCCCAAAAATATAAAGATTTTGTAGTCAACTGGATGACGTTTATAAAAATAGCCGGAAAGAGCATTTTTTTGCTCGATCCGGCTAAAAAAGGGTTCTATAATTGCGTTAGCGAAAATCAATATAGCCCTTTCTATGAAAAATATAGCCATCCAATGCCTCCTGCGTCCAGCTTTAACTGTGGTCGACCGTTGCCTCGATTACGATAACTTTCGCGCCACCATCGAGCGTATCGACCGGCTGCTGATCGATTCGGAGGTGGAATCGCAGGGCGTTGATCTGGCCTTGGAAAGAGGCCAGCCAATGAGTGTAAAGGCCCGGCAAAAGCGGGCTAATTTTGCCCTCAAGGCGTTGCGTATGGAAACGCTGCGTTATCTGCTCGGTGGGATTTCGTTTCGGCATTTGTCGAGGGCTCTGGGCAGCAGCGATCTGTTGGCTGACTTTTGTCGTGTCCGCCATATCGACGGCATAAGGGGCATCTCCAAGAGCACCCTGGAACGGGCCTCGAAGTTTTTCAGCGAAGAGCAGTTGAGGGCCTTGCACCGGACCTTGACTGAGGTTGTGGGCGATGCCGATCTGGCCCGGCAGGTGGTGGGATTGGACAAGCCGATAGACACCACCATTTGCCTGATCGACGGCACCTGTTTGGAGGTCAACATTCATTGGCCGACGGACTGGGTGCTGCTCAAGGATGTAGCGGGCACGCTGCTCAAAGCGATCCGGCTGATCCGTGAGAAGGCCGGTTTGCGCCATCGCATGCCGATCGAACCGGAGCCCTTGGCTCGGCAGATGAATCGGCTGTGCATACAGATGACCCACAGCCGGCGGCGAAAGGACAGCGCGCGGCAACGCAAGGGTATCTTGAGGCAGATGAAAAAGCTGCTCAAACGGATCGGGGAGCATGCCCGCAGTCACCGGGAATTATTGCAAGCCTGCTGGGAGCAAAGCGATTACAGCGAAAAACAGGTCCAACAGATCCTTACCCGGATGGAGCGCATGAGCGAGCTAATCCCGGTGGTCATCAAGCAAGCGCACGAGCGAATCATTGGCGGCCGCCAGGTGAAAAACGCAGAGAAAGTTTTGAGTGTTTACGAACCCGATGCGCAGGTGATTGTGCGAGGCAAAGCGGGCCAAGAGGTTGAGTTTGGCAACACCCTGTTTTTGGGTGAAAGCGTTGAAGGATACCTGCTGGACTGGAAACTCTACGGCAGCCGGACGCCAAGCGAAAATGAACAAATGCAAGAGAGTTTGCAAAGACAGAACCGCTTCAACCTAGCCGAACCCATAGCGGCCATGTGCGCGGACCGGGGATTCGCCTCCCAGCGGGCCCGCCGGCAGTTAGCCCAGGAGGGCATCTACGATGCGCTCTGTCCACGCGATCCGAAGCAGTTGAAAAAACGGATGGAGGAACCACACTTCAGGCAATTGCAAAAGCGCCGGGCCAGCACCGAAGGGCGGATCGGGGTATTGAAGAATCGCTGACAGGCCGGGCGATTGCGCAGCAAAGGCTTTGCCAACCGCTCGATCAGCGTAGCCTGGTCGGTCCTCTCGCACAATCTATGGAAAGTGGCCAAGATGCTGGCCCAGCAAGATGAACTAAAAACCAAAGCGGCGGCCTAAATAAAGAGCGGAAAAGCAAGGACAATACTTTTTCACAGGCCTACTGTCGGCCCATACAAAGAAAACCAGGCAAACGGACCCCAAAACCAGAATCCTAACGTCATAGGAGAGCAAAGTCACCCCCTCCCAAAAGAAAATACCACTAAAATGAACACTCTTCAAAATCCCCTCGCAAAAATCACCCTTTTGGGACAGCCTCTACATACTGGACGGTTGCCTCCAAGTTCGGCACGTCCGAACATGGACCGCTGGGAATGCCAATTCCGTTCTTCCGCCAAATGTCGAAGAGTCGAGTCACGAGATTCTCGTGTGCTTTCTCATAATCGGGGTCTTCCATCCAGAGATCAGGCACTGCCAAGAGGATGTCAGATGTGTAACAGTAGGTTCGTTTCTCGTCTCTGTAAGGCCACCAACCATCGTGTTGGAGCAGATTTTCGTAAAGCCAAAGAAGTCCAGCTTTCCAGTATCTCGCTAGAAACAGATCACGTTCGTGGATCGCTACAGCACTTAGTAGGTCGGCCCGTTCAAACGTCCGCAGCACTCCGATAACATATCCGGTGGTGAGTGGATCAGCATTTTCGTCTATGGGTTTATCTACAGCGACCCAAGCACCTCGAGCAGTCTGAGATGACATGACATAGCGGAGACTTTGTAACGCGAGGTCAAGGGCGTTACAGTGCTTGTGAAGAAAAAGCGCAGCAACTGCCGTGTGACGACAATTCTCAATGATGACGTATTCTTTAAAGGGGGCAGATCCGACTTGCTTCCGCATGCCCACTGCCCATGAATCGGCGCGACGTCGGTCGAGCAGATATTGTGTGAAGAGGTCGATCTCAGGCACTTTACCGACGGGCTGTAAGTCGCGCAGAGCATCCGCACACCAACTGCTCACCGAAATACTACCCGGATCTTCGGCATGGTCATACGCTGCACCTAGCGGCATAAGCGAACGACCCCATACTCCAATAGGATATTGGTCCAGCAACAACATTAATGTGAGTCCATCAAGCAACCCCGAAGACAATTCGGGCGCAGTCGATGTCGGCCCTATCCCGCTTAATACGCCAGTCAATAGCTCAGTGAGACAGTCATCGAGGTCCACGAAACGCAGATACCTCTTGTCTTCCAAGAGGATTGGCACAGGTGAGTCGTCGAGCCGAACTGGGACTACCATAATTCGCCCTGAGAGTATTTCTCGCCGCAGAAGCAGTTCATATTCCTTACGACAACAAGGTGAATCGCCGGGGGAATGAGAAACAAGAAATAGAATAACATCGGCGGTCGAAAGCCCCTCAGCGATTCGGGTAAGTATGGGTTCTCCGAACTTGATTTGTTCGTAGTCGATCCATATCTGTGCGCCTCGTTCCCTAAGACGACTCGCAAGAATCTCGGCCGAACACCGATCTTGAGATGAGTAACTGATGAAAAAGCACTTGTGTGTATCGGCCATAAAACTCGTGTTCACTTTGTCGACCTAACATATTGTAGGCAGCGTAGGACGCTGCGCATGATTGGCTACGATAAAATTTTTGCCGAAATTCGCAAGAAAATTTATAATTCTTTAGCTGAGAAGAAGATTTATCAGAATTCCGCAACGAACACCCCGTTTTTTTATGATGCGTGGATGCATCGTTTTCATTCTATACGTGTACTCGTTTACCATGAAATCCATAAATCTAGCAAAAGCTATTTCGCTGGTGGTTACTATAAAGACTGATAGAACTGAATTGGTTTTTCCCTAACCGACAAACACCTTGTGGGGCTTTGTGCGAGTTTGATTTTCAGGAAAGTCCAAAATCCTTCGGCCTGATATTGAAGAATGCTTTAACTTTCTTTTCGTCGGGAATCAAGACTTTGTAATGCCGCCGAATCATGCTAAGGCTGGTTGCACACTGATAACATACCTCGCCAATCGGCTCAATCCTGCTGAGATTGGAAATGAAAGTGTGCCGCATGATGTCGCTCTCTCGGGCTTTGTCTTCGGAAAGGACGGGCTCACCGACTAATTTTCCGTATTTGTTTTTCTTTCCAAATTTAACCCAATTGAATCTCCGGTTTAAATTTGCTGGAAACATTGGGAAGTCATCAGGATTGGCTTTAAACAAATTAATCCAGTCAATTAGGTTGTCTTGAATCTTTATCTCTCTAGTTCTAGGTTGTCTTGAATCTTTATCTCTCTAGTTCTCTTTCCGGTTTTCTCAATTTCTTCTGAGACAACAATTTTCCCTTCGCCAATATCTAGAGGCTGCCCCAAAGTTATAACCATTTGTTTTAAAGTAAGTTAACTTGTTTATAAAGCTGTCATAAAGACCGTTTTTAGGGGATTTTGGGCAATTTCGATGTCTATAACACCGTCAGCCTTTCTCTTGTTTTGCATATTCAAATACAGGTAGTGTATTAAGTAGGAATGGTGGCTAATTCTTGATTATATTGATGAATGAAAAGTCTCAGACAGGTTTCATGCATACTCTTAAGCTTGGAAAAGGAGAGGGTTTTGCGTGTGAAACGACCCAGTCGTTGGCGCAGGGTATTGTTCCATCGTTCCACATGGGCCGTTTCACCGGTTTCTTTTCCCACGGATCGGTTATGAGGAAAGACTTCATCATAAGTGGACCAAAAGTCGCTGTAGGTGGCACATCTTTTGTAGGCCCGTGGCAGACGCTCGTAAAGTTCCCGGCAACGATACCAATCCCGAGGCCCAATGGCATATGAGAGGATTTGACGGGTGCGTCGGCAAAGAGCGATCCAAACCCATTGGGCATCGCTCTTGCGTCCCACAAAAGACCACAGTTCGTCCAGTTCAATGACATCATGGCGGCGGGCCGCAAGAATCGTGCTTTTGAGCGGTCGCAGCGATTGTCGTTTTTTTTAACCAACTCAAAACGGTGTTGGGACTCACCCCGAAGGCGCGCTGTAAACCGCGTAGACTGCTGCGTTCCTGATAGACTCGAAGGATCATTTCTTTTTGCTCTTCGGTGTATTTCACTGTGGGGTTTTCGCGGCTTTGTTTACCACAATCATGGCAGCGGTAGCGCTGTTTATGGTTGGGCGTCTTGCCAAATTTAATGATATTTTCACTTCCACAGTGCCGACAATTAATAATTTTAGTAACCATGCACTAAGAATAAACTGCCTAACGCTATTTGTAAAGCTAAAAATACAAAATAACATTCTTTTTTTATACACTACCCAAATACAATTCTACCATAGACCTCTGTCTGACGCGATTATATTTATAACGAAAAGAGGCCTTATACAGCGTTTTTGACGGAATTGAATGACTTACGTTCCCTTACAGTTCGGAGTCGAATATCTCAATTCGTAAAATTCGGGTTTTTGGGACAGCCTCTATCTACAAATCTCCATCCCATTTCAGGGTCTTTCCAGAACGGTTGCATTTCACTCTCAGGTCTCATGCCCGTAAAGAAGCCCCACACATACCAAGTCACACATTTTAGCTCAATTGCCTTCTCGATAAGTGCCTTGACTTCCTCCACAGTGCAAATCTTCGGCCTTCCTCTTTTCTGCTTTGGTCGTTCAATGTGGTTTAGAGGATTAGATGCAAGCGGGGGATTCTCAAGTTTTGAAATATCCCTGGCTTCATTGGCAAGCCATGCAAGGAAATGACTTATATTTTTGTATCGATGGTAAAAGTGATTATGAACCTCCAAGTATTTTTTCCACTCACGCCAATTAACCTCAGATGGTTTTCGAGTTCCAAAGACTTCCCGAACCTGTTCAATGTAATAGGTTATATCCCTTCAGTAGTGTCCGGTTAAAAGTAGTTGAAGGTCAACTGGTTAGAGTGATCGCTGCTCGCACTGCTGTGATCCGGTTTTGTAAGTAGTTCATAGAGAGGGACTTTTTCAAAAACGCTCAAGCTCAATACCTGTGATATTCGGTGAAGACTCAATTCCAATTGCCACTGTTTTTTTAGGATCGCCATCAACACGTAAGCACTGATGGCAATCCATACTTGCGTCTTTACTGCGTTGGGCGAAGTGCCAAAGAATTTTTTGATCCGTAAGTGCTGCTTAATCCACTTGAAAAACAATTCGATTTTCCAACGCCCTTTATACATCTGGCAGATAATCAAGGCTGGAAGGGTAAAATTATTGGTCAAATAGATGAAATGCCTACCGTTATCTGCATCGTAAAAGCGTATACGCCTGAGCTTCTGGGGATAATCTTTGGAGGCATAGAATCCTCTAAAGCGAATTACTTGGTCACTGCAAACACCACTGCCGTGGACTACTTTGAGGGAACGCAAACGTATATAATTCAAATGGCTTTTGGCGCGGATGACAAAGTAGGCCATCGCTTCGCTAAAGAGGAACAGGCGGGCAAAATCGACATAGCCGCGATCAAGCACATAATAGGCTCCAGGCTCAAGAACAAGGGCATCAAGCATGTTTACGTCGTGAACTTTTCCCGGAGTGATCTCGATAAAGGTCGGAATCGAACCGCGCAAATCGATCTGCGTGTGCAGCTTTACCGCCGCTTTGGTTGTACGAAAATGGGCCCATGGAAAGAGGCTCAAACACAAGTCAATGGTCGTGGCGTCTAAAGCATAAACGGTCTCTTCGAGTTCAAAGTCCAACGCTTCATCGGCATAGAGCCTGCGAGCCTTTTTAATGAGCACGTATGCCAAGTCCGCATAGATGCGCCAGTTGCGTTGTTCATTGGCATCGGCCAAAGTACTCTTGGCGATATTACTGCGAATGCCCATAGAAAAGAGTTTGTCACTATGGGCACACAAACAGGTAACGATATCGTTGAGACTTTCACGTCGAGTCAATTGAGCGAAGGCCATGCACAAGAATTGATCCCGGCAGGAAAAGGAACGGACACGCTTGTCCCCACTATAGCGTTTGACGCATCGTTGAAACTGTTCACGATGCAAAAGGTCAAAAATTTGGGAGAAACCCATACGTTGTTGATTCATGATCAACAAGATACAGAATTTATACCCCAAAATATAATGAAATTGTTGGAAGTTCAAATGCGTCACACTAAAAATAACTCACAAGTTTATAAAAATTAACGATTTACAAAGTTTTAAATTCAGGTTAACCGGACAACTGTGATATCCCTTAATGTTTTAACACTCCGTTTTGCCTTTTTCCTCTCTAAAAAGTCGTCAATGTATTCGGAGAAAGTTAGCTCAAATGCCTTCTCCTGGTAATGCTCCAAAAACCATTCAACAGCATCTAAAAGCCCCTTCCCTTTTGCATCGGGATTACTTGTCGTAGAAAGCAAATGAGATGCCATCTCCGCCTCTTTCATTATATCCTCGCTGACACTCCCGCCATGATATTTCCGAATCAACCTCATCCTGTCCATCTGAGCATTTTCAGGCGAGGCGTGTTTGAAATGGACGGGGAAAACTGGACAGTGGAATAAGGTGGTCTTGAACCACTAAATCCGCTAACCTATGAATGTTATTAAATCACGAAAGAGAAGACAATACAGTGCTGAGTTTAAAGCCCGAGTGGCCCTGGAAGCCATCAGGGGCGCTCATACCATCAACGAGATCGCCGGTCGTTTTGAGGTGCATCCCAACCAGGTGACCCAATGGAAGAAGCAGCTTTTGCAGGGAGCAACGGAGCTGTTTTCGCGCCAGCGGCAGACTCTCAGCAAGGACAACGAGACGGAAAAAGATCACCTTTACCAGGAGATTGAAAAGCTGAAAGTAGAATGCGAAAAGCTGAAAGTAGAATGCGATTGGCTAAAAAAAAAGTCTGAACAACTCGGTTGGTGAGAGGCGCAAGATGGTGCAACCACTTCAAGGAAAAATCAATATCGGCAGGCAATGTCAGTTGCTGGGGCTGACCCGCGGCAGCTATTACTATCGGGCCCGTGCCCAGTGCGAGCAGAACGTTCTCTACATGCATCGCATGGATGAGCTCTACACCCAATATCCGTTTTTTGGTTCTCGCCGGATGACCCAGTGGCTGCGTCGAGAGGGCCATGCAGTGGGACGAGGCCGCATCCAGCGGCTCATGCGCCAAATGGGCCTGGAGGCTATTTATCCGCGTCGAAACTTGAGCCAGGGGCACCGGCAGCACCGCATTTTCCCTTATCTGCTGCGGGGTTTGGCGGTCGAGCGGCCCGACCAGGTATGGTGCAGCGACATCACTTACCTGCGGCTGAGCCGAGGATTCCTTTTCTTGACCGTGGTGTTGGACTGGTTCAGCCGCTACGTGTTGAGCTGGCAGCTTTCCAACACCCTGGAGAGCCGCTTCTGTGTGCTCGCCCTGGAGGAAGCTCTGAGGCGGGCCCAACCTCAAATCTTCAACACCGATCAAGGCAGCCAGTTTACCGGCAGCGAGTTCACCTCGGTGCTGGGGCAAGTCGGGGTGCGCATCAGCATGGACGGGCGTGGCCGCTACCTGGACAACATATTTGTTGAACGCTTTTGGAGAACCCTCAAGTATGAAGACATTTACCTGCGCGAATACGCCACGGCAAAGGAAGCCAGCGAAGGGATAGCCCGCTACCTGGACTTCTACAACCACCTGCGCCCCCACCAAGCCCTGGGCTACCGGACCCCGGCCGAAGTCCATGCAATCGGAGCAAAACCAACCTCCCCGCCAATACAGCTTGCGGGCACCTGCGTGCCCGTCTTTGGCTAAGGACAAAATATATTTTTAAAAAATAATATGAACACGATTTCCACCTTAATCCCACGTCAAAATTGTCCAAACAACCCCGTCCACTTCAGTTTCTTTAGATGGCGTTTTCCGTCGGGTGTTGTGCAAGAGACAAGCCAATAAGGATTACCAGAGGGGTAAGAAAGCTTCTTTATCTTTGGATCAAGTGTTTTCATGGAAATCAATCATGCCTGTTTTTTATGAAAAAACAAGAAAGATGTTCCTTA
The DNA here is from genome assembly GCA_965226205.1 of Opitutales bacterium. Classification (GTDB taxonomy): domain Bacteria; phylum Verrucomicrobiota; class Verrucomicrobiia; order Opitutales; family UBA2987; genus JAJFLU01. Next base: position 392,812 of record CBDDCJ010000027.1, on the reverse strand, counting down.
TTTGTTCCCTATTTAAAATGTTTTTGCGTGCATCAATGCTTACAAAGAATAAAAACTCTTTGATAATCAAAGAGTTAAAATTGGTCGGGACGACTGGATTCGAACCAGCGGCATCTTGCTCCCAAAGCAAGCACTCTACCAGGCTGAGCTACGTCCCGCGCCTTGAAGACCGGTCCATCGGTTTCCCCAGGGCCGGCTTATTTGAGGGCGATCTTTCTTTCCTAAATTTGAAGCCGGGTCAAGCCAAGTTCTTTATTTCCACATTTAACTGATTAATGCGGCTTGCTCAAAACAGATAAGAGCTTACTCTGGTTGCCATCATGGATGAGGAAAAATTAGATTTTGAGGTGGAACCCAACCCGGACCCGCGGGAAAACAATCCGGGGGAGCAACAGAAATCCAAAATACCTGAATACCTGCATGGGTGGGAATTTTTGGCCTCATCCTGGGCGCCACCGGGATCATGCTGGCTTTGATGGCTAGGGGTGATTTGAGCGAATTGCGGCACGAGGTAATTTCCGGGCCAGATCCTTTGCCGGGAATGCAGGTCGAGATGGATGCCCTCAAGGATAAACTCGCTATATTGGACAGCAACTTGGTAAAAAGCGATTCCCGCCTCGACACGATTGTCAGCCAGACTCAGAGAGCTTTCGAAGATGTCTTGCGGGAGGTGAAAGCGAACCGGATAAAAATCGATAAAAATGGTAAAATACTGAGTGAAATGGGTCGGCGAATCGTTTCTCTGGAAAAGGAAAAAATTGAAAAAAACGACCCCATTCGCCCTCAAAGCACGACTCCATCCGCCGAAAAACCCAAGGATGGCTACCACACCATTGAATCCGGGGATAGTTTTGACAAATTAGCCAAACTTTACGGCGTCACCATCGAAGCGTTCATGAACAGCAATCCCGGGTTGGATCCACTGCGGCTGCAAATCGGTCAGCAAGTTAATATACCGGAATAAAGGCTCTTCGCCCGTATCTTGACTTTTTGGCGCGAAATGCAGGAATAGAAAGACAAAGGGGCGGACAACCCGCCTGATCGGGCAGGGCGTTTCAAAGTCTGATGTTACCTTGACAATGGACCGGCCATACCCTAGCTATTCATTCAGTCGCATACCTGACAATCCAATGACATAATTCGTTCTATAACAACAAACCCGCTGTTTTTTATGAAGACCGATAAGGATATGCTACTTACCGGGGAAGTGGAATCTCAATTGCGAGAATCGCTTAAGAGATGTTCCCCCGAAACTATTAAAGCCGCCCTGGCTTACCGCCGGACCAAGGATGTCGAGCTCGTCCCAATCATCGTAATTGGGATCATCGAGCGCTTCCTGGAAATCGAATACCGGGAAAAAATCCGCGAAGGGCATGATAGCTGCCTTTTAGTGGAAGAGTTGGGGGTGGATTCTCTCATGATGGTCGAAATCGTGATCCTCATAGAAGAGGTTCTGATGATGTCGATAGAAAATGAAGAGTTGCTCGAATTGAGAACCCTTGGTGATGTCAATTCATTGATACACAGGAAGATACATGGGTTGCCCACCCCCCGCAAGCCGCAACTCATATCCCTGCAAGAGATCGAATCCATCGTTTCTGTGCGGCGTCCCTTCCTTTTTCTGGAGGAAGCAACCATCCATGAGGACAAGGCGACGGGCTGGTATCGAATCCGGGGCGACGAATTTTTCTTCGAGGGCCACTTCAAGGAGAACCCGGTTTTTCCGGCTTCCATTATGATTGAGGCATTGGGCCAATTGGCTGTGCTCCACCTGTTGATGATCGATAACGGTATTCTGGAGGGTAAAGTTAATCCCCGAAAGATATTATTTGCTTCCTGCGACGGAGTTCGTTGTCGCCGGGTCTGCAAGCCCGGCGATGTGCTGGACCTGGATGTGCGTTTGAAACAATTGCGCTATCCCCTGGCAACTTTTGAAGGCAGAATAACCACGGTTGGCGAAAAAGTCGCCTATGCCCAATCTCTCTCCCTCACATTCGACTATGAGGAGTAATTTTTCGATTTCGCCATTGAGAACGGGTGGTGCCTCAAGGCGCTTCTGAATTACCAACTTGGAAATTAGCCAGGATGCCGGAAGTGGTCGTTACTGGGCTGGGATTTATCACCAGCATCGGGAATAACAAAGGTGTTGTGGCCAAAAATTTGCGCGAACTCAACCACGGGTTCGAGCGATATGAGCCTTTTCAGAAGGAGAATATTCCCGTCAAGGTAATCGGCTCCATTAAAGAATTCGATACCAATTCCCACCATGGTGAAGACTGGATTTACCCTCCCCAATATAAACTGAAAAGAGAGCATTTGAGATCTCTTTCCCCTCATGGTCTCTACGCGAATTGCGCGGTAACGCAGGCTCTTGAAGATGCCGGACTGGACGAGGAAGCCTTATCCAATCCTCGAACGGGGCTCTACGCCGCTTCTTCTGGATCGGCCAGCAGCCTGCATTATAACCTTGGCAGAATGGAAGAGAGAGGCGTCATGCGCAGCTCCCCCATGGGTATCATTTCCTCCATCGCGGGGACTTTGAATTTCAATCTGGCCTCGCGTTTTCGCATTCAAGGCGCAACCTGCGGATTCGTATCGGCCTGCGCTTCCTCCGGCCACGCCCTCGGTTTCGCCTTTGAAGAAATTCAGCGGGGCAGACAGGACGGGATGATTGTGGTGGGGGCCGAAGATGGCAACCTTGAGAGCATCCTGCCTTTTGCCGGGATGCGCGCGTTGAGTCTTTCGGACGATCCAAACACCGCCTCGAAGCCCTTCGATGCCGATCGCAACGGTTTTGTGGGAACCGGGGGAGCGGTCGCCATGCTGCTGGAAAACGCTTCCGCTGCCAAAAAGAGAGGCGCCCGGATATATGCAGAATTTTTCGGATGGGGCCAGGGCTCGGACGGACACCATACGGCTCAATCCCACCCCGAAGGCAAAGGCATGATTCTGGCCATTGAAAATGCTCTTAAAGAAACCCGCCTGGCTCCTGCCCGGATCGATTATATCAATGCCCACGCCCCCTCCACTCTGACGGGAGACTTTTCCGAAATCAAAGCCATGAAAAAAGTATTCGGAAACAACTCCAATGGACCCGCCATAAGCAGCACCAAAGCGCTCACCGGCCACGGCATGTCTCTCTCCAGCATTATGGAAGCGGCCTTCTGCATGCTCGCATTCGAGGAAAGGTTCATTCCGGGATCGGCCCACATAGAAAAGCTGGACCCCGAGGCCGAAGGACTCAACATCATCCGCCAAAGCCGGGAAACCTCCCCCCGTATAATTCTTTCCAACAGCAGCGGTTTCGGGGGCTCCAATGTCGCTTTGTTATTCGGCGCTCGATAGTATAGCAAACGGTAATATGACGGTTACTGAAAAACCGAGAATACTCGTTCTCACTTCGAGCACGGGAGGAGGACACGATGCCAGAGCATCCGCTTTTCTCTCCTGGGTGGAAAAATTGCATAACGGCAAAGTCGAAGTAAAAATCGAACAATTGCTCGAGAACGCCTCCATCATTACACTCCTGGGAGTGCATATCTATAACTGGATACAGAAAAATGCCCCCGCCTTGCATAACCTGTATTGGTGGGTCGTCGAGTTGTTCGGGTTTGTGAGCGAACATCTGTTTCTCATCGGCGCTTCTTACTACAAGAGAGAATTGCGGCAATTCCGTCCCCATCTCATTCTCAGCCTGCACGATTCAACCAACCGGGGATACTTCCGGGTGGCCAAGCGAGTCTCTGCCATTGAGGGTTTCTCCTGCGCTACCGTCACCTATTGCGGGGAGTATTCCGGCGGCTACGGGTTCAGCCGCAATTGGGTGACTGCACAGGCGGACCTTTTCATCGCCCGTACCAAAGAGTCTCTTGAATATGTGAATAATTTAGGCATCAGGGCTGGCAATTCAGAAATTTTCACTAATTTCTTAAGCCCGGACACCTATGCGGCGAAAATGTCCCCACAGGAACGCCACAACTACAGGGAGAACCAATTGGGGCTTTCCGCGGAAAAATTTACCATCCTATTGGCCACCGGCAAGGCGGGGTTCAACCACCACCTTCGGTTTTTAAATATTTTGGCCAAATACCCGCATAAATCGCAGGCTATCGCTGTTTGCGGCAGCAACCGGTCCATCCATCAAGAACTGATTTCCTGGCAAAAAGAACATCCCGATTATACCTTTCATCTGGAAGGTTATAGTGAAAATTTTTCCCAATTGATCCAATCCTGCGATGCCATGATTACACGCGGCGGCGCAAATACAGCCACCGAGGCTCTATTTTTCGGTTGTCCGTTGATTTTCGATAAGATGAGAGCCTTAATGCCACAGGAACGTTTAATCTTAAACTATTTTTCATCCCATGGAGCCGCTGCCGTCGTCCGATCGACAGAAGATTTTCATAAACTTCTCAAAAACTGGATGGAATTTTCAGATGATTACCAAACCGTAAAAAACCGGATGGCCGGCCTGCGGACATCGGATAATCCCGCAGCCTTCGTCCAGGAAATCGTCGATATGGCAAAGCAAAGAGTCTCAACCCCCTGAAATCGATGACTCCAAACGGAAAAATTGCCTGGCTCTTTACAACTTTTCCCGCAGCCACCGAAACATTTCTGCAAAGAGAGGTTCGCGCCTGCAAAAAATTGGACTTTCCCTTGGAACTGTATTCCCTGTGGGGAGGGGGCGTAAATTTCGAGGGACTGCCCATCCACAAATTTCCCAAATGGCGGCTCTGCGCCCTCCTCTGGCGCCTGCCCTTTTTATTGTTAACCCGCCCCAAGGTATTGGCCGAATCTCTGCGCCCTTACCTCCAGCGCCCTCCGCCTTCTATTTTAAACTTTTGTGAAAACCTCATCGGCCTCTCCTTCGCAATCCTCTACTCGGAATATTTCAAAGCCAATCGTCCGCAAATGTTCCATGCCGTTTGGGCCACCATGCCGGCAGCCGCGGCCAGGCTTTTGCAGACCCTGACGGGCATCCCCTACTCCATGGGCGCCCACGCCTACGATGTGTATGAAAATGGCGGAGACTGGATTCTCAAGGAAAAACTCCGGGAGGCTCGATTCATCCACACCACTACCGAAGCGACCAGAAAAACCTTGCTCTCGTATGGGGCAAACCCAGCTAAAATTCACCTCATCCGCAGGGGCCTTCTGCCCCTGCCCTCTTTGCAGCCAGTGCGCAAATCGAGAACAAAAGTGCGATTGGTCAGTATTGGCCGTCTAATCGAAAAAAAAGGCTGGTCTGGTCAGTTGGATATTTACGCCGCTTTGGCTTTGAGCGGAGTGGACTTCGAAGCCCGCCTGATAGGAAAAGGCCCGCTCCGCGGTCAGCTAATGCGCAAACGGAATCGTCTCAAGCTATCCCGCCAAGTGCGCTTCCTGGGAGGTTTAAGTGAAATACAAACCATGCATGAGCTATCCCGGGCCGATTTTTTCCTCTTCACCGGAATTGTCGCGCCAAACGGGGACAGGGACGGTTTGCCTAACGTAATTCCCGAAGCCATGGCGACCGGCCTATGCGTCCTGACAACATCCGTGGGCGGCACATTGGAAGTTATCGAAAATGATAAAACTGGCCTTGTCCTGCCGTCCGATTCGCCAGAAAAATGGGTGGAAGCCATTCAAAAAATCCAGCGCCACCACGAATTCTGCGAAAATCTAAGAAATAAGGCCAGAAAATGGGTCGAAGAAAATTTCGATGCCGTTCTAAACAGCCAAAAACTCATGCAAGCCTTTACCTCCGTGAAATCCTGAAAAACTTTTCCATCCGAAGTTAGAACAAATCGCTATGGCTACCGGTTCGTTCCAGAAGAAGCTGTTCATCGGATATTTTATAAATCAGAATCCAATCCGGTTCGATATGGCAATCCCTTCGCCCCTTCCAATTTCCTCTCAGTGGATGATCTTTGTAACGGGCTGGCAAATGGTTTCCTGACAACAAAATTTTAACTACTTTTATAACCTTGGAATAATCTTTTCCTTTTCTAATTTGCGTTCTGATATTTTCTCTAAATTGAGAGGTTTGTGAAAGCTTCATTCTTTATTCCAGCTTGCCGCCATTTCATCAATTGAATCGAAAGTTTCAATTTCTTCACCCCGGTCACTCTTTTCCAACGTTTCTATTGTGAGTTGATTAGGAATTCTCAGCTCAACCGGAAATTCTTTTCTTAAAGCAATTTGTCTGTATAACAGGCGGACCGCTTCAGTGGGAGTCATCCCGATTTGTTGCAGGACCTTTTCAGAAGCTTCTTTGGTTTTTTTATCAATTCTGGCGTGAACTGTGGCACTTTGTTTCATGGCTATTAATGTAGCACGTTTGCAACATTTGTCAATTTTTAAAATCTTGTGCTTCCAGGTAAACATATTTATAAGGGTGCCAGTCGAGGAGGTTCGGATGCCAGTTTTTTACTTCGGGGCGGATGAGGTAGGCGTTGACGTAGAAATAGAGGGGGATGATGGGCGATTCCTGGAGGAGGAGCGCTTCCGCACGGGCAAATAATTGCAGGCGTTCGGATGGGTGGCCGTGGCCGGTTTGGGATGCCTGTCTAATGAAATTGTCGAAACGGGAGTTTTTCCAGCGACTGTGGTTGTTGCCGGAACCGCTGGTCCAGATTTCGAGAAAGGTGTTGGGGTCGTTGTAGTCGCCCACCCAACTGGAGCGGGCGATGTGGAAATCCCCGTTGTTGCGCGAGTCGAGGTAAACCTTGTATTCCTGGTTGCGCAATTCGACACGGATGCCGAGGGTGGTCTTCCACATTTGCTGTATCGCTTCGGCCGTAACTTTGTTGTTTTCCGAAGAGTTGAATAATAGCTCCAAAGCGGGGAATCCTTTTCCCTGCGGATAACCGGCTTCGGCCAACAAACGGCGGGCTTCCCAGGCATTTTCCTCAATGCGGTCCGTAGGGGCCGGGGCGTATCCGGCCGTTCCAGAAGGAGTGAAATGATACGCCGCCAATTGCCCCCCGGCCTTAACATGTTCGGCCAAGCCGCCGCGATCCAGGGCCATACTGAGCGCCCGCCGCACACGGACATCATCCAGCGGCTTGATTTCCGTATTAAGCAAATAATATTCCGTGCCCAGATACGGATCGAGACGAAGGAAAGGCGAATTTTGCCGCCGATAAAAGCCCAATTTATTCGATGGCAGGGCCTCGGTGACATGCAATTGACCGGCTTTGAAAGCCAGTTCTTCGGTATTGAGGTTCTCGATGGGGTAAAACCGGATTTCCTCCAACCGTACCATAGCTGCGTCCCAATAAAAAGGATTCCTCTCTACCCCGACCACTTCATTTACCCTCCATTCCTTGAGACGAAAGGGCCCGTTTCCCACGTGGGAGCCGGGCTGCGCCCAGCCGGTGGCGCGGGCATCGGACGCACCGTGGTTGAGCAATGTTTTTTCGTGCACAGGATACCAGGCCGGATGCATGAGCAGAGAAAGGAAATAGGGTGTCGATTCTTCCAAGGTAAGCTCCAGTAGATAATCGTTGACGGCTTTTACGCTCACCTGCGAAAAATCCCCAATGGCGCCAGCATGAAACGCTTCGGCATTTTCCAGGACAAAAAGCAACCCGGCATTGGCCGCGCCAAGGGCCGGACTAAGCATCCTTTGAAATGAAAAAATAAAGTCATGGGCCGTCAGAGGATCGCCATTGGACCACCGGGCATCTTTTCGCAGGTAAAAAGTGCAAATCCGTCCATTGTCCGAAATTTCCCACTTTTCGGCCACGCCTGGCATCGGCCTGAGGTCCTCAGGATGCGGGCTGACCAAACCCTCGAACAAGGCCATGTGGATATTGATTTCGGAAACGCCGGTTGTGGTATGCGGGTCGAGATCAGCCGGTTCGACCTGATTACCGAGGTGCAGGATTTGATGGCGGTTGCCGTGCTCGACCGGTGTTTCCCTTTTGGCGCATCCTGCCGGCGCCAACAGAACCGCCAGCAGGGCCGCCCTCGCCGCTTTTTTCATTTCTTTCCGGCGACCCAGTCGCGGATGATCTCGTCCAACACATTGAGGGGCATCAGGCCATGCCCCAACACCTGGTCGTGAAACTCCCGCACATCAAAATTGCTACCCAACTCGCCGGTGGCGTAATGGCGCAGTTCCTTGAGCTTAAGCTCGCCCGTTTTGTAGGCCAATGCCTGTCCGGGCCAGGAAATGTAGCGGTCCACCTCGACCGTGATATTCTTTTCCGTCAGGCCGGAGTTTTCCTTGAAATAATCAATGGCGTCCTGCCGGCTCCAGCCGAGGGCGTGCATACCGGTATCGACCACCAACCGGATGGCTCGCCACATCTCGTAGGAGAACTGGCCGAACTTGGAATACGGGTCCTGGTAAAATCCCATTTCCTCCCCCAGCGATTCCGAATACAGCCCCCAACCCTCCCCGTAAGCGGTCATCCAGAGGTTTTTGCGAAATTCTGGCAAGCCTTCCAATTCCTGCGCGATGGCGATTTGCAGGTGGTGGCCGGGCACTGCTTCATGCAGGGAGAGCGCCTCCATCTCGAATTTCGGGCGCGATTTCAGATCGTAGGTGTTGGCGAAAAAATTGCCGGGACGCCCCGCCAGCAGAGAACCAGGGCGATAATAAGCCGTGGTCTGCGATTTCGCCATATAATCGGGCACTTCCACCACCCCGTAGGGTAGGCGCGGAAGGGATCCAAAAAGCTTGATTAACTCGGGATCAGTCCTCTTGCAAATGGCCCTATAAGCCGTCATGAGGTCTTCGGCCTTATCGAAGTAAAACTGCGGATCGGTGCGCAGGAATTCCAGAAACTCTTCCCGTGTGCCCTCGAAGCCAGTCATTTCGATGACTCCCACCATTTCCGCCCGGATGCGTTTAACTTCGCTCAATCCAATCCGGTGAACCTCATCCGGTGAGCGAGTGGTGGTGGTGGTGGTGGTGGTGGTGGTGTGCTTTTTAACCGCGAAGGCGTACCATTCTTTGCCCTTGGGCATGGCGCTCCAGCCGATCGCTTCCCGGCACAGTGGCATATAGGTGTTTTCCAAATAATCGCCGAAAGCCAGAAAGGCTGGATTAACGGTTTCGAGAATAACTGTTCGGGCCTCTTGCAGGAGCTTGTCACGATATTCGGGATCGATGGATTCGGGCAGGTCCTTAAACGGCAGCCAGAGCGGATTTTTTTCCAGATCATCGGTCGCGGTGGCCCGGATTTCTTCCGGAAAATTAACCAGCGTGATTCTGGCCGGTGTAACTCCCAAGGCCGAATAATGCTCCATCACCGTTTGCGCTTCCGCGAGCAATTTCGGGACTCCTTTGAGCCGGGCCACGATGTTGGCAAAATCCTCCTCCTTGCGCGCCGGCATTATGGCGATGGTGTTGGGAATAGTCTGGGTGACGCTCTGCATGTAATTGACCGGCATGGAAGCGAATTCGGGAGGAAAACGGTAGCTCTCCATCGATTGTTGCAGGAGGTAGGCAAAAAGTTTGTAGTTTAACTGGTCGGCCTTGGGCAGGAAGCCTGGCCCGACGGCAGCCAGTATCTCCTTTTGCCGATAGGTGGCTTCACGTTGTCGATTCTCCGCCTCCAGGCTCAATTCGTGCCAACGGTCGTTGTACTCGGAACGCCCCAGTTGGGTTGCGAAGACCGGGCTTTCAATCAGTCCATGCTCCCAGGAAATCTCGAAAAGACGATGCATCCGTTCCGATGGGCTGAGATAGTCCCGATTTGCCAGGAGGCGCTCGTAATCATTGGCAAATGTTTCGGTACTGGATTCCGCAGAAAGCGTAAGCGTAATTGAAAAAGACAAGAAAAGAGCGGAGACACAAAAAATAAGATACTTCACGGAAAAGAGGCGTTTAGGATTTTCGTCCGCAAGTTGAGGAAAACCGCCACTTATGGCAAGGTTTTCCAGTTCCGCGAGTCCGGCGCGAAGGGATTCTCCAACGTTCTGTTGGGCGGTTGTTTACTGGTAGCGCAAGGCATCCATAGGTTGCACTTTGGTAGCGCGCCAGGCTGGCAGAATACAGGCCAGCAACGCCACCACGGCCAAACATATAATCACCGCAACGAAGGTCGGCAGGTCGTTGGGTTTTACCCCGTAGAGCAGGTATTTCAACATGTTGGCCAACCCGAAAGCCATTGGAATTCCAATCACCAGCCCGGTAAAAACTTGCAGCGCCCCTTGTTTCAGGATCAGGTTGTGAATGCTTTTGTTCTTTGCGCCCAATGCCATGCGGATGCCGATTTCCCTCGTCCGCTGGCTGACCGAGAAGGACATGACTCCGTAAATGCCGACCGAGGCCAGGAAAAGCGCCATGACACCAAAGACGCTGAATAACCCGGCAATGAGGCGGTAGTAGTAGCTCGAATCGTAAAAATACTCATTCATCGATTTGGCGAAATAGATCGGCAGATGCGGGTCAATGGCCTGCACTTGCTGGCGCACCTTGGTAATGGCCGCCTTGGGGTCGCCGTAGGTGCGCACGACCAGGGTGGCGAAGCCCAGTTCCTCTTCCTGCCAGAAGGGCTCCAGCAGAATGTCATCGACATCCGACCGCAGATGGCTGTCGTGCCCGGTGATTTTGAAATCTTTGACCACCCCGACAACTTTGAGCCAGTTGTCCTCACTTAATTCATGTCTCTTGTCTTTTAATTGCAAACGCTTTCCGATGACGCTTTGCCCGGGCCACATCTTGTTGGCAAAACTTTCGTTCACCATCGCCACCTTCTCCTTCTTCTCCTTTTCATCGATAAGGCAAAAATATTTTCCTTCCACCAGTGGAATATTTAATGCCGTCAGGAAACTGGCGGAAACCGAAGTCCGCACCACCTCATCCAAATCCTCATCCGGGGCGTATTCCTTGCCTTCAATTTTACAATCGGAGCTCCCGCCTCCATATTCGGGTCCTGAAATGAAGATCCAACTGGTCATGGCCGCGGCCTCCACCCCGGTCTGGTAACTCAGATTTCTCACCAGTTTATCGTAAAAAGCCAGCCTGCTTTCATTATCCGGATAGTCAGCCGGGAATAATCCCATGCGCACGGTCAGGAGTTTTTCCGGGCTGAACCCAATTTCCGTATAATGAAGGTTGACCAAGGTTTTAATAGTCAGGCCGGCTCCGATCAGAAGGGCGGTGGAAATGGCAATCTGCACCACGGCCAGAAATTTACTGAAGCGCCGGATGCTGAACCCTGAGGAAGTGGCCGAATCGTCTTTGAGCATATTCATCACATTAGTGCGGGAAGCTTCCCAGGCCGGCACGATCCCGGATATGATCCCCGCAAACAGGGTGATGAAAACGACAAATAAAAGCACATTGCCGTCGATCCTGAAATTCATCCAGTAGGGCGGATCCATCCGTTGAGCGGTGGACCATAGAAAATCCACTCCCCAACTGGTCAAGATGAGGCCACCGATGGCCCCGAAACCCGCCAGGATGAGGCTTTCCACCAGCAATTGGCGTATGATATTAAAACGGGTTGCCCCCAGAGCCGAGCGGACGGCCATTTCCTTCGCTCTGAGGGTCGAGCGGGCCAGCAACAGGTTGGCTACATTGGCGCAGGCGATGAGCAGTACGAAGATGCCGGTGCTCATGCAGAGCAGAATTTCCTTGGTCAGTTTTTCGCTCACAAAAAGCCTCGTGAAGGGCTTGATGCCCAGGGTGTAACCGGCGGCCATCCCTTCCACCCCTTCCGTCCGGGATATTTTCTTGCTTAAATTAACCAGTTCCGCCTCCGCTTCTTCCCGGGTTACGCCTTCTTTCATCCGGCCGAAGACCATTACTATATCTTTCTTGTAGTTGGTGGGAGCCTGCTCCAGCGGAAGCCAAATCTCCTGATTGAGTGGGAATTTGAAATCGCGCGGCATAACCCCTATAATGCTGGCCTCGACCCCGTTGACGCGCACCGATTTGCCTATGATTTTCGGATCCCCATAGTAGCGGTGTTTCCAGACATTGTAACCGATAAGGACCACCCTCCCGGAGTCGGGGTGGCAGTCAGCTTCGGTGAAGCAACGCCCGTGAAATGGTTTGACTCCGAGCAAATCCAGAAAGTTTCCGGAGATAAAGGCGCCGTCGTATCGTTGGGGCAATCCATTGCCGCTTAAGTTCACAGTGCCGTTGTACCAACCGCTAAACCCTTCAAATGTCTTCGATTCTTCGTTCAATCGCTGGAGGTCATCGACAGGAATGGCATACATTTTCTCTCCCTCATGGTCGGTCTTTGCCTTGGGAGTCAGGTGCATCAACCGGTCAAAATACTCGTAGCTCTGACCCTTGAACAATATGCCGTTGGCCACGTTGAACATGCTCGTGGTGAGCCCAATTCCGATAGCCAGCGCCACCACTGCCAAGGCGCTCAGGGCAGGCTTGGTTTGCAATGCGCGAAAGCCGAATCGAATCTCTCTCCAGAACTGGTCCATAATTATTCGGGATAGGTTTTAATTGCGGGAATGGGTATTGGTGGTTTCGTCCACGATTTTGCCGTCGAATAAATGAAACACCCGGCGGGCATACTTGGCGTAGCCTTCATCGTGAGTAACCATGCAAATGGTAGATCCAGCCTCGTTTAAATTCTTCAGCATATCCATGACCATTTTTCCGTTTTTGGAATCAAGGTTTCCGGTCGGTTCATCCGCCAGAAGTATTTGCGGACTGCCGGCCAGGGCGCGAGCTACCGCCACCCGTTGCTGCTGCCCGCCTGAAAGTTGGTTCGGCAAGTGATTTTTACGGTGGATCATGTCCACTTTTTCCAAGGCATTGAAAACCATGCCCTTGCGCTCGGAAGGTTGCAGACCCCGGTAGGCCAGGGGCAGTTCCACATTCTCGTAAACCGACAAATCGCCGATAAGATTGAAGTTTTGAAAAATAAACCCGATTTCCCGGTTGCGAATTTCTGCCCTTTGATCGAGTGACAGTCCTGAGACTTCCTTGCCTCCTAGATGGTAACTCCCTCCGCTCGGGCTGTCGAGCAGGCCGATAATGGAGAGTAAGGTCGATTTGCCGCAACCCGATGGCCCCGATATGAGGACGAATTCGCCTGGCTGGATTTTCAAGTGGATACCGCTCAGGGCATGGGTTTCTATTTCCTCCGTCAGATAAATTTTGGTGATGCCATCGAGGGCGATCAACTTGTGGTTTCCAATGCTCACTGTGGGCGCCAGGGGGTTGGAGGTTAAACGTTCTATGGCGAGGGTTTTCAATACAAGTGAACCCTCTTTTTTAATAATTGGCACATTTATTTTCTCCTCCTGTGAAAAAAAACAAAGCCCAATAACGAGCTCCGACTCTTCCCTGCTTTGCCTGAATTGGCAAGTAATTCATTTAAAAAAACTCGAAATTATTTGTTGAAAATTTTAATAATAAAATGGTTCAGGCCCCGGACCTGATATCTAGCATTGGTGAAAAATCCATCCGCTTACTCTGTTTATTTGCAGGGAGCAAGAAATCTTCCGGGACCCGAACCATCTATATCCATAGCGCCAACTAAGAAATTTTAATTTTAATACTCGTTGTATAAGGTTATGCCGCTCCCACCAACTGCGGTTCGCAAAGTGATTCGCAAATTTGCCCGTACGATGGTTTGCCGGCGACCGTTTCATGAACAAGACTTGATTCCGGCATACCTGGCGCAAAAAGCAGGGTCGCCGTGCTGCAATCCTCATCCACAATAGTTTCGCCATCATGGTAAAATTTGCGGGTCGATGGCACATTTATCGCCTGGCTGACGGGAAAAATCCTGTAATCCTGTAGAATTATCTCAAGAATGCCCAAAGCGACAAAGGCATAAAATATACCCATTAAATTTCCGTCGAGAGGGCCCTGTCCTGCAAAACCCATTAGGGTCCCGGCCATTGCTATGACCGTTAATACTTACGAGTGAAGTGGACGGGGTTGTTTGGACAATTTTGACGTGGGATTAAGGTGGAAATCGTGTTCATATTATTTTTTAAAAATATATTTTGTCCTTAGCCAAAGACGGGCACGCAGGTGCCCGCAAGCTGTATTGGCGGGGAGGTTGGTTTTGCTCCGATTGCATGGACTTCGGCCGGGGTCCGGTAGCCCAGGGCTTGGTGGGGGCGCAGGTGGTTGTAGAAGTCCAGGTAGCGGGCTATCCCTTCGCTGGCTTCCTTTGCCGTGGCGTATTCGCGCAGGTAAATGTCTTCATACTTGAGGGTTCTCCAAAAGCGTTCAACAAATATGTTGTCCAGGTAGCGGCCACGCCCGTCCATGCTGATGCGCACCCCGGCTTGCCCCAGCACCGAGGTGAACTCGCTGCCGGTAAACTGGCTGCCTTGATCGGTGTTGAAGATTTGAGGTTGGGCCCGCCTCAGAGCTTCCTCCAGGGCGAGCACACAGAAGCGGCTCTCCAGGGTGTTGGAAAGCTGCCAGCTCAACACGTAGCGGCTGAACCAGTCCAACACCACGGTCAAGAAAAGGAATCCTCGGCTCAGCCGCAGGTAAGTGATGTCGCTGCACCATATCTGGTCGGGCCGCTCGACCGCCAAACCCCGCAGCAGATAAGGGAAAATGCGGTGCTGCCGGTGCCCCTGGCTCAAGTTTCGACGCGGATAAATAGCCTCCAGGCCCATTTGACGCATGAGCCGCTGGATGCGGCCTTGTCCCACTGCATGGCCCTCTCGACGCAGCCACTGGGTCATCCGGCGAGAACCAAAAAACGGATATTGGGTGTAGAGCTCATCCATGCGATGCATGTAGAGAACGTTCTGCTCGCACTGGGCACGGGCCCGATAGTAATAGCTGCCGCGGGCCAGCCCCAGCAACTGACATTGCCTGCCGATACTGATTTTTCCTTGAAGTGGTTGCACCATCTTGCGCCTCTCACCAACCGAGTTGTTCAGACTTTTTTTTTAGCCAATCGCATTCTACTTTCAGCTTTCCAATCTCCTGGTAAAGGTGATCTTTTTCCGTCTCGTTGTCCTTGCTGAGAGTCTGCCGCTGGCGCGAAAACAGCTCCGTTGCTCCCTGCAAAAGCTGCTTCTTCCATTGGGTCACCTGGTTGGGATGCACCTCAAAACGACCGGCGATCTCGTTGATGGTATGAGCGCCCCTGATGGCTTCCAGGGCCACCCGGGCTTTAAACTCAGCACTGTATTGTCTTCTCTTTCGTGATTTAATAACATTCATAGGTTAGCGGATTTAATGATTCAAGACCACCTTATTCCACTGTCCAGTTTTCCCCGTCCATTTCAGAGACGATTTGACTGATTTTGGTATTCATTTTTGTGGCTCCTGTTTTCATGTTTACAAATAGACGCTATCTTTGTGCCAATCGGATTCAGAGTTTTTAACTTATTTACTATCAATCATATAAAAATAGAGTTTAACTCTCTGTTCCTTCGAGTTGGTTGCGGAGTTTCACTAGCGGGACACCTCCAATACCAAATTTGGGACGGTCTGGGCGGGTTCCCTTGGCAACGCCGGAATACGTCTTTTCGCACTATTTTTCATTGCGGCAAGAGTATAGCTGCTTTTTTCAAAGCAAAACAGATACAAATAATTACAATTGTAACCAGAACAGTTTTTATTTTACAAACTGTATTGCTTAAAATACCCCGCTTGTGTACTGAGAATCCAGCCAGCAGCGATTATTGCAGCCATTCTAGTTACGTATTTCATTGTCTGCCCTCCTGATTATTGCTGTCTACGAATTGAACACCATTCTGGAGTATGGCTGATAGGAATTTGCTGATTCCGGATGCCGCCAGCATTCAGATAACGCTGTTTTGCCCGCCTTTGTTACAAACCCGCCGGAACACTGAAAATGCTCCCATCATCAAGCCTCTGGAAAAAGCGCCTTTCTAGAGTGTTGTCCGAAAAACTCCATATCCAGCTAGAATTGTCGTCGAAAAGAAACAGCCAGCGAAAGGTGTTTTCGCTAAAAAGCAGCCAGGCATTAAGGCCGGGGTCCCACACAAAGATCACTTCGCTGGTGCTGTTTTCAGCCACAAACTGCCACCCGTGTTCATCGTGGTAAATCCAGGGCCAAAAATCCACATTGAAGTTGAGATACCAGGGGGACGAACTCCAACCGGTAAAAGAATTTAGGGGGGAGCCCTCAATATAGGGGTCTATATCAATAAGGGTATCGGCCAATGATATCACTGGCGGCCTGATCAAAGACTGTGGTGTCTGTAATATCCAACGGAATCCCCAGGGCCGTCCGGCAAGCCGAACAGAACAATTTAAAAGTTCGATCCATGAGACACTGAGTTTCTCCTGGTGGCATATGCGTTCCTTTGCCCAGATATTCTATTGTGTCATAATGGTGACGTATCCTCATGACGTGGCCAAATTCATGATGGAAAATAGTTTCGTAGTACAGGTAAACATTCTTGCCCGAGGCATATGAGGTAGTCCCAGCGGTACCCGCTGTGATGTTCGCATAGGAAGAACTGGTATCGCCGTTAAATTCAACTCTGAACAGGTAGCTTGGATAGATTCCTTCTACCATCGTAGCGATTGTGTCCATATGCTGGTTTTCGCTGGCCCAAGGAGGACTGTAACTGATGGGAGTCGTCTCATATTGAAAACTGACGGTAACAACCCCTGGCCTCGCTTTGGCCGCCTCGAACGCGGTCCCGTAGCGTCCTTTGTTCGTTATCATCCACGATGCCCATTCATTGCTCTTGCTGTATTTCACCTTGAAATCTGCAACCTGGTCCTCGTACGTCTCACATGTTGATCTTCCTAATCGAGACCATATCCCTGAGTCCATGCGCACGCACCATTGATCATAGGCCTCCTCGAGATAGAACCACGACCCAGCCTGTGAGCTGTATGCATACGGCCACTGATAATATACCCAGCCGGAAGAAAGCTCAGACTCACCAAAAAGAGACCAGGTGCCGGTGGAAAACTTGTAGCCCCATTGAGCGTCGGATTCATTGAGATAATACCATGACTGTCGATATGAATAATCGTATGCGTATGGGTATGCGGACCAGGTCCAACCGGTAGGCATGTACGCCCATGCGGCTTGTGAATTGAGCATCCAGCCAACAACGATTATTGCAGCCATTCTCCTTACGAATTTCATTGTCTGCCCTCCTGATTATTGCTATCTACAAATTGAACACCATTCCGGATGCTGCCAGAATATAGACGACTCTGTTTTGCCCGTCTTTGTTACAACCCCACCGGAATGCTGAAAATGCTCCCATCATCAAGCCTCTGGAAAAATCGCCTTTCTGGCGTGTTATCGGCGAAACACCATATCCATCCAGAATTGTCTCCAAACATAAACACCCAGGGATAGGTGTTTTCGTTAAAAAGCAGCCAGGCATTGAGGCCGGGGTCCCAAACATAAATAAATTCCTCTGTACTCCCGGAATCGACAAACTGCCAACCATGCTCGTCGTGGTAGAGCCATGGCCAGAAATCCACGTGGTAGTTGAGATACCAGGGGGAGACCTTCCAGCCGAGAAATCCCCAAATGTCGGTTCCACCGAAAATATCCGGCGGCGAGGGAGAGAAGGATTTATCGTAGCCTGTGTGGTAATCGGAACCTTGTTCAGTGAAGTAAAAAAAGATGATCCTCTGGACATCGCTCCATTTGATTCCTGATGGGGGGATAATATTGGTGACATCTGCCGGAATTTCGAAGTCTTCATAAAGATTCGAGTTATCTGTGCCGTATATTTTAATTCCCAAATTTTGGATAAAAGCAGTGGAAGAGGCAGCCTGGTCATCAATGGTTTTAAAAACAATATCGATACTCTGGATGATATTGTCGCTATTCAAGTTGACGGTGGGAACCACGACCAGGTTTTGGTCAAGCAGAAGAGAAAAATCCACTAGTTTGCTAAAAACCTCCTCATCGAAAACACTTACCCTGTAAGTGCCTGAAAAGCTGGATCCATTGGTAGGCGTGGCAAGGCTCTCAATCCTGTAAAATCCCTGGCCCTCGCCCTGATCAGGACCTAAAAATTCAAACGGCACAAGGCCGCTGATGGGGGAGCCTGGCGGTCCGTCAAAAATCACCGAACTCTTGTCAGGAAAATTTCCAGCGAAGTCCTGGAAACTGTAGGAAAAATCGAATTGAGCATTGGTAATGGGGAAAATATTTGTAGTCACCTGGTTGTTGGCTATCTCATTGAAGGAGCTGGCATCCTGGAAAAAGCTAAATTCTAAATTTTCCCGGGCCATCATATGGGTCCCGGCCACTGCTATGACCGTTAAGGCAGACGAAGTGATTTGACTGATTTTGGTATTCATTTTTGTGGCTCCTGTTTTCATGTTTATAAATAGACGCTATCTTTGTGCCAATCGGATTCAGAGTTTTTAACTTATTTACTATCAATCATATAAAAATAGAGTTTAACTCTCTGTTCCTTCGCGTTGGTTGCGGAGTTTAACTAGCGGGACATCTTCAATCCCAAATTTGGGACGGTCTCGGCGGGTTCCCTTGGCAACGCCGGAATACGTCTTTTCGCACTATTTTTCATTGCGGCAAGAGTATAGCTGCTTTTTTCAAAGCAAAACAGATACAAATAATTATAATTGTAACCAGAACAGTTTTTTTTTAATAAACTGTATTGCTTCAATGAGAACCCGACTGTACCTGTTGGGCCAAGGATTTATCCGTTACAATAGTTGAAGTTGCGGCTCTACTCAAAAAATTCACACTTCAAATAGGTATTTAATGTCTGCAAATTTCCTTTTAGAACCTCTTCGCATAGAGGAATTCATATCCTTCTTCAAACTCAGCGATGAAGAATTGCGAAAGCTGTCGGCATTGTGGATAGTTGCAGACAAGAAACCCGGTTTACCATGCCGCGTGTCATTAGCAGATGCCGAGGTGGGTGAAAGAGTGCTTGCCATACCGTTCACCCATCACGATGTGCAATCGCCCTACAGAGCCTCGGGACCTGTGTTCGTGCGCGAATTCGCCAAAACAGCGAATCTTGCAGTCAATGAGATACCGGCCATGTTACGTCACCGGCTTCTATCCGTTCGGGCTTACGATTCGGACAACATGATGGTTGATGCCCAAGTCATTCAGGGACCGGCCTGAAAAAGGCCATCGTGGACCAATTTGAGAATTCTAACGTCCAATACATACACATCCATAACGCAAATCCAGGTTGCTTCAATTGTGCTGTCCGGCGTGCCTGACAATAGATTCCAACGATAATAATGCCATGATCGAAAAACGAACTCAGACCGGAACCAATGATTTTTTATATGAAATAATCGCTGGTGAAATCAGAGCAATGATCCAATCCGGAACCCTCTCGCCGGGGGACAAACTACCCTCCGTGCGCAAGCTATCCGGTCAAAAAAAAGTCAGTATTTCAACCATCTTGCAGGCTTATATGGCTCTTGAGAGTGAAAGATTGATCGAGGCGCGCCCTCAGAGCGGCTACTATGTTTCCGCCGTTTCCCTGCTTCGTTTTCCAGAGCCTTCGGAGCTATTCCCTTCGGACCCGCCGAGAATAGTCGAGGTCGCCGATAACGTGATGGAACTTTTCAATGCATGCGGGAAGCCCAATATTATTCCACTTGGAGTCAGCTTCTCCATGCCCGAATTGATTTCCAATCAGAAACTGGCCAAAATAGTGAGCAGGGTCAGCCGGGATCACAGCGAATTTTTGAGCCGCTACACCCTTCAGGCGGCCGAACCGGAATTCGCCCGCCAAATCAGTATCCGTTCTTACGATTATGGATGCAACCTGCACCCCGATGAAATTATCGCCACATTTGGATGCACCGAGGCTTTTAACCTCAGTTTACGGGCGGTGGCCAGCGCCGGAGACTTGATAGCGGTGGAGTCGCCCACCTATTTCGGCATTCTGGAAATCATAGAGAGCCTCAATATGAAGACGGTCTCCATCTGCACCGACCCAAAAAACGGCGTCTGCCTGCAATCCCTTACCGAAACCCTCGAAAAACACGATGTGAAAGCCTGCGTCCTCATGCCCAATTTTCAAAACCCGCTCGGTTTCCGCATGAGCGCCGAACGCAAAAGAAAAGTACTCGATATCGTGGACGACTACGGAGTGCCCCTCATCGAGGACGACATTTATGGTGATTTGTATTTTCGGGGAAACCGGCCCCATCCCTTTAAAGCTTTTGATGAGACTGGATCGGTTATACTGTGCAGCTCTTTCTCCAAAACCCTGTCTCCGGGCCTGAGACTGGGATGGGTTGCCGCCGGGAAGTATCGGGACCGCATCCTTCGCCTCAAGTACCTCAACACCATGGGCGCCCCCGAAGCTCCCCAAAGGGCGCTGGCCGAATACCTCAAAAGCGGCGGCTACGATCGGCATTTGAGAAACCTGCGATCCATTTACCAACGTCAAATATGCCAGATGTCGCAAGCCGTTTACCGCTATTTTCCGAAAGGCTCACTCGTTACCCGGCCCGAAGGGGGAAACCTTTTATGGATGCAGCTACCCGAAACCATCGACACTATGGAGCTTTACCGGCGCGCCTTGCGGCACAACATCCAGATCGCCCCCGGCGCCCTCTTCGCCGCCTGCTGTCTAAACGCCTGCATTCCCCATGACGAACCCTGCATGTTTCGCAATTGCCTGCGCCTGGCCTGCGGAGCCCCCTTCGATGACAAAGTGGAAGCGGCCCTCAAAACCCTCGGCGCCCTCGCCGCAGACATAGCCTCCAGCCTGGATTCAGGCATCAAACCAAAGAAAGCCGGTTAACCTCTACACAAAGTGTAGCTAGCGGCTATTTGCTCGGTAACCGGGAAAAAAGAATATATCCTTTATTGGTTCCCCCGACGACCACTCGAACGCCACCGTCATGAATGTAAATGACATGATCCAGCCAGTCATTTGCTTGTCCCGTGCCGACTCCGCCGATTGGGGCCCAAGAAGCGCCGGAATCCTCAGAGAGGTATAGATTGCGATTACCTGTATACGTTGTGTAGAGCACGCGGCTGCCTCCCAGCCAGGCAAAATCGTCGGCAGAAGGACCGACGACGCCCTGGTCCTTCCACGTCTCGCCATTGTCTTTGCTCACGAAGATATTACCGCTCTTTGTTCCGATCAGGGCGGCGTTGCCGCCCAGGTGCTCAATTGCATAGAGGTCCGAGTCAATCAGTTTCCCCATATCCTTCCAGGTCGCTCCGTCGTCACTGCTCTTGTAGATGTGCCCAGCCCAGCCATTGGCTATCACTCCATCCGCTACGGCGTTGAGTCTGTAGAGCGCGTGCGTTGAAATACGTCCGAGGTCTTGCCAAGTCACGCCCTGGTCGGTTGATCGATGAATGTGGCCGCCATCGTTGTCGGCGTCGGCAACCAACAGAGTGCCTCTGCTAGTCATCACCATCCCGTAGGCGTTAGCGTAACGTGTGTTTGATGCTTTGGAAACCTGCCCCAGGTCCTTCCATGTTTCCCCATAGTCAGTAGTCTTCCAGACATGCGCCTTCTGACCGGTGAGCAGATAACCCACTCCGTTTTTCCCGGAACACAAGCAGGTGACAAAGTCCGAGCCGGTGATATCGCCGACTTTGTCTCAAGTGGCGCCGTAGTCCTTGCTCCTGTGGATGTATCCGGGGTGGTCATCCCCGCGCGTTCCTGCAAGGACAATGCCCTTGCCCAGGTAGGCAATCGCATCGATGCGGCAGCTCGGTTCAATTCGCACCGTCCCGAACTTCAACTCTGATGCGGAATTCACCCGGCACAACATCAGTGCCGCCCAGCACCCGATGACGGTGAGCCGAATCATATGCGTGGAGGTCATTGATTGCGATCTAACGTTTAAGCTCAGTGGTGCGGCTTGTCGACACCCGTTGCAGCGCCTTGTTAGCCCATGAGAGTGATTCTATTGTGATGATAGCATACGCGTCGGATTTCTTTTCAATATATGCAGCACGGCTCTTCGCTGACTTTCCTATGGCAATCTTCTTGGACGCAAGCCACTTGGCCCTTTGCACATGAAGAATGAGGTAATCGCGGAATGCTTGATGCTTGAACAGTTCAGGAGATTGGGATTCACACGCGTAAAGATGATGCTGAGGAAGCTTAGAAGCTGGGCTTTCCATCTTTGGACAAAATGCTTCTCTCATTGGGATACCCTTGTCGCCTTCGTGGAAATATCCCGCACCATTGAGTGCGCCTATGATTGATGACATAGTGCCATTTGGACATTCAATGTCTAAGTCAATAATATTTTTTGCTGGCATACCTGGTATGGATGTCGACCCAACGTGGTGAATGAGGCAGGTTTCGGGAAGTGTCACGCGTAGGAATCTGGAAATCTGCTGGAATGCATTAGGCCAATCGTCAATATATGGGGTAATACATTTCATGACATAGTGGGACTAACATATTGTAGGCAGCGTCAACGCAGCCCGTGATTGGGTACCATAAAATTTTGGCCGAATTTTGCAAGTGGGTTTAAATTTTTTGGCGGAGAAGAGACTGAATCCGTTTTCCGTAATTAACCGCCAATTTTTAATGATGCATGGAGGCTATATGAAATATTTTTAAATTGGGCCGAACTCACTCATAAGCCCTTGAAATCCAGAATTCTATGGAATTTCCCCTATTTTCCAAAATAGTATCAAGTATTCCGGAAAGTCATACCAGATTTATAACTGGCACACCCGGAGGGACTCGAACCCCCAACCTCCTGGTCCGTAGCCAGGCGCTCTATCCAATTGAGCTACGGGTGCATATTTAATAGCTTATTATCAACGATTTACAAAATTTTCCTTAATAGGGCGTCAATTTTGTTAAACTGAATGAACCGTAAATTCCGTTGAATTAAGCTACCTTGCGTCGAATTTACCTCAGGTCAATTGTATTGTTTTAATCTATCTCCATTTTGAGGGATCGTCGAAGATCCCCAAGATAGCCCCGATCATCGTCCGCAATTGCTGAAATGGACCGGGGCAACTGTTGACAGCCGGGTAAAACGGGGGTTATTCTGGAAGAGAAAATAAGGCCGTTAAGGGAAACTTCACATTAAAATGATCTCAAAAAATAAGAAGACCGCGTTGATGATAAACGCTTGTTTGATCCTGTTCACATCAAGCGTTCATGTGATGGGAAAGCAAATGTGGCACAAAGGCAACACACATGCTCATACCACGCTTAGCGGGCACGCAGATTCGAGCCCTGAGGCAGTTGCTAAATGGTACCACGACCACGGATACAATTTTCTTATTCTGAGCGAACATAATATCTTTATCGATCCATCTACGGTGAAACCGCCGGAAAACGCGCGAGAAGACTTTATCCTCATACCGGGCGAAGAAATTACCGGGCATAAGCGCGTCCACAGCACGGCGATTAATATTCCAGAACTTATCGACTGGACATTCCAGAGCGAGAGTGTGGCCGCCATCATCCAAAACCATTTGGATAATACCAAGGCGTTGGGTGGGGAGCATATTCTCAATCATCCAACCTACCGCTATGCCGTCACTGCCGAAGATATGAAACAGGTCAAGGGCTTGCACTTGTTCGAGCTGCATAACGGGCACCCCAATACCTATCGGCACACCCAGGAAGTGGATGAAGGGTATGTCACAACCGAAGACATGTGGGACGACATGCTGACTTCCGGTCTCGTCGTCTACGGCGTTTCCTCGGACGATACTCATACCCTAATGGAATGGGATACCGAGGCGAGCAATCCAGGTCGCGGATGGATAATGGTTCGATCCGGAGAATTGTCTCCAGAAAGCATCACAAAAGAAATCCGGGCTGGAAATTTCTATGCCACCAGCGGTGTTATTCTCAGTCATGTCGATATATCGGAAGATACTTATTCAGTTGAGGTTGATCGCGATGCCACATTGGAGGAATTAAATTCACTCTACATACTGGGGCGAAAACTTCCCGTGGCGGCGGGTGGATTCATGATCGAGTTCATCGGTCCCGGGGGCAATACAGTCAAGCACATCCATGGGAGCAGAGGAACCCTTCGTCTTCGACCGGAAAATGCCTACATCCGTTGCCGGGTCACCTACACGCGACCCACAACCCAAGGGGTTGAACAGTTTTTTGCCTGGACACAGCCTGCCTTTGCGGACGACCGGCTGGCCAGAACACAAGCCGAAGACCAAGAATATTTTGGCGAGTAATTTAAAAATTTACCTACAAAAGTCATAATTTTGGTTGACAGGCGCATGAATTGGATAATATATACTTAAATATCAAGTGTTACGGATATTTTATCCATACTGTATTTTAGGAATATTTTTTTTCAAAGCGATGTACAAGAATCCCCTCCCGGACAGTTTGACCCCCCACCCTGAAACGGGATTGGAGGATAGGGCAATATCGCTGCAAGAATGTTCCTTTCCACTTCGTTTCAGCATCTTGCGCAACTCCCTCACCCAGGCTGAAAGAAAAGTGGGTAATTATTTTCTGAAAAATCCGAAGGCTGCCTATTTGTCCATAACCGAGGTAACGCAGGACAGTTCCCTGGGCTATGGCAGCATCATCCGGTTTTGCCGTAAAATCGGATGCGCTGGGTTCCAGGATTTCAAGGTTCTCTTAGCCCAGGAATTGACCGCTTTCCAGCAAACATCGAAAGATAAAGATACGAATATAATTTTCGATTATGGGGAAAAAATTAAATCCGATCTATTGAACACGATTCAGTTGCTGGACC
Organism: Opitutales bacterium; assembly: GCA_965226205.1. Classification (GTDB taxonomy): domain Bacteria; phylum Verrucomicrobiota; class Verrucomicrobiia; order Opitutales; family UBA2987; genus JAJFLU01. The sequence goes on along the minus strand of CBDDCJ010000027.1, from coordinate 368,238 downwards.
GCAATGTCCTGCAAAAGATTGCCCGCTTGCTCTGCCAAACCCGATTCGTCCTCATTTCCGGAGTAGCCGGTTCCGCTGCTTTGGCCCACGGCTTAAACTATCGCCTGATCCGGGTGGGAATCTGTTCCGTGGTCGATTGCGAAGGTTACACCATGGCCATCCGGGCAGCCGCCCTGGAACCGGGAGACATCTTCTTTGCCATCAGTTTTTCCGGCGCCACAAAAGATTTGCTCAGTTCTGTTGAAATTGCCAAAGAGCGGGGGGCAAAAATCATTGCATTAACCAATTTTATCCAGTCACCGCTGGTAGATTTGGCTGATTACAGCCTCTTTGGGGCCACCGACCGCGATCCCTTCTCCTGTGAGGTATTTTCCAATGTAACGAGGGATTTCGTGCTCGACCTACTCTTTGTCCAAATATGTGAAATTCACCCGCAGGCCCATGAAACCATCCAGCGAACTTTCGAGGCGATTTCCGGGCGGCGCATCTAAATAATATTAATAAATAATTACTAAAACATGGCGGAAAATATGCCCAACCATTCAAAACCCGGTTTCCGTAAGGCCCAATGGCAGATTCTTTTGGCCACCATGTTCTGTTACCTCTTCTATTATACGGGCCGGCAGACTTTGGGATTCGCCATCCCTGGCATCGAGGCCGAACTCGGAATGAGTAAAGAAGAAATCGGCTGGATGATCACGGGGCTATTGTGGGCTTATGCCATCGGGCAGGCGGTCAACGGAAATCTGGGAGACAAATTCGGGGGCCGCCGGATGATGAGTCTCGGTGCCGTGCTCTCCTGCGGTTTTAATTGGATGGTCAGCTTTGGAACAAGTTTTATCGGTCTGTTTCTGCCCTGGGTCGCCAATGGTTTTGCCCAATCCATGGGATGGGCGCCGGGCAGCCGGGTTTTATCAAATTGGTGGGACCATCATGAACGGGGGAAAGCCTTCGGGTTATATGTTTTTGCCGCCGGCATGTCCTCGGTCCTGGCATTTGTGATGTCCCTGGTTATCCTCGATGTCCTGTCCCTCAACTGGAGATGGATATTTCGCCTTCCGGTTCTCCTTCTCCTGGTGGGAGGGCTGACCTACTATTTAATCGTCCGTGATACTCCGGAAGAGCTTGGGTTCCAATTGGATGAGGACGGCGCGGACCAAAGCCAAAATGAGGAGAAAGAATGCGGCGGCGAGACTTCACTGCAACGCTACCTGGCCGTATTAAGCAATTGGAGGTTTATAATAGCCAGCATTGGAATCGGGTTCCAAAGTTCCGTCCGATATGGATTGATTTATTGGGTGCCGGTTCATTTTTTAGGGGCCGATTGGAAAACCTCCGATGCCAAATGGATCAGTATAGCCTTGCCCGTGGGTATGGCCCTCGGCGCCCTGACCGGTGGATGGGTTTCCGATCGAGTGTTTAAGTCTGTGCGCTGGAAACTCTACTCATCCTTTCTGATCCTGGCCGCACTGGCTTCCTTTACCATGTATTTCCTCCCGCGAGACCATTGGGCGGGGATCCTGGTCCTGTTTTTTTGTGGTTTTTTTGCCTACGGATCGCAATCCGGATTCTGGCCCCTGGCGCCGGATTTACTGGGCAAACACCGGGCCGGAACAGGCGTGGGAGTGATGAATTTTTTTGCCTACCTGTTTGCCGGTCTGGCCCAACCATTGATCGGCTGGATGATCAACTCAAATAATGGAAATACTGCCCTCGTTTTTCCCATCGTGGGCGTAGCTTGTGTGGCCGGCGCCCTAACCGGTTTATTTGTCAGACGTTAACAGAATTGGAGAAGTAAGAAAGTGTAAATGTTATGAACGAAATAAGACAGAATGATAAAAAGAAAAATCGGGAGCCGATTCTAAAACGAAAGACCGCGATTTCCTACAAAACGGAGGAAAAAACGGTCTTGCGCGGTTATAATTTAAGCGACTTGGCGGAAGAGGGTTACTCATTTTGCGATGCCCTCTATGTTTTATTCCAAGGCAGGATTCCAACCGATCCCGAGGAAAAAATGCTCAAATACGAAATGGGTGAATTTATGGAGCATTCCATGTCGCCCTCGGCAGCTTCTGCCATAGCCGTTATGGCCGGCCGGCCCAACCTTCCTGCCGCCGTAGCTGCCGCCGTGATGACCTTCGGCAGCGCCCACGGTCCCGGGGCAGCCCATGGATACATGATGAACAAATACCTGGAACGCGCCCGCAAAGAGGGAAAGTCCATTGATGAAATGGCCAAAATTCTGGTCGATGAGTACATGGACAATGATGTGCCGGTTATGGGCATGGGCCAGCCCCAACACCGCGACGGCGATCCTCGGGCGGAACCCACCCACCTCAAACAGGAAGAGATGGAGATCGACGGCATTTACCTTGAGTTTCAGCGGGCGATCGAAAAACACTTTCACGCCAGGAGAAAAAAAGAGGATCGCTCCTATGTGCCCGTCAACTGTGTGGGAGCGGGCAACACGGCCCTCTGCGACATTGGGTTTTCCCCCAACGCGGCCTGGTGCATCGGCAGCATGGTTCGCGGCTATAGTTGCGCCGCCCACGCCATTTACACCTTGAAGAAAGGACGGGCCTGGGCTGCCTCCCGAAATGAGCCCATGGTGCAAATGCTGGACCTTTCCATGATTAATTATATCGGGCCCCAAGATCGTCCGGTTCCAACTCAGGAAGATCGGCAGGAATATGCCAGAAAACAAAAAGAATCAGGAGATTACAAAAAATGGGTAATTTAAAAAATATAGAAATTGGCAATCTCTCCGATCCGAAATTGCCCTACGATTACAATAATCGGGAACACGGCACGGTACCGCTGGATGCCTCTCGCCCACCCTTTCAATGGGTATCGGAAGTGGCCTATAAAAATATTCACCGTATCGTTACGAGGGGATACGACACGACCGAACTGGTCGAGCAAGGCTATGGCCTGGTGGACATCCTTTTCATCGATTTCCAGGCCAGGATTCCCACCTTGGAGGAGGAAAAAATGTTAAACTACATTTTAATTCTTTCCCTCGAAGATGGTCTTTCCATGCCCGCCATCATGTCCCGGTTGGTGGCCAAATCGAAAACCTTCCTGACCCAGGCCTGCGGCAGTTCCATCCTCGCCTTCGGAAATGCCTATGGGGCTTATTCGGCATTCGGAGACATGCTCAGCGAATACCTGGCGAGGTCTCGAAAAGACGGTTTGGCCCTATCGCAGATGGCAGAAACTCTTGTGCGGGAACGTATTTCTGGTGAAATACTGGGAGTCTCCGATCTGATGCTGGAAGATCCCGCCGCCCAGCGATTATTGGCCAGAGCGGAAAAACTGGGAGTGGCCGGTGATTCTATCGCATTACTGCGTGAAATTGCCAAAGCAGCTCAGGAACGGGGAAATTCACCAGTCGATGTGGACCTGCTCGGCGCCATCGGGGCCACCATGATGGACCTCGGATTTACTCCCGAAGCCATCTGGACTGTTATCGCGGTGACGCGATCCTTTGGGGCGGGGGCCCATTTCATTGAGGAAATTGAGCGTGAGGATTATTCCCGTTTAGGTGAAACACTCACTCCCAAGGAGTTTTACGACGGTCCCGACGACCGCCCCGTGCCGCCGCTGGCAGATCGTCAGAAAACCGCTCATCCCGCCCAGACCCACACTCTGGAGACCTGGAGGAAATCATTTGAAAAAAGAAAACAGCTTCCCGGAAGTGGATTCTCCATTGTGGAAGAAATTGAGGATCCGACAAAAAAAGAGATTAAAGAGAAACCATGAAAGATAGAGATAATATTGAGGAAATGTATGCCAGAGCCCGCCGAGCTTTTCGGGAGATCGAATTTTGGCCTCAAGAGAAAGTCGATGAAATGGTAGCCGCGGCCGGGTGGGAATGGCAAAAGGAGGAAAACCGCAAAATGTTGGCCAAACTCGCGGTGGAAGAATCCGAAGGTATCGGTATTTACGAAGACAAGGTGGCCAAGATTCGCACCAAAGTTTGCGGAACGCTGCGTGACCAGTTGGGCGCAAAAACTTGCGGTTTGGTTAAAGAGGATACTGCCAAAGGCCTGAAAATTTATGCCAAGCCAATGGGCGTGGTCGCCGTCGTCGTCCCTTGCACCAACCCGGAATCGACCGTCTGCTGTGTCGGCCTGAGCCTCTTGAAAACACGCAATGCCATGATCGTTTCACCGCATCCACGGACCCCGAAAAGTACCTGGCAAACAGTGGAATACGGGAGGAAAGCGCTGCGTAAAGTGGGCGCTCCGGAAGATCTGTTGCAATGTATAGAGCAACCTAGCCACGAAATGACCCATGAATTGATGGCGCGATGCGATTTTGCGGTGGCCACCGGGGGAGCGGCTCTTGTCAGGGTCGTTTACGAGGCGGGCAAACCTTGCCACACGGTGGGCGCCGGGAACGTCGTTTCCATTATCGATAATACGGTCGATCTCAGAGATACGGCGGCCAAAATCGTCAAATCCAAGGCAGCCAATAATTCAGCCTCTTGTTCCTCGGAAAACGCAGTCGCCATTGAGGAGATCGTTTACGATGAAATGTTGGAGGCATTGCAAGAAGAAGGCTGTTATCTTTGCACAAACGAAGAACGTGAAAGACTGAGAAAGTATTACTGGCCCGACGGCCAAAATCTCAATCGGGAGGTGGTGGCCAAGCCGGCTTCGTTCATTGCCGAAAAAGTAGGCATCGAAATTCCTTCGGGCACGCGAGTGATTATGGTAATTGGCATCAAAGCGGGTCCCGAAGACCGTTTCTCAGGTGAGAAAATTTCCCCCATTTTAACGGTTTGGAAATGGCAGGATTATAGCGAAATGATCGAGCGGGTGAAAGAAATTCTACGGTTTTCCGGAGAGGGACATTCCGTCTCGTTGCACAGTAAAATGGAAGATCGTCAAACCGAGTTGGCCTTAAAAACGAATGTCGGCCGAGTCATCTGCAACATGGGTCATACCGCTGGCAATAGTGGCGGCTGGGCCAGTGGCATGCCGACCACAGACAGCCTTGGGTGCGGCTCATGGGCCGGCAACATGACCTCGGACAATATCGACTGGAGGCATTTTCTCAACTACACTTGGGTATCGATCCCGATTCCCGAACGCATTCCGGCAGACGAAGAGTTATTCGGCCATTATTTGAAAAAATGGGAATCCGATTAGACACGGTTAATCGTAATTGATAACGGTGGAATCGGAATAACGAAAGAAAGCTCGTCTTTCGGCCGGTTTGTCAAAAAAGAACATCCAACCCTGGCCGTCAAAAAAATAGATATTTGGATAAAACGACAGATTGGTGTAAATCCATGAGCCAATTACCGGGTCGTATAAAAAAATATTTTTGAGGTCGGATTGCGGCGAGAGGTAAATGAACTTGTGCCGCGGATGATAAATCCAGGGTTGGAAGCTGGTGTTGTAGGCGCCGAACCAGGAGGACTGGAACCAATCCTCAAACTCGAAATAGGGATTGCAGGAGCCACCCAGCGGGATGATATCTTCGCGGAGGACCGCCTCATCTCCTATGATCATCACTTTATCGAATCCCAGAATTTCGTTGCCCGCGCCGGAGGTTGCTCTCAGGACAATTCGCAGTTGCAGCGTGCTGCCAGTCGCGTTGACCGGGAACGACCATTCGGTGAACGCGCTCGTAATCGATGTTCCCTCAGGAGAAATCAAAGGGCCATTTTCGATATTGGATTGAATACGCCCGATCTCCTCAAAGGGTTCATTGTCGATGCTCACCTGGATTCCGATTTTGTCTCCGTTTGTGTGGGAGATATCGAAGCCACCGGGATCGGAAGCGGCCACCAGCAGGGTTACCTTGATACTGCCAAGATCCGTTATCGATATCGGGTCAAAAATCACAGCGCCCTTGCCAGACGCAGGAAGCAAGGCATCCCCATCATCAAATCCCGGTGAGCCCGGCTGTCCGTCGATATTTTCGCCGGAAAAGTACCAGCTTCCGCCAGGGTTTAAAAAGTCACCATCGGTGGAAGATCGATGAAAATAGGCATTGGAAACCGCTAGCGCCGCGCCCATAATGTTATAGCGCGTTCCATCTCCATCGGTCTCAAAAGATTCTTCCAGAAGCAGGACGGGCAGCCCCGAAACATTGATTTTCCGGGAAATAAGCGCGGAAGGCGCAAATGCTTCATTACCGGTTTGCTCAGCCACTAGATTGGTCGAGCCCGAGCCGACAAGCTTCAGCGTAGAACCCGATACGGTGGCCACCTCGGGATTTGAACTGCTGTAAACAATCGGCAATCCGGTTGGATTTCCCCTTATCTTGAGATCCGCGATAAAGGCCTGGTGGTCGGAAATATAGGATGTCGCCTGCTGCTCGGGAAATCGATTCACCCCCGCCGCAATGCTCGGATGCGGGGATGGCATGGTCGTCGATGGGTCATCCATGACATGGTAAACCTCCACCCCGGTGGCTATGAATTCGCTATTTTCATGGACGACCCAATCGATCCTTTTAGAGGACTCCCCAAAGGCGTTATGGCGGGTATGCAGTGCATCTGGCCCAGGCCCGAAGCCCAGCCTGGGAACCACTCCAGAACTGACTGCCGAATCCATCAACCCGATATCCCAGAGCGGTTGGAGTTGCAGGGTTTCATCCGGCATCTTGTGCTGCGGTTCAACATTAAGATCCCCGATCAGGATAACCGGATTGCTGGCCGCAGCGAGAGCCGGAGCGGCATTACGTTCACTGTACTGATTGGACCCATCGGCTGGTTTGGGAAGATCGACATCGAAATGGGCGGTAAAAACGTCGATCGTGCGAACACCGTTGGTCAAAGTCGTTTTAATCATCGACTTGGTATCGCCGCTAACACTTGTGGAGTGGATGGAGGGATCGCCGACCAGAGTCCACGGAGAACGGTAAAATGTGGCCACCCCCCACCAATCTCCCCCAGAGGAACTCGGCAACCCGATATTATGGGTCCAGAATTGATAATCCCAGACTTCCTCTCCCTCCAAATTATTGAGCGTGGTTTTTATGATTTCCGACTGCTCGGAATCCCTTCTGCCAACGCGGCCGTCATCGACAAATTGCTGCCCGCCAATAACCTCCTGCAGACCAAATATATCCACGTTTTGTTGAAAAATACGCTCGGCAATTTCCGGAATGATTTGCGGCCAGAGATCGGGCAGAGTGTATTGGGTGGAAATACCACCGGAACTGGCGGAGGTATACCCGCCTATGCCGGTATGAATGTTCAAGCTCATGACCCTGATGGCATCTCCTTCGAAATCGAAACTCTCGGCTTCAAGTTCAAAATCCTCGTCATCAATGCAAAATCGTGACGGTGGCCCAAAAATCACGGTTTGCGGTTCTTGCGAGTGGGTCAGCGGAGCGACCCTGGTTAAGCACAATAGAGCCACGCCAGAAAGGCTCATCCACTTTTTTAAGGTAGTAGTCATGATAAACTCTTGAAAAAATCAAGTAGTGCGAAATGAATCAGTTAGATGGAAGGTATTTTCGGATCGCAGAGTACCATACTTTATAGCCCATCCCATTTAAGTGCAAGCCCTCACCTGTAAGGTCCTTGCGCAGGGAACCACTGTTATCCTTAAATTGAGGAGCCAAATCGACCCAGTTGACGCCTGTTGAATCAGCCAGAGCCGCCAGTTCTGTATTTAATTGATCAATGGTCGCATTATTTCGATTACCCCAGGTTGAAGTGGACGGGGTTGTTTGGACAATTTTGACGTGGGATTAAGGTGGAAATCGTGTTCATATTATTTTTTAAAAATATATTTTGTCCTTAGCCAAAGACGGGCACGCAGGTGCCCGCAAGCTGTATTGGCGGGGAGATTGGTTTTGCTCCGATTGCATGGACTTCGGCCGGGGTCCGGTAGCCCAGGGCTTGGTGGGGGCGCAGGTGGTTGTAGAAGTCCAGGTAGCGGGCTATCCCTTCGCTGGCTTCCTTTGCCGTGGCGTATTCGCGCAGGTAAATGTCTTCATACTTGAGGGTTCTCCAAAAGCGTTCAACAAATATGTTGTCCAGGTAGCGGCCACGCCCGTCCATGCTGATGCGCACCCCGGCTTGCCCCAGCACCGAGGTGAACTCGCTGCCGGTAAACTGGCTGCCTTGATCGGTGTTGAAGATTTGAGGTTGGGCCCGCCTCAGAGCTTCCTCCAGGGCGAGCACACAGAAGCGGCTCTCCAGGGTGTTGGAAAGCTGCCAGCTCAACACGTAGCGGCTGAACCAGTCCAACACCACGGTCAAGAAAAGGAATCCTCGGCTCAGCCGCAGGTAAGTGATGTCGCTGCACCATACCTGGTCGGGCCGCTCGACCGCCAAACCCCGCAGCAGATAAGGGAAAATGCGGTGCTGCCGGTGCCCCTGGCTCAAGTTTCGACGCGGATAAATAGCCTCCAGGCCCATTTGGCGCATGAGCCGCTGGATGCGGCCTCGTCCCACTGCATGGCCCTCTCGACGCAGCCACTGGGTCATCCGGCGAGAACCAAAAAACGGATATTGGGTGTAGAGCTCATCCATGCGATGCATGTAGAGAACGTTCTGCTCGCACTGGGCACGGGCCCGATAGTAATAGCTGCCGCGGGCCAGCCCCAGCAACTGACATTGCCTGCCGATACTGATTTTTCCTTGAAGTGGTTGCACCATCTTGCGCCTCTCACCAACCGAGTTGTTCAGACTTTTTTTTTAGCCAATCGCATTCTACTTTCAGCTTTCCAATCTCCTGGTAAAGGTGATCTTTTTCCGTCTCGTTGTCCTTGCTGAGAGTCTGCCGCTGGCGCGAAAACAGCTCCGTTGCTCTCTGCAAAAGCTGCTTCTTCCATTGGGTCACCTGGTTGGGATGCACCTCAAAACGACCGGCGATCTCGTTGATGGTATGAGCGCCCCTGATGGCTTCCAGGGCCACCCGGGCTTTAAACTCAGCACTGTATTGTCTTCTCTTTCGTGATTTAATAACATTCATAGGTTAGCGGATTTAGTGGTTCAAGACCACCTTATTCCACTGTCTAGTTTTCCCCATCCATTTCAAGTCTCATCCCAAACCGGCAGCACGCTCTGTAGGTAAACCGTCGTTTGAGGACTCTTTTCCTTTATAATTTCAAGGATTTCCGCTATTTTATCTCGGACTTCAATGACGGATTTTTCCCGGTCGAGGTCGTTGGTGCCAATCATTAGAAAAACCATTGCCGGTTCCCCCCCCGTCACCTCTTCGATTCGTTTCATAACGCCCCAGGCGGTATCACCGGAGATTCCACGGTTGGTTACCCGCTCCAATCCGGTCAATTCGCGCCATTCACAGCCATCGGTGATGCTGTCTCCAAGAAAACAGATTTCGCCATTCGGATTGGGCAGATTTCGGAATAAAGAAACCCTGTGCTTCCAGTATCCCGTAAATTCTGTGATATTTGTCTGCCCAAATCCCGAATGGGAAATGAGAATCAGCAGTGTTGATGCCAACAAGTTGAACTTTAGTTTCATCATGGTTTATGAAAAATTAATGGCGCATACCATAATTACCTAGTGATTTTTAATTAACTGGCAGATCCGGAGGAACGCTGAACAAAGTGCCGTCGGTCCTCTGGAAAAACCTTCTGCCAGGGAAGTTGTCACCAAAGGTGAAAATCCAACCTTCATTAGGCCCGCCGAAGAGGAATATAAACCGGTAAGCGGCTTCATTCACAAAAATCCAACCTTCCAGGCCCAGATCATATACGAATATGACGTCCTCAGTAGCGCCTGAATCGACAAACTGCCATCCGTGTTCGTCGTGGTAAATCCATGGTAGGAATTCCACATTATAGTTCAGGTACCAAGGGGAGGCTTTCCAATCCGCAAAATCTGGGATATCCACGCCCCCGAACACATCTGTCTCAGGCAGCACAGCCCCGTTGCCTGGGAAAGCCGTGCCGGAGATGTCGGTGCCGGGCGAGAAGGGCAAGAAGGCCGGAGAGACATCGAAGTGGTAGCTTGGACCGAGGGGCGAGAAGAAATCGCCCGTAATGTCGGGATCCCGCGTCAACGATTGCCCTTGTTCAGCATCAAGACGCACGTATTTGGCCTCATCCATGAGGAAGCCATGCTCATTGAAGAGTTGGGAGGTAAATGCCTCCGCATCGTCACTGGCATGATTAACGCCGTTGGACCCTTCATTGGCGATCTGCACGATGGCGTTTCCAAAGGAGGGACCCAGGTCCTGCGGGTCGTTCATGCGAGCCAAATGACCCTCGACATTGCCGTCTCCACCGAAGATCACGACTGATCCCTGGTCTTTGACGATAGTTCCATCTGGAAATGTATGCTGAATCCTGGTTCTGTTGATGCCGAAATTATCTGAAGTGATGGACCCCAACTGCCAACCCGAGATATCGGCCTCAAAACCGCTGATGTTCACGATCTCAACAAACTGATCCGACAACCCTTCTTCTAGGATTTCGTTCAGGTTGGGATCAACGCCGCCGTCGTCCGAGTCCTGAAGCATCTCGTTTATAACAAAGTTAAACAGGTTCACTTCAGACTCAGTCACCGTCAGGGTGACAGCGCCGGGAACGGTATTCTGTTCTCTGACAATGATATTCCAGTCGCGATCACCGCTAAGCAGACCGTCATTTATAACATCGATATTGAACACCCCCTGGGTGCCCCCCCCCCGGCAATGGTCAGTGTGTAGACACGAACGGTTGTCTCAAACACTGGGTCAAAAACGTCCTCAACCACGACGTTGGTTCCGGAAAATTCGATCCGGTCGGGAGTGCCCGTGGACTCAATTGCTAGCTCCAATCCGCCTGCGGAAGCTGCACTATCCAGGACTATAATCCCGATTACAGCAGCGGCTCCGGCGTCATCGGCGATGGTCTCCACACTCAAGACCAGGCTGGCAGTGAAATCGAAGACGCCGAACGGTGTTATGCCGTCGTTGTGGATTCCCGGCGAGAAAAGAGCGCCACCGGAACCGGCCGCCACGTCATGAAGAACATAGTCGCCCGTAAGCTCCGGTTCCAGGACCGCGCTCGGGTCGACGTTGCCCAGGGCGTCCACGTAATTGACGGCGAACACGGAAGCGCCGCCGGCACGGAGGTGGATCGTGTCACCGGTGTTGGATCATCCCAGATTACCCTGGGAGGCGGTCTGAATGAGGGCGCCGCCGAATACGCCGGCCGGTACGCCTCCGCCGAAAACCACGATGGCGCGGCCGTCTGTGAGCACCGTTCCCTGAGGAAATACATGTCGCGGACCGATATCGTCGGAGATTACCCAGCCCGAGAGATCCACTGCTGTGCCGTCTCCACTTATGTTCACGATTTCAACGAATTCATCGTTCGCGCCGTTCCGGATGCCGTCTCCGTTGGCATCGGCAAAAATGTCCTCCGCGATGCTGCCCGGAACAGCGGCCTGAAACTCGTTGAGAACAATATTTGGCGGATTGTCGGCGTTTGTCACCGTAATGGGAATAAAATCTTTATTGAAACCATCTCCCGAAACGAAAATGTTGACCCCGACGTCCCCGTCGAATCTCTCGTCCGCGACGGCACCAACAGCAAATGTTCCGACTGTCAGGCCCTCGGCAATCTCAACCGTCGAAGGAACCGTCACTTCGCCTTCCGCACCGCTTGCCGCGAGCGCGGATACCAGGCTGAGGTCTAAGGTGGCGCCCCCTGCCGGGGCGGCACTATCCAGCGTCACCGTGACCGAGGCGGCGGCCGCTCCAGCCGTTTCAGAGATTACCGCATTGTCTATGGCGAGAGAAAATCCCACCACGGCATCATCAGCGGTGACAGTGAGATTATCAAAGCCGTATTCCTCGTTGCCACCATTACAGTTCAACTTGATTCGAAACTGCATGGTGCTGCCGGAACCGGGGATCTCCCAACTGTGATCCGTAAAGGCCGAGATCAGACGCACTTCGACGTTGTGGTCCGGCAAGGTATTCTCATCGCCCTGAAAGTATCGGCCCGGCGAGTTGGAAAAAAGTACCGCGAAAGCCGCCGATGGACTCAAATTCGCCGTCATCAATCTTCACCTCGATGAGTAGGACGTTGTCGAACTCAAACTCATTGACGCCTTGGGCAGCCGTCATGCTCAATACGAGCCGGCCCATTCCGGATATGTCGAAGGCGTTGAAGGTTATCCGCCCCTCATCGGAGAAGAGAGGGGAATCGCCCGTGCCCACACCCGTGCCATCACCGGCAGCGTCGATATCCCGGCCGCCGAAGAAGAAATCACCATCAAGGGTGCCGCCGGAGGTTCGGGTGCCGGCTGAAATTTCCTGGCTCCGCCTGAAGAAGTTCGAGCCGTCATCGCTGCCGTTTTCCACAGTGTAACGTGAGCCCAAACCGTCTGTCTCGAAACTCTCCTCAAACACCACTACTTCCGCTGCGTGGGCCGAAAGGCCGAGTAGAAAGGCGCAGGAGATTAGTGTGAATATAAACCTCCACACAGGGTTTTTTGGTATAGGTATGCTTTTTATCATTGGTACTTACCCGTTTCTAATCCTGGTTATTTGTGTATGAATATGTATCTTAGATAATTTTGAAATAAATTGCTATACTTTTTTTGATTAAAGATTCCATTTTGCTCCAACTGAAAAAATCGTATCCGTAAATTGAATCGAGTGGAGCCGGCTGGTGTCGCCCTCGTAGCGGCGGAGGGGCTCATCGGTCAGATTCGTAGCTTCGAAGAATATGGTGAAATGATCGCGAAACCGATATTTGACCGTCAGGTCGAGCTTCTTGAAATCATCGACATAGACATCAAGCGAGTCGGCCGGGAGTTCATGGCGTTCCGTGATGTCTCTTATGTCGATTTTGCCGCCGCGAACACCTGTAGGCTCGAGATACTTGCCCCGCCACACCAGCGCCAGGCGCACGAGCAACCCGTGCTTTTCGTAATAAAGGGACAGATTGCCCATGTTGCTCGATTGCTTGAACATGGGTACCTCCTCCTCAAAGCGCTCTTCGAGCAGGAGTTTGACCTTGGAATCGATCAGGGCCGTGTTGAAGGAAAGACCGAATCCGTCGAAAGGCGAGGGTAGGAAGTTGAACTTGCGTTCAAAGGCCACCTCAATGCCGAGGATTTCGCCGTCGCCGGCGTTTTGCCATTTTTCGGTTAACCACTCGTCGTCGTCTCTTCCTTGGGCGTCGTACTTGGCCGCCAGTTCCGCCGAGATTTCGGTCCCGACATCGATGGTCCGGCGTTCGAGGTAGACCGGCCCGGTCAACTTCTTGCGGAAACCGGACACCGAAACCAGGCCAAGGCCCGAGAAATAGCGCTCAAAGGAGATATCGAGATTTTTTGATTCCATCGGCGCGAGATCGAAGTTAGGCAGTTCGACAGTCGTTCCGAAAACGGCACCGTCGATGCTGACGATCTCGCGTGGAACAAGGTCGGTGAACAAGGTCGGTGAACTTGGGGCGAGCGATCGTCTCGGTATAGGATGCGCGCAGCACCATTTTTTCACCAAATTCCTTGCGCATATGAAAGGCGGGCAGAACGTGGGAATAGCTCCTCTCAGAGGTTACTTGCTGCGAAAACGCTTCTAGAGGAAGACGTTCCCAGAAGCGGGGCAAAACAAATTCAAACGGCAGCCCCCCGGGACGGGTCAAAATCTCGGTGTTGGTAAAGGTATTGCGGGTCTCCTCGAATCGAAGACCGGCGATAATCTTGAAGCTTCCCTTTTCCAGGGTCTGCATCAAGTACCAGGCGAACACATCCTCGCTCGCGAGATAGTTTTTCAAGATAGCGTCGGTGACATTGAAGGTGGCATCGTCTCCCGTTTCAATCAACTCAACTTCACCGGGGTCGTCCAAGAATGCATTGACGGCCACGGTATCGAAACTGGGGCCGAATTCGTACTCCGGCCGGCCAGACAGAAAACTCGTCTCCAGTTCACCGCCAAAAAACAACGGATCGTCCAGGCTGATCTGAGGCAGCGGCGAAACGTCGATCGAGCTGAAACGATTGAAATCACGAATAAATTCCTTCTCCCGGAAATCGAAAGCGATTCCGAATTTTGTAGTCGCTGTAAAATTGCCTATCTTGTAAGTGGCCTCCATATCGACTTCAAATCCTTTGCGTTTGTCGCTGCTGAAGAAAGCGTTGTCGGCCCCATCCCCGAGAAGGCGATTGATTTTGTATCTTTCTGGGTCGAATATTAGATCCACGTCCTCGGCATCCTGGGTGACCTGGGGGAAATAATCCTCTTCCAACATGACCGTCATGCCGGCGCTGTCCGCGTCGAGGGTTATCCTTCTCGCCGTGCAGTCTTTTTCCGCCTCTGTGACGTAATACTTATAGTCGAGTTGCAGCCAATCGAGGAGGTGGCTTTTTCCACCAACGTGGTAGGTCAGCAAATCATCCGCGGTGACCGTGTTTTGCCATGATTTGTGCGCGGTGCTGTTACCCCCGACAAATGTGTAGTTATGCGTCACCGGGTCCCAGGCGATGTCGCCCAATTGCTCAGCCTCCTCGAAAAATAGAAAATCATTTAAACGCGCCTTTATCTCCGGATCGTCCAGGTCGTATCCCAGGGCCTCGGCGACCTCCGGCGTCAACTTCGATAATCTGGTATAGAAAGTTCCGCCTGCCCTGACATTAAATCGTGTTTCCTGAAGGACCTCGTCGTCGTTGAATTTATTGAACGATGCCGAGAAAAAGAATTGGTGTTTCTCATTTAAACGATATTCCAGTTTTCCGCCAATTCCGCTGCGTTCCCGCGTGATAGTGTAGTCTTCCATCTCAGTACCGCCCATCCAGAAACCGTCGGGAAACCCGATGAGGGGAAGATCTTCTGTGGTATGCCAAGCCTCATCGGCGCGGAGGGTGTCAGATCCGCGATTGTCCACCGACTTATTGTAGGACATCTGAAAGCCGATATTCCTATTTTTACCTAAAATATCGCCGTAGGTGGCGTTGAATCGATGGCTGTCGGCGGCTGCAATGGTGTGCCATGTGAAAGCTCCCTCAACGGAACCATAGCGCTCCCCCCGGTCCAGGGCGCTCCGCGTCACCAGGTTAACCGTCCCGCCCACAGTGTTCCCGCTCTTATCCGGCAGCCAGGATTTCACCACCTCGATCCGTTCGAGCTGGTCGGTGGAGATGATGTTCAGAGCTACCGAACGCCCATCCTCCTCCGGCGTGGCCAAGTTTACACCGTCGATGGTGACGGCGTTAAAAGACGGATCCGCGCCGCGTATGATGATAAATTTTCCCTCTCTCTGGCTCTCCTCAAGGGTGATGCCAGGCAACCGCTGAAGGGCTTCCGCCGCGTTACGGTTCACAAACTGCCCGATGGCGTCGGAGGAAACCACGTTCATAATATTGTCCGCCGACCGTTGCAGGTTGATCGCCTTCGCTTGCCCGATCTGCGTCCCTTCGACCTTGAAGGTCTCAAGCTCAATGATATCTTTATCTGCAAAATCGATGCTGATTTTTACCGAAGAATCCGAATTGGGAATATTAACGCTTTGAGTGTAAACGGAATGCCCGATGTAGGTGGCTTTCAGGGTGTAATCGCCCGGTTTCAGGTTTCTGATGACAAAGCTTCCACCTCTTTCCGAGTAAATAACGACACCTGTGCCCTCAATCGAGATTCGAACACCCTCCAGGAATAGTCCGTCGGCGGAATTTAGAGTACTCCCCTTGATTTCCGCTGCGCGAATGGATGGGATTGCCAGGCAGCAGAATACGACAAGCAAATAAAGGAAGTTTGGCCGCAGAAACTGTTTGTTGAACATCGGTTGAGGTGGGGCGATTTGCTAGCGTTTAGTTATTAGGCACTGGTAATCAGCCGGGATGTAATTAATTCTTTCCGATTTGGGTTCATTCAATTCAAATTTTTCAACATTAGCAATCGCTTATTTAACAAAAGAATTTTGTTCGAGAAATCTAGGCCGTCTTTCACGTTTAATCGTTAAAATCGATACTCCTCAAAGGCGCTTCGAGGAATCTTGCAAAGGACAGCGTTCATTCCTCAGCATGGTCGAAATGGATGGATTTGTGGCAAATGATTACTCTAAAATCGGACTACTTAATATCTTACGAGTCAACCATTATATGTGAGCTTTCAATAAGTTAGTGACGAATATTCTCGCCGCTAAAAAAATCACCTCGATTGGACTCAAAATAAACTCAGGTTGACTCATTTTTTCATCCCGAAATACGCTCTGGCCATTGCCCGAAAAATTACCTCCAGGTATCCTCGAATGGAAGAGAGCATATACTGTAAGATTTTGATTATTAATAAGATATTTGGATTTGAATATAAATGGTATTACGTTGTTTTAGGGAAAATTCGATTTTCGGACGGGCAGTTACTTCCAATTTTGAAACTCCCATGTCGTGTAATTTGCCGTCCTCAATAAAAATTTGCCATCGTTCGTTTGGTTTGGCTAAAAACCAAAAAAAGAAGCTTTATTTCTCAATGGAAATATCCCACACGGTTTTCCAAATGGATTTCATGAGCGAGGTCAAGGTAGGACTTTCGATAATTAATCCATAAGCCTCAGCCACTGTTGAGGTTATGATAATTATGTCGTCCGTTAAATTGATCGAAGGAATTTCCGTGTTTATAGGGTTGGGGAAATACCGTACCCGCCGTAAATTTTCCTTGCTGGCCCTGAGGTATTCCGGCAAAACGGTATTGTCTTCCATGTTCCGAATGCCGTTGGACCAAATTTGCCTTTTTTTTCTTTCCTCCAGAAACTCTTTCATGAAGGTGTTGCCCAAAATCACCGAAAATTCCCGGACGGAAGCATAATAATAATAAGCCCGTTCTTTGCTTTCCAATAGTCGCCTTTGGGCAAAACGAGCCCCTTCAATCCCGTCGAAATACTGGATTACCGGTTTACTCCCGGTTACCTTGTAGAGGGCATTGAGTTCGGGCAGGATTTCCTTAATCAGGTTTTCTTTGCTTTTCAGACTGGTCAACATTATCTCAGGTTTGTTCGCGGAATAAACTTTCTAGCGGCCACGGCGGCTTTCCGAGACCAGTTTTTCCTTCAACAGCGGCTCTAATATGGATTGAGCCGTAGTTCGTTTAATTCCAGCTAAAGACGCTATTTCGGACACGGTGCAGCTTCCTGACTGAAGCAGGGTTAGATAAATGGTAGATTTTTTGGAACTCATGCCCAAAGCCTCAAGTTTATCCTGAACTTCCATCGGCCGATCCAATTAATATTCTGATAGAATTGCTAAGATTACCATGACCTCAATGTGAATTGAAATATTCGTTGTATTCGCCTTCCACCTTATTGTTATTAAAAAGTGTTTCGCACGCCTCCATTACCCCGCGGTCCTTTTGCAGGAATTCTTTGCGGATGGTTTGTGCGATATTGGTCCGCCGCCGAAGAAAATCGTCCAGCTTGACAATCATCTCTTCCCTGGCTGCGTATCGCAGTTCACAGCGGAGGTATTCGCTGCCTTCAATAATGATTTCCGCCATGGATTCATTTCGGTCAATCGGTCAATTTCTTCTATCATATTGAAAGCAATTTTTCCATAACGGCGCCATAAACGTTGACTTATGGGTTCAGAAAAATCAACCGGGGCAAGTTTGTCAATTTGAAGATCTGCTGCTCTCTGCATAAACCTGCGGTATTCTTCCTTAGGCGGTTCTCCGAACCACTTTTGCTCCCGATTGGGGAGGTCAACTCCTAATTCGGAGACCGCTTTGATGATCTCGCTGCCTACGTTCAAACAGTCTGTCAGTTTCCCCCCAAATATACTCAGATGGCCCGTCTCCCAGTCAATTTCTATGGAATGTTTACGGGAAAGGGAGGACCAGTCTCCCTTGTCTTTGGTCTTTGTGTCGGGATCCACCACGAGAGGTCGCGCTCCACACCGTTCGCTAATAATGTCTGCATCGGTCAGTGGAGGGTCCAGGGTGAGCCGCTCATTGATATTATCGAGGACAAAGCGCCGATCTTCCGCGGTAACCACCGGTGGCAGAGAGTCAACCCGTGTATCGGTCGTTCCCACGCACGATTTGGAACCCATGGGAATGGCGAAAAATGCCAGGATGCGATTTCCTTCCGTGACCCGATTTATTATCAGATGTATGCCTTTGGAGAAGAGATGGTGATGGCGGGTAGTAATTCCCGATCGCTGGTTATGATCATCCACCAGGGGGCCGCAGGCATTTATGAGAATGCGCGATTGGATGAGGCTCTTTTGGCCGGTTATAACGTCGCGCACTTGTGTTGACCACAAATCACCCTTTCGTCGCGAACCGTGAGATTCGAGGTAATTTATGGTGGCGCTTCCTTTACTTCGCGCCTTACTTATGAATTCAAAAACAAAGCGGGCATCGCTTTCGGGCAGGTAGGCATCGGAATACTCGAAGCCTCCGGCAACATTTCCAACCTTGATGTTGTGCTCGCGGTGTTTGATTTCCCTTTTCCCCAACAGCGCAGGCGGTCGGGTAAACCCGTTTCCAATTAACCAGTAGAGCCATGCTCCCGCATATAAAATAAACGGCGGGAACCGGAATCCTTTCTCGATTGTGGTTAAAAACCTTATTTCCCTCAAATTATTGGGATAAGCTCGCAGCAAGCGGTTACGCGCCATACATAGCTTGCGGACAAGGCCGAACTCGAAATTCTCCATGTATTTAATTCCGCCCCAAACGAGATTGGAACTCTCCTGGCTGGTTTGCCCGCCAAAATCACCCTGATCAATGAGACAGACTTTGACTCCCTGAGCGCTGAGGGCGGCAGCGCTAGCGGCCCCGTTTATCCCGGCCCCGATAATGAGCACATCGAAACATTTTTTCTCCAACTTACTGAGGCGGTCTTCTCCTGGCATATCGAGAAGCAAAATTCGTCAATTGATTTGAGCCGCCAGCCATTGGGGCCGGTTGGTGGTGATACCATCCACCCCCGCTTGCTTTAAGCTGCGGGCCAGGGCGGGGTCGTCAACCGTCCAGACATAAAACTCGAGCCCGTTGCGGTGGACCTCGGCGATGGAATCTTCATTGATAATAGCATCAATGGCTTTTACGTTGATGCCGTCTGCCCCCACCTTTTTTGCCCGTTTTATAAGTGCTTTGATGGTCGGCTCCCACGCATCGGTTTCTTTATTTTTCTTAAAGGAGGATAAGGCGTAAATTTTGTAATGGGGAAAGGCCTTTGTTGCGGCAGCCACGGTATCCCAGTTAAAGCTGATAATGACAATCTGCTCCGGGCTCAGATCGGACTTGCCCAAGGCCTTTTTCAGTTCTGGAATTATGTCGGGACCTATTTTTATTTCGACTACTATTTTTCGCCCTTCGGGAACGGTGGACAAAACTTGATCCAGGAGCGGAATTTTTTCACCCTTCCACTGTTCGCCTTTATGCTGGCCGGCATCAAGTTGCAGCAGTTCCTCGACGGTCTGATCTTTCACTTCCCGGTCGCGCCCATAGAGGTCGAGGGTATTGAAATCATGGAGGACGACTATCTGCCCATCTTTCGATAAGTGGATATCGATTTCTACCGCCGGGGCCTCTTTTTCCCAAGCCAGGTTAACGGAGGCCAAGGTATTTTCAGGCGCGTCATGGGATGCGCCGCGGTGGGCAATGATAAGGCATTCTTTTCCATTAACGACCATCATGGCAAGAAATGTTGAAATTAGTGTTAATGTAAATGTTTTGAGAGGCATGATCTTATGGCCCTAATGGTCTGGGAGATGAGAATGGATGACGCAACGCCCTAGTTATCAACGACAAAAATAATTGACATCTTCCAGAATTCAAATCCTTCCTTATTAATCGCGGATAGCTCCTTTACATCCCTCAACCAAGCAAATATTAAGGAAATTCAAGCGCTATTAAAGGTCAAACGCATTGTCTGAACTGCATGAAAATATTGCGACGATTTTATTCGTCACTAAAAATACCAGGTCTCGGGATTGAAATGGTTTCTTTTATCGATAGTTGCCTGTCTGAAATACGCGATTTACCTACTGCAATCCGACGAGGACAAACAACCAGGCTCCGCCAACTCCACCCAGAATGGGGCCGAGAATCGGAACCCAACTATATTTCCAGTCGGAACTTCCCTTTCCGGGTATGGGCAAAATGGCGTGGGCGATTCGCGGGCCGATGTCCCTGGCCGGGTTTATAGCGTAACCCGTGGGCCCTCCCAAGGAGATTCCAATTGCCAAGACAAGAAGCCCGACCAGTAGGGGTTGCAGCCCCGAGCTGAAAACTGCTGACAGATCGAGATCGCCGGGTTTGGCCAATTCCTGCGCATTGGCGGCAATGGCCAGAACGCCAGACACCAGCATGGCCGTTCCAATAATCTCGGTAATTAAATTGCATGGATAACTGCGGATGGCGGGCCCGGTGCAAAATACGCTTAATTTCGCATCCGCCCCATCGGTTTCTTTCCAATGGGGAAGGTAGGCCAGCCAAACCAGAATGGCTCCGGTCATGGCGCCTGCTACCTGTGCGGCCACATACCCGGCAACCTGGTTCCAGGGAAAGGCTCCGATTGAAGCCAACCCGATTGTGACCGCCGGATTGATGTGCGCTCCGCTGATTCGACCCACCGAATAGACCGCAATCGCAACCGCCAGACCCCACCCCGTGGTGATGACGATCCATCCAGAGCCCTCGCCTTTGGATTTCTTCAAAAGAACGGTGGCAACAGCGCCATCTCCCAGAAGAATTAGAATCAATGTTCCTGTAAACTCAGCTAAATAAGGCGGCATGAGATTAATTCTTCTCCTTGCAAAGGATTCATGTTAAGGATTTTTATTCCAAATAATAGCGGTCCTCCATCAAATGGGGCCACTTTAATTGCATAAAGATCAGAGGTTGAAAACATTTATGTCAACGAAATCACGTTGGGGCAAGCGAATTGGCCTTTATGCCACGATGGTTGGGTATTGGTTCGCCTTTTCTTTTTCCACTCTTGGCAGTTTGACTATTCTTGCTCAGGACAGGGAAAATGGACCCCTTGATGAGGCGGCCGTTCCCCACCCTGGCGGTGGCGTCACCGCGCATCGGGGAAACTCCGGTTCCTATCCTGAAAACACGCTCCCAGCTTTTGCCTCCGCCATTGCTTTAGGCGTCGATTGGATGGAATGCGACATATTCAAAACAAAGGATGGGAAAATCGTTGTCATTCACGATGCCGGAACTGGGCGCATGGGTGACAGGAACCTTTTGGTCGCCGATTCAACTTATGAAGAACTTCTGCGGGTGGATGTCGCTACGGAATTTCGCCAAATGCATGGCAAGTCCCTGGATGAGTGTCCCAAAGGAAAAATTCCACTGTTGGAAGAAGTGATCCGCCTGACCATGACTCAACGCCTCACGCGGCTATCCATTCAGCCCAAAATGGATATCGTCGATGAGGCCGTTGCATTGATTCGGGAGATGAAAGCCGAATCCTGGATCGGATTCAACGAAGGCTCCATTTCACGAGTTCGACGGGTCAAGGAACTGGCCCCTGATTTGCCGGTTTTTTATGACACCGATGGGAGAGGCACGGATATCCACGTTTCCAGGGCCCTCGAATATGGATTTGAAAGCATCGTCATGAACCACCGGAATGTGACCGCCGAAGACGTTGAAAAAATTCATGCCGCCAAACTCGAAGCCGGCGCATGGACCGTCAATGATGGCAAGGAAATGCGGCGATTGCTAAATGCGGGCATAGATCGCATCTACACCGACCAGGCTGAAATTCTTATGGCGATACGGGAGGAGGTAGAGTGAGCGCTCAACTGCCAAATTACCGAAGCGGAGGAGTGACGGAGAGCCCGGTCTTAACCGATCGGGCCCGGAAACTTTTGCAACCTCTGCGTCATCTCGTTCTCGACGTGGATGGAACCCTCGCCCTTGATGACAACCTCTTTCCCTCCACAATACGATTCCTGGAGATACTCCGCGGCCTTGGGATGTCCTTTACCATCATCACCAACAACTCCTCGAAGAGCAGGCGGGAGCATTGCCATCGGCTGCGTCGTTTGGGGCTGAATTTGGATCAGGAGCAGATAGTCGTTTCAACCCAAGCCACTCTTCACTACCTTAAAGATTCGCAACCCAAAATTAAGCGCCTTTTCGTGCTGGGAACACCCGCTTTGCAAGAGGAATTCCGCGATGCCGGATATGCCATGTGCGACCATCGGGCGGATGACGAACCCGACGCCGTCATTGTCGGTTTCGACACCTCGCTCACCTATGAGAGGCTTTGCCGCGCCGCTTATTGGATTAAAAAGGGCAAAAAATATTTTGCCACTCATCCGGATTACATTTGCCCTACCGACCAGCCGACGGTACTCGTCGATTGCGGATCGCTCATCAGTTGCCTGAAAGCCGCTGCAGGGCGGGAACCCGACGCCATCCTGGGCAAGCCGAACCCTCAGATGCTGGAAGTGGTCCGGCAAAAGCATGGATTGGAAAAATCCCAAATTGCCATGGTGGGGGACCGTCTTTATACAGACATGGCAATGGCTCATGCAGATGGGGTAACCGCGATTCTGGTCCTTTGCGGTGAAACTACCCGCGGGCAAGCAAAATCGGTTCAGCCTTCGCCCGATATAGTGGTAGCCGATCCCGGTGATCTAGGCAGTTTGCTTGTCCGGGCAAAACACGCTGAAAAAATTAGTGACGAAAATTCTTGCTCTTAAATTCTTGGCAAATTCTGCGGTAACTCTGGACATGGGCTTAATAACGCCCAATCATGGCAGGCTTTATTTATTTAAAGCGAACGCCTGTGAAAATTTTTAAATCAATCCAGATAATTTTCAGAAAACCAAAGACGCTATGCTGAGTTTTATTTCAAAATTTTACAGACCGGCCCCTGAAATAGAGCGTCTTCCTTCTGATGAGATTCCGCGAACTTATGGCCGGATGCGATGGCAAATTATGGAATCCACTTTTATCGGATACGCCGTATTCTATCTGGTTCGCAATAATTTGGCGCCCGTTTCAATTGAAATAGGCGAAGCGGTTGGCTACACCAAGAGTCAAATTGGGGATTTTCTGGCTGTTACTGCGATTGCCTATGGGGTGGCCAAATTTATCATGGGTTCGGTTTCAGACCGAAGTAATCCGCGCCTTTTTATGCCCACCGGCCTGATTCTCACCGCCCTCGTCAATTTTGCTTTCGGCAGTCTTCAGAACTACCACCTGCACCTGGCTCTATGGGCTATGAATGGATTGTTTCAGGGAATGGGCTGGGCTCCCTGCGGACGGTCCATCGGTCATTGGTATAGCGAGAATGAGCGCGGCATGAAATTTGCCATCTGGAATGTCGCGACCAATGTCGGTGGTGGACTGGCCGGGGTGATTGCCGCCTACAGCGCCGGTTGGCTAGGTTGGCGGTTTGCTTTTTTTGTGCCGGGAATTCTTGCCCTGATTTGCGCCCTCTACCTGCTGCTGCGGTTGCGGGACACACCCCAATCCGTAGGTCTGCCGCCCATTGAGGAATACCGCAATGACTATCCCAAAAACCATTCCTTAGATCATGAGGCTGAGCTGACAACCCAGGATTTATTCGTCAATTACATCTTCAAGAACAAATACCTGTGGATCGTCGCCCTGGCCAATTTTTTTGTTTATATCACCCGCTACAGTATGCTGGATTGGGGACCGACCTACCTGAGGGAAATCAAGGGCGCCAATTTGGAAGATGGGGGGGTGGAGCATTTTGGTCCTGGAATGGGGGGGCATTCCAAGCACGCTTTTGATGGGCTGGGTATCAGATCGATTGGGAGGCCGCCGGGGGCTCGTCAGCCTGATGTGCATGATCCCCGTATTTTTTGCTTTTCTGGGAATAAAAATGAACCCTCCGGGCATGCTTTGGCTGGATATGACACTGTTGGGGGTGATCGGGTTTTTCGTCTATCCGCCGGTCATGCTGCTGGCGGTTTCAGGACTTGATTTAACCTCCAAGAAAGCGGTCAGCACGACGGCCGGGTTCATCGGGCTATGGAGCTACATCGGCCGCACCGTGCAGGGAAAAGTGCTTGGGACGGTAGCGCAGGATTATGGGTGGGACGCCTCTTTGAACCTCATTCTGATGGCCGCTATAGGCGCGATAATTTAATTTTATTGTGTTTTACCGTCAATATCAAACCCCGGGGATAGATCCCGGGAATTTTTGGAAAACCCTCAATGCTGAAAAAAACAGGCAAGGCAATTTTTTTTGCCGGAGTGGGCAAGCCGCTGGAAGATCGGGAATATCCGCTTCCCGACGAACTAGAACCGGGCGCCATCTTGGTAAAAACGAACATTGCCACGGTTTGCGGCTCCGATATGCATAGTTGGCAGGGGCGGCGGCCTTTCCCTACTCCTTCAATTCTGGGGCATGAAGACGTCGGGACGGTCATGCGGATGGGAAGCGGTGTGGAAAAAGACGATGCCGGGAGCATTCTCAAAAAAGGTGATCGGATTACCTGGACGATTATGGCGGTCTGCGGTGAATGTGTTTTCTGCCGCCAATACGGGCTGCCGCAAAAATGCCTGCACCTCTTTAAGTACGGACATTCCGTCAGTGATGTTCCACCCTATTTCCTGGGAACCTTCGGTCAATATGACTATCTGAAACCGGGAACCGGAGTCTTCAAACTACCCGATGATTTACCGGATGAAACGGCTTCGCCCCTGATGTGCGCGGCGGCCACGGTGGCCGGCGGCCTCGATAGGATCGGCCTAAATCGGGGGGACAGTGTGGTGATTCAGGGGGCTGGTATGCTGGGGTTGTATGCGGCCGCTTTCGCCTCCACCCTGGGAGCGAGGCAGGTTATTATGATCGATATCATGGACAAACGGCTGAAGGAGGCCAAACGCTTTGGAGCGGATCATATTCTCAATGCTAAAAATATGCAGCAAGGAGAATTGATTGATGCCGTTAAGGAACTGACTGGTGGATTGGGCGCGGACTTGGTCATAGAGGTTACCGGGTTTGCCCCGGTTGTGGAAGCGGGAGTCAAAATGTTGCGCATCGGTGGCCGGTATCTCCTTCAAGGCGCCGTATATCCGAATGACCCATTTACGCTGCAATCGCATGATGTCATCACCAAATGCCTGACTTTGCTTGGTTTGCACAATTACGAACCAAAACATCTTGGGATGGCTCTCAACTTGGTCTATAAGAACCAGCAGAGGCATCCTTTTTTTGAACTGGCGGGACCGCGTTTTCCCCTCACTGTGGAAGGAGTGACCAATGCCATGGGCGCTTTGCAACGAAAAGAGGGAATCCGGCCCATCGTGGAACCCTGCGCTCAGTAACTCGAGTTATTTAGAAAAATCAAACCCATGAGGCGGATATGCCATTAGTGAGCATGAATCGGATATTGGCCGTGGCGGCCCAAGAAGGCTATGCGGTAGGCGCCTTCAACCCGGTTGACTATGCTTCAATGAAAGCAATCGTGCGCGCGGCGGAGGAAGAAAATGCTCCCGTCATTGTGCAGATATCAGCCAAAACAGTGCGTTATTACGGACATGAGACCTTGGCCATGTGGATGCGGGATTTGGCGGAAAAATCGCCCATCCCGGCAGTGCTCCATCTTGACCACGGAAAGGAACTGGAAATGATCCGGCGCTGCATTGAAACTGGGTGGACTTCTGTCATGATCGATGCTTCGCACCTTCCCTTCGAGCAAAATCTTGCCCTGTCCGCGGAGGTTGTGGAGATGGCCACAGCGGCTGGTGTGGGCGTAGAGGCGGAATTGGGAGAAATTGAAGGGGTCGAAGAAGAAATTTCAGTTGACGAAAAAGACGCCCATTTGGCCGACCCGGACAAAGCGGAGATTTTTTGCCGGAAACTCGATTTGGGTGTTTTCGCACCGGCTATCGGCACCGCTCATGGGGTCTATAAGGGAACGCCCAAAGTCGCTTTCGATTTAATCCAGGAAATTTACCGCCGCACAGCCACTCCCCTGGCACTTCATGGCGGCACCGGATTGTCCGGCGAAATTATTCAGCGCTGTATCCGTTCAGGTTGCGCCAAGGTAAATATTTCTACTCATTTGAAGCACGCGTTTGTCGACGGCTTTTCCGATTATCACAAGGCTAATCCCGATGACTACGAACCGCTAAAAGTGCTGGAGGCTCAATTTGAATTTATGAAACAGTTTTTGCGAAAAAAAATCCGTCAATTCGGCGGATCGGGAAAAGGACGGGAGTTAGCCGCTGTAGTGTGAAAGCATTAATTTTTGATTGTGACGGTGTGCTCGTCGATACCGAGCGGGATGGGCATCGCGTGGCCTTTAATCGCGCATTTGCCCGAAAAGGGCTGGTGGCAAAATGGAGTGTCGATATTTATGGCCAACTATTGGCCATAGCGGGCGGCAAGGAACGCATGCGGCATTATTTTGATAATGGCGGCTGGCCGCCGGGGCTAAAGGATCGCGAATCTTTCATAAGGGAGACGCATGCGCTCAAAACAAACCTCTTCATGAAAATCATCGAGGCGGGAGAACTGCCTTTACGCAGCGGGGTTGCCCGATTAATTGATGAAGCCATCGAGGCCGGTATTAAACTGGCAGTAGGTTCCACCTCCCATGAGCGCTCCGTAAACTTGATTGTGGAGAAATTGCTCGGTTCGCATAGAAAAGCGAAATTCGAGGCCATTCTGGCCGGAGATGTCGTTACCCAAAAGAAACCGAACCCGGAGATTTACCTGCTTGCCCTGCGAAAACTCGGCATAAAGGCGCATCAATGTGTTGTCATAGAAGACAATCGAAATGGTCTTTTGGCGGCCAAAGCTGCCGGTATGCATTGTCTCGTAACCACCAGCGCCTACAGCATGGGAGAAGATTTTTCCGAGGCTGACACGGTGGTGCAGGAGTTGGGCGATCCTCCGGGAAACTATGTCCGCCTTTCCGATTTAATGTTGATTAACGGAAACGACCAAGATCAAATTTCAACCGTTCACTCAAGATGACAGGCAGTGGATTGAATTGTTAATGATGCAGAACCCGGAGAAAAAGGCCGCCAAAGACCCGCGCTACCAGCGCTGGCGGGCTATCACATTCGGCATTACCTGGTTAGCTTACGTTGGATTTTATTTTACCAGGAAATCTTTCCCGGTGGCCAAGATCGGCATCCTGGAGGATCCTACAATCGAGATCACGAAGGCATCGTTGGGTTGGATTGATGGGCTCTTCGGCGTTGCTTATGCTCTCGGGCAATTCATCTGGGGAATGTGCGGAGACAAATTCGGACCCCGCAAAGTGGTCCTCATCGGCATGTTTTTTTCCGTAATAGTTGCGGTGGCCATGGGAATGTCATCCACCGTGATTCTTTTCGGAGCGCTCTTTTTTTGCCAGGGCCTTTGTCAATCCACCGGGTGGGCGCCGCTGACCAAAAATGTCAGTTACTGGTTTTCCAGAAAAGAGCGGGGCCGAACTTACGGGTTTTGGGCCACCAACTATGCCATTGGGGGAATGCTGGCCAGTATGTTCGCGGGTTATATGGCCCTGGTTTTTTTGAATTGGCGCTTTGCCTTTTTCATGCCGGCAATTGTTCTGGCCGTTATTTGGCTGCTCTTTCTGCTTTTGCAGAAAAACCGGCCCGAGGATATCGGCCTCCCCTCCATTGAGGATTACCACGGAGAGACGGTTGACATCTTGGCCAAGGATGAAACGCCGGAGGATGAACCTGAAGGATCCTGGAAGGTAATAGGTGAAGTATTCAGGAACCCGGTCATTATTTCTCTCGGCGCAGTCTATTTTTTTCTCAAACCTACCCGTTATGCCATCCTCTTCTGGGGACCACTCATCATAAACGATAAGTTGGGAACCAATATCGGCGAATCGGCCATTATCAGCGCGGCCTTTGAAGCGGCCGGTCCCTTAGGAGTCATCTTTGCCGGTTATGCATCGGACAAATGGTTTCATTCGCGCCGCATACCCATAACCGTCCTGGGGTTATCGATTCTAGCGATCATCCTCTTTCTCTTCAACGGTCTCACGGAGAATGGAGGAAAGGGAACCATGGTTTTGCTGCTCTTTGCCATGGGTTTTTTCCTATTCGGCCCGGATGCCATGATCTCATCGGCCTCGGCGGTGGACTTTGGCACCAAAAAGGGCGCCGCATCCTCGGCCGGTTTGATTAATGGGATGGGTTCAACGGGGCAGATTCTGGGCTTGTCTTTACCCGGTATCATCTGGGCTAAATACGGATGGGGAGTGCTCTTTAATTGCCTGGGAGCGTTTGTTCTGTTGGCGATTCTTCTCCTACTGCCTAGATGGAATGCATTGCCTGCAACTGTGGAAAAAGAAGCTGATTCCCGGTGATTCAGCACAATAACATGAAATTAAGGAATGAAAAATATGAGTAAAATCAGTATGGTCATGTTCGATCTCTCAGGGACCACTGTGTATGACGACACGGGTGTTCGGGACTGCCTCTACAAAGCGGCAGTGGAGTTCAACCTGCAAACGACGCCCGAGGAGATACTCCTGCACATGGGCACCAACAAGATCCACCTCTATCAGTTTCTCATCGCCCGGTCTCAAGGAAAGAAAGTCGAAATTGAAAATTTTGAAAAAACGATCTACCCGGAGACCCTGGATGAAGCCATGAAGGTCTTCCACCGTTATTCGGAGATCATGGTCAACCATTACCGCAATGAAGTTCGCGAAATAGAGGGAGCTGCGGACACCTTTCGGTGGTGTCATGATAACGGCATAAAAGTAGCCACCGATACGGGTTTTAATCGCGACGTTACGGAGGCCATCATGGACGGACTCGGCTGGGTGCGCGATGGCTTGGTCGATATCTCGGTCGATGTCGAGCATGCTCCCGGAGAGCGTGGGAGACCAGCGCCCTTTATGATATATTACGCCATGATGCAATTGAATGTGCAGAGCGTCCATGAAGTGCTCAAAATTGGCGATACTCCGGCCGATATGCTCGAAGGTTACAATGCCGGATGCCGTGGTATAGTCGGAGTCCTCAGCGGCCCCCGACCGGTGGAAGCTTTTGGGAAATACCGTCACACCCATATCATCCCGAGTGTGAAGGATCTCCCCGCCCTCATCGAAACTGAATTTTCCTGAGCGTTAATTCTCTTTAACCATTCTTCGAAAAGGGCTTTTTAACAGATGATGGCTACACGCGTAAAAGTATTGTTATGCACTGCGGATGACGGAATAATGGTAAATACCATTAATGCTGTGCTTGGGGCAAACCGGTTTGCGCCGAATCTTGTGGTGGTAGCCGATAAGGACGATGCCGAGACTATCGAACGCGAAATCGTAGATGCCGATATTGTCTATCCCAACAAAGCTTTGTTATCCAGGGATATGATTCAGCGCGCTTCCCGGCTTGGACTGATTCACTGTGGCACGGGTTGCGATATGGTCGATTTGGAAGCCGCTCAAGAACAGGGCATATTCGTCTGCAGCACCGCCCACATTATGGCTCAGTCAACTGCCGAACACGCCATTTTTCTTCTCCTGGCTATGGCCAAAAACGGAGATCATTACATCCGGGAGATGAAGACAGGCAGTTGGAGTCGCTGTATGGGCACGGAGTTGGCGGGCAAGGTCTTTGGGGTTTTGGGTTTTGGCCATATCGGCAAAATTACGGCAAAGATTGCCCATTCCCTCGGTATGAAGGTCATGGCCACAAGGAAGAATCAGGGGAAAGGTAATGAGGGACAGGGTTTTGTGACTATGGCCGATCTGAATACCCTCTTGACGATGGCGGATATCGTTTCCGTGCATCTCCCTTTATTAAGCAACGATCCCGATAAGACGGAAATGTTAATCGGGAAAGAAGAATTGAAGAAAGTCGGTGAGAAAGGGTTGGGTTGGCTCATTAACACCTCACGCGGAGCCATTATCGACGAGAGTGAGTTGGTTGAGGCTCTTAAAAAGGGAACCATCCGCAAGGCGGGTCTCGATGTGTTTGCAACGGAACCGTTACCACCGGGTCACTCTCTGAGATTCTTGCCGAATGTAATTCTCACTCCTCATGTTGCCGGTGAAACTGAAGAAGCGCTGAAAATGAGGTATTCCCAGATAGCAAAAAATGCCGTCCGGGTATTGCGCGGGGAAATACCTGAGTATATTGTCAAATAACTTCAGGAACAGACATCGGTAAGTTATTTCGCAGCAAACTTGTTGAAGAAAGATAACCGCATTTAAAAAAGGAAGGAAAAGCCAAAGATGGAAATATTAACCCGTTCATGGAGAAACCATAAAATGAAAATCCGTTATATAATATTACTAACGATACCAGTTATACTTGGAGCCGAGCTATTCTCTCAGAATTCGATCGGCTACCCTCGTTTCATGCAGGGACCTATGATGGGGGCCGTTGGGCCGAATGAAATTACCATATGGGGCCGCCTCAATGGAACGTTTAGCGGGGAAATTGAATACGATACGGCAAAAGATTTCAGCCAGTCGAAAAAGCAGGCTCTTGCCGCCACCAAAGAAGAGGATTATGTTTTGAAATGGAAGCTGACTGGTTTAAACCCTGACACTCGTTATTATTATCGTTTCAAGGTCGAGGGCTCAACCCCAAGTGAAATGGACGGGGAAAACTGGACAGTGGAATAAGGTGGTCTTGAACCACTAAATCCGCTAACCTATGAATGTTATTAAATCACGAAAGAGAAGACAACACGGTGCTGAGTTTAAAGCCCGGGTGGCCCTGGAAGCCATCAGGGGCGCTCATACCATCAACGAGATCGCCGGTCGTTTTGAGGTGCACCCCAACCAGGTGACCCAATGGAAGAAGCAGCTTTTGCAGGGAGCAACGGAGCTGTTTTCGCGCCAGCGGCAGACTCTCAGCAAGGACAACGAGACGGAAAAAGATCACCTTTACCAGGAGATTGGAAAGCTGAAAGTAGAATGCGATTGGCTAAAAAAAAAGTCTGAACAACTCGGTTGGTGAGAGGCGCAAGATGGTGCAACCACTTCAAGGAAAAATCAGTATCGGCAGGCAATGTCAGTTGC
This sequence comes from Opitutales bacterium, assembly GCA_965226205.1. Lineage (GTDB taxonomy): Bacteria > Verrucomicrobiota > Verrucomicrobiia > Opitutales > UBA2987 > JAJFLU01. The sequence goes on along the minus strand of CBDDCJ010000027.1, from coordinate 337,358 downwards.
TGGGGCTGACCCGCGGCAGCTATTACTATCGGGCCCGTGCCCAGTGCGAGCAGAACGTTCTCTACATGCATCGCATGGATGAGCTCTACACCCAATATCCGTTTTTTGGTTCTCGCCGGATGACCCAGTGGCTGCGTCGAGAGGGCCATGCAGTGGGACGAGGCCGCATCCAGCGGCTCATGCGCCAAATGGGCCTGGAGGCTATTTATCCGCGTCGAAACTTGAGCCAGGGGCACCGGCAGCACCGCATTTTCCCTTATCTGCTGCGGGGTTTGGCGGTCGAGCGGCCCGACCAGGTATGGTGCAGCGACATCACTTACCTGCGGCTGAGCCGAGGATTCCTTTTCTTGACCGTGGTGTTGGACTGGTTCAGCCGCTACGTGTTGAGCTGGCAGCTTTCCAACACCCTGGAGAGCCGCTTCTGTGTGCTCGCCCTGGAGGAAGCTCTGAGGCGGGCCCAACCTCAAATCTTCAACACCGATCAAGGCAGCCAGTTTACCGGCAGCGAGTTCACCTCGGTGCTGGGGCAAGTCGGGGTGCGCATCAGCATGGACGGGCGTGGCCGCTACCTGGACAACATATTTGTTGAACGCTTTTGGAGAACCCTCAAGTATGAAGACATTTACCTGCGCGAATACGCCACGGCAAAGGAAGCCAGCGAAGGGATAGCCCGCTACCTGGACTTCTACAACCACCTGCGCCCCCACCAAGCCCTGGGCTACCGGACCCCGGCCGAAGTCCATGCAATCGGAGCAAAACCAACCTCCCCGCCAATACAGCTTGCGGGCACCTGCGTGCCCGTCTTTGGCTAAGGACAAAATATATTTTTAAAAAATAATATGAACACGATTTCCACCTTAATCCCACGTCAAAATTGTCCAAACAACCCCGTCCACTTCAAAGATACCAACGCGACCTGCCGCCTTTTTATACCAAGACCGCTCCGTCCGAGGGAAAAATGGGGCGCTTTAGCATCGCGTTTGGTTCGTGCCCACGCTACCAACTGGACCGCCAACAGGAGGTTTGGACAACGGTTCTGCGGTTTCAACCCGACCTGTTTTTCTGGGTTGGCGATAATATTTATGGCGATTCGCAGGACCCGGAAATTCTGGCCGAAGAATGGCGCCGCCAGCGCGATGTCGCCACCCTTCAACCAGTCATTCATACCATCCCCCAACTGGCAACCTGGGACGACCATGATTTCGGTCTCAATGATTATGACCGGCGGCATCCCCGCAAGGTCGATGCGCTAGAGGTTTTCAAACAATACTGGGCAAATCCGGCTTACGGCCTGCCGGGAACACCGGGCGTTTTTTTCAAATACACCTACGGCGGCATAGACTTCTTTTTTATCGACTGCCGCTATTATCGCGACCCCAATAAAGAACCGGACCATCCCGGCAAAACATTTCTCGGCCAAGAACAACGTGAGTGGCTTCAACAATCGCTTAAAGATAGTGAAACTTCCTTCAAAGTAATCATTTCGGGCAGCGGCTGGTCGAGTACCAAAGGACCGGGGGGAGATTCGTGGGCTTCTTATCTGCACGAACGCAACGCCCTCTTCGATTTCATTCGAGATCACGAAATAAACGGAGTCATCCTGCTTTCCGGAGATACCCACAGGGACGAGCTCAATGCCATACCTTGGTCGGAAAAGGGTGGTTACGATTTCTACGACCTGGTCAGTTCGCCCCTCGGCCAGACACCGAACGATCCTAATCCTAATCGCAAACCGGAAAAACGCATTCGACCGGTTTTTTCCCGCGAGGTTAATTTCGGCCTATTGGAGTTCGATTTAACCAGTGAGCCGGTGCTTCGTTTTAATCTCATCGGGGCAAGCGGGAGGGAAGCCTGGAGGCCGTTTGTCATCCGAGCCGACGAACTGGTCAATGGCGTCGTCTCATGGAAAGATAAAATCTCAAAATAAAAAAGGATCGAGTATAGCTTTTGACTATAACTTTTCCATCCACTCAAGCTTTCTCCGTGAATGGCCGGAAATACCGGCCGCCGTCCCGTCCCTTGGCCGTTATATGCATCGATGGATGCGCGGATGATTACCTGAACATCTCTCTCGAACGCGGTTGCATGCCCCATGTTGCAGGAATGATTGCTCAAGGTTTTCGGCGTTTGGCAAGAGGCGCGCTGCCTTCATTTACAAATGTTAATAACGCTTGCATCGTCACCGGCGTTCCCCCTTCGATGACCGGCATATGCGGTAATTTTTTTCTCAATCCGGAAACAGGTAAGGAGGAAATGATGAATTCGGCCGCTTATCTGCGATGCGAAACCATACTCTCCGCCGCCGCCCGCAGCGGACGAAAAGTGGCCATGATAACGGCCAAGGAAAAACTTTTATCCCTGCTCGGAAAAAATCTCGCAGGAATTGCCTTCTCCGCGGAGAAAGCCCACGAGGCCACCGAATCTACCCACGGAATCGGGGACCTGGAACGCAGGGTGGGATTCCCCACTCCCGATATTTACAGCGCGGAGGCAAGCCTCTATGTTTTACGAGCAGGAGTTGCCTTGGTGAAAGAGGGCAAAGCAGATTTTCTCTACCTTTCCCTGACCGATTTTATGCAGCACAAATATGAGCCCGCCCATCCGGCCTCTCTTGATTTTTATAAATCGATAGATGTCGAAATCGGGAAGCTTCTCAATATCGGACTTTTGCTGGGAGTGACCGCAGACCACGGGATGAACGCAAAGCAAACCGCGGATGGCAAACCCAACGTCATTTATCTGGAAACCATTTTACGGGAAGAATTCGGGGAAAGCATTCGAGTGATCTGTCCCATTACCGATCCCTATGTGCGGCACCACGCGGCATTGGGCTCCTACGTGGAAGTTTATTTGCCACCCGCGGTTTCTTTGCATAAGGCGATGAAATCCATACAGCTTTTAAAAGGGGTAACGGAAGTTTACGCCCGCCCGGCCGCCGCTGAATCTCTACAACTGCCAGCGGACAGGATCGGGGATCTGGTAGTCCTGGCAGACAAAAACACGGTGTTGGGCCGAAAACCTTCCGATCATGATCTATCTCATGTCAAGGAAGGACTCAGAACGCATGGGGGCAGATTTGAGGAAATGGTCCCGCTTCTTTTATCGAAGCCTCAATGGTCCCGCTTCTTTTATCGAAGCCTCTACAGATACCTGCTCAGAAACGTTTTTCAACTGGAGGTATTAGAAACTTCGATATTTTTGAAATGACCTGTAAGTGTCAATGAAGTGGACGGTGTCGTTCAGGCAAAATTGACAGGCATGGGATTTCATTTAAATAGAACAAGCTGTAGATGAATATTCCCGATCAGGAGAAGTTCAATGTTGAACTTATTAATGAGAGGAAGCTGGAAGTTTCACCTGGTGAAACCCTGCTTGAGGCGTCACTCAAGGCTGGAATAGACCACCTTCATGCTTGCGGCGGCCAGGCAAAATGTTCCACTTGCCGGATCCTGGTGAGAAAGGGGGCGGAATTTCTTACGCCTCCCACCAAAGCGGAAAAAGCGCTGGCCGCCCGTCAAAAATTTCCCCCGGAAATTCGCCTTGCCTGCCAGGTAAAAATTAAGGGCGACCCCATTCGGGTTCGGGTTCATCGCCTTGTGCGCGATAAACTTGATCTCGAACTGATGTACTGCCAGGAAGCTGTTTCCTCGGTCAAAAGTCTGGGGTGCGAAAAGGAGTTGGCTCTGTTTTTCCTCGATATTCGTGATTTTACACCTTTTGCCCAAACCCGCCTGCCCTTCGATGTAATTCATATCCTCAACCGGTTTCACCGCATGGCGCAAAACACCATCGAGCAAAACAATGGCTCCGTGGTCGAGGTGGCCGGAGACGGGCTCTACGCCGCTTTCGGCCTGGAATGCCCCATGTGCAATGCGGTCACAGATGGCGTCCGGGCAGGGCATGCGTTATTGAAAAATGTAGATACTTTCAACGAAACTTACTTGAAGCCCTATTTCGACCACCGGTTGCGGGTCGGCATAGGCATTCACGCCGGCAAGGTGATTTTTGGACAACTCGGGATTGGCGTGGGGGGCGCCGCCAGCGTCATCGGCTATCCTGTAAATATTGCCGCTCGCGTCGAGGCGGCCACCAAATCCCTCAATAACGACTTCCTCATTACCGAAGCGGCATTTGCAACGCTGCCCGAACCTCGTCCCAAAAACATTTGTAAAACCGTCAAATTGAAAGGCGTCGCCGATCCGGTTGTTTTGCACCTGTTGGGCAATCCTTATGAACCCGAAAGTAAAAGAGAAAGTGGAAAAACCCAACATCCTGTTCATTCTCGCGGATGACCTTGGCTGGGACGATGTCAGTTTTCACGGTTCTTCCATCAGGACTCCGAACATCGACCGTCTGGCCGGGGAAGGCATCGAATTGCGGCAGCATTACGTCTGCCCCATGTGCACGCCGACCCGCGTTTGCCTGTTGACCGGCCGTCATCCCGGCCGTTTCGAGGCGCATGCCACCACCCCCTCCAACCCGCCCGTCCTGCCCGACGGTTATGCGACCCTGGCCACTGTTTTGCGCGAACAAGGCTACGACACGGGCCTCTTCGGCAAATGGCACCTGGGCTCGTCCCCGCAATACGGCCCCAATCAATTCGGTTTCAACAACTCCTACGGGAGTCTCGCCGGAGGGGTCGATCCCTACAATCATCGTTACAAGCGGGGAGAATTTTCCGTCACCTGGCATCGCAACGGGGAGCTGGTCGAAGAGACCGGGCACGTCACCGACTTGATTGTAAAAGAAGCGCGGGAATGGATCGAGAATCGCGACCGGCCCTGGTTTTGCTATGTGCCCTTTACCGCCGTGCATGTGCCGATCAAACCCACCCAAGGTTGGCTAGACCGGTATCAATTAGAGCGCTTTGACGAAGACCCCTTAAAAGACCGCTCCTATAAAAAATATGCCGCCTATACGAGCCACATGGACCATGCCATCGGCCAATTGCTGGAATCTCTGGAGCGAACCTGCCAAAGAGAAAACACCCTTATTGTATTCAGCTCCGACAACGGCGCCATAAACGATTGCCCGCTACATAGAACCGATTTGTATCCGGGCTGGCAGGAGGACTACCCACGGTTGGGCTCAAACGGCCCTTTGCGTGGCGTCAAGGCACAGCTCTACGAGGGCGGCATTCGCACCCCCACCATTGTCAATTGGCGAAGCCAGCTGCCTTCAGGAACTATGGACCACCCCGTGCAAATGGTGGACTGGATGCCCACTTTTTTGCAACTAACAGGCGCTGAGCCGCAAGACGACCCCTGTTGGGATGGCATCGACATTTGGCCGTTATTGTTGCATAATGACGCGCAACCGCCAGAGCGGGATTTATTCTGGAATTTCAGAGGCGGCGCGCAACTGGGCATGAGGCGCGGTGACTGGAAAATGACCTCATGCCAGGATGAAGGCGAAACCACGGTGGAGCTTTTCAATATAGCCAACGATCCTTATGAAAAAAAGGAGATATCCTCCGATTACCCCATTTTGGTGGGAGAACTAACGGAGGCGATTCATGAACAGCGGCAACTCGACGACACTTCCAACCGAAACTTGTTATAATCGAGGGATAACCGATAAATACAAAGACAAAACCAAAGGCTGTAGGATCTACATAGTTTTCGGCTTGCTCGGAACGAGCGTTTTCGGTTATCAAGGATATAACTGGATTGTATGAGTATTGTGATAATGAGTAGACCGATTTTCCTAGTATTTTCTATTTGCTGCCTCTGGCTTGGTCAATCAGTTCAGGCACAAGTAACCATTTTTGGATTGAAGTCCTGTGGAAGCGGGTCGCCGGGGTTTTGCGGTAGTGGGTCTATTGATAACTCCTGGCCTGGCACATCAAATTGAGTAAAACATGCCGTTTATCCACGACAATTTTTTGTTACAAAACAAAACAGCGGAGCGGCTTTATCATGAATTCGCGGCTGGACGCCCGATCATCGATTACCATTGCCATCTGTCGCCAGCGGATTTGGCCGTCAATCGGCGTTATGGGAATATGACGGAAATTTGCCTGGAGGGCGACCACTATAAATGGCGGGCCATGCGGGCGCATGGCGAACCGGAGAGGTTTATCACCGGCGATGCCGACCCCAAGGAAAAATTTTTGGCCTACGCCCGAACCGTGCCACATACCTACCGCAACCCTCTTTACCATTGGACGCATCTGGAATTGAAACGTTATTTCGAGATCGATGATCTGCTTGACGAAAAGAGCGCCGAGGCCATCTGGGCACAGGCCAACGAGGCGCTGCAACAGCCTCAATTATCGACTTGGGGCATCCTCGAAAAATTCAAGGTGGAGGCCATCGGCACAACCGACGACCCGACCGATAATCTCGCCCACCATGCAGCGTTGCACAAAAGCGAATGCCCTGCCAGGGTGGTACCCACCTTCCGCCCCGACAATGCCTTGAAGGTGGAAAATCCGCAGAACTGGAATGCCTGGGTTGACAAACTGGAGCAAGCCGGCGGGAAAAATTGTTCTTCCTTAACTGAATTTCTGGAGGTCCTCGCTTCCAGGTGCGCCTTTTTCGATGAGATGGGCGCGTGCGCTTCCGACCACGGTTTGAACCATTGTCCGAAAACAATCTGCAATGAAAGTGAAGCCGAAATTATTTTTACCAATGCGCGACGGGGTGAGTGCGTCAATCCGGACCAGGCGGAAGGGTTTGCCGGTTTTATCCTTACCCAACTGGCCGAAATTTATTACGAAAACGGCTGGGTGATGCAGTTTCATCTGGGCGCCATGCGCAACGTGAACACACATATTCTCAATACGTTAGGTCCCGACACCGGTTGCGATTCGACTGGCGATTACCCTCAGGGCCAAGCTCTGGCGGCGTTTCTAGGTGAGCTTTCCCAACGCGGTAAGCTTCCCAAAACCATTCTCTATAATTTGAACCCGGCCGACAACTACCTCTTCGCCACCATGTGCGGCAATTTTTTTGAAGAAGGAGTTCCGGGAAAAATGCAGTTCGGCAGCGCCTGGTGGTTTCTTGACCAAATGGAGGGAATGACCCGGCAATTAAACGCACTCAGCAATACTGGGCTACTCAGTCATTTTGTCGGCATGTTGACGGATTCCCGCAGCATTATGAGCTACCCACGGCATGAATATTTTCGCCGTCTGCTATGCAACTTAATCGGCCATGAAATCGAAAATCGTTTGCTGCCCGACGATATCGAGATGGCCGGAAAATTAATCGAAAGAGTTTGCTACGATAACGCCCGCAACTATTTCAAGTTCCATTAAAATGAAAAAAGTCTCGTTCTCCTTCAAATTTTCAAAATGCCGATTTCGTAGGCGTCGAAGGATTTATCGTGAGTCACCACTGTCAGTTGTTCACAACGGGCCTGGGCAACAAGAATGCGGTCGAACGGATCTCGATGGTGAAGCGGTAAGGAACGGTATTCTTGCAGGTGGTCCAGCGATAAAGGGAGAAGTTCGTATCCAGATCGAAGCACTCCGGGGAAGAAGTCCTCCGGCACCTGTAGCTTCCCCACACTGATCTTTATACTCAATTCCCAAAGGCTCGCGATACTCAAAAATATCAGATTCGACGGATCGGCCAATGCGCTCATAGCCGCCTCACTCAATTTGGACTGGTCGTCAAATGCCCAGAGCAGAACATGTGAGTCGATGAGTTAACGGTTTCCCATCGCTAATCAATCGATTCCAAGTGCCACGCGCTCTTCCTTCGACCACTCATCAAAATCATCGGCAATTTTGATTTGCCCTTTAAACGCGCCCAAACGCCCGATATGGGCCGAGGCGCGGGAGGGGATAACCTTCGCCACCGGTTTGTCCATCTTCAAGACAATGATTTCCTCCCCGGCCTGCGCTCGCTCCACTATGGCCGAAAACTTGGCTTTAGCCTCCGTAATATTAAATGTTTTCATTTTTCTGATTTTTCAAATATAGTCTGACCTGGTTTGATCTGTCAACGAAATTTCTCAATCTTTGATTGGATTTATCCCATTTTTCACTCGATTAATGTCAGCGCAGCACAGCATACTATTCAAAACTTGACGGGCAGCGAATATTTGCGATGCAGACGGTAACAGAAAAACAATGGCGGCATTTTAAGGATGAGGGCTGGCTCAAGCTGGACGAGCGTTTGGGCAAAAAAGACCTCAAGGCCCTACAGGACGAAATCGATGCCATCATGCTTGGTCAGGCCGACCTTGATTACGATCGGATCATGATGCAGTTGGACAGTTTCACCGGCAAGTATGACGACATTGGCAAACAAACCATTGGGCACAAGGGCTCCACCTTGAATTACTGAAAAATTGAGAAACTTGAGTTCGACCCAGTCTTTCTGACATACGCGCAGCACCTCATTTTTAAAGATTTTTGCGACCGCCTCTACGGTCCCGATACTCCCATCACAAGCTTTCGCTGTATGTTCATGAACAAACCCGCCAACCGCGGCACATGGCTGCCCTGGCATCAGGATCGCTGGAATTATCTCGACCGCGACCCCATTCTCACCGTCTGGACCGCCCTCGACCCGGCCACGATCGAAAACGGTTGTGTGCAAATCATACCGGGCAGCCACAAATTTGGCCTCATCAATCCTGCGCATCCCTCAGGCTTTTTGACCAAAGCCCAAGGGGAAAAGTTTTGCCCCGACGAGAAGCGCGTCTACCTCGAATTGGAAGCCGGCGAGGTCGCTTTGCTCCACAACCATTTGCTGCATGCGTCCGACGTCAACCGCAGCAACCAAAGTCGGCGCGCCTTCAGTGTTTGTTATATGGACGGAGCGACCAATGACACAAAAAACGCAACGCCCTACGCTCGAATTTTCGGACCAAATGCGCTGACCGTGGAGAACCTTAAAGCAGCCAGAGGTCCCGTTAGCAAAAGAATTGCGGACAAGCCGTAGCGTCATGTCCTATGTCACCCAACTGGAATGCGCCCATTGCGGCAAATCATACGAAGCCGGCAGGGTGCACAATCTCTGCCCGGCCTGCCAGCGGCCGCTTTGGGTCCGCTACGACCTCGGAGCAGTCAGGGAAAATCTCGACAAAAAGGACCTCAAGAACCGGCCGCCCACCCTCTGGCGATACCTCGAACTTCTGCCCGTCACCGACCCGGCTAACATAGTTTCGCTAAGCGAGACCATTACCCCGATCCTGGCAACGCCGCGGCTCGGCCGGCATTTCGGTCTGAAACGCCTGCACATCAAGAATGAGAGCCGTCTGCCAACCGGGAGCTTCAAAGCCCGCGGGATGGCTTTGGCCGTAACTATGGCCAAGGAGTTCGGCCTCAAAAAAATGGCCGTTCCGACGGCCGGAAATGCCGGTGGAGCATTGGCTGCTTACGCCGCGCGCGCGGGAATGAAATCGTGGGTGTTCATGCCGGAGGATACCCCAGCCATCAATATGAAGGAATGCATTCTGGCCGGCGCCAAGTCCTATGTCGTCAACGGCCTGATCGACGATTGCGGCAAAATCGTGGCCCAGGGGGAAAAGGAGAAAGGCTGGTTCAACGTCTCCACCCTCAAGGAACCCTATCGTATCGAGGGCAAAAAGACGATGGGGTTCGAACTGGCCGAACAACTCGACTGGAACCTTCCTGACGTCATCCTCTATCCCACCGGCGGAGGCACGGGATTAATCGGCATGTGGAAAGCCTTCGCGGAACTGGAGGCAATGGGCTGGCTGAAATCGAAGAAAAAGCCCCGCATGATTGCCTGCCAAAGCTCCGGCTGCGCTCCAATCGTAAAGGCATTTGAGCAGGGTAAACGCTTCGCAGAATATTTTCAGAATGCCTCGACCATGGCCGCCGGATTGCGTGTGCCGTCGGCCATCGGCGATTTCATGATTATCGACGCGGTAAAGGAAAGCAGTGGCGTAGCCATGGCGGCGCCCGAGGAAGACATTCCACGATGGATGCGTCTGGCGGCGACCCTGGAAGGCATCTCGCTATGTCCGGAGAGCGCCATCTGCCTGGGCGTTCTCAATCGGCTGGTCGAAAAAGGCGCTATCGAACGGCACGAGCAAGTGGTCATCTTCAATACCGGCGCGGCCCAAAAATACCCGCAAACGATTGAGGCAAAACTGCCCAAAATCAACCTCAACCACCCCATTCCCTGGAACAAAATCTGACGCCTTTTATTCGAGGATCAGGGTGTCCTCGATTTCCACGACGAGGCGCCAGGTCATTTCTTTGGAGTCATAGACGATATCGAAATACCTGTCGTCTTTTGTCCTGACCACGAAATGCACGTTGGTGGACTGCCCTACCCTGTCCGTGTAGCTTCGTCGAATTTCGGCAATCCGGTAGCTTTCTCCCGAGGGCAGGTCAAAGCACAGTGGGGTAATTCTCCTGATAAAGCGGGGGTTTTTGTTGGCCGCAAAGACAGCCGTCACGTTGATTTTTCTGATTTTCGCGTTGAACATGGAATGATATCGCCTTATATGAATATTTGTTTATCATAAAGGCGATGTCAAACTCTTTTAACGCAATCGATGGCTACGATCCCGAAGCCTACGACCTCACCCGGAATGTCCACAGGATCACGCTTTACAACACCATAGCGTCGGATCAGCAGCACCCCAGCAACCAAACTCCGAGACTTTACCTGCATGTGGACATGAATTGTTTTTATGCCCAGGTGGAGCAGCAGTGCTACAATCTCTACGGTATCCCGGTCATTGTCGGGGGCTGGCGCAAGAGCAACGGAATCCCTCGCGGGATCGTGGCCACGTCCAGCTATGAGGCCAGAGCCTTTGGGGTAAAGACCGGCATGAGCCACCTGGAAGCGCAGCAGTTGTGCCCGTATCTTGTGCCGCTGCAAGTTCATTGGGACAAGTATCAGGCCATCTCGAAAGAGGTTGCCCGCATCCTTGCCCGCTATGCGCCGGAGGTGGAAGCCTATTCGTCCGACGAATCCTTTTTGAATGTCAGCTACCTGCTCGGCCAGTCCCGGGAGAGCCTGATCGCTTTTGGAAAAAGGCTCAAGGGCGAGATTTGGAGCAGGACGCGGTTGATGTGTTCCGTTGGCATCTCCTACTCGAAAACTTATGCCAAACTCGCCTCCGACCTGCAAAAGCCGGACGGTTTGAGCCTTGTTCTCACTCCCGAAGAAGCCGGGGAAGCCATCCACCCTTTGCCTTTGAATAAGGTTTGGGGGATCGGCCGCAAAAGATTTGCCAAGCTGGAAAAAGAAGGTTTAGCCACCATCCGGGACGCCGTGGAAAAAGGGCCGGGAGTGTTTCAAAGGCTCTTTGGGGCTTATTTTGGACGAATGCTGTGGGAAACCGTGACGGGCAAAGATTGCGCCCGGATCATGGACAACTCCTATCACGTTCCCAGGGAGGTGACTTATATGCACACTTTCAGCGATTGGACGGTTAGCCTGGAGAGGGTAAAGGGAGAAATCGCCCGGGGGGTGCGGCAGCTCTGTTACCGGCTCCGGGGCTACAACCGGAGGGCCCACAAATACAGCGGGTATATCCGGTTCCAGGATGTCGATTGGAACGGGGCCGGTTTTATGTTTGCCACCAAGGGGCTGACCAACCTCGACGATTATGTGTTGCCGGCGTGTTTGCAGATGGCTCTTCCCATGCTAAAGAGGTTTCTCCAGGAAGGGCATAAAATCCGGGGGTTCGGGCTGTCCAGCATGGGGCTGGATGAAAGCCGCCAGCTTGAATTGTTTTTCCGCGAAGACGAGAAGCTGCGCCGCCTGCATTATGCCGTTGACAGGATCAACAACCGGTTCGGGCTTGATACCGTCATGCCGGCGGCAACGAAATACGCGGTCGAGGGCAAGACGCATTTTCTGGAAAGGAGCGGTTGAGGGAGGGAGGGAGGGAATCGGATTTTATATTAAAACCGGTTCAATCGAGGGAAGTATTTTTTTCATTCCGCGTCCAGTGGGCGATAAGGTTTTTGGGGGTCGGGTTGAGTGGATTCCCGAGTCGCGCTGCCCGGCACCGCGGGCACGGGATTGAGAGTGGGCAGAAGGCTTTCCTGGCTATTTGTGAGATTGGGGAGCATGGGGAGGCCGGCGGCCGGATTTTGCAGGAGGACCGAGACAAAATAGGGGTTGTTACCAGTTTGCATGAGGGGAAGGGATATATCTTCCGTTAAAACCGAGCCAAGGCCGGGGCGTTGATTTTTGCCGTTGAAATCCCGTTTTGTGCGGGCGACGTTTCGAAAAAATTGAATTTTTTAAATTGAAAATCGAAGAGCCCGATTGGCTCCAAATAAGGATTTTCGGCTATTTTTCCCGAATCCGGCTCCGCTTCTTTGGTATATTGGGCGGATGGGGCTTTTCTCAGGGCGTCGGCCATGAATTTTTCTTCCAGGGCCTTGAGGGGATTCGCGGGCGCCGAATCTGCCAGGCCGGGAATTTTTTGCCGATATTCGGTAGAGGCTTCATCTTCTTCAAAGGACTCTCTTTCGGCCATTCTCATTTTCTCTTCCGCTTCTTCATTCTCCATCCGCTCCCGAAGGCGTTCCGCCACATAGCGATCGACGAGATTCAAATCGCCGGAGAGGTCTTTCAGTTTTTCTTTCTCCTCGTCCGTAAGCTCTTGTTTTCCCGATAGCTTACGAACGCTGTCGAGGAGCCAATTGCGTTCTTCCTCCTTTTCCTCCTCCTCTTTCTCTTTTTTTTCTTTGAGGCGGGCGGATGGACTTGGGCCGCCGCCGATAGATTGCGGCTGGTTGAAACCCTCGATATTTGCTTTCAAATGGAGGGAGTCCTCCAGTTTCCTGGCTTCGCCCTGTTCCTGCAACCGGCCGACATCTTCACGGGCCATGTTTTTGAATTCTTCGGCCCTGACGCTATCTTCCCCAGCCGTTAGAATTCCGCACATAGCGAGGAGACTGAGCGAAAAAATGACCCTGCGGAGAGTCGGCCCGCTTATGGCGAATTGTGAAAAATGCGGCATTAATTCTCCAATTTCTTGAACCACGGATTACACAGTTAAACTATTAAACGAGGCCTCCGGTGCTGAGAAAGATGCCTTTGAGGTTCATTTCCAAAGCTTTCGCATTGGGAGAGAAGGCCAGCCCATCCTGCTTGGAAATTTTGCCGGCTTTGATCAGGCGGTAAAGGTCGGCGTTGAAGGATTTCGAACCGGAATCCTTGCCTGCCTCGATAACGGCGGGGATTTTTTCGTAGGTTCCTTCCTCAATCACTTTTCGGGCCAGTGAATCGACGATAAAAAGCTCGATAACGGGCACCCGCCTATTGCCCTCGATGGATGGCACCAGACGCTGGCTGACGGTGGCCCGCAGGGCGCCCGCAATCTGCCGCCTCATGCCAATCTGCTGTTCCGGAGGGAAAAACTCGAAGAGGCGCTGGACGGCTTGCTGGGTGTTGGAAGAGTGCAGAGTGCCGAACACCAGGTGGCCCGTTTCGGCAGCCGAAAGGGCGGTCGTAAAGGTGTCTTTATCGCGCATTTCACCGATCAGGATGATATCGGGGTCCTGGCGCAATACAGCCTTCATGCCCAATTGAAAGGTTGGGGAGTCTATGCCGACTTCTCTTTGGTTGAAGAGCGATTTAACATCGGTGTAGTTGAACTCGATGGGGTCTTCCAGGGTGACTACGTGTTTGTCATGATGATGGTTGATCCAGTTGAGCATGGCGGCCATGGTGGAGCTTTTGCCGGAGCCGGTGGCACCGCAGATGAGCAGGATGCCGTCTTTGTGGCCACACAGAGCCGTCAGGCTACCGCCGTCATGGCCGAGCTGTTCGAAGGTTGGGGGCTGGTCCTTGATGTGGCGGAAGACCATGCTGATGGTTCCGCGCTGGTGGAAGGCGTTGACGCGAAACCGGCCCAGTTCTTCCAAGGCGTAGTCAACCTGGTATTCGTCATGCCACAGTTGGATAAACCCTTTGGGGCAGGTGGCGAAGATGAATTCCTCGATCATGGACTCCTGCAAGGGATCCATATCGATGGCCTCGAGGTTCCCGTGCAATCGCAAATAAGCCGGACTATCCGTTTTTATATGAATGTCGCTGGCGCCATTTTCGACCGCCAGATGCAACATGCTGTTAAAGGTATCCACACTTTCGCTCATAGTATTTTCCCTGCTTTAATTGAACTGATTTAAAGATAAATGGGTTTGCAATAAAACGTGAAGAATTATTCTAGTATGTTTATAAAGCATCCGGCGGGAAGATTCAATCCGCTTTTTTCAATTCGGAGACAGTTGGCAAATTATTTTATTTGAACCATGAAGGCAACAAAATTATCGGGCGTATTGACGGCTTTGGTCACCCCTATGGCAGAGGGAAAGGTGAGTCCAGGGGATTTGATCAAGCTCATCCAATACCAGATTGACGAGGGAATCGATGGCCTCGTTCCGGTGGGCACGACGGGGGAATCGCCGACTCTCAGTCACGAGGAACACGCGGAGGTTATCCGCTGTGTTGTGGAGACGGCCGCAGGGAGGGTTCCGGTTATTGCCGGGACCGGCTCCAATGCCACCAGTGAAGCCGTTTCCCTGACCCGCCGGGCCCACCAGGCGGGCGTCGACGGCATGCTCCAAGTGGCCCCCTACTACAACAAACCCACCCAGGAGGGGCTTTTCGAACATTTCAGCGCGGTGGCCGAGGAGACCGACAAACCCATTGTTCTTTACTCCATTCCGGGCCGTTGCGTGATCGATATCGGCGTACAGACGGTTGTCCGGCTGTATTCCAAATACCCACACATAAGCGTCATGAAAGAAGCGGGCGGAAATTGCGACCGGGTGGCCGATTTGCGCCTGGCCCTGGGGGAGGATTTTACCATCCTGAGCGGAGACGACAGCCTCACCCTGCCCTTCATGGCGGCCGGAGCGCAAGGAGTCATCAGCGTAGTGTCGAACCTGGCTGTCAAAGAAATGGTGGCCCTGACCCCGCGCGGTATTCAACAACGACATGAAGGCAGCCCGTCATTGGCACCTCAAACTGTATCCACTGGCCAAGGCTCTCTTTGCCGAGCCCAATCCGGTGCCCATCAAGGCGGCCTTGCAGCGGGCGGGCATCCTGCAAAGCGCGGAGACGCGGCTGCCCCTGAGCCCATTAACGTCAAGAAACAGGGACAATCTCTTCGAGATACTTGGCGTCATTGGTTATTAATCTCTACCCTATCTTTTTACATGTCTCTAAAAATATTACTAAACGGAAGCCAGGGCCGCATGGGCCGGACGATCATGGCCATCGCCGCCCAACATGACATCGAGGAGGTTTTTGCGGTTGATTTGGGCGACGATCCCGCCGCAGTCATCGGCGAATGTGATGCGGTGATCGATTTCAGCCTGCCGTCGGCTACTCTGGCACTTGTTAAATTGGCCTCGGAAGCGCGTAAGCCAGCCATCATCGGCACCACCGGGCATTCGCCGGAGCAACGGAGTGAAGTCCTGTCGGCAGCGGCTTCCATTCCCGTGGTGTGGGCGAGCAATTTTTCCATTGGGGTCAACCTGTTGTTTCACTTGCTGGAAAAAACGGCTGCGATATTGGATTCGAGCTATAATCCGGAAGTGGTGGAAATACACCACCGCCATAAAGTGGATGCGCCCAGCGGCACGGCGGTGCGGCTGCTGGAGATCATTCGTCAGGCCAGAGGCCTGCAGCCCGGTTGCGAGCGGCATGGTCGCGAGGGCATGACGGGAGAACGGCCGGACGATGAGATCGGAACTCACGCCCTGCGGGGAGGCGATTCCGTGGGCGAGCATACCATTTATTTTGCCGGAGAAGGGGAACGCATCGAACTCACTCACCGCGCTTCCGACCGGGGGATTTTCGCCCGTGGGGCCCTGCGGGCCGCCCATTGGGTCATCACCCAGCCGCCGGGCATTTACGATATGCAGGATGTTCTCGGCCTCAGCCCCAAATAAAATATATTGTTATGATTGTTTCCATTGAAGGCGAATTGACCGAGGTCCTGCCCCTGCTGGCCACAATCGAGACTCATGGGCTCGGCTACGAGGTGCATTTGCCTCTTTCGACCATGGAGCAATTGCCGCCTGTGGGCTGCCCCGTAAAACTATTCATCTACTCCGTGTATCGAGAGGATTCGCAATCTCTCTATGGTTTTCATCGGATGGAGGATCGGGAGTTTTTTCGTCTTCTGGTGGAAAAAGTCTCCGGTATCGGGCCCAAAATAGCCTTGCGCATCATGAGCCGGCTTTCCGTGACGATGTTGAAGTGCGCCATTGGGGCGAGCGATGCGGCCCTGCTTTCAAAATGCCCGGGTATCGGTAAAAAGACGGCCGAACGGCTCATTATTGAACTCAGGGACAAGGTCGGGGCGGAATTTGCAGTGGAATCGAAAACGCCATCCACCGCAGGCGATTCACCCGTTTATGCCGAGGCCGGCAGCCGTGTGCAGGATGCTGTGGCAGCTTTGATGACCCTCGGCTACAAAGCGCCCGAGGCCGACAAGGCGATTCGAAAGGCTATGAGCAAGCTTCCCGCCGAAGCGCCCACGGAAGACCTGATTAAAGGTGTCTTGAGCTGACCAGGATGCCAAACCCTAGCGCTGGAAATAAAAATTGGCCAATTCCGCCCGATAAGGGTTTTCCTGCAACTGCGGATTGCTGCGGGGGACGACACGGGCGGAAGCCGACAGCGATTCTTCCTCGAAAATGGAGAAAGCGCGATCACTGAGCATCAATTGCATCTCCACGATGGCGGGAGAAGTTTCTCCAAAATCGATCCCACCGATTAAAATGACGGGCTGGTCGAGCCCATTTAAAATATAGACTGTGGCAGGGACGGAACCGGTGTTGTTGCCGCCCTCAACCGGCTGAAGGGCTAAACTCTGGAAATCGGGAAAATGCGCCAATTGGGCCTGAGCCAGGGTCCTGGGTTGCCGGGAAGCAGGCGGCGCCAGGGCAATGGCATTATTTGGCTGACTGTTGATATTGACCAGAGGGAGATCCAGCGGTGGAGGGGTTTGCTCCAATTCCACCACGGAGGGGCTGGAACTGCCCTTGGGAAAAAACGTAGCCAAGACAACAAAGGCCAAGGCAAAACAGGCTGCGGCCATGCCGAATTGGGCCAGGTAAAAGATTTTCATGCCGGATTGCCCCCGCCGAATTCTGGTTTCCCGCGATTGCCCTTTGCCACACCCTCGCAAAGCGGCGCAGGAAGCATTGTGCAAACGCCGGTAAAAGACAAAAACCGAACGCCGCTCAAAACTGGAATTCAACTCCTCCTTGAGGATCTCGAATTCCTCAGTGTTGAGTTCGTCGTCCAGGTATGAATTTGCTAGTTCCTCAAATCTCTCGTCTGTCATGAAAAGTCGCTCCCAATTTTTTCCCTCAAACTTTCACGGGCTCTCGCAATACGGCTTTTTACTGTGCCGATACTGATTTCCAGGCGCTGCGCGATTTCGTCGTAGGTCATATTTTGGACGATCCGCAGAGTCAGTATTTCGTAATGTTTCTCGTTCAATAGTGGCATGCATTCGCTCACCCGGTCCACCAGTTCCTGAGTGGAGGCGGTCTGGCCGGGGTCCTCCCCTTCGGCGGGGAGTATATCGACCAGGGTGACAGAGCCCTCCCGGCTGATATTTTGATCAAGCGAGAAGGAAGCGTCGCGTTTGCGGCACCACCAATACCAGTATTTATTGTGAGCCAGGTTCGTTGCGATCTGGAAAAGCCATGTGGAAAAAGAAGAGTCCCCACGAAAATTTTCCAGACCTCTATGAGCCCGCACGAAAGCATCCTGAGTGACCTCCTCGGCATCCTGCCGGTTTTTCAGCATTTGCAGGACGCGAGAAAAAATACGGTCCCAGTAACGGCTGACGATATCGTCAAAAGCCGCCTGGTCTCCGCTTTTGAAGCGCGCCACAAGCATTTTGTCGAGGGCTATTTCTTTTGCTTTCAGTGCCATGTGATAACAACTTTTTGATAGGAGCGTTGAAAAGAGTAAAATGTTCCCGGTATCCGAATATTTTTCCTTATATAAAATAGATTCCTTAATAATATAAACCCACTCCGCCCGAATGTCGACTCAATTCCCGGCGGGCGGCTTTGCTTTATATTTACTTAAAGGAAAAAGCTGCGAGCCTATAGGACGCTCGGCAACACGGGGCACTCTTCTTTTTTCATTTTTCTTCAACCAGTAGAAACCCATCCCAAGCCAAATCGTTGACAATAAAATGGTGGGCTCTCTCATCTCAGAGCACGGGTGAATACAGTTGGAGCGCGCCGCAAACCCCTGAAGGCTTTGTGCGTGAGATACCTGCCGATTGCGTGGGGAGGAGTAATTTTTTGGGTTTTGGCTTCATTTTCACAAGGCGCTTCGTTATAAGTTAGATCATGGGAAAAATTTCCGATTCATCTTTTATTTGGCGCCCGGAAGAACACCCTTGGACTGAAAATTGCCACTTGGCCAGGTTCATGCGGGAACAGGGTATTTCCGATTATGAGGAGTTGCGAGTTCTGGCCATAGAGGATGGGGATTGGTTTTGGGACGCGGTTTTAAAGGATATGGGGCTTTCCTGGTTTCGACCTTATGAGCGAATCAGCGATCGCAGCGGCGGGTTCCCCTGGACGCGCTGGTTTTCAGGGGGCGAGATCAATATCACTTATAATTGTATAGATCGCCATATCGAAGCAGGTCATGAAGATGAGATTGCCCTATTTTACGAGAAAGAATCCAACCGTCCGAATGAGACCACGCCACTAACCTTTGGCGAGCTTTCCCGATTGGTGGACCAATGTTGCGGGGGACTTTTGGCTCACGGTTTGGGGCCGGGAGACGCTATTGGACTTTACGCCCCGATGAGAATTGAAACCGTGGTGGTCATGTTTGCCGCCTTCAAGATCGGCGCCCGGTTTTCTGCGGGTTCGGCCAGCGGGCCTTGATCGAAAGAATGCGCTCCTGCCGGGTAAGGATGCTATTTTCAGTCGATACCTTGCACCGGCGGGGGAAACAGATCGACTCCGGCCTGATTGTCCGGGCTGCGGCAAAGCAGATACCGTCCATTGAAAAAATCATTGCCTTTGACACAGAGGAATGGCCGGAGTTTCTGGCTGGGCATACTTCTGCCATAAAATGTCGTCACACAGCCGCCGAGGAACCCTGTTTGATTCTTTATACCAGCGGTACCACCGGCAACCCCAAGGGGACGGTGCATACCCACGCCGGATGTTTGGCCATTACCGGCAAAGAGCTTCGCTATGCCTTCGATGTCCAACCCGGAGAGCCTTTTTTCTGGCTCACCGACATCGGGTGGATGATGGGTCCATGGGAACTCATCGGTAACCTTCTCTACCGCACTTCGGTGGTGTTATTCGATGGCGCGCCAAACTATCCAACCAGTGACAGGCTTTGGATATTGATGGAGTCTCTGAGGGTAATTACGTTCGGTGTGTCACCAAACACAATAAGAGTTCTCATGCGGGCAACGAATGGCATGGGCCCCGGCGCTTACGACCTCTCCGGTTTACGGCTGATCGGTTCAACCGGGGAGTTATGGGACGAATCCTCCTATCAATGGCTATTTCGGGAGGTCGGTGGCAACCGATGCCCAATTATCAATATGAGCGGAGGGACAGAACTTATGGGGTGTCTGCTGCAGCCTGTTCCCGTTCAACCCCTGAAATCCTGCACCCTGGGGACCGGGGCGCTGGGCATGGATATTGATGTTTTTGATAAAGACGGCGCTCCCCTGCGTGAAAACACCGGCTACCTTGTCTGCAAAAACCCTTTCCCATCAATGACCAAAGGATTTCTAAATGACGACAATCGCTACCTCGAAACCTATTTCAGCCAGTTCGAGGGCGTCTGGAACCATGGAGATTGGGCCAGTATCGATGCCTGCGGCCACTTCTTTCTGCACGGACGTTCCGACGATACATTCAACGTTGCCGGTAAAAGGATAGGGGCCGCCGAAATCGAGTCCGCGCTCATTTCCCATCCCAAAGTAAGCGAAGCGGTGGCCATAGGAGTGCCGGATGAAATCAAGGGCCAGAGCATCGTCTGTTTCGTGGTTTTCAAGGATGGCGTTTCCATGCAACAGGCAGAGCTGATCGATCATGTGGCCGCAGAAATCGGCAAACCTCTGGCTCCGCGAGCGGTTTATTCCGTAGCGGTTCTTCCAAAAACCCGTTCCGGTAAAATTGTGCGCGGAACGATAAAAAAAGCCTATTTGGGCAAATCTCTGGGCGATATGACCAGCATTGAAAATCCAGGCGCCCTGGATTCCATTGCCTGCTTGAATACGAATCCTGGCGCTACATCTTTTCCCACATAAGGAAGACGTTTCAGAAAAATGAATGATAATAACGATCCATCGAGAAACGCTGTCATAATAAGTGCGGCACGGACTCCCACCGGCAAGCTATTGGGAGCGCTTGCCAAATTTTCCGCTCGTGATCTTGGTTCCGCCGCCATACGCGCCGCAATCGAGCGGGCAGGCTTGTCAAATCCGGAAACGATTGAAGAAGTGTTTATGGGTAATGTGGTTGCGGCCGGTTTAGGCCAAAATATCGCCCGGCAATGCGCACTTTCGGCAGGGGTTCTCCAAACCGTGGGCGCCACCACAATTAATAAAGTGTGCGGTTCCGGCTTGAAGAGCGTTATGCTGGCCGCGCAGTCTATCCGTTGCGGCGATGGGGACATGTTTGTGGCGGGAGGTGTCGAAAGCATGAGCCATGCGCCTCATCTGCTTCACGGACGCCAAGGCCAAATGCGTTACGGCAACCGGGAAGCGCTCGACTCCATAGTAGTGGACGGTTTGTGGTGCCCATTCGAGGATTGGATAATGGGCGAAGCGGCAGAATTCATAGCGGAGGAATATGGGGTTAGCCGCGAAGAAATGGACGAATATGCGTTGCAAAGCCACCGCAAAGCCGTTGCCGCCATAGAGTGCGGTAATTTTAAAGAGGAAATAGTCCCTCTGACTTTTAAGGATCGCAAAGGAAATCCAGTAATAGTGGACACCGACGAACCTCCGCGAAAAAATACCTCACTGGATTCGCTCAGTCGTTTAAAGCCGATCTTTAAAAAAGAGGGAAAGGTGACCGCTGGAAACGCGCCGGGATTGAATGACGGGGCGGCCGCTTTGGTGGTTTGCAGCGAGGCCCGTGCCTCTAAATTAAAAACGCCTCCGCTGGCGAAAATCATAGGGTATGCTCAAGCCGCTTTGGATCCGAAATATATTTTTGCCACTCCCGCCCTGGCCATTGAGCGACTCCTTGAAAAAAACGGGTGGAGCCTGCCGGAGGTGGATCTTTTGGAGGTCAATGAAGCATTTGCCGCCCAGGTGCTGGCCAATGGCCTCGCGTTGCGGGAAAAGGGCTGGAACTGGGAAAAAGTGAATGTAAACGGCGGCGGCATTGCCCTTGGGCATCCTCTTGGAGCCTCGGGAGCGCGTATTTTGACCACCCTTCTTTACGCATTGAAAAATCAAGGGAAACAGCGAGGTATCGCCACCCTATGCCTCGGGGGAGGTGAAGCCGTAGCCATAGGAGTCGAAAGAATGGAGTCGTAGTTTGGCTACGCTGTAAACGCCGGTTTTAAGGGCCAGCCATTTTTGCTTGCCACCTGCCTTGAAGCGGGCGTAGTAATTCCCGCTTTGAAAATTCCTGAGTTGGTTTTGGACTTTGGTGCTTTTCCTCACAGATTTAACTGAATTACTCTCATTTTTACCTTGATTCATGGTTGGAGTGTGGAAAAATCTAATCGAAAAGAATACAACCTCATAAGACTTTACGTATCAACAAGATGGGTCGGTAGCTCAATGGTAGAGCAGTGGCCTTTTAAGCCATTGGTTCTGGGTTCGATCCCCAGCCGGCCTACCATTTTGCCTCCAATGTGTCCTCGATAGGGACATACCGTTCTTCGTCTGTCTATTAGGTGGACAAGTGGGGAGAATTCCGTCATCGCCATGAGCCGATTATGAAATATCACGAAAATATACTCGAAGCCATAGGGCACACACCCTTGATCAAGCTGAACAACTTGGTCGATGACTCAATGGCAACTATTCTGGTGAAAGCGGAATTCCTGAACCCTTCGGGTTCGATCAAGGACCGCATGGCAGCCCATATTTTGCGAAAAGCGGAGAAAAACGGCCTAATTAAACCGGGGGGCACAGTGGTTGAAGGAACATCCGGCAACACCGGACAGGGTCTGGCCATGGCGGCGGCGGTTAAAGGCTACAAGTGCATTTTTACCATGCCGGATAAAATGAGCCAGGAAAAGGCCGATATGATGATGGCTTTCGGAGCGGAGGTAGTCGTCACCCCCACCAAAGTGGCTCATGATCATCCCGATAATTACTGCCAAAAAGCCCTCAGTATCGCCAGTGAAATTCCCAATTCCCTATACACCGACCAGTATAACAACCCAGACAATATCGAAGCCCATTATATGACTACGGGCCCGGAAATATGGGAGGACACCGATGGGATGGTGGACTACTTTGTGGCCGGGGCAAGCACGGGGGGCACGGTTACGGGGACCGGAAAATACCTCAAGGAGCAGGCATCCCAAGCCGGGCGGCAAGTCGAAGTGATTGCCTCTGATCCAGAAGGCAGCATCTTTTACGACCTTTTTTACAAAACAGGCAACATCGACCCCTACCCCTACAAGGTGGAAGGAATCGGCAATGACGTGCATTGCGACTGCCTGGACCTGAGCGTTCTCGACCGGATTATCCGGCACTCGGACAAAGATGCATTTCTCACTGCCCGTCGTTTGACCCGCGAGGAAGGTATATTTGCGGGTGGTTCCTCCGGGGCCAATGTTTTGGTCGCGCTGCAGGTGGCCAAAGAGGCCGGACCGGGGAAAATCGTCGTCGCCATGCTGCCCGACTCGGGCAACCGCTACATCAGCAAAATATTCAACGATGATTACATGAAGAGCCTTTAATCGGTGATCTGAAGTTTTGTTAAACGAAATCGCGGCCCTGCCTTTAGCCCATCTGCATTTCGAGGGAGAGGGGAAACCTCCTCTGGTGATTTTACACGGGCTGTTGGGCTCTTCACGCAATTGGCGATGGATTGGCAAGATCCTGGCCCGGGATTTTAATGTATTCGCTCTGGACCTTCGCAATCACGGGCTGTCCCCAAATAGCGAGTCCATGACTTTTGATGATCTGGTGACGGATGTGCGGCTCTTTTTGAGAAAATGGAGCCTGGAGCCCATCAATCTAATGGGTCATAGCCTGGGAGGAAAAGTGGCCATGAGACTGGCCTGTCGGCACGGTTCGGCCGTCAACTCCCTAATCGTGGTGGATGTAACTCCCAAACCGTATCCGATTTTGCATCGTAAAATCTTTCAAGCCATGGCCTCAATCGATGCGTCGAAACTATCCAGCCGGGCAGAGGCGAATCTACTGTTGGAGCCATTAATTGGCCATAAACGACTTCAACAATTTATTTTGACCAACCTCGCGCGAGACGCTGAAGGAAAATTCCGCTGGCAGGTCAACCACCAAACCTTGGCCAGGAACCAGGAGATTCTGGCCCAAAATCCATTGTCTGAAAAAGACCATTACGGAGGCCGGGTCCTGTTCATACGTGGAGAAAATTCCCCTTTTCTGACGGAAGGCGATCTACCCATCATCGCTCGCCATTTTCCCAAGGTCACCATGACGATGATCACCGGGGCGGGACACAATCCGCATGTGGACAATAAGTCCGGTTTCCTAACCGCCGTTGGGCAGTTTCGGGGAAATTTAAAGATTTCATAAACAGCCCAAAACTGCAATCGGGGTTTCTTCCCCGAATCATTTTTGGTGTTTGTGGAAGAGAGTAGCTGCTTCTGCCAAGAGAAAATTTATGGTGCGCGCTTTTTAATATTGAGTTTTAGGTAAATATCCTTATTATTAAATAAGTCTGGCTATTACGTACTGTTAACTACGTTTGGAAATAAGGAGGGAAAGGAAAAATGCCAAATTATCGAATGGTTTTTCTTGGAAATCTGCTATTCGCGGCGGCCTTCTCAGGGAGTTGCTTCCTGCAGGCAAATATTCGCGAAAGCAGCGATCAATCAATCGCTATAACAGTGGAAACCGTGGACAGCGGGGGCGGACGTTTGACCGGCGGCCTGTTTCGGGTCGATTCCAATGTTGGCGGAATCGCCGGCGATCTCAGCCGAAGCGGGCCGGAACCAGCTCAATTCACTTCCAAAAACGGCTATTTGGGCCAGTTGTTTGACGCCATCGGCTCAACTGGATGTTTCCCAGGTATTTGATGACGACACGCTCTTGCCACTCGATCCCACCGATGTCGATTGGAGCGTCATATCCGGGCCGGTCATATCCGTATTGGATTCCGGCTTGCTCAACCCATCTTCGACAGTTCCAAAAGTTAAAGGGCTTATCTATGCGGATTCGGGATTAATTTTTGCCGTTAGTCTGCACTACATTCTGGATGATTTTGGGGCGGGTGGGCAGTTTTAGGCCCATTTTCTTGAGGAGGTCGGCACAGAGTTTTTCCGGTTTGCCTACCAGCCGTAAACGCGCTTCGCGTCCCCCTCGCAGCGGCGCCACCACGTCCATTGAGCGTAGATTCTCCAGTTCGTGCAACACTTGCCGCGCACAGGTGCCGAGGCCTTTGGCCTGCAGCCAGCTTTCCAGGGCGCGCCACATCGCCAGAGCCAGAAAACAGATCAGAATGTGCGCTTGCACACGCTTTTCTTTGTGGTGATAGACCGGCCGCAGCCCCAAGTCGCTTTTGGCGCAACGAAAGGCTGCCTCGGCCTGTGTCAGTTGTATATACCACCGCCACAGCTTTTGTGGGTCTTCCTCCTGGCAGTTGGTTCGCAGCAGATAGGTCCCGTGGGCCAGTTGGGCCCAATCGGCTTTGCTCTCGTCTTCGGTGATTTGCAATGCGCAGGCCCGTCCGGCGGCGTCGATTTGCACTTCTACGGTGAATATTTTTTCGGCCATGGTGTGGCGGCCCAGCCAGCGGCCGATACGGCGTTCAACCGGATCGAATTTCTGCCCTCGCCGACGCAAACTCAGGTCGATCTGGTCGAGCTTTTTGCGCAAACGCTCCTTTTGCTTGCTCAGCATGGCGGCTTCTTTTTGACCCCGTCCCTGGCTGCGGCAAAGCACATATTGCTCGATCTGGGGGCAGTCGGGATGTTTCACCAGTTTGACCTCCACCCCCGCCCGCACCTCGCAAAAATCGCCTTGCTCGAGCAGATCGAGGGCAAAGTTTTTAAGATGGCTCTTGGGCGTGCCCACGATGTAACGGGCCCCTTTGCCGCGCAGGTATTCGAGGTTGGCCTCGCTCACCATGCCGCGGTCCAGCACCCAGATGCGATCGGCCACCCCGTAATGCGATTCCATCAACTCGACCCTCTCCTGCACCGTGGTCACATCGGCGCGGTTGCCGTCGAAAACCTCATAGGCCAGGGGCAGCCCTTCGGGGGTCACCACCAGTCCAAGACATACCTGCTTGCAATCCGGCCGCTGGTCCCGGCTGTAGCCGCGCTGGGCCTGGGCATTGCCCTCGCACCGGCCCTCAAAATAGGTGCTCGTTATGTCGTATAAAAGAAACTCGAAACGCGTCCCAAACCAGCTTTCATAGCGTCCTTTAAGATGACTGAACAGTTCCCGGCGCAAGGGCAAGACACGATCCAGTCCGCGATACAAACGGTTGTCATAGACCTCATCCACATCCACCGCCATCAAATCCTCCAGCGCCGTCGAGCCATACCAGCGCTCGGCCAGAGCCAGCTCCGAGGCCTGTTCGCAAAAACGCCCCAGCGCCAGAATCGAGGCCACCTGGGCCCAGCCCACCGACTCCCGGCCCGGCGGCAAATGCTCCTCGAAGAAACGATGCAGCCCCAGCCGCCGCCCCAGCGCCAGAGCCACATACACTTTGCCAAATTGACGCACCCACTCCACCCGTATCCGACCCAGATTCACCTGCGCCCACAACGGAGCCTCCGGTTTATCCTCGGCAAATAAATCCAACTGCTCGGCCCCCGCAGCCTCATCATCGCCATCGAGGAGCCGACCGATCTGCTCCCAACCCAACCGCTCATCCTCATCGAGCCCCGGCTCCTTGCCAATGTGGGCCACGATGCGCTGGCGCGGCCCCTTGGCTGTGCGCACCGACTCCACCAGCGTCCAGTAATCATAATCCTGGCCCTTCTTACGACGACGATGGCGACGCAAATACATCAACACCGACCCTGCACTACTTCTCCGAAAAGGCAATAGAGTGGTCTGCACTACACGGCATATTCACACCCCAACCCTGACAACCATGCGCCCTACAGCACGAAAAACCCTAAAAATAATCGATTTACCCCCCCCAACTGTCGAACTCAGGCTAACTGCCGGCGGGCCCGCTGGGAGGCGAATCCCCGGTCCGCGCACATGGCCGCTATGGGTTCGGCTAGGTTGAAGCGGTTCTGTCTTTGCAAACTCTCTTGCATTTGTTCATTTTCGCTTGGCGTCCGGCTGCCGTAGAGTTTCCAGTCCAGCAGGTATCCTTCAACGCTTTCACCCAAAAACAGGGTGTTGCCAAACTCAACCTCTTGGCCCGCTTTGCCTCGCACAATCACCTGCGCATCGGGTTCGTAAACACTCAAAACTTTCTCTGCGTTTTTCACCTGGCGGCCGCCAATGATTCGCTCGTGCGCTTGCTTGATGATCACCGGGATTAGCTCGCTCATGCGCTCCATCCGGGTAAGGATCTGTTGGACCTGTTTTTCGCTGTAATCGCTTTGCTCCCAGCAGGCTTGCAATAATTCCCGGTGACTGCGGGCATGCTCCCCGATCCGTTTGAGCAGCTTTTTCATCTGCCTCAAGATACCCTTGCGTTGCCGCGCGCTGTCCTTTCGCCGCCGGCTGTGGGTCATCTGTATGCACAGCCGATTCATCTGCCGAGCCAAGGGCTCCGGTTCGATCGGCATGCGATGGCGCAAACCGGCCTTCTCACGGATCAGCCGGATCGCTTTGAGCAGCGTGCCCGCTACATCCTTGAGCAGCACCCAGTCCGTCGGCCAATGAATGTTGACCTCCAAACAGGTGCCGTCGATCAGGCAAATGGTGGTGTCTATCGGCTTGTCCAATCCCACCACCTGCCGGGCCAGATCGGCATCGCCCACAACCTCAGTCAAGGTCCGGTGCAAGGCCCTCAACTGCTCTTCGCTGAAAAACTTCGAGGCCCGTTCCAGGGTGCTCTTGGAGATGCCCCTTATGCCGTCGATATGGCGGACACGACAAAAGTCAGCCAACAGATCGCTGCTGCCCAGAGCCCTCGACAAATGCCGAAACGAAATCCCACCGAGCAGATAACGCAGCGTTTCCATACGCAACGCCTTGAGGGCAAAATTAGCCCGCTTTTGCCGGGCCTTTACACTCATTGGCTGGCCTCTTTCCAAGGCCAGATCAACGCCCTGCGATTCCACCTCCGAATCGATCAGCAGCCGGTCGATACGCTCGATGGTGGCGCGAAAGTTATCGTAATCGAGGCAACGGTCGACCACAGTTAAAGCTGGACGCAGGAGGCATTGGATGGCTATATTTTTCATAGAAAGGGCTATATTGATTTTCGCTAACGCAATTATAGAACCCTTTTTTAGCCGGATCGAGCAAAAAAATGCTCTTTCCGGCTATTTTTATAAACGTCATCCAGTTGACTACAAAATCTTTATATTTTTGGGACAGCCTCCAAATTATGGGTGATAGCGAATCCATCGATCACAACGACGAATTAGTCAATGTGGTTATCTCACAGTTGTCACCCGCTATAGCAAATGTGTTTGTGTCAGCACAAATTTTCCAGACGAATTGCTACGACGGAAGTTTCCTTCCATTAAGCAATATAGACTCGACGCCGCAATGACCTTAAGTAATTTCCAGGCCCACCCTTACCTCCTCGCGGTCCAGTGGCGGAGGGAGGCGAGGAGGAAGTATTCGAGGGCTTCGCCGTCTTTAAGGTTGATTTCGACCAGCCCGGCGACGCGCTCGAGGCTTGCTATAGCCCCGGCCAGCGCCGGGTAGGGAATGTCTTGGCCCGCTTCCATTTTTTGGGCGAAAAATGCCCGCGTGTGATCCTCAATTTCCCGGAAGAGCCGCTGCCGGACGCCTTTGGCCAGGCCCGTTTTGGAAGCATCGATCTCTTCGTCGCCTAATCCTACGGGCAGTCTTTCTTTTTCCTCACTCCAGGCGGCATCGGCGAGGGGTTTTTGCAGGTTGAGAAAACGGGTCAGAAGCCCGTATAGGGCCAGCACGGCTTCTGCTTTGTCTTTGCTGCCGGAAGGTCCGGCCACCAAGCTGCCGAGCCACTTTTTGTAATCGTGCAGCCAGTTCGCCCATTCTGCCCCGGCCGGTGGGGCCACATCGACCGGTAGGCGGAAACTGAATGTCCTGCTGCGAATGGTTTCGAGGAGGTTGTAGGGACGGGTGGTTAGGAGCAGGATATTGGTGTCGGCGGGCGGTTCCTCAAGTGTTTTCAAAAAGGCGTTGGCCGAGGCGGTGTTCATGCGGTCGGCCTCATAGACGATGGCCACTTTACGGCTCCCCTGGCTTGGGGTGTGCTGAATGGCCCGGATCAGCTCACGGGTGGATTCGATGCGGATGAACCGCGCTTTGCGTGAGGGGCGCAAGGTGAACAAATCGGGATGGGTAGCAGCTTTTCCCGGAGCATCCAGCAAAACCCCGGCAAGCGCCAGGGCGACTTCCTCCAAAGTAGCCAGGCTTCTGCCATGCAGAAGAATACCGTGGGCGAGACGGTTTTTATCGAGAGAACTCTGAAGAATTTTTACCGGACGGCAGGAGCGCAGCGGCTCATCCAATGCGCTGAATAAGTTCATCCCAAAGTTTGTCTTCGATCCATTTGCGGCTCTTGTTGCCATCGACCACGATGAAGCGCTCCGGCAGGGCCTTGGCCAAGAGGAGATAGCCTTCCCGCACCTTGCGGTAGAAATCGATGGTTTCGCTCTCCATGCGGTCGGGCATATCGGTGGTACGGTGTTTAATACGGGCAAACCCGGTTTCTGCGGGAATATCGAGAACCACCGTAATATCGGGAATAATGTTCCCCACTGCAAAGGTGTTGATGATATGCACCGGCTCAGCGGATATCTGCCGCCCCACTCCCTGATAGACTGTGGTGGAATCGAGAAAGCGGTCGCACAGGATGATCTTTCCCTTTCCCAGAGCAGGGACGATCACTTCACGCACCAATTGGGCCCGGCTGGCGGCGAAAAGGAGCAGCTCGGCCTCGGGGGTAATTTTTGTGCTGGGCGAGGCGTGCTTGAGCAGGTGGCGAATTTCCTCCCCAATCTCGGTCCCTCCCGGTTCGCGGGTGCAGATGACCGGGTGTCTTGCATCCTCGAAACGCGCCGATAAACGGCTGATTTGAGATGTCTTTCCACTGCCTTCAGAGCCCTCGAAGGAAATGAGCAAACCGCGTTTCCTCCTGCGGGGCTTCGGCCTTTTAGCTTTGGCCCTGGCGGCAGCCACAGTTTTCTTTTTTGCCGGGGGGCGAGCTCGTGCCGGGGCCGATTCACCCGCTGTTTTGGAATCAGTTTTTTTTCTAGGTGGCATAGTTAGTTTAATTTATTATTAAAAATCAGAAGCGGAATTATCTATCAACAGAATTCCACCCTGCATTTAAAAATTGCGGATAAAGTTCTCGATTTCAAATAGAGACGGGCTTCTGCCATTGCGAACGTAGAATCCAGATGCGGCCACCGCCACCGTGAGACAGGCGGGCGGGCTCAAACCAATGATCTGGGCGACTGCATAGCCCGCATTGAAGTGATCGCCGGCGCCGGTTTCTATGACCGGGTTTTCCGCAAATGGGCCCGGCGTCCACCAGGCGTCTCCTTTATCGGCGCAGGCGGCGGAATCTCTGGGATGAATGACGACGGTGGGAATGTCGAGATTCTGACTGAGGCGGAGGGCCATGGTTTTGAGGCCGTCTTCATCGGGCTCGAGAGGTTTGTGGCCGGTGATTTCAAATATTCTCTGAGCCTCTTTCAAGTTCAGGCCCAGGGTGACATGGCCGAAGGCGGTAAATCGCTTGATGGTCGCCAAAACGCCCTGGATATCGCCATCGGCTCGTTTTTCGGGATCGGCAAGGTCGAAATAAAAAAATCGTCCCCCTTCCCTGGGTCCGAGATTGGGCAAGATTTTTTCCACAATGGAGGTAAAAATGGCCGTCATGTGAGGGATCATGGTCCAGTTCATCAATGCCACGAGGTTGGCCCGTGAAATGGCGTCGATAAAGAGCCCTTCTCCCACCGTGTTGATAATTCCCCCGTAACCGATGGCCTCCAAAGAGGAGGTTTCACCAAGCATTATCTTGCCGTCATCGAATTCGATGGCATTGGTCAAGCCGGGTTGGCAGAGTGAGACGGCCTCGGTGCGTGCGGCCAACTCTTGAAAAACAGGATGCGCTTCGGGTCGCCCCAGAGAACCGATATATTTTACGCTCATACCCATCTGCAAGAGAGCGTTGGCCATTATGGGACCATTGCCTCCCAATTTTTCCGTCTGCCGGTAAAGTTCGATATTGGTGCTCTTGCCCGCCGCCGCCGCGATGCGTTGCGCAAATTGATCGATGGTGGATATGGGGTTAAAGTCCTTCCCCAGTCCGACACGGCGATCCACCGCGGACATTATCCTGTCAACGAATCCGTCGAACCCGACGAGCGCCGATTTGCCCGACACGAGGCCGCTTTTTCGAGCCAGTTCCCCAAGAGTTTTCGTTTTATAGTTCATCAATTCAGGACGATCTTGCCAATGATTGCCCTATGTTGGGAACTGACCTCGCCAACGGCAACCTTTAACGAACACAGACGCCGAATTTTGAGAAGAAAACGCTTTTACTTTTCTCATCGACAAAAAAATTGGCTGCATAAAACATTCAGGTTTGCCAAAGGCGCTTCCTCTTTTCGTTAATAGTTCAATAGGACAAAATTCATGGCAACTAGCCTCGGAATCAACATCTACCCAAGTATGGCGGCCGCGGACCTTGAGATGACGGGCGTGTGGACTTATTTTCAACATTCCAACACGGCCGGAAAATGTATCGTCATCGCCCTGCTCTTTTTCAGCCTGCTGGCCTGGACCGTGATGATCGGAAAATACCTGGAGCTTTCGCGCTTGCGGGAACTGAATCTCAACGTTGAAAAAAGGCTGGGCGAGGTTCTCTCGATTCTCAACCTGGAACGCCCTTTTTGGCAAGACGTGCGAGGACCTTTTGCGGATTTGTTACGCACCGCAATGCATGCCTATTATCGCACCAATTCTGGTGGGGCTTCCCAAACAGCCCGCATCGGCCATGTGGAAAATGCCCTCCAGCGCGGGGTGGCCCGGGCCGCCATCACCTACGAAAGCAAGATGGTCCTGCTAGGCTCCATTGTCACGGGGGCGCCATTTCTGGGTCTTTTGGGGACGGTGTGGGGTGTCATGGACGCCTTTGGGAACATCGCCTTGAAGAACACCGCCAGTATTCAAATGCTGGCGCCAGGAGTGTCGGGGGCGCTCCTTACCACGGTGGCGGCGCTGCTCGTGGCTATCCCCGCTGTTTTCGGTTACAATTTTTTGCTCACCCAAAGCAAAATCGCCATTACCGAAGTGGAGAATTTTGCCAGTTCCCTGGCCGACCGGATCGAAATCGAGGCTTTCGAAATTGAAAATGAACCGGGGCCGGAAGGGGAACCCTTTACCCTGGAAAACTGAAAAGTTTGGCCAAAAACAAGAATCACGCCTCGTATCACATCGCATGGCCCGCACATTCAAACGAAAAGAGCGCCTGAGCGCTTTGTCAGAAATCAACGTCACGCCTTTGATCGACCTGGCTTTTGCCTTGCTCATTATTTTTATGATCACGGCCCCTCTGCTGGAGCAAACGATACCCCTGGAACTTCCGCTGGAATCGCCCAAAATTCAGGATCCATCCGCCGAACTTCGATTTCAAACCATTTCCATTGACGGGCAGGGAATCTATTATTGGAACACCCGGCCCGTTACGCTGGTTGAATTATCGGGTTTATTGGAAAATTTATCCCGGCAGCCTAACCCGGCGGTTTTAAACATTCGGGCAGATGCTACCCTGCCCTACCAAAAAGTCATTTCGCTCATCGACTTGATCCAGGAAAATGATCTGTCGGAGATCAGCCTCGACACCCAGGTGGGCAGCCCGCCATGAACATTCACTCGAAAAAGGGACTTTATTATTCGGCTCTCATTCACGGATTGGTTTTGCTCTTGCTGGTGGCGGGAACTTTTTTGAATGCCGTGCAGAAACGCCCGGAACCGCACGTTTTTCATTTGCAGACGCCGCCCGTGAATGTTTCCAAGGAGAAGCCGTTCGCTGACGAACCGGCCTTGCCCCTCACGGTCGATCTGCCATCACTGGAAAGCGCCCGGCCCTTGCCCAAACCGGTTGAAAAGGTAAATCAAAGCGAGACCAAACCCATGACCCACGATCAGTTCGTGAAGGATTACGCCCAACCCAACCCGGAGCAGCGCGCAAGGCCACCGGCCTTTAAAAAGAATCCACCGGTTGTGCCATCTATTGATATATCTGGCATCCGCGAAGACCTGAGTCGAAATCTATCCGGCATCAATACCAATACCCAAGGCCGTGCCCTCTCCGCGGTCGAACAGAACCGCCTGAGGGCTTTTCAAAACAAAATTTACGATCTGCTCGACCAAGCCTGGAGAAAACCTCAAAATTTTTCCGGGGCCCAATATGCGGCCACCGTCCGTTTTATTGTAACCATGGAGGGGCGCATTCTTTTCCAGGAATTTTTAAAAACATCCGGGAGCGAAATTTTTGATTCTACGGTCCTCGCCGCCTTTTCGCAGGCGGAAATGGCGGAAAGCCCACCTTGGGGAGAGCCGGCTCAAATGGTGCTGACTTTTCGATTGACCGAATAAGACCCCCATTTCCCGGCGAAAATAGACATGAACCTTTCCGGAAGTGAAATTCTCCTCGTTGAAGACGAGCCTTTGCTGCGAAAACGCCTGACCGCCACTCTGGAAAACTGGCAAGCCGATGTCGTAGCTGTCGGCACACTGGAGGATGCCCGGCGAGCCCTTCGGGACTTGTCCTTTGATTTTGCCCTCGTCGATATCAACCTGCCAGATGGACAGGGTCTGGACCTGTTGCGCGAAAATCGGTTCTCACCCAATACCGGTGTCGTTATGATGACGGCTGAGGACGGTGTCAAAAGCGCAGTGGAGGCCATGCGCCTGGGCGCTGGGGATTATTTGGGGAAACCTTTTAACCATGAGGAACTGCCCATCGCCTTCGCGCGAAGCCGCCAGATTAAACAAACCGCCCGCCTGCGCGAACACCGGCAGGAGGAGGAATCAAAAAACAAAGATATCTTTTTCTTCGGCCAAAGTCTGGCCGGGGTGAAAAGGCAAATGGAAAAAATCCTGCTGGCGGACCGCCGTTTGCAGAAGGGCCTCCCGCCTGTCCTGATTGAAGGTGAGACCGGCACCGGAAAGACTTCCATTGCCCGGTGGCTGCATCAGGAGGGGCCCAGGAGAGACCAGCCATTGGTCGAAATCAACTGCTCGGCCCTTCCCGATACCCTCGCCGAATCGGAACTTTTCGGCCATGAAAAAGGCGCTTTCACGGACGCTCGCAGCACTCGCATAGGGCTCATAGAAGCGGCTGATGGGGGAACTCTCTTTCTGGACGAAATTCCCAGCCTTTCCGCATCCATCCAGGCCAAGGTGCTGACGGCTCTGGAAGATGGAAAAATCAGGCGGTTGGGCGGAAATCGGGAAATCCCGGTCAATATCCGTCTCATTGCCGCCACCAACAAAGACCTTCGCAGTTTGGTCTCGCAGGGAGAATTTCGGGAAGACCTCTACCACCGGCTCGATTTATTGCGGCTGGGCATTCCGCCTTTAAGGGAAAGAGGAAGCGACATCCTCAAACTTTCGGAACAACTCCTGATAGGGTTGGCGGAACGCTACCGGATCGAAAAACCAACGATCTCGGAAATTGGGGCAACGCGTTTGAGGGATTATGCATGGCCGGGAAATGTGCGCGAACTGGCCCATGAACTGGAGCGGTCCATCGTCCTGGGCGACGGCGGCGAACTCAATTTTTCACGACAGGAGAGCGGTGTTGAACTTAATCCAACTTCTCCAGACGCAGCGGCTGCGCCAACCGATTGGCTGGAGCCTGGCTGGGCGCTGCCGGAAAGCGGATTCAGTCTCGATAAAGCAATCGCCCGGCTGATCGCCCTGGCCCTTGAACAAACCAAGGGCAATGTCTCCTCTGCCGCCCGCCTGCTAGGGGTAAAGCGCGATTATATTCGCTATCGTCTTTCCGGCAAACGTCCCTAATCGACCAAGCATCAAAGATGATATTAAGATTATACAGCAATTAGTCCGATGGCTTTTCTTCGATACCCCACTTGCTTTCTCGCGTTGATTCCTTTTCTCCTGGCCCGGGAGCTTCTCGATATCGACGGCCCGCTGCCGCGAAGTTTTCTGGAAATCAAATAACGCCTGATCGCCGTGGCTGGACCTATAAACTTGGCGAGACGGCACATTTTAATGTTTCCGTGCTTCAATCCGGCTACCCGGTCAATGGGGCAAAAGTCCGCTACGAAATCGGGCCCGAGAAGATGGAAGCAACGGCTGCCGGATATCTCACATTGAACGAAAATGGGCATGCCACGGTGGACGGCGGTACGCTTCATGAGCCGGGTTTCATCCGCCTGATGATCGAGGTGGAATGGGATGGCAATACTTATAAGGGCTACGGAACGGCGGGATTTTCTCCGGATGAAATCAAGCCCTTGGCGACCATGCTGGAGGACTTTTCCCGTTATTGGGCAATGGCCATCGAAATGGCGAGAACCGTGCCGCTGAACCCGACCATGACTTTGCTTCCGAAACAGTCCAGCCTTGTGGTTGAGGTCTATCACATTTCATTCCAGAATGAGAAACCGGGGAGCCGGATTTTCGGAATGCTTTCCGTTCCAGCGGAACCTGGAAAGTATCCGGTTGTTTTGCAAGTTCCCGGCGCGGGAGTTCGACCCTATGGGCCAAACACAGAGATCGCAAAAAGGGGCGCCATCCACCTGGCGATTGGTATTCATGGAATCCCGGTCAATATGGAGCCCGAAGTTTATCAAAATCTGGCTCGAGGCGCGCTCGCCAAATACAGCATTTATGGCCTCGGAAACAGGGACACCTACTACTTTCGGCGAGTGATCCTGGGAGCCGTGCGGGCGGGAGACTTTCTTTTCAACCTGCCCCAGGCCGACGGGCAAAATTATGGCGTTTACGGCAACAGCCAGGGCGGAGCGCTCGCCATCATAACTGCCGCCCTGGATAATCGGATCACACGGCTCGGCGCCATCCACCCCGCCATGAGCGATCACGAAGGCTACCTGCAAGGCCGCGCAGGGGGTTGGCCGCATCTATTTTCGCCTCGAAATCGAAAAATTTACAACACTCCGGAGAACCGTGAGACGGCTCGCTATTATGATATCGTCAACTTTTCCCGGTTGGTCACCGCGCCAGGCTTCTACACATGGGGATTCAACGACAGAACCTGTCCACCAACCTCGATGTATGCCGCCTACAATATAATCACCGCGCCCAAAGAGCTATGGGTAATCCCGGAAACCGGCCACTGGATCTACCCCGAACAATGGGAAAAAGCGCAATCCTCAATAATCGATGGTTTCACACGCGACTGAATAGAGTGGCCGGTTGCATAAACTTGCCGGGACAGCCCATTCCGCCTTATTTCCCCGCTTGTTCTTTGGCCCAGATGGATAGTTTGGTGATTTCCTGGGCCAGGCTTTGGGTGTGGTTTTGGAACCATTCCCGGCCTTTTTCCGGGGTCGCGGCGGCGTCGCCCACGATGCCGGTTTTGGAGATGTCTGCGGTGATCCAGGTATAAGTGGCCGGCGAGCCCTCGGGCCGCAATTCTCCGGTCATGCCGATGCGGGCGGGATATTCGCAGCCGGCTTGGGACATGTCCACCATTCCTTCGGTAACTTCCTGCATGATGGAGGTTTCCCACTCATTGGCGTGAAAACCAAAGGCTTCTTCCTGTGGGGATAGAATCGGTTTATATTTAGAGGTTAAAAAAACGGTTCTCATCCCCATATCCGCCTGAATCTGGCGCATGGTATAGCGCAAAACGGATATATTGCCGCCGTGGGTATTTAATACCGCCAAGGTGCGGAATCCCCAAGTATGCAACTGGCGGGCGATGGAGGTTAAGAGCCGGCCCAGGGTGCGGGTTGAGACGAAGAGAGTTCCGGGAAAACCGCGGTGCTCGTCGCTTTTGCCAATGGTAATCGGAGGCGCCACCAAAACAGGCACGTCATCAGGCACCTGCGGCAGGGCGGCGCCCAGATAGGCCTGGCCGAGTATGGCATCGACACCGACGGGCAAATGTGGCCCGTGCTGCTCAATGGCTCCGGTCGGTATGATAACCGGAATGGCTTCTTTATCATCAATGGCCGCAATTTGCTCCAGGGTCATGGCCGGGAGGTAGCGGTTGCGGTATTTAGGCAGTTGGATCATTATTATATGCCTTTCTTTTGGTAAATAACCCCGTCGTGCGGCAAGGGCGGGCGGTCCCCCACTTCCAGAAGCAGTCCGGCGAGCAGTTCCCCGGCTTGCCTAAGCCTTCTCGGTCCTTCCCGGCGGACATCCTCAAGGGGCACAAAATCGGTCAGGGCCGGGGCATGGTCCGCCTCACCCGGGGTGAGGGCATCGGAAGGCACGTTGGAGCCGGAGACGCCTGAAAAGTCCGGCTCCTGCTCCAGTAGGTAGGTACCCAGGGTTTGTAAATGCTTTCGTGAATCGCTCCGCACGGGGTGAAAATCCAGCCCCAGGCCGTAGAGGTTGATGCTGAACAATTGCATGGCATACTTTATGCGAAGATCGCGGGCACAGGCTTTATTGATGATTTCCTCGTTCCAGGGGCTGGTGTTGAAAAAAACTATTTTCTTGAACCCGGTGATATGGATTGAGTGGACAACTTCCTCTACATAATCATAAGCCGTTTCGGGATCCAGGCTGAAAGCGCAGTTTGGGTAGGGCCCGAGGACAAATCGGAGGGGTGGCGCCGTTATGAAAGGGAGAAATCCCTTAATGATTTTGACTGCCTGCTTGAATATAGCCAAACCCACAGTTTCCTCCAGATCCATGGGGTGCCCCAGACCCCAATCGGCGAAACCGAAGACAGGCACCACAACGAGGTAATTGTGTTTGTCCTCAATCTCGGCAAAGCGGGTCCAGGAACGATGGGCCCAAAAGGTGGATTTATCAACATCTGCAATATAGGTCATCATAGCGGCATCCTTTTGCGAAATTACATAGATTCAATCAGGTCAAAGGTCATATTATGGCATCCTACAGGTCATCGTCTTTCAAACTGAGGAATATGAGGGAAACGCCTATTATGGTAAACATGCGAAAAGCGGCGTCCTGGCCGTTTCATTCTTCCGACTGCCACATTAAAAACCACTCTCCACCCACCGTTATGAAGGCCACATACCATTGCAGCAAACTTACGGTGAGCCCGATGGTGGCAATCTTTTTCGCTCTATTGAAAGCAGCCCCGCTGCCTTTCAGAGACCGGGCCAACACAACCATGCCCCAGGCGCAAAGGACCAGGGCAACGGTTTCCCACAATATGATGGAGCCGTAAAAAAGTGTGTGAACGAGAGGGGATTCGATGGCCCGCCACATCAACCGATTGTCTTCGAAGGCGGTGGATATGGAGAGGACGCCCTCGACAAAAAGGTAGTTCGAGCCGTAATCGGTCAAATTGTTGAGGACAACAAGGGCCAAAAACAAGGCGGTGGCCGCCAGCAGGGAAATTTTACAGAGACGTATGGCCAACATGAATCACAAATAGAAACAGGAAAAAACGGCCATGCCAAGAAGCTTTTGCCCCTCTCGAAAAATTGCTTTTGTTTTCTATGCGGCTCCTTGACAATGCTTTACTGATGGTGCTGGATAGGAAATCGCCACCTCGCCCCAGGCAACTGGCAATTACCTCAAACTCTCACTAACCGCCATGCTGGAAAAATTATTTCACCTGCGCGAGCACCAGACCACTGTCCGGACCGAATTTTTGGCCGGATTGACCACCTTTGCGGCTATGTCCTATGTGCTGGTGGTCAATCCAAGCATTTTGCAGGCAGGAGGTATGCCCATTGCGGGTCTCATTACGGTGACGGCCCTTTCCGCTGCCATAGGCACCTTCATCATGGCCTTGTTGACCAATTACCCGGTGGCCCTGGCGCCGGGGATGGGTCTGAACGCGTTTTTCTCCTATACGGTCTGCCTGGGCCTGGGGGTTAAATGGGAAGCGGCCCTGGGCATGACATTCTGGAACGGCGTCCTTTTCCTGCTGCTTTCCCTCACCGGCGTGCGCACGAAAATTGCCCAGGCCATACCCAACAACCTGAAAATTGGAGTCCAGTGCGGGATCGGCCTTTTTATTGCCTTTCTGGGGTTGCGCAACGGTGGCATCATCGTCGGTCATCCGGCCACCTTCGTGACGATGGGCAACCTTTCTTCGGGATCGTCCCTGCTGGTCTTGTTCGGTATCGCCCTGACCGTGATCCTGGTCATCAAGAAAGTGCCGGGGGCTATTTTGCTTTCGATCGCGGCCATTACCGTGATCGGGTTCGTGGTGCCCTCCGGAGACGGTTTCGTGACGCGGCTGCCGGAAAAGATCATTGGCCTGCCAGAGAGCATGGGGGACACCTTTTTGCGTTTCGACCTCATGTATCCGATTCTCCATATCGGTGAATCCTGGACTATCATCCTGGCCATGCTTTTCGTCAATATGTTCGACACCATCGGAACGCTTATCGGGGTCTCCCGCCGGGCCGGGCTGGTGGATAAAAACGGGCAATTGCCGAAAATGGGGCATGCCCTGACGGCCGACGCGGCCGCCACCGTAGTGGGAAGCTGCCTTGGAACCTCCACCGTGACTTCCTATATTGAATCGGCGGCTGGGGTGGAAACAGGCGGAAGGACGGGTCTGACCGCCATCGTGGTTGGTATCTGTTTCCTTCTGGCTCTTTTTTTCACACCTGTGCTGGCCATCATTCCGGCCGTGGCAACCGCGCCGGCCCTAGTCATGGTCGGTATATTCATGATGGAAGCCATCCGACATGTGGATTTCGGGGACTTGCGGGAATTCGCGCCGACGGTGGTGACGTTACTGGTCATGCCGCTGGCCTTTAGCATCAGCGAAGGCATTGCGGTCGGTTTTATAGTTTACGTGGCCATAATGGCAGGAACGGGCCGCTGGAAAAACATCTCGATTTTGACCTATGTCATGGCCGCGGTTTTTTTGGCCCGTTACGTATTCGATCTAAGATAGATAAAAATAAGGAATGCGGCTACCGAGAACAAATCTCCGGTAATTCTTCCGAGGGACCATCATTTCACTTAAGAATTTTTAACCCATGCTCGAAATATACAGTTAAGGACTGCCTTGCATGGTGCTGGGTTGGAGATTGAAATTTTATGGGAAAAAGCGATTTTTTTTTCAGGAACACTGTGTTTCTTATTGACAAGACAATCCTTCCCAAGACTGTTGGGGCGGAAATTTTTAACCGTATTAGACAATCACAGAAATCCAGCTTTATTGAAAAAAGAATGAGATCGGATACCGGCGGCGCA
Organism: Opitutales bacterium; assembly: GCA_965226205.1. Lineage (GTDB taxonomy): Bacteria > Verrucomicrobiota > Verrucomicrobiia > Opitutales > UBA2987 > JAJFLU01. Next base: position 297,761 of record CBDDCJ010000027.1, on the reverse strand, counting down.
TCAATTTATAACGGAATCATGCCCTGGCTGGCGGCTATAGTGATTTTCTTGAGTTCTACTGGAACGGTATTCTCTCATGATGTTGCCCGCGGCAAAGTGATTTTCCAGACTTGCGCCGCCTGCCACGGCCCTCAAGGTTTGGGAAACCGGGCGGTCAATGCGCCCCATATCGCGGGACTCAATGCCTGGTATGTGGAGACACAGTTAACCAAGTTCCGGTCCGGCATCCGAGGGACCCACCCTCAGGATATCGAGGGCATGCAAATGCGGCCGATGGCCAAGACCATTGCCTCGGATAAAGATGTCAAGGAAGTGGCCGCCTATATTGAACATCTCAAACCCAACAAGGGCAAAACGACACTACAGGGCAATGCCGATCGCGGGAAAACCCATTACATGGTCTGCATGGCCTGTCATGGAGACAAGGGCCAGGGAAATCAGGCCCTCGGTTCGCCGCCCCTGGTTCGTTTGAATGATTGGTACATTTTGAGCCAGTTGAAAAAATACCGCTCGGGCATACATGGAACCAATCCGCTCGATATCACCGGTATGCAAATGCGGCCCATGGCCATGATATTGCCCGACGATCAGGCCATGATGGACGTGATTGCCTACATCAACTCACTTTGGGAAAATTGAAAAACCAATCAAGCGAATCAAAAAACAATTCGACTTTAAGAAAAAAGAATATGAACGAAGACATTTGCGATCGGGTAGCCAGAATCACCTTCAGGATCACTTTGATAGGTTGCATCCTCTATGGATTGAGTGTGATATTATTCGTGTATTGAAGATGCTGAAACCTAAGCCAAACAATTGAGCATGAAGACGGACACAGGATGATTGAGAGTTTAATAGAAAACGCATCCACTTACGGGGGGAAAATAGATAACCTATTCACTCTCATAACCATTTTAGTTGGCGGCTGGTTCTTTTTGGCTGAAGGAGTCCTCTTCTATTTTATCATTCGTTTTCGACGCAAGAAGGGAGTCAAAGCCCAATACGTATCCGGGGAGAAAAAAGAAGAGCACAAATGGATAGCCTATCCGCACTACCTCATCATCCTCTTCGATATTGTCATTATCGCGGGCGCGGTGTTGGTTTGGTACGAGGTTAAACAAAAATTGCCCGACGCCGACGCCACCATAAGAGTGACCGGCAGACAATGGTCATGGATCTTCACCCATTCCGGTCCAGACGGGATTCTCGACACCGGGGACGATATTAAAACGGTGGACCGCCTGCATGTGCAGGTAGACACCACTTACCACTTTCAACTGGAGTCGAAAGACGTTCTCCATAGTTTTTCGGTGCCGGTATTCCGGCTCAAACAGGACGCCATTCCGGGCCGCGTGATTACCGGGTGGTTCAATCCGACCAAGATCGGGGAGTTCGATATTCAATGCGCGGAAATCTGCGGAATTGGTCATGGCATTATGGCCGCGCGCATCTCCATAGAATCGCCACAAGTTCACCAGGCCTGGATAAATGAACAGTCTCAAATTGAGCGGATGGCCATGTCTAGAGAGGAAGAAATTGTGAACCTGGAGGATAATAAGAATGGTTGAGACGGCTGTCGGCACAGAAACCACCCACGAAGTCCACGACCACCACGAGGAACTGGACTTCTGGGGCAAATACATCTTCCCTACCGATCATAAGATGATTGGTATGCAGTATATGTTCACGGGCATCGTCATGGCCTTGATCGGGGGCTATATGGCCTATGTCTTCCGTATGCAACTGGCTTTCCCCGGTGAACACGTGCCCGGTTTCGGCACCGTCACGCCGCAAAATTACAATGCGCTCATAACTAATCACGGGGCCATCATGATATTCTGGGTGGCTATGCCGATATTGATCGCCGCATTAGGCAACTTCCTCATCCCGCTCATGATAGGGTGCGACGACATGGTTTTCCCGCGGGTCAACCGGCTCTCCTATCAGATATTTCTGCTCAGCGTGATCGTCTTGTTCACTTCTTTCCTCGTTCCCGGGGGCGGCTTCGGGGGGGGCTGGACGGCCTACCCACCTCTATCGGCCCAGTCGCAATACAATTTAACGCCCTTCGGGGCACCGCTCTGGCTGCTGGCCATAGCCCTTGAATTCGTGGCCTTCCTGCTGGGAGGGATCAATTTCATCACCACGACCATGAACGCCCGGGCCAAGGGCATGAAGATGTACGACATCCCCATCATCGTATGGATGATCGTCATCGCCAGCCTCTTGTTTATGTTATCGGTCGGACCATTGATTGCCGGGGCCGTCATGCTCCTGTTCGACCAGACTCTGGGCACCACCTTCTACAACCCGGATAATGGGGGCGATCCGGTACTCTGGCAGCACCTGTTTTGGTTTTTCGGGCATCCCGAGGTCTATGTGGTGTTGCTGCCGGCCATGGGGGCGGTGGCGGAGGTCATCTGCGTGTTTTCCCGCAAGAAGCTCTTTGCCTACAAAACGATCCTTTACACCACCTTTGCCACCGGCATCCTGAGTTTTTTCGTGTGGGCCCACCATCAATTCATTGCCGGAATCGATCCCCGTATGGCCCATATATTCACCGTCACCACGGTAATAATTTCCATACCCATAGCGGAAATGTTGTTTTGCTACATCGCCACGCTCTACGGCGGATCGATTGAACTGCGCACACCCATGTTATTCGCCCTGGCTTTCCTGGCCGAATTTCTCATCGGCGGTGTGACGGGCATTTACCTTGGGTCCAGTGGTGTGGATATTTATTTTCACGACACTTATTTTGTGCTGGCTCATTTTCATTATACCTTCTTCCCCATTGCCATTATCGGATTTTTCACGGCCATTTATTACTGGTTCCCGAAAATGTTCGGCCGGATGATGAACGAGACCTGGGGCAGGATTCATTTCTGGGGCACCATAATACCCTTCAACTGCATCTTCCTGCCGCTTTTTGTCCTGGGCATGGCGGGCCAGCACCGGCGCATCTACAACTACAACAACTTTCCCGACCTGGCCTCGCAAGATATGCAAAATCTGCGCATCTTCGCCACCTGGTCCGCAGTGGTCATGCTGCTCTTTCAAATTCCTTTTTTAATTAATTTCGCCTACAGTTTGTTCTTTGGCAAAAAAGCCGTTAGGAACCCCTGGAAAGCCAATACCCTGGAGTGGGTGGCGCCCTCCCCTCCGCCCCACGGCAATTTCAAGAAAATGCCGGAGGTTTACCGAGGCCCCTACGAATACAGCGTGCCGGGGCGGGAAGAGGATTACTGGCCGCAAAATGAACCCGTTTAGATCAAACTTCATTCAGTTCAATCGAATTAATTTAATATAATCAAAAAAATGGCTTTTACAGCACCAGCAGCCACGGCTAGAAGCGCCACTGGTATACCCACCGGACGACTTGGCGTTTGGTGGGTGGTAGTCTCTGAAATCGTCATTTTCGGGGGACTGATTGCCTGTTATATCATGTTTCGCCTGCACCACGAGGAATGGGCCGATCACGCTTCCCACACCAGCACTGTGGCCGGGGCGTTCAACACCTTTGTCCTGCTCACCTCCAGCCTGTTCATTGTCCTGGCCCATCAGGCGGCGGAGGCCAGGGATCTGAAAAAAGCCTTTCGATACATCTGGTTCACAATTGGCGGCGGCGGAGTGTTTCTGATCGTTAAATCGATCGAATGGACGACTGAAATTTCGCATGGCTATACTTTTTTCGCCAATAATTTCTGGTCGTTTTATTATACCGTGACCGGACTGCACGGCCTCCACGTTATTGCCGGAATGGTTATCATGGGCATCATCTCCATCGGGGTGAAAAAGGGCGAACACCTTCCCCGGGTCGAGTATATCGGCATATACTGGCACTTCGTGGATATCATCTGGCTATTTCTCTTTCCTCTCTTCTATATCGCCAAATAATCGTTCAATCTCTATACAGAATCCAACTGCCATGAACGAAGAACACGCACATCCAAATTATATCAAGATTTGGGCCATCCTGACTGTCCTGCTCTTTGTCAGCATTGCCGGTCCCATGCTCGGAATTCCGGCTTTGACCCTCATCACGGCATTCGGCATCGCGTTGGTTAAAGCGGCCATGGTGGGCGCCTATTTCATGCACCTGAACATCGAAAAACGCTATGTCTGGTATATGTTGTTCACCGCGCTGCTCTTTCTCAGCTTATTCTTCTTCGGCACTTCTCCAGATATTTTGAAAGCCGAAGGAACCAACTGGGTCAATCATGCATCGGGCTCAATGCCCGTCGAGTCGGGCAGCGCCGATTGGCATAACTAACAGTCAGGCAGTTGTTGGGGCGCTGTTGATTGACGGCAGAATAGAATTATGGTCGAGGGTTAAATTTTGGAAACCGCTATAATGAATAAACCCATTAACGAGCAGACTGCAAAAGGGCCGTTATTGCCCAACGGGGTGCTCGGTATGGTTTGTTTCATAACCATGGAAATCATGTTTTTCGCCGCCCTCATCAGCGCCTACATGATTGTAAAATCCGGCATGTTGTTCTGGCCTCCGCCGGGGCAGCCCCGCCTGCCGGTTGAGTGGACGGCGTTTAACTCCTTGGTGCTGCTGGCCAGCGGCTGGCTGCTTTTCAAAGCGGAGCGCTCATTTCGACAAGAGAAGAATGGCGATGCCGCCTACCGGCTTTTTCGCCTATCCATTTACCTGGGAACTTTTTTTGTCATCTTCCAGGGTTTTGAGTGGATCCGGCTGATCGGATTCGGGCTGACCATGACATCGAGCATCTACGGGGGCTTTTTTTACCTCATTATCGGTGCCCATGGATCCCACGCCATAACCGCTTTAATTATTATGGCTCTGATGCTCAAGAAGATGAGGGAGAAACAGCTTACGGCGGTAGAATTTTGGTGCGCCCAGATATTCTGGTATTTTGTTGTTGGCGTATGGCCAATACTTTATATTCTGCTTTACCTGAATTAATTTCCCTACGAAACAGTGAACTTAAAGCGCAAAATAGCATCCCTCCTCCTTCTCCTGACGGTATGGGCTCCACAAGCCGTATTGGCCTGTTCCGTCTGTTTTTCAGCACGGGAGGAAACCAGGTTCGCATTTTACCAGACGACCGCTCTTTTAACATTCCTCCCATTGTTATTGGTGGCAGCCTTTATAACCTGGATGTTCAGAAGGATGCGAAAATCGGATCCGCCGCTTGGGGAAAATCCTGCCAAGCTTTAATTCAGAAAACCGGGAATGGCTCAATCCAGTTCTGAGAAATCGGGCATTTCAGGCTGCCGGAAGTTTTCCCCCGATATTAATTGCCTGGGAACATAGGGCCGGGATAGCAATTCATTGAAGCTGCGCGCCGGGAAAACCACCAGTTCAGCCATTTTCCGCGGTTCCACCGTCCCATATTGACGCAGTCCCATAAATTCGGCCGGTGTCGATGTAATGAGGCTAGGAGTCTGCGCCAAATGCGGCTCAAGTTGGCCAATGCGGATGGATTGCACCAAAACCTCGAACATATCGTAGTCACCATAAGCAAAATAGCTGTCCCGCACATTATCGCTGGCACAGGCAATGGGAATCCCAAGATCAAGCATTTCATGATATAAAGTGATGCCGCGCCACAGGGGAGTAAATGTAGCGGACCCTTGCGCGCCCGGAGGCGGTGGCTTACGGTCCTGCAGGAACAGGTTGCACAGGGGAAGTGAAATAATTTTGATCCCCGCCGATTTGACAAGATTGAGGGTTTCGGCCTGTCGGCCCGGTTCCTGTAATGCCAGGCTGGAGCAGTGTCCGCAAAAAAACGGGATGGGGGAAATTATTTCGTAATACGGCCTCGGCCGTCCTACGCAGGCATTCGCTCGAGGGGTCGTTGTTTTCGTCCACATGAAGGTCTAGCCCCACCCCGATGTCCATGGCCAAGGCCATCAAACGGTCGAGGCTGCGATCCAGTTCCGGATTTATCTGCGGCATAACTCCGAGGAAATCCGCGCCTATATCGACCAGTTTTTCCGCCCGTTCCCGTCCGTTCGCAGCCGTGAAAAAATCGATTCCGGTCAAGGCAACCGCTTGCAGGGTAATCCGTCCCGCCCACTCAGCCCGCAATCGGTTGTAAACGGAAAATACCATGTCAGAATTCTGTTCACTGGCATCGAGATGGGTGCGCATGGCCACAGTGCCATTTCCCCAGGCACACTTTAAGGAAAAATGGCCCCGCAAATAGATATCTTCTTCATTCCAGACCGCCTTGTCCGAAATAAAACGCTCACCTGCCTCCTGGAAATTGCCGCTGCGATTGGGAGCCCGATTCCAGGTGCTGGTTTTATCGAGATGAGTGTGGACATCAACAAAAGCGGGGAATACCATGCGGCCTTCCAGATCGAATCTATGCCCTTGTTCTTCCAATCGACCCGGCGGGGCAACCGCGGTTATGGTATTTCCGGCAACAGCGATGTCGCACCGGGCGGCGGGGTCGAACCATAATTTTTCGCCCTTGCAGACGTCGGCAAAAGTCTCCGGCAACAGGCAAACAGGAACCTTGGCGTTTTCGTATATTGTCATATTGCCGCTGGTAAAAGCCCTGCTATGCGAGTGATGGAATAACGCCGAATATTTGCATAAAACCCATCTTCAACGGCTTGATAAATACCCGCAAACTGAGCATTCGGCGCCCAATCGAGCAGCAATACGACAGGAATGAGGTTTTTTTCGGCTTTTAGGCTATGGGTGGAGATTATCAAACCTGCGGTTAAAGAAACGTATAGGATTTTCAGTTTGGGTATTGTCTTTAAATCTAACCTCAACAACAAAAAAATTTCCCGAATTGGCAACACCAGAATAATTTGCCCGGAATAACGGAGGTTGCTTTTTCAAATCAAATGGACAATGCCGCAGAACTGGAAATTTTTCTTAATTCTTGGAATTGGAAGCATTGTCTGATTCAATAGAAGAAATGAAAATGGCTTCCGGTTTTATGAAAATTACCCAAAAGACGATTGAGGAATTTAAAGCTATCGTGGGTCAATCCAATGTGGTGACCGAACCTAAGGCCGTGGAAAAGCTTTCCAAGGATTTTTTTTGGTATTCTCCTAAATTGAAAAGAGAACTCGGTGACAAGCGGGCGGATATTGTTTTAAAAATCGCCGATCGGGAAAGCCTGCAAAAAATAATTCCCATTTGCTGCCGGGGGCAAATTCCCGTCACTTTAAGGGGCGGTGGGACCGGCAATTACGGGCAGTGTATTCCGCTTTACGGGGGTGTCGTTCTCGATCTGGGAGGCATGAACCGCATAGCATCGATAGAGGATGGAGTGGCCACGGTAGAACCCGGGGTGCGGCTCGTAACCATCGAAACCGAGGGGCGTAAACTTGGTTGGGAACTGCGCTGCATGCCTTCCACCTTTGTCAAAAGCAGCGTGGCCGGTTTTCTCTGCGGCGGCTCCGCTGGAATCGGTTCGGTCACCTGGGGGGGGGATCAACAACGGCGATAATATAAAATCGATCACACTCATGACGATCGAGAAAAACCCGCGCCTCCTGAAGTTCAAAGAGCGCGATTGCATGACATCCCTGCACACTAACGGAACGACCGGGATTCTGGTCGAGGCCGAGATCCGGTTGGCCCCTAAAGTGCCCTACGAGCAGCACATCTTTATTAGCTCCGATTGGGACAAATTACTCGATTGGGCCGATTCCGTGGCTCAAGACCCGGTCATCCGCAAAAGGCTGGTAACGCAGTTTGAATGGCCCATCCCTTCCTATTTTCTGCCCCTGCGGCGATACCTGCAAGAAGGCTTTCATTGCGTTTTTCTGTTGGTGGACAGGGAGCAAAGCGCGGAAGTCAAGAAAAGCGCTGAAAACAAGGGCATCCGCCACACCCATACCATCGAGTACCGGGAGCCATTGCGGCCCCCTTATCTGACGGATTACACCTGGAACCACACCACCCTCTGGGCCATTAAAAAAGACAGCAAACTGACCTACAACCAATTGAATCTGGGGGAAAATTTTCGAGAAAAAATCCGCAGCCTGTGGGATCGATTTCCGGGAGAGATCATGATGCACCTGGAATGGATCAAGGGAATCCCCAAGACTCAAAACACATACAGCGGCATCTTGTGCGGATGCATGCCCCTGATCCGGTTCCGATCCGATGAGCGCCTGAGGGAAATCTCCCATTACTGCCGTGAAATCGGAGTTTTTCGAGGCCAACCCGCATACTTTTTATCTGGAAGACGGGGCCGCCCATCCAGATATTGCCATCAAGCGGCAGCTAAAATTGGAAACGGATCCGCTCGGCATTCTCAACCCCGGCAAAATGAGAACCTATCAAACCAATCCCTTCGAATCAACCCCGTCCTGAATTCGATTATCGGGATAATGTTTTTTTAAAAAATATGCCTGTTTCCATCAATGAAAGCGTATTGACTGCATTTGGCCATGCGGCGGGGGAAAATAATCTCCTCCTGAAAGTGGAAGATATTAAAAAAATCTCCAAAGATTTTTATTGGTATTCTCCCATCCTGACCCAGCAACTTAAGGACAAAAGAGCCAACCTCGGCATCCGCATAAGCGACCTGAACGCGCTGAAAAAAGTAATCTCCCTATGCTGCCAAAATAAAATACCCCTGCAAGTGAGGGGAGCCGGCACGGGAAACTACGGGCAGTTGATTCCTCTGCACGGGGGGGTTGCTCTCGATCTTGCGGGCATGAACCGCTTGATTTCTCTCGACGTCGAAAACGGGGTGGTCCGGGCCGAGCCCGGTGTGCGGCTAGGCACGATTGAAATGGAGGCCCTCAAAACCGGCTGGGAATTGCGCTGCATGCCATCGACCTGGGTTAAAAGCTCTCTCGGCGGATTCCTTTGCGGCGGATCGGCCGGGATCGGCTCCATCACCTACGGCGGGCTGGACAACGAGGACAACGTTAAATCGATTTCCGTTCTGACCATTGAGGAAGAGCCCCGGCTGCTCCATTTCGAGGAGCGCGAATGCATCAAAGCGCTACACACTTACGGGAGCACCGGCATATTGGTGGAGGCGGAAATGCGGCTGGGTAAAAAGGTGCCCTACGAGCAGCATATCTTCATTTCCAGGGATTGGACCCAACTGACGGAGTGGTCCTTTAAGGTGGCCTGCGACAATACTCTGCACAAGCGCGAGATCGCCCAATTCGAGTGGCCCATGCCTTCTTTTTTCATGCCCTTGCGCAAATATGTTCTCGATGGCTACCACTGTATGTTTCTGCTGGTGGACGGGGCGCAGTCGCAGCAAGTGATTGATGATGCCGCTCAATCGGGCATTATCCACACCCACATACTGCTGTTTCGAAACCCCCCGCGGCCTCCCTATCTGACGGATTATACCTGGAATCACACCACCCTTTGGGCCATTAAAAAGGACTCGTCATTTACCTATTTGCAATTGGGTATGGCGGAAAATTTTGCCGAACAATTAAAGATTTTGACCAAGAAATATCCCGGTGAAATATTGCACCATCTGGAATTCACCAAAGGTTATACCAAAATGCGGGCGGTCGATTACGAGATACTTTGTTTCAATCTTCCCCTGGTTAAATACAGAAATGAAGCCCGGCTGTTGGAAATGATGGATTTTTGCCGGGAAATCGGCATATCCTGCGCCAATCCCCATTCCTGTTTCCTGGAAGAAGGCGGCGGCCACGAGGACATGGATGAGAAGCGCGGACTCAAAAAATTAACCGATCCCTTGGGCATTCTCAATCCCGGCAAAATGAAAACCTACCCAATCAATCCCTTTGCCTGAACTGGCGCATAGCCAAATTACTAATTGTTCGGACTTTCTTTATGGCAAATTCAAAAAATTTTCTTCCTGAAATCGATGATCGGATGATTTCCAGTTTTCAAACCGTAGTGGGGCCAGACAATGTCTTCACCGATTATGATAGCGTGGAGAAATTGTCCAAAGATTTTTACTGGTATTCCCCCATTCTGAAAAAACAACTGGAAAACAAACAGGCCGATATCGCCGTAAAAATCAGTGATCTGGAGGAGTTGCAGGCGACAGTTTCCATCTGCGCCAAAAATCGCCTGCCCATCACCCTGCGGGGCGGCGGCACCGGCAATTATGGCCAATGCATCCCGCTCTACCGCGGGGTGGTGATCGATATCACAAACATGAACCGGATTATTTCATTGGGCGGAGGTGTGGCCCGGGTGGAACCCGGCGCCCGTCTCTTCACCCTTGAATCCGAGGCCCGCAAACTGGGTTGGGAAATGCGCTGCCTGCCGACCACATTTGTCAAAAGCACCATGGGCGGATTTCTCTGCGGCGGTTCCGGGGGCATCGGTTCCATCACCCATGGCATGATCCGCTCCGGGGACAACATGAAATCCGTCACCTTCATGTCGGCGGAAGAGGAACCGAAGATTCGCAAATTCGAGGAAGAGGAAGTTTTGACCACTTTGCACACCTACGGCACCAACGGCATTCTGGTGGAAGCGGAAATGCGGCTAACTCCCCAGGTAATTTACGACCAGATGATTTTCGTCTCCCGCGATTGGGAGCGCCTCCTCGGCTGGACCGATGGAATCGCCCGCGACGAGGCCATCCACAAACGGCTGGTGTCGATGTTCGAGTGGCCGGTGCCGGTAAATTTCCTGTCGTTGAAAAGATACCTTCCGGAAGGCAGCCATGTCGTCTTCCTGGTGGTCAAACAAGAGCAGTGCGGCGGCCTCATTGCGGACGCCGGGAAGAACGGCATCGACCACACCCGCATAATTTCCCACACGGAACCCATGAGACCGCCCTACCTGAGCGATTTCACCTGGAACCACACCACCCTTTGGGCCATGAAAAAGGATCCCGCCATCACCAATTACCAGATGAGGTTCGGGACGGATTTTCAGAAACAGATAAGGCTGCTCTGGAAAAAGTTTCCCGGCGAAATTCAAATGCACCTGGAATGGGTCAAGGTGGACGACGCGACGCGCCTCATCAGCCTTCCCCTCATTAAGTTTACCACCGAGAAACGTCTGCTAGAAATTGCCGACTACTTCACGGAAATCGGGATAACTACGGCAAACCCCCACACTTATATTCTGGAGGAAGGCGGCATGCATCCAGACATCGATAAAAAGCGGACATTAAAAAAGGAGATGGACCCACACGGCATTCTTAATCCGGGTAAAATGGCTACCTATCCCCACAATCCTTTTGCCAATGCCATTGCCTGAAGGTGGATTAATGCCAACGCAAACCACGAAATTTTAGCATTGTGAACGGCAAAGGACTGGAAAAAGCATTTGCCGGCATCGACTTTAGAGCGGGCGCTAACCTGAGTTCGACAGTTGGGGGGGGGGGGGGGGGGGGGGGGGTAAATCGATTATTTTTAGGGTTTTTCGTGCTGTAGGGCGCATGGTTGTCAGGGTTGAGGTGTGAATATGCTGTGTAGTGCAGACCACTCTATTGCCTTTTCGGAGAAGTAGTGCAGGGTCGGTGTTGATGTATTTGCGTCGCCATCGTCGTCGTAAGAAGGGCCAGGATTATGATTACTGGACGCTGGTGGAGTCGGTGCGCACAGCCAAGGGGCCGCGCCAGCGCATCGTGGCCCACATTGGCAAGGAGCCGGGGCTCGATGAGGATGAGCGGTTGGGTTGGGAGCAGATCGGTCGGCTCCTCGATGGCGATGATGAGGCTGCGGGGGTCGAGCAGTTGGATTTATTTGCCGAGGATAAACCGGAGGCTCCGTTGTGGGCGCAGGTGAATCTGGGTCGGATACGGGTGGAGCGGGTGCGTCAATTTGGCAAAGTGTATGTGGCTCTGGCGCTGGGGCTGCGGCTGGGGCTGCATCGTTTCTTCGAGGAGCATTTGCCGCCGGGCCGGGAGTCGGTGGGCTGGGCCCAGGTGGCCTCGATTCTGGCGCTGGGGCGTTTTTGCGAACAGGCCTCGGAGCTGGCTCTGGCCGAGCGCTGGTATGGCTCGACGGCGCTGGAGGATTTGATGGCGGTGGATGTGGATGAGGTCTATGGCAACCGTTTGTATCGCGGACTGGATCGTGTCTTGCCCTTGCGCCGGGAACTGTTCAGTCATCTTAAAGGACGCTATGAAAGCTGGTTTGGGACGCGTTTCGAGTTTCTTTTATACGACATAACGAGCACCTATTTTGAGGGCCGGTGCGAGGGCAATGCCCAGACCCAGCGCGGCTACAGCCGGGACCAGCGGCCGGATTGCAAGCAGGTATGTCTTGGACCTGGTGGTGACGCCCGAAGGGCTGCCCCTGGCCTATGAGGTTTTCGACGGCAACCGCGCCGATGTGACCACGGTGCAGGAGAGGGTCGAGTTGATGGAATCGCATTACGGGGTGGCCGATCGCATCTGGGTGCTGGACCGTGGCATGGTGAGCGAGGCCAACCTCGAATACCTGCGCGGCAAAGGGGCCCGTTACATCGTGGGCACGCCCAAGAGCCATCTTAAAAACTTTGCCCTCGATCTGCTCGAGCAAGGCGATTTTTGCGAGGTGCGGGCGGGGGTGGAGGTCAAACTGGTGAAACATCCCGACTGCCCCCAGATCGAGCAATATGTGCTTTGCCGCAGCCAGGGACGGGGTCAAAAAGAAGCCGCCATGTTGAGCAAGCAAAAGGAGCGTTTGCGCAAAAAGCTCGACCAGATCGACCTGAGTTTGCGTCGGCGAGGGCAGAAACTCGATCCGGTTGAACGCCGTATCGGCCGCTGGCTGGGCCGCCACACCCTGGCCGAAAAAATATTCACCGTAGAAGTGCAAATCGACGCCGCCGGACGGGCCTGCGCATTGCAAATCACCGAAGACGAGAGCAAAGCCGATTGGGCCCAACTGGCCCACGGGACCTATCTGCTGCGAACCAACTGCCAGGAGGAAGACCCACAAAAGCTGTGGCGGTGGTATATACAACTGACACAGGCCGAGGCAGCCTTTCGTTGCGCCAAAAGCGACTTGGGGCTGCGGCCGGTCTATCACCACAAAGAAGAGCGTGTGCAAGCGCACATTCTGATCTGTTTTCTGGCTCTGGCGATGTGGCGCGCCCTGGAAAGCTGGCTGCAGGCCAAAGGCCTCGGCACCTGTGCGCGGCAAGTGTTGCACGAACTGGAAAATCTACGCTCAATGGACGTGGTGGCGCCGCTGCGAGGGGGACGCGAAGCGCGTTTACGGCTGGTAGGCAAACCGGAAAAACTCTGTGCCGACCTCCTCAAGAAAATGGGCCTAAAACTGCCCACCCGCCCCAAAATCATCCAGAATGTAGTGCAGACTAACGGCAAAAATTATTATCCCGAATCCGCATAGATAAGCCCTTTAACTTTTTGAACTGTCGAAGATGGGCTAAGGCCGGGATGCGGGCCGGCGTTCGGCTGGCTGCGGATATTTACCGCCCAAAGGCCGATGGGGCCTATCCGGTTTTACTCATGCGCATCCCCTACGGCAAGGAAGTCGCTTCCACCCCAACCCTCGCCCACCCCGTTTATTTTGCCCGCCGGGGGTATATCGTGGTTATTCAGGATGTGCGCGGGCGAGGCGATTCGGAAGGGACGTTCGACCCCTTTCGACAGGAGGTGAATGACGGCTACGACTCCGTCATGTGGGCTTCGGCACTGGAAAAAGCGAGCGGCCAGGTGGGAATGTACGGGTTTTCCTACATGGGTTACGCGCAATTGCTGGCGGCGGCCCGGCCTCCCGCGTTGCAAGCCATCGCGCCCATGATGACTGCCTTTGACTGGTATTCGGGGTGGTTCTACCGGGACGGTATTTTGCAAGCCTCCAGCGCCCTTTACTGGATCAGCCAGATGCTCCGGGATGACGCCAAACGCGCAAAATTGCCCGATTTTAAAGATTACGATGATTGTTGGATGAATTTTGGGCGTCTTTGCCATGAAATGCCGCTGGTGCGGGCCGACCCGATTACCCGGCCTGAAGCGCCCTCTTACGGACGGGAATGGCTGGAGCACAGCCGTTACGACGATTATTGGATGGAATGCGACCTCCTTCGCCAAGTCGATGAATTGGATGTGCCCATGTTTCATGGGTCCGGCTGGTACGATTTTTTCCTGCGGGGCAGCTACGATGGCTATAAGGCTATGATTGGCAGCAAATCCGCCCACCGTGAAAACCAATTCATGTTGACCGGTCCCTGGACGCACATGCCTTGGGGCGACACCCTGGGGGGCGAGTACTTCGGGCCCGAGGGCAAAATAGATGTTTCCGCCCTCCTAGTCCAATGGTTCGATTACTGGCTGAAAGGAATTAAGCCGAAAGACAAACTGCAAGGCACGCGGTATTTTCTCATGGGGGCAAACCAATGGCGCTCCTCACCCACCTGGCCCCCGCCCGAATCACAGCAAGTGGATTATTTTTTGCGTTCCCAAGGCAACGCCAATTCCCGGTTCGGCGATGGAACCCTGGCAAAAGAACCGGGCGCGGGAGTGGAAAATCTTTTTGGCTATGAACCCGATTATCCCGTGCTGGCTCCCGGGGGCAATCAGAAAGGGGCGACTTTAGCGGGTCCTTGCGACCAATCGGAGGCCCAGCAATACAACAACCTGCTCGTTTACTCAACGAAACCCCTGCAGAAAAACATTGCCGTGGCGGGATGTCCCGCCTGCCGTATTTATGTCCGCAGTTCGGCTCCGGAAACCGATTTTGTGGTCAAGCTGACCCGTGTAACCCAAGGCGGGAAAGCCCTTTTCCTGACACTGGGAGCCATTCGCCTCAGCCGGGGAAAGTGTGACGATAATGGAGTCACCCAATTGGACATCGAGATGGACGACACGGCCTGCCGATTTCAAAAGGGCGAGCGCATCCGCATCGACGTTGCCAGTTCCGCCTTTCCGTTAATGATCCGCAATCCGAATACGGGGCTTTCGCCGGAAAGGGTCTCCTCCCCGGCCGAATTTCAACGGGCCATGCAGGTGGTTTACAACGATGTAGAATATCCTTCAAAAGTGATCCTGCCGGTTATAACTGAGGAAAATGGAAATACTTAGCGATTGCCCTGGTTCGGTAAAATACCAAACTATTTTTCGATCACGGAAATGAATATTGTAAACGATGCCCCGCTGGTTCGCCTGAAGGACCTCCATAAGCGCTACGGCGAAGGCGAGACCGTTCTTAAGGGTATAGATTTAGAGGCATCAGGAACCGATTTTATCGGTCTGATCGGTCCGAGCGGCTGTGGGAAATCCACCCTTCTTAAATTGATTTCGGGGTTGATTCCGGTGACGAGTGGAGAGCTGGAAATCAATGGCCAGAGCCCTGCCGCCGCCCGCGACCGGATGTCATTCATATTCCAGGATGCCACCCTCCTGCCCTGGCTGACCGTTCACAAAAACATTCAAACGACCATGCGCCTGCACGGGGCCGCCAAGAAAGAATGTATCCGCGTAGCCGATAATATGGCTGCCATGGTGGGATTGGAAAAGGTGAAAATTTTTTATCCCCGGCAGTTATCCGGGGGCATGCAAATGCGAGTATCCATCGCCCGGGCTTTGAGTGTGTCGCCGCAAATCCTCCTTCTGGACGAGCCCTTCGGGGCCCTCGATGAAATGACGCGGGACCACCTTAACGAGGAGCTATTAAAAATACGCTCAATAGAGGCCTGGTGAAGTGGACGGGGTTGTTTGGACAATTTTGACGTGGGATTAAGGTGGAAATCGCGTTCATATTATTTTTTAAAAATATATTTTGTCCTTAGCCAAAGACGGGCACGCAGGTGCCCGGCAAGCTGTATTGGCGGGGAGGTTGGTTTTGCTCCGATTGCATGGACTTCGGCCGGGGTCCGGTAGCCCAGGGCTTGGTGGGGGCGCAGGTGGTTGTAGAAGTCCAGGTAGCGGGCTATCCCTTCGCTGGCTTCCTTTGCCGTGGCGTATTCGCGCAGGTAAATGTCTTCATACTTGAGGGTTCTCCAAAAGCGTTCAACAAATATGTTGTCCAGGTAGCGGCCACGCCCGTCCATGCTGATGCGCACCCCGGCTTGCCCCAGCACCGAGGTGAACTCGCTGCCGGTAAACTGGCTGCCTTGATCGGTGTTGAAGATTTGAGGTTGGGCCCGCCTCAGAGCTTCCTCCAGGGCGAGCACACAGAAGCGGCTCTCCAGGGTGTTGGAAAGCTGCCAGCTCAACACGTAGCGGCTGAACCAGTCCAACACCACGGTCAAGAAAAGGAATCCTCGGCTCAGCCGCAGGTAAGTGATGTCGCTGCACCATACCTGGTCGGGCCGCTCGACCGCCAAACCCCGCAGCAGATAAGGGAAAATGCGGTGCTGCCGGTGCCCCTGGCTCAAGTTTCGACGCGGATAAATAGCCTCCAGGCCCATTTGGCGCATGAGCCGCTGGATGCGGCCTCGTCCCACTGCATGGCCCTCTCGACGCAGCCACTGGGTCATCCGGCGAGAACCAAAAAACGGATATTGGGTGTAGAGCTCATCCATGCGATGCATGTAGAGAACGTTCTGCTCGCACTGGGCACGGGCCCGATAGTAATAGCTGCCGCGGGCCAGCCCCAGCAACTGACATTGCCTGCCGATACTGATTTTTCCTTGAAGTGGTTGCACCATCTTGCGCCTCTCACCAACCGAGTTGTTCAGACTTTTTTTTTAGCCAATCGCATTCTACTTTCAGCTTTCCAATCTCCTGGTAAAGGTGATCTTTTTCCGTCTCGTTGTCCTTGCTGAGAGTCTGCCGCTGGCGCGAAAACAGCTCCGTTGCTCCCTGCAAAAGCTGCTTCTTCCATTGGGTCACCTGGTTGGGATGCACCTCAAAACGACCGGCGATCTCGTTGATGGTATGAGCGCCCCTGATGGCTTCCAGGGCCACTCGGGCTTTAAACTCAGCACTGTATTGTCTTCTCTTTCGTGATTTAATAATATTCATAGGTTAGCGAATTTAGTGGTTCAAGACCACCTTATTCCACTGTCCAGTTTTCCCCGTCCATTTCATGGACCGCCTTTTTTGTCACCCATTCGGTGGCCGAAGCGGTCTTTCTCTCCACCCGGATCATTATTTTAACGGCCAATCCTGGTACGATTTTTAAGGAAATCACGGTCCCGCTCCCCTATCCCCGCACGGCTGAAACAAGAGAATCACCCGAATATCAACGCCTGGTGGGCGAAGTTTCCCATCTCCTGCGCTCGGTGGAGCGGTAACGCAATTCACTTTATAATCTCCGATACTTCGATATGAAAAAGCACCTCACCTGGATTCTGCCATCCATTACCGGATCGGTTATTATCGGGGTTTGGTATGCGATCATTATTATCGGGGGCCAACCGGATTATGTGCTGTCTTCGCCCTGGCAAATTTTACAGGCTTGTGTGAGAGAGAGGCACCTGCTTGTCCCTGCTGCCATGCGATCGGGCTTCGCGGCAATCGTGGGCTTCATCGCGACGGTCGGAGGTGGAGGCATCATCGCCCTCATCCTGTCATCATCGCGTTGGGTCCATCGGTCATTCTACCCTTGGGTGCTCATCATGCAGATGACACCCCTGATCGTCCTCGTGCCGATCTTCGTCCTATGGCTGGGAGAGGGTTTACCAAGTATAACAGCAATAACTTTCGGCATCTGCTTCTTTCCCGTTGTGGCCAATACCACTATGGGTCTGGTTTCGACCGATAAGGATCTTCTGGATCTATTCAGGATGAGCAATGCCACTTTTACCCAGGAATTTTTTCTGCTCCGGGTACCTTTCGCGCTTCCCTATTTTCTGACTGGAGTAAAGATCGCGGGCACTTTGGCTCCCATTGGCGCTATCACGGGAGACTTTTTGGCCGGGACCGCCTCCACCTATGCCGGATTGGGTTACCTGGTGCAAAATTATCGCAGCCAAATCATGACGGCTGAACTTTTTTCCGTCGCCTTGGTCGGATGCTTGATCGGGTTTATTTTTGTTTCTACGGTTAATTTCGTACACTGGTACTTGCTTCATAATTGGCATGAGTCTTCCCTTAAAGCTGAACATTAGAAGTTTCCCGTTTGCGGTCTTTTGCATTCTGCTTAGCTGCCTGAGTTTTCTTTTTTCAGGCTGCCGGCAGAATCCGCAGGCTGCCACCACCAAAGAAGGCCGAATCCTGCGAAGGCCGAATCCTGCGCAAAGTTATCATGCAAACCGACTGGTACGCGCAGCCCGAGCACGGCGGTTTCTACAACGCGCTCATAAAAGGCTATTATGAAGAGGTGGGGTTGGATATGGAAATTCGGCAGGGGGGGGCGGCCTCGGTGGGAACCGAGAGGGTGGCCACGGGTAAAGTCCACTTCAGCCTTAGTTCAACCGACCAGATCATGATTTTCGTGGAGCAAGGGCTGCCTCTAATCGTGGTTTACGCTTATATGCAGCGAAGCCCTCAGGCAGTCCTTCTGCATGAGGACAGTCCGGTCAACACCTGGAAGGACCTGGATGGCAAAGAAATAATGGTGGCGCCGGGCGCTTCATGGACCTATTTGCTGCAAAAAAAATACGATATCCAGTTTGGCATAGTTCCCCTAGATATGGGGATGGGTAGATTCTTGACGGACAAAGATTTCATCCAACAGTGTTTCGTCACCAACGAGCCTTATTTTATTGCAAAAAAAGGAGTGAAATCGAAAACCATGCTCATTGCCGATTCCGGTTTCAATCCCTACCGGGTGGTTTTTACGGACAAGCGGTTTGCCCGCGAATACCCTGAGTTAGTGAGCGCATTTGCGGCCGCCTCCATGAGGGGCTGGCTCGACTATATCGAAAACTCACCCGTTGAAACCAATGCGGAGCTTTTGCGGCTCAACCCTGCCAACACGCCGGAATTTGTCGAATATGCCATCGGCGCCATGCGGGATTACCAACTCGTCTCTGGAAATCCCGAATTGGGAGAATTTCATGCCAGGGTGTCCCCCAAACGGATGCAAAAAAATATGCGGGACATGGTGGAAATCGGAGTCCTCGAAAAGCCTCTTCCCATGGCATCCTATCTTTCTAACGAATTTCTTCCACCGGAGACCCAAAAAGCCATCGCCCGGGCCGAAGCCGAATAAATTTTACCCAATTTTCAATGAAACTCCCCGTAGCAAGCTACGGGGTATCTAAGAAAGAAATTCATGATCACCACAGCATCAATTGTTGCAACTGCTTCTTCGGTTTGCCCTGTTTTCTTACGTAGGCCTTCACACTGGCCCAATCCCCACGCTCCCCTACCGTTCCAACATAATACCCGTCACTCCAAAACTCCCCTCCCCACAGCTTCTCCTTCACCCAAGGTTCGCGCCGAAAGATCTCCCGCGCCGTTATGCTCTTATATTTCTGAACGATTCGCCCGGGTGCTTCTTTCGGATGCGCTCCACACAGCAAATGCACATGGTCTCCATCCATTCCCAGTGCTTCCATCTCTATTTCATAGCGCTCGGCTATCCCAACGCTTGTTTCTTTCAGCACCTCTTGCACCCGCCTTTCCAAGAGCATCTTCCGATACTTCACAGGGAACACCATATGGTAGTGGATCTGCCACACGCAATGGCTCGCGCGCCTCAAATGCTCCCGTTTCTCTTCGCTCATTCATCTCTGTTATAAAGTTACCGCTCCCCGTAGCAAGCTACGGGGTATCTGAAATTAAATGAACGCATTTATAAGAAAAATGAAGTTCCTTTTAGGACTGGTTTTATTACTGGTCGCCATGATTGTGGCAGGCTGCCGTCAAAAACATCAGAGCACCGTCCGGAAAGATGGAAAGGTCCTGACTAAGATCATTCTGCAAACCGATTGGTATGCGCAGGCCGAGCACGGCGGTTTCTACAACGCCATCTACAAGGGTTTTTATGAAAAGGCCGGGCTGGAGGTGGAAATTCACCAAGGCGGACCCAATTCCCTGGGACCGGAACGCGTAGCCACGGGCAAGGCTCATTTTTCAATCACCCGGAGCGTCGAGATTATGCTCTTCGCCTCCCAGGGCATCCCGCTCATCATCGTTACGGCCTACATGCAGCGCGACCCCCAGGCCCTTTTGCTCCATGCGGAAAACCCCGTCAAGACCTGGAAAGACCTCGATGGCAAAGCCATCATGAGCATTCCCGGAGCCTCCTGGACACTCTATTTGCAAAAACATTTCGACATCGACTTCCAAACCATAGCCGTGGATTACGGGCTGGGGCGCTTTTTGACGAACAAGGATTTCATCCAGCAATGCTTCATCACCAACGAACCTTATTACCTGGCGGAAAAGGGTGTTGCGGTGAAAACCATGCTCATCGCGGATTCGGGTTTCAGCCCTTACCGGGTGGTCTTTGCCAATCGAAACTTTGCCCGCGAAAATCCGGATACGGTGCGCGCTTTCGTCGCCGCCACCATCCATGGCTGGCACGACTTTATTGAAAACGCGCCCGAAGAAACCCTGCGCAAAATTTCCGAACTCAACCCCCAGATGACGAGGAAATTTTTAAACTACGGCATCAGGGCGATGAGGGAAAACGAACTCGTGGCGGGACAAGCGGAAAAGGGGGAGCAGTTGGGCTTGATCCTTCCCCGCCGCCTGCAAAAACAGTTTGACGATCTGTTAAACCTCGGGGTAATCAAAAACCGCATACCGGCTTCCGGCTACATGTCGATCGACTACCTGCCCGAAAAACTGAAAGCGATCGCCCGGCAAAATCAGGAATGATGCAATTACCAACTTTGTTGAATTATCGATCCCGAGCGGCCGCGGGCGGTTTTTATTCCGGTTTACTCATTCTTTGTGCCGTCTTGGGGACCGGTTGCGGGAAAATTGAAAACCCATCCGGCCCATCGCAGGAACGGTCGCTGGCGAAAATCATCCTGCAGACCGAATGGTATGCGGAACCCGAACAAGGCGGGTTTTATCACGCTTTAATCGAAGGCTATTACAAAGAGGCCGGCCTTGATGTGGAAATCCGTCAGGGCGGCCCCAATGCCCTTGCCCCCGAAAAAGTGGCTACCGGCAAAGCCGATTTCGCTCTCGCCCGCAGCGATGAGGCCATTGTTTATGCCTCCCGGAAATTACCCGTTCTGGTCGTCATGGCCACCATGCAGAGAGACGCCCAGGCTCTTCTCCTGCACGAAGAAAATTCTGTGCAATTCTTCTCCGATTTAAACGGCAAAACCATCATGGCCACCCCCGGCGCCTCCTGGATCAAGATTCTAAAAAATCGCTACGGAATCGAATTCGATACCATTCCGACCGATTATGGCATGGGCCGGTACCTGACCGACAAATCCTTTATTCAGATGTGTTATGTGACCAACGAGCCATATTATGCCCGGCTCCGCGGGGCCCATCCAAAGACCTTGCTCCTGGCCGATTCCGGCTATAACCCGTATCGGGCGGTCTTGACTAATCACAAATTCGCCCAAAGAGCATCCCGATCTGGTGCGCGCCTTCGTGGCGGCCACTTTGCGTGGCTGGCGAGACTACCTGGCGGGGAACCGATCGCGCACCAACGCTCACATCGCCTCATTGAATCCGCAAATGACCGCCGAATTCATGAATTTCATTCTCGAGACAATGGAGAATTACAAACTGATGGAGGGCCGTCCGGAAGAAAGGGAACGGCTGGGATTGGTCACCGCAAAACGGATGCGGGAGCAAATGAACTCGCTGCTTGAGGGTGGCATCCTGAAAAAGCCTTTGCCCCTGGATTCATTTTTTACCAACGAATTCCTGCCCGATGAATTGCGAGATTGGCAAAGAGTGGGCACAACTCCGACAATCGCCCTGGCCAACGAGCGGCATTCGCCAGACGATTTGATGGTCAGAGGCCCTATCCGGGGCTTCGAGCCGTATCAATACCTTTATAAGCCGTATCAATACCTTTATATCGGCTACGAGGATCTCTTAGAATTGCCTGCCGAAACTTTTGTCACCGACATTGTCTGGCTTGGCCAGGACCGCCAGGTAACCGCCCTCGATCTCGAAACGCCGCGGGAGTCCCTCGGCATCGAGAAACTAACGGATTTCGTTCTGGCCGATTGCCGGGACGGCTATCATGGCAATTTTGACGCCAAAGTATTAACAGAAAACAAGCCTTTCCTTGTCCTGAAAATAGATGGTTTTCCGCCCCATGGAGAAGGCCGGGGGATGGGCAATAATTTATATTATCTAAATATTAAAAATGAAAACGGGTTGCTTGACCCGGACCACAAAAAACCCTACGGAGTCGCCAGCCTTGAATTCACCAGCCGCCAATTCAAGCTGAAAGAACTCTACCGGGGCGCTCTTGCCGACCTGTCCCCGCAAGCTGCACGGGGGCGGGAAATTTACCTGGACAGTTGTCTTAGCTGCCACCGGCCCCTCTCCGGTCATTTCGGCGGAACCCTCTCCAACCGCAATCTCGAAGCAATTGCCGTGCAGGCCAAATACAACCGGCAATATTTTCTCGACTGGGTGCGGGACCCGCAGGGTCAGATCGAAGGTGTCAAAATGGGACCCCACCCCTACCCCGAGGAAACGTTAAACCAACTAATCGCTTTTTTGGAAAAAATCCCCGTCCCCTGAACCGAATGGCGCTTAAATAAAGCCTAGCGGCCCCGGCGGATGACGGAACCTCCAAAACTGATGCGAAACCTGTAACATTGCTTGGTCCTGGTGATAATCTGGAAAGTTTCCCGGTCGATTTTATCCGGAATCTGATACCGGCGTATGTCCACCACGGCGTGGTAACCGCGCTCGGAAAATATGTCGATGAGCATGGCCAGGGCCAGAGGATCATCAAAGGTTTCCGATTCCGAATTAATATAGGCCATGCCCGAAATGGCGTGTTTTACGACGATGGGCAAAAATTTCGCCTGGATCAATTTTACCACTTTTTTGAATAATTCCGTGTGGTTTCGCTCGTATTCGTCCAGCCGCTGGATGAGCTCCTGGCGGGCGTGGATGACAATATTGCTGGCCACCGGAATGGCCTGCAGGCGTTCGTAGGTGGCTCCCTCCAGTTCGAGGGAACTTTGGTAGCGCAACTCTTTAACGATGCGGTCCTGGACTTCCCGGATGCTCCCATGGGCATCGATAAAATGGTAGTGAAACACTTCGCGAAGGGATTTTAGGGCCTCGTAGGTTATCTCTTTAAAGGTGCGGTAACGGCTACGGGCGGCCTCCTCGTTGAGGTCCGTTTTGCGAAGTTCTATAATCTCCCCCATTCCCGAGGTGCGCACCTGCTCGTTGTGCTCCATGCTCAGGCGTCCCCGCAAGAGTTGCCGGTCGATGCTTTCCCCCTCATCGATAAAGAGCACCACGATATGGAAGGTGAATTTTTTCAGGTTTGTCTTGAGCCCCTTTTCAATACGGCTGCGCCTGAGTTGTATTACTTTATTGTATAATAATTTAAGGCACTCGACCTGCACTTTTGTGCGGGGGAAGCCATCGATAACGGCGCCGCTTTTGTATTCGGAATCGAGCAATTTTTTAAAAACCAGGCGAGTCACCTCACGATCGCCCACCATAAGGCCGGCATCTTTCATCCGCACTGCCTCAGGACTTTTCAGTAATTCACTGACGAGCACTGGATGCGCCGTCATATCCCGAAAATGCATGATAAATTCCGTTTGTGTGCCCTTCCCTGCTCCCGGGGCTCCATTGAGCCAGAACAATTCGTTGGGAAAACGGATGTTTTCCTCCCCGATTTCCTCCACAAGGTTCGCCCACACGGATTCATAAATCAAATGGGCGTCTTTGATCTCGAGGTCGCGGGTATTCTTTACCACGCTCCGTTCGCCGATGGTGGTTTTATTCGACATTTCCAGAATATAAATGGGTCTTCAATACTTGAAAATATAAATATTTAAAAGTGATTAACTTGAAGTCGGCAATGATAATCCTTAAGCTTAACTTTGCTTAGCCTGGAAATGGCGGCCGCGTGGATCGCATCTTTTTCTTGGGAAAACAAATGCGGGAGACGGCTTCTTCAAAATCGGCGACCCCGTTGAGGATATCCACTTCCAGCCTCAAATAATAAAAGGGCATCCCAGGAGTAAACCGCTGGCTTATACGGACGGCGTCTTTTTCCGTCGTCACGACCATATCGAGTCCAGCCACTTTTACCTTGCCGAAAAGCTGCTTCAGTTCCTCGTCCGTAAACCGGTGATGATCGAGAAAACGCTGGTTGTAACGCACTTCGGCTCCAAAATCCCGTAGAAATTGCTCGAAACTTTCGGGTGCCGCAATGCCACAGAAAGCGCCGATTTTCTTTCCCTGCAAGGCAGACAGATCCAGACGACCGGACCCGTTGACCTCATGCAGGTATTGTGGCCTATGGGCGCATTCAATGATTTCTGCGCCGGGCTTATAACGCTGGATGAGCGACTCCAGTTCGTAATCTCTGTGCCCATTCGACTTAGTGATGAAAACGTAGGAGGCGCGCCGGATGTGCTTGACAGGCTCCCGCAATATGCCCCTGGGCAGTATATTACCATTGCCGAATGGATTCGTTTTATCGATCAACAGAAGATTCAGTTGGCCTTTGAGCCTCAGGTATTGAAAACCGTCATCAAGGATCAAGGTGTCCACTCCAAATTTTTTAATGGCAAAAAAACCCGCTTTTACGCGATTTTTATCCACCAGCACAACCACTCCCGGCAGATTTTTGGCCAGCATATAAGGCTCATCCCCGGCATGATTGGAATCCAGGAGAATGTTCTTCCCGTCGCTGACCACTTTAGGCGGAGTCGGCTCCCCATGGGAGATCATCCGCCACCAGACTTTCCACAGCGGCTCCTTCTTGCTTTTGTAGCCTCGACTGAGGATGGCCACATTGCGCCCACGGTCGGCCAGAGAACGGGCGAACTTTTCGACCACGGGGGTTTTGCCAGTGCCGCCAACGGTCAGGTTGCCCACCACCACCACGAGACAGCCAAGGTAGTGATTATGCAAAATCCGGTTTTTATAAAGAAGAAGTCGGATCTGAACGATAGCGCTGAAGACCTTGGATAAAACATAGAGCAGGCCCTGGTAAAAGGTCACCAAGCGGCCCGTCCGTCTTCCATAAATCACGTCGATGGAATATTGTTCGAAAGCTTCGAACTTATCGGCAAAAGCAGTTTTCAGGTTCCTGATCATACGGTATGACTCATTTATATGCTTCTCAAGCGTTTTTATTAACTTGCATCGGTGGTGGCGGGGGGAGAAGGGTCCATCGATCGCTATGAGGAAGTCGCCTGTCTCAACCAGACTTGTAATTTGCCTCATTTTGCCGTTCATGGAAAAAATATCCACTAAATAATGATAAAGGGTTGACGGCCTTGCGGCAGGGGCTTTTTTAGGTCAATTTCAAACATTGCCGATGAGCTACAAACTATATATACCGGGTCCGGTAGAAGTTTCTGCGAAAACCTTCGAGGCCATGACTAAGCCGATTTTCGGTCATCGCTCCCCGGAATTCGCCTCGCTTTACAACCGTATCCAACCCGGCCTGCAAACTTTGTTCGGGACGCACGACCCGGTTTACCTATTCACCAACAGTTCATGGGGCTGCATGGAAGCGGCTGTGCGCAATGTCGTCGGTAAAAAGGTTTTGAGCTGCATGTGCGGGGCATTCTCCGACAAATGGCATGATGTCAGCCTGGCCTGTGGCAAGGAGGCGGGCGCCCTGCGGTTTCCCTGGGGCCAATCCGTCGATCCGCAAGCCGTGGCCACAGAATTGGCCACCGGTCAATATGATGCCATAACCATAGTACATAACGAAACCTCCACTGGTATGATGAACCCGCTGGCGGAATTGATGGATGTGGTGCGGGATTTCCCCGAGATCATCTCGATTGTCGATGCTGTCAGCTCCTTTGCCGCGGTCCCCATCCTAAAGGACGAATGGGGCATCGACATTTTGCTGACGGGATCACAAAAGGCTCTTGCCATCCCTCCCGGCCTGGCTCTTTGCTCGGTTTCACAAAAGGCTTTGGACCGGGCCGCCGGCATTCCCGGTCGCGGATCTTATTTCGATTTTTTAAATTTTCACCAAAATCACCTCAAGAGCATGACGCCGACCACTCCGAGTATCTCCCTCATTCATGCCCTTGAATCGAAGTTGAAGGAAATTTATGAAGAGGGACTGGAAAACCGTTACGTCCGCCATGCCAGGCTTAACGCCATGGTGCACGATTGGGTTGAGCGTAACGATTTCGCCCTCTTCCCAGAAAAGGAATTCGCCTCCAAAACGCTCACTTGCGTCGAAAATACCCGCCAAATCGACGTTCCAAAATTCATCGCTCTTCTCAAGGAACGGCACAATTACGTCATTGATGGCGGGTATGGAAAAATCAAGGGTCTCACCTTCCGTATCTCCAACATGGGAAATGAAACCGAAAAAACAATCGGACAATTGCTGGACAATCTCGACAACATTCTTACCGCATTGTAATTCTTTAATTTTAAATGTCCTGAATCCTTTGAATCTTTCATAAAAATGAGTAAAATTCTTGTTATAGCGGAAAAACCCAGCGTGGCCCGAGATCTAACGCGCGCCCTCGGAAAATTTCGCAAGGAGGATGGTTGGTATGAAAACGATTCTTATATCATCGACTCGGCCATAGGGCATCTGGTCGAGCTGCCCATGCCCGAGGATATCGACAAAAACTTCAAATTCTGGCGCCTGGAATCACTTCCCATTATTCCGGATATATTCAAACTCAAGCCCATAGAAAAAACAAAGTCGAAGTTTGGGGAATTGAAAAAACTCATGCACCGGAAGGATGTCCATGAGGTCATCAATGCCTGCGACGCTGGACGCGAGGGCGAGCTCATCTTCACCTACCTCTATGAACTGGGTAAATGCAAAAAGCCGGTCAAACGGCTTTGGCTCAGTTCGATGACGCGTACCTCCATTCGGGAAGCCTTCAGCAATCTGCGCAATGGCGAGGAAATGCAAAACCTGCAGGATGCCGCCCGCTGCCGCTCGGAGGCCGACTGGCTGATCGGCATCAATGGCACCAGGGCCATAACCACCCGTATGTATGGCAGCAGGTCCCGTGGCAATGTGGCTTCCGTCGGCCGGGTGCAAACTCCCACTCTCGCTATTGTTTTGGAGAGAGAAAGGGAAATCAATGCTTTCCAAAAAAGGCCTTACTGGAAAATTGCCGGAGATTTCGAAGTCAAAGAAGGCAATTACGAAGGCTTATATCAAAAAGATGATTTTAAAAAATCAGACGGCGCCGCGGACAGACCGGATCGTATTTGGGACCGGCAGAGAGCCGCTAGCATTATTGAAAGTCTCGAAAACGGCGGCATAGCCCATGTCAGCGACATTAAAAAGAGGACGCGCCAGATTGCCCCGCGCCTCTATGATCTTACAACCCTGCAAAGGGAAGCCAATAACCGCTTCGGGTATTCCGCCAGGCGCACCCTGAACTTGGCCCAGGCTTTGTATGAGAGGCACAAGCGTATAACCTACCCGAGGACGGATTCAAGGGCGCTGCCCGAAGATTATACAGCTTTTTGTAAA
Organism: Opitutales bacterium; assembly: GCA_965226205.1. GTDB lineage: Bacteria > Verrucomicrobiota > Verrucomicrobiia > Opitutales > UBA2987 > JAJFLU01. The sequence goes on along the minus strand of CBDDCJ010000027.1, from coordinate 270,395 downwards.
AAATCCCTGGAAGCCTTCGATGGCGAAATGGGTGAACACGCGCAGAAAGTTCTCTCCCAAAATTGGGTCAAACCCAACCGGCGCATCTTCAATAATTCCCAAGTCAGCGACCACTTCGCCATCGTCCCTACCGGTGACAACGAAGGACAACTGAATGCGGACGAGGAAAAAATTTACAACATGATCGCCCGGCGTTTTATCGCCGTCTTTTATCCACCCGCCGAATATGACGTCACCACCAGGAGAAGCGAAATAAAGGGCTATAATTTTAAGACCGAAGGCAAGGTTCTCATCAAAAAGGGCTGGCTCGAAGTCTATGGGAAAAATACAAATAGCGGGATCGATCTGCCTTCCCTCACCGTCGGGGACGGTTCTCCTCCGCAGGCCCATCTCCGCACTGTGGAGTTAAAGGAGGAAGAGACTAAACCGCCGCCCCGCTACACCGAGGCAACACTTCTATCGGCCATGGAGGGCGCGGGCAAGTTTGTCGATGACGAGCAACTGGCCGATGCCTTGAAAGAAAAAGGCCTGGGCACACCGGCGACACGCGCTTCCATCATTGAACAATTGGTCAATCAGAAATATATTGAGCGGGAAAAGCGCGACCTTATTCCCACGGCCAAGGCGGAGAACCTGATCGATTTTCTCAGTGCTCTCAAAGCCGATTCCCTGACTAGCCCGTCCATGACCGGCGATTGGGAGTTTAAATTGAGGCAAATCGAAAATGGAAAGTTAACCCGCGACGAATTCATGAATGGAATTACCGACATGACGGGAAAAATTGTGGGCCGGGCTAAATCCTTTCAGGAATCCGATGCCGGGGCGCGGGAAACCGCCATTATCTCTCCCACCGACAACAAGCCCATTCTGGAAACGCTTCGCACCTTTAAATCGCAGGATGAAACCCTCGTTATTTACAAAACGATTGGGGGTCGCAAATTTAATGAAGAAGAAATCAAAACCCTCATCGAAGAAAAACAAATCGGTCCATTAGAGGGATTTCGCTCCAAGGCCGGAAAACCCTACACTGCCCAACTCATTCTGAATCCCGAAAACAAAATCAAATTCGTTTTTGATAATAACGACAAAAATGGAGGAGAACCCGAAGAACCCATCGACCTGGCAAGCCTGACCCACATCGGCGCCTGTCCTAAAGATGGGGGTAAAGTACTGGCCGCTCCCAGAGCCTTTGCCTGCGAAAACACCTTCGGCGACAAACGATCCTGCGATTTCAGGATTTTCCGCACCATGCTGGGGAAACAATTGCCAGAGGAAGAAATCAAGAATCTACTCCAAAATGGAAAAACCGGCCTCATCGAAAAATTCCTCTCCAAACGGACAAAAAAGTATTTTTCGGCTTTTTTGACGGTTAACAAGAGCGGTCGAATCGGTTTTGAATTTCTCCCGCGCGACAACTCGAAAAAGAAAAAAAGCCCTGCCAAAAGCAAGAAGGCGAAAACCTGATAATTTTCTGGATCGTTTTTATCTTTAATAAAAATTTCCAAGGATAAAAAACTGCCATGCCCATCGCCACGCCAAAACAATTTGCTCAAATGCTGGACGCCGCCCAACAGGGTGATTATGCCTACCCAGCCGTAAATTGCACCTCGCTTGTCACCATCAACGCCGCCCTCAAAGGTTTTGCCGAATGCAAATCCGACGGGCTCATCCAGTTTTCCACCGGGGCCGGACAATTTGCCTCTGGGCTACAAAACAATGACGCGGCTTTCGGATGCATTCTCCTGGCCGAAGCCGCCCATCGCCTGGCTCAACAATACGATGTTGTCGTCGCTTTAAACACGGACCATTGCCAGCCCGAAAAAGCGGAAGGCTTTTTGCAACCCTTGATTGAGGAAACTGCCAAACGCCGGGCCCGAGGCGAAAACAATCTGTTTCAAAACCACATGCTCGACGCCTCCGCCCTGCCTCTCGAAGAGAACATGGCCTTGAGCAAAGAATACCTCAAGCTTTGCGCCGAACAGGACATCATTCTCGAAGTCGAGGCCGGAGTAGTTGGGGGAGAGGAAGACGGCGCCGCAGGCAGTGACGACACCCCTGCGGAAAAGATGTACACCACTCCGGAAGATATGGTCGCCGTGCATGAAGCGCTCCATGGGCTGGGCCGTTTTACCTTTGCAGCCACTTTCGGTAATGTGCATGGTCATTATAAACCTGGCGCCGTTCAACTGCGGCCTGAAATCCTTCAACAAGGCCAGGAAGCCGTCATCTCGCGCTATGGGCCCGAGGCTGAATTCGACCTGGTTTTCCATGGCGGTTCGGGCAGCGAGTTATCGCAAATTCGAGAAACGCTTGCCTACGGTGTCATCAAAATGAATATCGATACCGACACCCAATATGCTTTCACCCGGCCCATCGCTGATCACATGTTGAAAAACTACGACGGCGTAATGATGATTGACGGAGATATCGGTTCCAAAAAATCCTATGACACCCGTTCCTACCTGAAAAAGGCGGAAGCCGCCATGGCCGCGAGGGTCAGTCGTGGTTGTGACGATCTGCGATCGACCGGTAATACTCTGTTCGGCCAAATTTAAGAATCGGCGGCCTTCAGGGCAGCCAAGGGTATTTTCTGAAATCCGGTTGTCGCTTTTCCAGAAAAGCCCGATGGCCCTCGCTTCCCTCCTCCGACATATAATAGAGCAGAGTGGCGTTTCCGGCCAACTCCTGCAACCCCGCTTGACCGTCCACATCGGCGTTAAAGGCAGACTTCAGGCAGCGTATCGCTAGCGGGCTTTTTTTCAAAATTTCATCAGCCCACTGGACTCCTTCGCTCTCCAGTTCCTCGACCGGCACAACTTTGTTGACCAATCCCATCTCGAGCGCCTCTTGCGCGTCGTAGCGGCGGCACAGATACCAGATTTCCCGCGCTTTTTTTTGCCCCACGATACGCGCCAGGTAGCTGGCTCCGAAGCCAGCGTCGAAACTGCCAACCCTCGGCCCCGTTTGGCCGAATACGGCATTGTCGGCCGCGATGGTTAAATCGCAAACCACATGGAGAACGTGCCCACCGCCGATGGCATAACCGGCTACCAGGGCAATAACCACCTTGGGGATGGAACGGATAAGCTTCTGCAAATCGAGCACGTTGAGCCGCGGAGTCCCCTCCTCGTCCTTATAGCCGGCCTTGCCGCGAACGTTCTGGTCTCCCCCGGAGCAAAAAGCGTATTTACCGTCGGTGTGCGGCCCGGCGCCGGTCAGCAAAACCACCCCGATACGCGGGTCCTCACGGGCGTTGGAAAAAGCGTCGATCATATCCATTACCGTTCGCGGGCGAAAGGCATTGCGCTTTTCCGGACGGTTAATGGTCACCTTGGCGATGCCATCCATCTTTTCATAGAGAATATCCGCGTAACTATTAGCCGTTTCCCAATGCATTTCTATCTTTCTGTATATTTAATTAACTTTAAACTAGCCGGGCCGCCATTTCAGAAAAGTTTTTTCGACGCCACCGGGTATCCTTTTTCCTGTCAGTAATAATTTCTATGATGCGGATGCCCGTTTTGGGCAATTGTTTTACCAAACCGGGAAGAGGGTCCAAATTTCTCAATTTCAAATACTCAACCCCGTATGCGGCCGCTAATTTGCTAAAATCGACCCATTGGGGAGTGGCAAAAAACTTCTCGAAGGGCGGACCGAACCTCGCTACGGGCAAGGTTTCAAAGATGCCCCCTCCATTGTTATTGATGAGAATGATGGTCAGATGGCCCTTGAATTCCTTCGAGATGAGAAAACCATTGGTGTCGTGCAGAAGGGCCAAATCTCCGGTCAGCAAAACGCCACTCTTCTTATTAAGGTGAACCATCCCCAAAGCGGATGACAATGTGCCGTCGATCCCATTCGCCCCCCGGTTGCAATAAACTTGCGCGGCCCGGTTTCCCGGCTCCCAAAAATATTCCATGTCGCGCACCGGCATGGAGTTGGCCACGAACAACGGCATCCCTCGCGGCAGGGAGCGGGATAAAATCCAGGAAACCTTGCCCTCGAATGAAAACCGGCAATCGCGCAATCGGCTCCTCATTGCGCGCAAGGCATTGTCTTCAAGTTTTTTCCACCGCTTTGCCCAGGAATTACTTTTAGCGCCCTTCAACTTCATGGAATTTACCAGCGCTTCCACCGGAAGTCGAAAATGAAGGGTTTCCCGGTGTAAAGGGTCGAGATTGTCCTGCCCCGGATCGATGATGAAGGCCGGGCCAGGATTCGCTTCCAGCCAGGCCCGCAATACCTTGCTCGTGGGCGGAATCCCCAGGCTGAGGACAACCTTGGGCCTAAGTTCCCCTGCCAGGGCGTCATTACGCAAAATCAAATCATATTGCGTTATGAGCAATGGAAATTCTTTTTTATAATTCCGCAACGGGCTGAGGGCATCGGCCAACACGGGCCAGCCGGTGGCTTTCGACAATTGGGAAACCGCCGCAACATACTCGCCGCTATTTTCCGGCTGCACGGCGCCCACCGTAATGAGGCCCTTTCCCTCTTTCACAATCGCCTTCCTCAATGCTTGCCAGGCGGGTTCCTCTTTAGGATTCACTCCCCTCAGTTGCGCGGAAGCAGGCGGCTTTACGGAATTCACCAAACTCTTCAAAAAGGATTCGTCAATAATAGCCGCACCTTCGGCCATATCCTCCGGCCCCAGCGGGTCCCGAAAGGGAATATTCAAATGCACCGGGCCGGCCGGTGGAAAGAGACTGCGCTCGAAACCGTGAACCAATGTCTGCCGCAAATACCGAAGCCGCAACGGTTCCACCGAAGGCATGGCCAACTCTTTATACCAGTTGCCATAATCCCCATAAATCTTCTGCTGGTCGATTGTCTGGCCAGAAGAACACTCCCGCATCTCCGGCGGTCGATCGGCGGTCAGAACCAGCAGCGGAACCCGGCTCATCCTGGCCTCAACAATGGCCGGATAATAATTGGCGGCGGCTGTGCCCGAAGTGCAAACCAATGCCACCGGCCCTCTCTTTTGACGAGCCAGACCTAAAGCAAAAAAAGAAGCCGAACGCTCATCCAGAACCGGAATCGCTTCCAACCCCGCATGTCGGCTGAAGGCGAAAGCCAAAGGTGTCGATCGCGACCCCGGAGACACCACCACATGCCGCAACCCCAACCGCCACAACACCTCAGCCAACACCGCCCCCCAAACAGAATTGACATTGCTGCGGCTCAAAGCATCGAAAACTGGTTCCTTCATTCCCATACCTTTCAGCGAAGATTAGCCAGCATGGCCTTCAGTTTCAAGTTGGTTTCCTGCCGCTCTTTTGTGGGGTCGGAACCTTGCACGATACCGTTTCCAGCGTAGAGGCGGGCGCGGTGGCCGTCGATCAGAGCGGAGCGTATGGCCACCACCATTTCGCCTTCGGCCCGATGATTGAACCAACCCAAGGCTCCGGCGTAGAGTCCCCGGTCGAATTTTTCGATTTCGGCAATTTCCGGAATGGCTTTTTCGCGTGGCGAACCGCCCACCGCCGGTGTCGGAAACAACTCGGCCAGAATGTCGAGAAGATGAATACCGGGGGGAATTTCCGCTTCGATGGGCGAGCGCAAATGTTGCACGTTGGACAATGGCAAGAGCCTGGGTTGATCCGGCGCGTTCGGTTCCAGGCCAAGGTTTTTCAAGCGGCGCAAAATGGAATCGAGGACGACCCGGTGCTCATGCAGGTCTTTGGCGCTCTCCAGCAAACTACGGGCCAGACGGGCATCCTCCCGGGCGGTTTTGCCCCGGCCCACGGTCCCAGCGAGGGCTTCGGTTTGCAGGCGATTGCTTTCCACCCGCAAAAGCCGTTCGGGGGAGGCTCCGATAAAGCTTTGCCCCCGGCCATTTCCCACCGAAAAAGAATAACAACCCGGATAAACTTCGCGCAGCCGATTGAGGGATTGGAGCGGCTGGAGGGCTGTTCCGGTTGAAATATCGACCGCCCGGGCCAGCACGATTTTTTCATAGCGCCCCTCGGCAATGCGGGCCAGGCCTGTTCGCACCGCGTCCTCGAAACCGCCCTCCCCTTGGGCCTCGGTTATTTCCAATGGTTCGCGTTCCGGCCCATCCAACGAATTTTCCACCGTTGTATAATCGAAGGAGGAAAACTTGGCGTGGACGGCCCAGATTTTTCGAGCAAGGGTCTCCAGGTCGGCGTCCGGTTCGACCATGGCGTTGGCCACCGCCGAATAGGAGCCGCCCCGGCGGGCCACCTGCCAGCGGGGCACGAATACCGTCGCCGGTGGAAAATAAGACTCATCGCCCGATTCATCAAAAAAAGTAAAGGCGCAATAGAAATGAGGCCCGCTCAAGGGCAAATGTAAATCGCCCACCGCAATGGCATGGGAAAGGGTTTCCTGGGTAAAACGCCGGACTTCTGCAAATCGCCCCGCCCCATAAAATGTTTTTTCAACAATGGCTTCAGCCCCGGCCACGGCAAATTCGCGGGATGGCTGCTCCAGATAAAAATGCAGTTCCCCCGGCTCGAAAATGGATTCCAGAACAGCCAGCGGATCGATATGTTTCACCCCCAGGGAAATACTCGCCAGTTTGGCATGTTGATCCCTGCGGGCCTCCTCGCGACAGTCTTTTAAAAAAAACCGGAGCGCTTCAAAGTCCCTCGATGAATGCTTCTCTGCGGGTATTATTTTCACGGGCAATAGCTTCCACGGCGCAAAATGATTTCAATCGGATATTTCCAAATCCGTTTATTTGCGGGTTTTTGGAAAGAGGATGGCAGCTTTACCCAATGCATTGCCCTGCAACCTTTCGCTCCAGTCCAAATGGCCCTTCCAGGTTGTAATGGCCGGACTTCCCAGAAGATTGTAGATTTTCCCGCTGGTTTCCGGTATCACCGGCATGAGGACCGTTGCCGCCAGGCGCAGACTTTCGGCCATTGAACCGAGTGCCGTCTCCAGTCGCTGGCGATCCTCAGGATCTTCCGATTTGGCCAGTTTCCAGGGCGCCCGCGTCTCTGCATAACGATTAATGGAACTGATGAACTGTAAGATCCGCTCCAATGCAGTATGCAAACGAAATCCCTCATACAGCCCGACGGTTTCCTTCTGCACTGTTCCCCAGGCTGCCCGCAATTCCTCTTCCGGCTCTTCCCATAACTGAATAACCGGCGCCACTCCTTCGCAATAACGATGGGTCATGTTGAGCAGGCGGCTGACCAGATTGCCCAGGTCGTTGGCCAGATCGCTGTTGTAGCGCGCCATGAATTTTTCGAGCGTAAAATCGCTGTCCTGACCGACATTCATTTCCCTCGTCACATAATAACGAAAAGCATCGGCCCCGAATTCATCGATTAGTTCGATGGGATCCACGGCTTTACCCTCACTTTTCGACATTTTTTTTCCCGAAGTGGTCCAGAACCCATGCACGATGAATCCGCGCGGTGGCTCAATTCCAGCAGCTTTGAGCATGATGGGCCAATATACGGAATGGGCCGGCACAAGGATGTCCTTTCCGATAACGTGATAGTTGACCGGCCAATATTTCTCGTTTTCCGGAGTTCCCGGAGCCACCGCGGAGAGGTAATTGGTCACTGCGTCGAACCACACATAGGTCACATAATCCTCATCGAACGGCAATGGGATGCCCCAGGAAAGCCTTTCCTTCGGGCGGGACAGACAGAGGTCGTTGACCGGTTCCTTCAGAAATTCGAGAACCTGATTGGCCCGGAATTTAGGGAAAATAAAATCTTCGTTCGATTGGATATGCTCAATCAGCCAATCCTGATATTTGCCCAGGCGAAAGAAATAATTAGGCTCGGTGATCTCAACCACCTCCCCGTAGATACCGGGCCACTGGCCATCCACCTTCTCCTTTTCCAGTACGAACTGCTCGGCCCGCACACTGTAAAAACCACGATAAAAGTCTTTGTAAATATCACCCTGATCATAGAGCTTTTGCAGAAGATTTTGCACCACCACCTTATGGCGTTTTTCCGTCGTGCGAATATAATCGTCATTGGAAATATTGAGCCTTTTCAGCAATTCCAGGAATTCCAGGGCAATCTCATTGACGAACTTCTGCGGCTCGATTCCTTTTTTCTGGGCGCTTTGCTGAACCTTCATCCCATGCTCATCCAACCCCGTAAGAAAGCGCACATCAAGCCCCTCTAATCGCTTGAAACGGGCAATCACATCCGTCAGCACCTTTTCATACGCATGGCCGAGGTGGGGGCCGGCATTGGCGTAATCGATAGCTGTGGTGATGTAAAAAGTCTTCATCGGTAAGTGGGAGAAAATATCCTTCAGCGGGCAGTTGTGCAGAAAAAGAAGCTAAACGGCAAGTCCGCGAATGCCTAATTTTTCAACCAGCTTTCATCCCGAATGAGAAAATTGAGAGTTTCCCGGTATTCCCCCAATTCGCCCCAGAAATGAACCGCTGCCCCATTGCCCTTGTTTTGCAGATTATCGCGAATTTCTTTCATGAATGATCCAACCGAAAAATATCGATCTCCAATCCTCACCCCGGTCTCTCTCTCGCCCACGATCAACTCCGCTTCTACCTCGTAAACCACTCCAAACAGCTCTCCCAACCCGATGTCAGGCAAACCTTCGAGTTCACCCGCCAGCCGGACCGCCGATGCCTCCAGGCCCTTATAATCAACCAACACTGGCTCGCTCTTATCACCATCGGACCCACCCGGGTTATCAAGGGAAATAAATCGGCCCGCATCATCATCCTCAACCGTGCGGAATCGGGCCCCGACCGGGAAATGGTCCGAATAACCACCGCCATCCGTTCCATAAAAATGCCATCTCCGGGGCCGGCCAAACAACTCTCCCGCATTCAAGCCCACTTTCGACAAAACAAAAAAGGAATTATCCACGTATTGAACACCCTTGAAGTCATACAATCCGCGCGTGAGGATTACCTGCATCAAAGTCCCCCAACGGCCCCTATAAGTTTCGCTCCCTCGTTTCTCCGGCGGAGCCTCCATCCAGAGATTATATAGATCAACCCCATCATCCGCGATCAACGCTTTTTCATCGTTCCTTGAGCGCAAAACGTCATTCAACGCGGTTTGCTTCATTTCGGGATTACGGACATTCTGGTTATAATAAGAATTAAAATCACCCCCCAAAATAATGTCGGCGGACGGATCCTCAGCCAACAGCGCATCCAGCCTCTCACGCAAAACACCCGCGTTCTGAATGCGCAGAACCTCGGTATCGGAGTTCGAAGCCCCCGACTTCCAGTGATTGTCGAAAATCACCAACGAATGCCCATCCACCGAAAGCCCCACCTCAAGAATATCCCTGGCCCTCTCCAAAGGATGAAACTTCACGTATTGAATCGGAAACCTGGAAAAAACCACATTATTTTGCGCCGTTCGCTCCTCCAATGGAACCAGCGGCTTCGGTTTTATCACATGATACCCGGCCAGTCCATTATCCTCCAGATATTTGAGCAAAAGGGCCTCCACCGGCAGACCCGCCACATCATCGTCAAAACCGGTCGTCAACATGACATCGACCGAAGTGTTGGCATATTCGCCCAAAAATCCCCCATAATCGGCAACCCCGGATTCGGGAGATCGATCCAGTTCAAATTCCTGAAAAAGAATAACCTCCGGCCCCATTCCCTCATTAACCAAAGAAAGAACGCGCCCGATATTGCGAATTTTCGTCAAAACCTTGCACGGAGTATAGGCAAAGCCGAAAGAGGCATCATCATTTTCATCAACATCAACCGCATACTGGCTATACCTGGCAACCCCATCGGCATCAAAAAAATTCTCCACATTATAAACCAGCAACGTAAACTCACGCCCCCAACCAGCATGCACGCCCAAAAGCAAACCCAACGCAGCCAAGACCAGACAGTTGAAACTCCCCCGCCAATTCAAAAAATTCATTTTTTTCAAAGAAAAATAATCAGTATTCATCAATCTAAGGTCCTATCCATCAGTCAGTGGTTAATAATATAAATCATCAGTGTTAATCTATGTAATCCGTGGTTTAAGAAAGGTTCCGCCCGATACAAAATCATCCATTATCCAGCATCCATCATCCAGCATCCAACACCGACCATCCAGTATCCAGCATCCAACACCGACCATCCAGCATCCGTCATCCAGCATCCAGCATCCAGTATCCGTGTTCATCCGTGTAATCCGTGGTAAAAAAAATCAAGCATCCAATTCCGCCTGATTTCGCCGGCAGAACCCCGAACATACCATAATTCCCAAAAAAAGTCAATGGATAGGTTGGCTAGGTTTGATGCGTTTGATTAAAACATAAAAAAATCCTCAAAAAATCCAAATAAACCACAAAATACGCCAAAATGACCCCCAAAAGCATCAAATATCCACCATCCATATCATCCGTGATCGAAAAATAGTCTATTTATCGCGTAATTCTGATAATTTCTCTTCTCACCCAAAAAATTACAAAGTTACTTGCAAATATTGGCCATATTTTTACTGTACCCGACCATAGGCTGCCTACAATATGTTTGGCTTGGACATGATAAGAACAAATGAACTACTTAAACTATGATCTTCACCTCCAGTCCGGCGATACTGTGGAGGTGACACTCGACAAGCAGGCAAATGTACGCCTGCTTGACGATTCAAACTATTCCCGGTACCAGCGGGGTAAGCAGCATGACTACTACGGTGGTCGTGCAACCAAGTCACCGGTCCGCCTTTCACCCCCACACGCTGGGCACTGGTATCTCGTCGTCGACTTGGGTGGCAATACTGGTACGGTTAAAGCTTCCGTACGAACCATCAAGAAACAGTCATGAGCGAGACTGAACAAGAACCGGACTTCCTCCCTGAGATTCGCGTTGGTAGAATCAAAGTACTTAAGATTTACCAGATATCCGATGACGAACTCACCGGACTTGAGCAGGGGGCAGGACATTCCCTGTTCCTCAACCTCGGTATTAGTGTTCTCTCAATGGCAGCATCCTTTCTGATTTCACTCCTTACAGCCACAAACATATCGGATAGACTCTTCTACATCTTCGTCATTGTCACTGTCGTGGGATTTCTTGCAGGCCTTGTGTTGATGATTCTGTGGTGGAATATGCGAAAACCCATCTACGAGCAAGTGCGGAAAATTCGAGACCGAATGCCACCAGAAGGAGAAGCACAAAAGCTAAAGGAATAAAAAACCCTCAATGTTCACAATTCATATTCTAAATCGCAGCCCCTCTTTCGTTCTACATAAATAATGCCCTCTACTCTACCTCAACAAATACGGCGGGTCGGCTGGACCAATGCTTCGTTCCAGGGAGAGCGTTTGGGCGATGATTGACGCCAGTAGTATTTGAGGGTGTCGCTTTCCCAATTGGCGTAAATTTCCTCCCATGATAGGTCGCAGTGCGGATGGAGGGATTTCTCTTCGATAGGCTGGTAACGCACGTCCATCGATAGCCGTATTTGATCCTTGAATTGGCTCGGCAACGCCTTGTGCACCGTATAACAAGGGAAAGTCAACACGTCGCCAAGTTCGTAGTCCACTTCCAGCCATTCCTCTACCCCAGGGCAAAGCTGAACGGCGATTTCACCGGCCCCCTTCACATTACGGATCGGAATATAGCCCTCGCGATGGGAGCCCCGCAAAATAATCAATCCACCGTGAGAACGAGGGCAGTCACCCAAAGGAAACCAACAAGTCCAGGTATTGGAGCTGCCCTGAATGAGTGGAAAATCCTGATGCTGGGGCGTGGGCGTCATTGAGTGATGCCCCGTAATCATGCGCCCAATATGCCGTGGATGCACGAAAACCTCGCGCTCGAACAGCCCGCGATAGAGCGCGATCAAATTGGGATGGTGCGGCAATCGGTGGAAACTCTCCAGTTTTTGAGTGTCGTCGTAGGCCGGGATGCTAACCCATCTTCGACAGTTCAAAAAGTTAAAGGGCTTATCTATGCGGATTCGGGATTAATTTTTGCCGTTAGTCTGCACTACATTTTGGATGATTTTGGGGCGGGTGGGCAGTTTTAGGCCCATTTTCTTGAGGAGGTCGGCACAGAGTTTTTCCGGTTTGCCTACCAGCCGTAAACGCGCTTCGCGTCCCCCTCGCAGCGGCGCCACCACGTCCATTGAGCGTAGATTCTCCAGTTCGTGCAACACTTGCCGCGCACAGGTGCCGAGGCCTTTGGCCTGCAGCCAGCTTTCCAGGGCGCGCCACATCGCCAGAGCCAGAAAACAGATCAGAATGTGCGCTTGCACACGCTTTTCTTTGTGGTGATAGACCGGTCGCAGCCCCAAGTCGCTTTTGGCGCAACGAAAGGCTACTTCGGCCTGTGTCAGTTGTATATACCACCGCCACAGCTTTTGTGGGTCTTCCTCCTGGCAGTTGGTTCGCAGCAGATAGGTCCCGTGGGCCAGTTGGGCCCAATCGGCTTTGCTCTCGTCTTCGGTGATTTGCAATGCGCAGGCCCGTCCGGCGGCGTCGATTTGCACTTCTACGGTGAATATTTTTTCGGCCAGGGTGTGGCGGCCCAGCCAGCGGCCGATACGGCGTTCAACCGGATCGAGTTTCTGCCCTCGCCGACGCAAACTCAGGTCGATCTGGTCGAGCTTTTTGCTTGCTCAGCATGGCGGCTTCTTTTTGACCCCGTCCCTGGCTGCGGCAAAACACATATTGCTCGATCTGGGGGCAGTCGGGATGTTTCACCAGTTTGACCTCCACCCCCGCCCGCACCTCGCAAAAATCGCCTTGCTCGAGCAGATCGAGGGCAAAGTTTTTAAGATGGCTCTTGGGCGTGCCCACGATGTAACGGGCCCCTTTGCCGCGCAGGTATTCGAGGTTGGCCTCGCTCACCATGCCGCGGTCCAGCACCCAGATGCGATCGGCCACCCCGTAATGCGATTCCATCAACTCAACCCTCTCCTGCACCGTGGTCACATCGGCGCGGTTGCCGTCGAAAACCTCATAGGCCAGGGGCAGCCCTTCGGGTGTCACCACCAGTCCAAGACATACCTGCTTGCAATCCGGCCGCTGGTCCCGGCTGTAGCCGCGCTGGGCCTGGGCATTGCCCTCGCACCGGCCCTCAAAATAGGTGCTCGTTATGTCGTATAAAAGAAACTCGAAACGCGTCCCAAACCAGCTTTCATAGCGTCCTTTAAGATGACTGAACAGTTCCCGGCGCAAGAGCAAGACACGATCCAGTCCGCGATACAAACGGTTGTCATAGACCTCATCCACATCCACCGCCATCAAATCCTCCAGCGCCGTCGAGCCATACCAGCGCTCGGCCAGAGCCAGCTCCGAGGCCTGTTCGCAAAAACGCCCCACCGCCAGAATCGAGGCCACCTGGGCCCAGCCCACCGACTCCCGGCCCGGCGGCAAATGCTCCTCGAAGAAACGATGCAGCCCCAGCCGCCGCCACAGCGCCAGAGCCACATACACTTTGCCAAATTGACGCACCCACTCCACCCGTATCCGACCCAGATTCACCTGCGCCCACAACGGAGCCTCCGGTTTATCCTCGGCAAATAAATCCAACTGCTCGGCCCCCGCAGCCTCATCATCGCCATCGAGGAGCCGACCGATCTGCTCCCAACCCAACCGCTCATCCTCATCGAGCCCCGGCTCCTTGCCAATGTGGGCCACGATGCGCTGGCGCGGCCCCTTGGCTGTGCGCACCGACTCCACCAGCGTCCAGTAATCATAATCCTGGCCCTTCTTACGACGACGATGGCGACGCAAATACATCAACACCGACCCTGCACTACTTCTCCGAAAAGGCAATAGAGTGGTCTGCACTACACGGCATATTCACACCCCATGCCTGACAACCATGCGCCCTACAGCACGAAAAACCCTAAAAATAATCGATTTCCCCCCCAACTGTCGAACTCAGGCTAACGCCGATATCATCGTGCATCTCGCTTTCCGGCACCTGGTTGATGGTTTCAGGATCGATAAAACCTCCCAGCACATTCTGCCCGGCCCGTCGCCAGCCATACTTGTCCACAACACCCAGCATATCGGCCCGAACCCTCAGAATTTCCCCGGCCGGAAGCAATTGCTTAAAGAATAAGTAACCATTTACATCTGCCCGCCTGCGCAGTCCTTCAAAATCCTCGTCATGCAGCAAGGAACTTGAGTCAATAAAGGCCGAGCGGGCAATCGGGTTGCCTTCGGGGCCTAATTCCTTCATGCCAACATTCCGCATTGGGATCTCATGAACTCACACCCCGGCCCCGTAGGCGTTTTGGGTATATTTCAACCAGAAGGCCAGCTCTTTCATGACGCGGGCCCGGTGACTGAGCCGGTCCTTTATGCCGGACCCTAATTCCGCCAATGTTTCATCAAAGCCCTCGGGACTGAATATCGGATCGTAGCCGAAACCATGAGTTCCCGACGGCTCTCTCGTGATAACGCCCTCGCAGGCGTCCCGGAAAACTTTTTCCACACCACTCGGCTCCAGCAAAACGGCGCAGCAAACAAAACGGGCCGAGCGTTTGCCATCGGGTATGGGCTCCATCTCTGCCAGCAGCTTCGCCGTATTTTCTTCATCGGTGGCGTCCAGGCCCGCATAACGAGCGGAATGAACTCCCGGCCTTCCCTGCAGGACATCCACCTCCAGCCCGCTGTCATCGGCAACGATCCAGACCCCTCTCGGAGCAATCGCCTTGAGTGCGCGGGCTTTCAGGCGGGCATTGCCCACAAAATTGTCCTCCGTCTCTTCGACCTCCGGCATGCCGCCGATTTCATCCGCTGAAAAAAACTCCAGAATATTCGTCTCGGCGTAAAGGATATGGGAAACTTCCTTTATTTTATTTTTGTTACTGGTTGCCAGATAAAGCTTCATTTTAGTTCTAGGATTCGGGATAGACCAAAAACCCACGCATTAATTGATCGCTGCCAAAACTCGAATGCAACGCCCTATACAAACGGATTCCATCCTCAATGGCGAGCGTTTTCTTGCCCCCAAAGACGCCCCGGGCCTCATCATCGGCAAAAATCAGGGCCGCCCGATAGGCGAAAAGGTAGGATAAAAGCTTATCCCGCACAAACGAACTGAGCAAAGCGGCCCCGCCCTCAATAAATACGCCTGTTATTTCCCTCTCCCGGCATTTTTCGATGAAAGCCTTCAAGTCCAGCCTGCCGGAGCCGTCTTCAGGCAAAACCCAATGCTGAATTCCCCCGTTTATTAATAACTGCAATAAATCTTTGTCCGCATTTTCACCCGCCACCATAATGGTCCGCTCCCGGTGCTCATCGCAAAAAAGATTCAGTTCGGGCTTCCGCACCGTCCGCAGTCCCGTGTCGAAGACAAACCGCAGGGGACACCAGACCTCGCCCCCCAGCCGACTGGTCAAGCTCGGGTTGTCAGCCAAAACCGTCCCCGCGCCCACCCCAATGGCGGGAAAGAGCCGCCGCCACCGCATGACATCCGCCCGCGCCTTTTCTCCGGTTATCCACTGCGATTGACCGGTCCTGGTAGCGATGCGGCCATCGATGGTGGTGGCAATTTTACCGGCCAAAAGTGGCTCCCCCCGCGCGATCCAGTGATTAAAAATCAAGTTCAAATCCTCGCACTCATTCTGCAATACGCCTTCCACCACTTCGATCCCGGCAAGCCGCATCTGGTCAAAGCCTTTGCCCCCATGCAAGGGGTTGGGATCGGTCGCCCCCGCCACCACCCGCCCGATTCCGGATGCAATGATGGCCTCCGTGCAAGGCGGCGTTTTTCCATGAGTGCAGCAAGGCTCCAGGGTCGTATAAAGAGTCATTTCCCTGCTCGCACTGCGGCCTAAATTCCTCAAAGCGACAATTTCAGCATGAGGCCCCCCGGCGGTGGCATGATGTCCCTCGGCCGCAATCTCGCCCTTTTCCACAATCAGGGCCCCCACCATGGGATTGGGATGAGTCGTTCCCCAGCCTTTCCGGGCAGCCTCCAAAGCCCTTTTCATAAACTCAATATCGACAGGCGATTTCATTTAAAAAATCCCGGCGGCTCAAGTTAGGTTTCCCAAAAACGGATTGGTTTTCTTTTCCACGCCCACCGAAGTAGTGGAGCCGTGACCGGGGCAAAGCGTTGTCTCATCCGGAAGGGAAAGTATTTTCTCCTTGATGGATCTAAGCAATTGCTCCGAGCTGCAACCGGGAAAGTCGGTCCGCCCGATGCTCCCGGCAAAAACGGCGTCGCCACAGATGGCCAGTTTTAATCCGGCAAAATAAAACAGCAAGCTTCCCGGACAATGCCCCGGCACATGCCTGACCTCGACCGGCTCACCCAGAATGGCAAATTCCTGCCCCCCCTCCAAAAAGTGATCGATTTTCCCACCTTCCAATGAAATGCCAGGAACCACAAATTCCGCCATTTTGGACGGATTCTTGATCATATCAAGATCCTCGCGATGGGCATGGACAGGGATGCCCGCTTCCACGAATCGGGCCACATCCAATATATGATCCCAATGCCCATGAGTAAGATACAGGCCCTTTAAAACACAACCGTCCTGCCGCAGCTTCGATTCAATTGCCTGCCACGCATTCATGGGAGCGTCAAAAAGAACCGCCTCACCCATTTCCTTATGCAGGAGCAGATAAGCATTGGTCTCGATAGGAGGAAGCGAATAAACCTGTATTTCCATTGCCGGGAAGCTTGCCGCCCACCGTGCCACTGGCAACGAGTTTTTTCTCGAACCACGGCCCCCCACCCGCCATTTTCTTCTTCCAATCACACGAAATCTTTAAAAAACAGGAGACAGAAGTATAGCATCAAGCATCCTGCATCAAGCATCCAACACCGACCATCCAGCATCCAGCATCTTGCATCAGGAATTTAATCATCCAATGAAAACTCTAAAATTCGCAGTCTTGCCCGGCGACGGCATCGGCCCGGAAGTCATGAACGCAGCGCTTTCGGTCCTCAACCACATCGCCCGGAAACATCAGCTTGTCCTCGATTACGGGCATTACGATGTCGGCGGCATCGCCATCGACCGCCACGGAAACGCCCTCCCCACCGATACCCTGGAGGCCTGCCGCCAATGCGACGCCATTCTTTTCGGCTCCATCGGCGGCCCCCAATGGGAGCGCCTTCCCCCCGCTGAACAACCGGAGAGGGCTGCCCTTTTACCCCTGCGCAAAGCCTTTTCTCTCTTTGCCAATCTCAGGCCGGGCCTCCTTTACCCCGAGCTTTTCGATGCCTCTCCCATTAAATCTTCCCGCATTCCAGAGGGCATCGACATGGTTTGCGTGCGCGAATTAACGGGTGGCATTTACTTCGGCCAACCCAAGTCAACTCGAACACTCGATAATGGCGAAATGGAAGCGCTCGATACCATGATTTACCGCACCTCGGAAATAGAACGCATTACGGAAGTGGCCATTCAAACGGCCCTCGGACGCGATAAAAGAATCTGTTCTGTCGATAAAGCCAACGTTCTCGCCACCTCCATCCTCTGGCGCCAAACGGTTGTTAATTATATTTCCGCCAAAGCGCCAGAAATAGAATTGAGCCACCTCTACGTGGACAACGCCGCCATGCAAATGGCCAGTAATCCCGGACAATTCGATGTTCTCCTCACCGAAAACATGTTCGGCGACATCCTCTCCGACCTCATGGCATCCGTTTGCGGTTCACTCGGCATGCTCGCATCGGCCAGCCTGGGAACCAGGAAAAACCGCCACGGCCTGCCCTTCGGACTCTATGAACCGGCGGGCGGAACCGCTCCCGACATCGCCGGGAAAGGAATCGCCAATCCCTGCGCCCAAATCCTCAGCGCCGCCCTCATGCTACGCCACAGCTTCGGCCAATCCCAAGCGGCCCTCGAAATCGAAAAAGCCGTCCACAAAGCAGTCTCATCCGGCATCAGAACAAGCGATATAGCCTTCGAGACAAAAAGCGTCACCACCCACCAAATGGCGGAAACCATTCTCACCCACTTGAATTGAGGTAGATATTTAGTTCAATATCTGTGACAATCTGCGTAATCAGTGGTTAAAAATATTTTTAAAGTTAAATATTCCGCAATCCAATGAAATCTGACGAAATCCGGCAATCTTTCTTCGACTTTTTCAAGGAAAAGGGGCATCAAATCATGCCCTCTGCCTCTCTCCTGCCGACCGCCCCCAATCTCCTTTTCACCAATGCGGGCATGAACCAGTTTGTGCCTCACTTCCTCGAGGAACGTCCCGCCGCCCATTCCAGAATTGCCAATACCCAGAAATGCATCCGCGCCGGCGGCAAACACAACGACCTCGAGGATGTCGGCCTGGACACTTACCACCACACCTTTTTTGAAATGCTCGGCAACTGGTCCTTCGGCGACTATTTTAAAAAAGAAGCCATCCAATGGGCCTGGGAATTATTGACCGGGGTATGGGGTTTTCCCAAAGAACGGCTTTACGCCACCGTTTATAAACCGGCGCAAGGCGATCCGGCTCAGTTCGACCAGGAGGCGTGGGATCATTGGGCCGATGTTCTCACCAAATGCGGTTTGGACCCAAAGAAACATATCCAGGCCTGGGACAAAAAGGACAATTTCTGGATGATGGGCGATACCGGCCCCTGCGGTCCGTGCAGCGAAATCCACATGGACCTGACCCCCGACGGAGATACCGGCGGCAGCCTCGTCAATAAGGATTCACCCCTTTGCATCGAAATCTGGAACCTCGTCTTCATCCAGTTCAATGCCGCCCAGGATGGTTCTTACAAACTCCTCTCCGATCAGCATGTGGACACCGGAATGGGGTTCGAGCGCGTCGCCGGAATCATGGCCACGACAAAAAATTTCACCGATTTCTCCAATCCTCCCAGCAATTACGACTGCGACCTTTTTACGGATATTTTCAAGCATTTGGAAGAGATGTCCGGGCATCGTTACAACGGCGCGGTCCCCAACGATCCTGATAACATGAGCGATATGGAATTGAAAGACTGTTCCTTTCGTGTTCTGGCCGATCACATCCGCACACTCTCCTGCGCCATCGCCGACGGCATTTTGCCTGGCAACGAAGGCCACAACTACGTCCTCCGGCGAATCCTGCGCCGCGCCGTCCTGTTTTCACGCCACCTCCATCTGCCCGCTTCATCCTTCGTCAAACTGGCCGATCCGGTGGAGGAAAAACTGGGCCCCATCTTTCCGGAACTGGTCCAACAACGCCAGGTGATCCGCAAAGTCATCGCCTCGGAGGAAGAAGCCTTCGAGCGCACCATCGATCGGGGCTTCCAACTGCTCGAAAAGATTACCAAGAAAAATTCCGGCATCATCAGGGGTCGGGAAGCCTTTCAACTCTACGACACCTATGGTTTCCCCATCGACCTCACACAGATAATCGCCCGCCAACGCCACCTCAAAGTTGACCTCGAAGGTTTTGCTGAAGAAATGGAAAAACAGCGGGCCAGGGGCCGTGCCGCCCAGAAAAAAACCGCTATCGAGGTTTCGGAAAATGAACAGGACACCCAAAAAACGGAATTTGTCGGGTTCGAGGAAAAAAACCTCACCAACCATCAAACCGAACTGCTCGACCGGGTCGATGCCGAGGGAAAATCTTTCCTCGTTTTTCGTCAAACGCCTTTTTACGCCGAAATGGGCGGCCAAATCGGTGATACCGGAATCGCCCAATTCGACGGCCAGCCAATCCGCATCCTCGATACCATTTGCGACGATTCTGGCCGTTACCTGCATCAAATAGATGACGCGGACTTATTGAGCAACGACTCGACCGGAAAACCTGCCCAATTATCGGTCGATGTGCCCCGTCGAAAAGCCATCCAACGCCACCACAGCGCCACCCATGTCCTCCATTGGGCCCTCCGCAAAGTCCTCGGGCCTCATGTCCGCCAGGCAGGTTCCCTCGTGGCCGAAGACCGGTTGCGATTCGATTTCGCCCATTTCGAAGCCCCCGGCAAAGAGAAGCTCCAGCAAATCGAGTTGCTGGCCAACCAGCGGCTTCTGGAAAACTCGGGAATCGATTGCTATGAGATTCCCTTTGCCCAAAAACCGGACAACGTCATCGCATTTTTCGGTGAAAAATACGGAGAAATCGTCCGCGTGGTGGATATCGGTGGATGGTCCCTGGAACTATGCGGCGGCGCCCACGTGCGGGCCACCGGAGAAATCGGTCTGCTTAAAATCGTCCACGAATCGGCCATTGCCGCTGGCGCCCGGCGCGTCGAGGCGGTGGTCGGAGAAAGCGCCTTTTCGCTGGTTGAAAATAACTTCCATCTTTTAAACACCCTCGCCCATCAACTCTCCTGCCCACCGGCCGAGCTTGGCCAAAGATTAGCTTCCCTCATCGAGCGCCGTAAAAGCCAGGAGGACGAACTCGGTAATTTCCGCCGCCAGGGAACCACCGCTCTGGCGGATAATTTGGCCGCTGAAGCCAAAAAAATCGGGGACCTGAAATGGGTGGCGGCCAAAGTTGATGTGGCCAACCCCGCCGGCCTCAGAAAATTGGCCATCGAAATATCCAGGAAAACCGGCCCCGCTATAATCGTTCTGGGCGGTATATTCGGCGGCAAGGCAACCCTACTCGCCCTCTGCTCAAACGAAGCCATCAGCCAAGGGCACAAAGCCGGTGACATCATCCGCAGCCTCTCCGCCAAACTAGGCGGCAAAGGTGGTGGCAAACCGGACTTCGCCATGGGCGGCGGAAGTGATATCGAATCCTTGCCAGACGCACTCCAGTCGCTCCTTAAAAACGATTAACACCTACGCTGCCATGCCGACGCCGACACCAACCCTCACCAGTGCGCAAAAACAATACCTCAAAGGTTTGGCTATGAGCATAAAACCGAAAATGGTTATAGGAAAAAACGGTCTCACAGAAAACCTCATCAAAGATTTAAAAACCGCCCTCGAACGTGAGGAATTGGTTAAAATCAAATTACCAGGTAAACGCGAAGACAGAATAACCCTGGCAAACCAAGTGCAAAAAGCCGCCGCCTGCCATCATATAAGCCTTCTCGGCAAAATGGCAATATTTTACAAACCACCCCCAAACCAGCAAAAGCCACATATCAACCTGCCTTAATTATTTTCAATACCATCCCATAGGGGCGAGGCAAGCTTCGTAACCCATTGATAATCAATGTGAGTTTTTGACTTTTGGGGGAATCGAATTTTTGAAATTTTATCACATGTTTCTCTTTTATTGCTTTTGCCACCTTGTGCTGTCCCATAGGTTTTCAACCAAACCCAGGGAAATAGGCCTGCTGGGGAGTCGCTCGCATTCTAAAGCGTCCACCGGCTGTCCCATAGAAATCGAGCAAGTCCCGCAGGTTAAAGCGATCCCAAAGCACGCCTCTGACAAGTGTGAACAGGCGGACAAAACTATGCTCCCAGCGGCTCAACCAGGCCTGGAAGCGGAGCAGCACATAGAGCAGCAAAGCGCTCCAAATCTGCCAGCGCACGGCATTGGCGCTATGGCCGAGGAAATCGCACAAGTTGAGCGTTTGTTTGATCTGGCGGAAGAAGGTTTCAATGGACCAGCGGCAGCGATACAGTTCGCTGATCGTATGGGGCGACCACTGCAAATTATTAGTCAAAAATTCCATCACTCGCCACTGGCCATCAATCTCCACCCATGCCGTTACCCGGCGCATCGGCTGGGGATAATCCTGACGGGATTTTTTGTTCTTAAGGACCACCAGATCGTCGCGAATAATATTGCCCTTGGGCTTCTTGAGCAGCCTCTTGACACAGCGTAAGGCCATGTTCTCTTTGGCCCGGGTGACAAAGTAAATGCCCCTCGAGGACAAGTCAAAGAGGTGGGTCAAATCGATGTAGGCCTTGTCAAACAATACGATTTCACCGGCTTTGAGGGCGGCGCACATTTCGCGGGCTCGTTTGGCGTCATTGTCCCTGGCCGTGTCGATGATGGCAAACCGGGGCAGAAAACTTTTCAAATCCAGGCGCAAGTGACATTTGGCGGCCGCCTTTCGCCGACGATGTTTAGCCCAATCCATGCAGTTGGCGACCAAACCGATAGTGGACGAATCGACGATGTTGATAACGCGTTTGAAACGTCGGGGAAACCCCTTGAAATTACCACCCGCAAACCCCGGAGACAACGACTGCAAGTGCTTGAGCACCGACCAAAACAGTTCTCCCGACATCGCGGCATCGCGATGCTTGTTGGCGTAGGAAAGCCCGTTGCGACTGGGAGCGCTGGCCCCCCGGATACTGGCCAGCAACCCTCTGTGATGAGCGAGTCCGTCACAGACATCATTAAGCCCAATAGCATGAGTGATCTGAGCATAGAGCAAACTAACGATATGGCTCCATGGACTGAAACTGCGAGCTTTCTTATCGACACCCTACTGGCGGGCCAACTTGGCCACCAGATGTCCCGGAATAAAATTGCAAAGCTGTCGCAGAACGCACACCTTGCATTTGGCTGGATTTGCTTTTTGTTTTTTCATAGTAACCTGCTTCTAGTGAAACAGGCGAACAAGAGCAATTCCAGCCGTTTTGCGTTATTTCCTATGGGATGCTATTGAATTATTTTCAATAATTCTACTTCGCCATCCACCTGAATGGCACCCTGCACCGGCTACACAAAAGTGCTCTAACCTCATTGCAAAAACCGCTAAAT
The DNA here is from genome assembly GCA_965226205.1 of Opitutales bacterium. Taxonomy (GTDB): domain Bacteria; phylum Verrucomicrobiota; class Verrucomicrobiia; order Opitutales; family UBA2987; genus JAJFLU01. Next base: position 247,871 of record CBDDCJ010000027.1, on the reverse strand, counting down.
ATTTTATGGTACTCAATCACGGGTTGCGTAGACGCTACCTACAATATGTTAGCTTTGATCAAAAGGAATGAAACGAACGATCAAAATCGTCCTCCTCTGTTTCTTGGCAATTGCAGGATTGTTTTTTATCGCGGTCGTTGCCATTAACAAAGCCTCGCATATGCATATAACCGGAGCTTGGCCATTTGAACCACTCAAAAGAACCGAAACCGACCTTCCTCTGTCGAATGGTGGTGTCGTTCAGGTTGAAGCTGTTGAACAGAGGGGATTTCGAAGCGACGGCTGGTCTGTCTATGCGAGATATTTGCCACCAGGAGGTGAAAAATTTGAGAAAATCGGATCGTGGGAAGGATATAATCATTACCCCGAGGTTTACCTGGCAGATGAATTGGTCGTAATACCGAGCCCCGATCAGCGGACTCTGTATGTTCGAACTAGAAACGGAAAGTGGAAGTTCTTTATTTTAGATTTACCAGGTGAGCACACGTCGCTTTCCATGAGATATTATTCGTCTATGACCACACTTTCCGAAAACGAGCTTCGATCTATTCGGGGGGATCTCGATCCTGATGAGAAGGGCTGGTCAACAACAACGAGCATTTGTGACTTCTCGCCAGAAAATCGTGAGCTTTACATTATTTACCGTACGGGTTTCCGATCGACTCGCCATATACGTCTCAAACTCTCAGAAGCTGGAACTGATTTGACACTAATAAGCGTTACGAAAGAAGCGACCAGCTAACCAATCGCTCGTGGTAACCCGGCTGCGTCAGCCACCACAGCTAAAACGTTAACGCAAATCGCCCAATTCACGCATAGATACTGTAAAAGTGCTCAAACCTCATTTAATTTCAGATACCCCGTAGCTTGCTACGGGGAGCGGTAACTTTATAACAGAGATGAATGAGCGAAGAGAAACGGGAGCATTTGAGGCGCGCGAGCCATTGCGTGTGGCAGATCCACTACCATATGGTGTTCCCTGTGAAGTATCGGAAGATGCTCTTGGAAAGGCGGGTGCAAGAGGTGCTGAAAGAAACAAGCGTTGGGATAGCCGAGCGCTATGAAATAGAGATGGAAGCACTGGGAATGGATGGAGACCATGTGCATTTGCTGTGTGGAGCGCATCCGAAAGAAGCACCCGGGCGAATCGTTCAGAAATATAAGAGCATAACGGCGCGGGAGATCTTTCGGCGCGAACCTTGGGTGAAGGAGAAGCTGTGGGGAGGGGAGTTTTGGAGTGACGGGTATTATGTTGGAACGGTAGGGGAGCGTGGGGATTGGGCCAGTGTGGAGGCCTACGTAAGAAAACAGGGCAAACCGAAGAAGCAGTTGCAACAATTGATGCTGTGGTGATCATGAATTTCTTTCTTAGATACCCCGTAGCTTGCTACGGGGAGTTTCATTGCAAAACCCTGTAATTCGGTAAAGAAAGAGTGCCAAACCCCATTGTGAACATCTGAATGCACCCGGCTCTCGAACGCTCATTGCAGGAAAACCAGGAGGAGTTGCTCTCCTTCCTCACGCAGTTGGTCAACATTGCCACGGTTAATCCTCCCGGACAAAATTACAGGCAATGCGCTACCTTTCTGCACTCGGCCCTGACAAAACTTGGTTTTAAGTCCCAAATACTCGAAGTCCACCCAACGGAAAAATCATGCAGCCAACCCTCAACCTGGGCGGAACCTTCGGACAAGGTGAAGGCGCAAAAATCAACACCGTTTCGGAAAATCTAACTCATTACTCCGGCAATTTAATAGCAACACTTACCTAGAGGCTGTCCCAAAAACCCGAATTTTGCGAATTGAGATATTCGACTCCGAACTGTAAGGGAACGTAAGTCATTCAATTCCGTCAAAAACGCTGTATAAGGCCTCTTTTCGTTATAAATATAATCGCGTTAGACAGAGGTCTATGGTAGAATTGTATTTGAATATGCAAAACAAGAGAAAGGCTGACGGTGTTATAGACATCGAAATTGCCCAAAATCCCCCAAAAACGGTCTTTATGACAGCTTTATAAACAAGTTAACTTACTGTAAAACAAATGGTTATAACTTTGGGACAGCCTCTACCTAACCCTGATTCTGTGCTGATTAAACGTTTGGTGACTCAATAACATGACACTGTTTAATTGCCGGATTAATATTTAGAAATCTTTATTTCTTTTTCTCCTGACATTTCAAATCATTCTTTATCTACTAAATCTTGTCTTTTTGTCCAAGTGAATCTAATTGATTTGCGGAATCAAGGTCGTCAACGTTCATAATTCATATTACATAAAATCCACCATATGGGCTTCCCATTAATAACCTATAATTAACATACCAGACAGACCAACAAACTGCTTAGAATCATCAACACAAGCAATTTCAATATGAAATATGAACATTGACTCTTTTATTCAAGAGCAACGGCGATCCGTTTGCCGGCACGGTGGTAATGGAGGTGGCTGAAGCTTTTTTCTTTGAGCAGGGGCAAGACGATTTCGAAGAATTGGCCGACGCTTTGGGGGTTGTGGGCATCGGAGCCGATGGTGAGTTTGACCCCCATTTGGGCCGCCCAATCGAGCATCATCGGATCGGGGTGCATCTGGGCGCACTCTTTGATGAATCCGCTCGTGTTGACCTCCATACAGATGTCTGCCTCGACCACGGTTTGCAGGAAACGCCGAATGCTATCCTCATGCTCGGCCGGATCGAAGCGGTTGACGGTTCCGTAGATGCGAATAACGTCCGGGTGGGAAATGCTGTCATAACGGCCCATGGCGGCGCCGGTGGCGAGGTCCTTAAAATAGGTTTCCACTTTTTCAAAATCCGTTCGCGCATTGGCCGCGCGCAGGCGATCCTGGTAACGGGGAACAAAGTGGTGAAGGGAGCCGAGGATAAAGTCGAATTCGTTGCTTTCGAGGGTTTTGTCCATTTGAGCCAGCACTCGTTCGTCGGGAAATATTTCCGCCTCAATGCCACAGAGGACCTCCACTCCCAACCGTTCCCCAACGGTTCGGGCCTTATCTACCATTTTGAAATATTTGGGCAAATGCTTCTCCTTCATGCGGAATCCGTAATTACCGAATCCACCCATATCCATGGGAATATGGCAGGTAAAGGTAACCAGTTGAAGGCCCTTGCGGGCCGCCCATAGAACATACTCGTCAGGGGAGCCGCCCGCATGGCCGCAAAGCGTGGTGTGCATGTGACAGTCGAAAATCATGGGGCCAGACGCTCGATTTTCCAGGAATTTTCATCCTCGCGCGAATAGAGAAAACGGTCATGCAAACGGCTCTTCCTGCCCTGCCAATATTCAAAAGTGCCCGGGATCACCCGGTAGCCTCCCCAAAAAGACGGCAGGGGCACTTCTCCCCGCGAAAATTTGCGTTTCATCTCCTCGAATTTCATCTCCATAAAACCACGGGTAGAGATAACGCTGCTTTGGGCCGAGGCCCAGGCCCCAAGGCGGCTTTCAATCGGACGGGTGAGGAAATATTTGAGCGATTCGGCAGTGGGTATTTTTTCCGCCAATCCAGAAATACGCACTTGGCGATGGAGCGCCTGCCAGAAAAAAAGCAATTCCACACGAGGATTCTCATCAATCTGACGAGCCTTGACGCTTTCGTAGTTGGTATAAAACACGAAACCATCACGGTCGAATCGTTTAAGGAGAACTATCCTAACGGTGGGAACGCCCTTTGCCGAAGCAGTGGCCAGGCTCATGGCATGAGCATCGGGAATTTTCGCATTCCAGGCCTGAGTGAACCAGTTTTCGAACTGTTCCAGGGGATCCTCCTCAAGGTCCTTTCGCTGCAACCCTTTTAACGTGAATTGCCTTTCCATTTTAGTGATTTCCATGCCCCCATAAATGGCATGTCACCGCCCAAAGGCAATGCCTTTACCGCCCGTGCCCTTCAGGAACCATCGCCCCGGTAGGTAATCCGGTAGATGACGTTGGCAAAATCGTCGGACACCAGCATGGAGCCGTCCGGCAAAATTTCCACATCGACGGGCCGTCCCCAGGCCTTTTCCCCTTGCAGCCAACCTTCGGCAAAGGTTGCGTAGCTGGCCGCCCGCCCATTTTTCAAAGTCACCACGGATATCCGATAGCCGACTTTTTCGTCCCTGTTCCAGGAGCCGTGTTCGGCAAAAAATACCTGCCCCCGATAGGGTTCGGGAAACATTTTTCCATTGTAAAAACGCAAGCCGAGCGATGCCACATGGGCGCCCAGTTCCCGTTCGGGGATGGTGATGTCGAAATTTGCGGCCAGACGGCCAAATTCGGGGTCGAAGATATTACTGCCATGCCGGTAAGGATAACCGAAATGCTGGCCGGGTCTGGCGGCTCGGTTCAATTCATCCGGCGGCTTGTCATTGCCCAAGTGGTCCCTGCCATTTTCGGTAAACCACAGATCGCCGGTTTGCGGGTGCCAATCGAAGCCGACCGTATTGCGCACTCCGCGGGCAAAAATCCGCAAATCCGAGCCATCCGCCCTCATGCTCATAATAGTGGCAAAAGGATCGCCCTCATTGCAGATATTGCAGGGCGCCCCCACAGGCACATAGAGCCGCCCATCGGGCCCGAAGCGGATGAATTTCCAGCCATGATGCTCTTTGTTGGGAAAGCTGTCGTTTACGATCTCAAAAGGGGGCGGGTTATGGAGGTCCTTCTCAATCTGGGGAAATTTTATGACCCGGCTGACTTCGGCCACATAGAGGTCTCCATTGCGAAAAGCCACCCCATTGGGCAGGTGCAATCCCTTGGCCAGGACAATGACTTCATCCGCCTTGTAATCATTGTCCTCGTCAACCACGGCATAAACCCGGCCTTTGCCGATGCGGCGGGTTCCCACATAAAGGACGCCGGAGGGACTTCGCGCCAAGGATCGGGCATTGCGCACGTTATCCGCGAATATTTCGATCTGAAAACCATCCGGCAGCTTGATTTTTTCCAGGGGAAGCCCCTTGCCGTCCACGGCGGCTGCGGGCGGCCCCCAAAGCAGCCAAAAAGCCAGGCCCAGTAAAACAGGCCATTTTCCCGGTGTGGTTTTAAAAAGTTGGTTTCTTATACCGAATCTCATATGCAAACAATATAAGTCGTTATTGCCGCCAGCGCAAGTTCTCGCTAAAATTGAGTCGCAAAAAAAATAAAGCGATAGCTTTTTGAGCAATGATTTCCCGCAACCAGTCTTTTCAAATAATGGTTTTACCTAAAAGGAATGATGTTTTCAAAATACGACTCTATTCAAAATCATGAATGAAATCCGGCGGCTTGTAGAGGGGGCCCAAAAGGGCGATCAGGACGCTTTTGGCGAAATCGTGAAAGCGCATTACGAAAGGGTTTACCGGCTTCTATACCGGATTGTCGTGAATGAAAGCGACGCCCGCGACCTGGCCCAGCAAACCTGGGTAAAAGCCTGGAAAAAACTGCCGTCGTTCAAAGGGAAAGCGGCCTTTTCCACCTGGCTCTACCGCATCGCGGTTTTCACTGCATGGGATTTTGTGCGCAGGAAAAAACGCCGGGCGGAGGTCTCCTTTTTCGAGAATTATGAGGAAGGGCATTCACCAACCCCCATCACCGCCCCGGTCCCAGGCGCCACCGAATCCCCGGCCTCGGCCCTCGCTCGCAAGGAATTCAGGGAATATTTTCAAATCGCATTGAACTCACTTTCCGAAAAACAGCGCACGGTGCTGGTTTTGCGGGAAATTGAAGGATTGTCATACAAGGAGATTGCTAATATCATGAAATGCAAAATTGGAACAGTTATGTCGCGCATCCACCAGGCCCGCCAGTCGATACAATCAAAAATGGAGGATTTTCGATGATTAAAATTCGAATTCCCCCATCTATTTTCCTCTGCCTGAGTTTGCTTTTGGGAATTTCGCTTTGCGCCACCCAGGCCCAGGCGGCAAAGGTTTCCCTGCGCGGCACCATGATTCTGGCTTCCAATGAAGAGGGACCCAACGACGCCAGGGTGAAAAGATTTGCCGGAAAACTGCGCCGCCTTTTCAACTTTGCCCATTATCGCCATTATGGGAAGGGCTCCGCTTCCATCGAAATGCCCGGCCAAGCCTCCTTTTCCCTCGGCAATGGCTTTCGCATGGAGGTCAATCTTTCCCCCGCTGCGAAAAATAAAATCCGCGCCGGCGTCCGTTGGATGAAAGGTAAAACGATCCTCATCAACACCGTGCTGGTGATGCAAAAAGGGACTCCTGCCATTTTGGGCGGCCCCTCCCATCAAGGCGGCAACCTCATCGTCATTCTGGAAGCGTATTAGTCAGTTCGTTTATTTTACAAATAAAGCAGCCGCCCCGGGCATGATTCGAAAAACCAGACAACGCGAGGCTATCCTGTCCGCCATCGAGGAAGCGGGCCGGCCCCTGACGGTGGTGGAAATTCATGCCCAGGGCCGGAAAAAATCCCCCCGCCTCGGTTTGCGCACGGTCTATCGTCAGATTCACGGTTTGGTCTCGGAAGGCGCATTGGTTGGCCTTGATTATCCCAGCCAACCGACCCGCTACGAGCAGGTGGACTGGCGGCATCACCCCCATTTCATTTGTTCCCGATGCCGCAAAATCTACGATTTCGATAAGAAAGCCCCGGAAGTTCCCTACACTCCGCCGCCCGGTTTCACAATCGAGGGGGAGGAAGTCATCTTTTACGGAACCTGCCCCGATTGCGTGGAAAAGGCATCCGGATAAATGGCCCGGGCAACCTCCTCCAGGGCATTGACCATACGGGGGCCGGGAACGTCGAAATTGCTCTTGGAAACCATGACCACCCGCCCATTGCGAACCGCGCTGATCTGCTTCCAGACCGCATCTTCATTTAATGCGCCAATGGCCCGCGTGGCGGCCTGACGAGCCGCAACGCCCTCCTCCACCGCCACGATGACGACTTGCGGGTCGGCCTTCAGGAACCCTTCCAGAGATAGCTGGGGCCAGGCCGATGGCAGGCCCGCGGCGATATTTTCGGCATGGCAAACCTCGATCAAATCGCCCACCCATGAACCGCTCCCGGCGCTATAAAGCTTTGCCAGATCATAGAGCAAAGCCACCCGTTGGGCCAGTTTATGCCGTTCAATATTTATTTTTTCCAGGATTCGGTCCCGTTTTGCCCGTAATTCCCGGATGGCGTGCAACGCTTCTCCCGGCGCCCCGGCCAACTTCCCCACCGTTCCGATGTCCGCCAGGACTCCCTCCCAATCGGTATGGGCCAGTGCAACCGCCGTTAATCCTGCCGCCTCCATACGCTCATAAAGCGACGCCGGGCTGAGCACCGTGCCGAGCACCAGACCGGAGCGCAATTGCACCATCATTTCCAGGTTCGGGTGGCGCATGTCTCCAATTTTGTAAAGGTCTGCCGCCTCGGGAGGATAACGATCAAATTTTGTGTTGGCCACCAGGCGTTGCCCCACCCCGATGGCATAGAGGATTTCGGTCACGCTGGGGGCCAGGGAGATGATGCGGCTCGGTTCATACTTTAAGGTAACTTCCCTGCCGTAACCATCAATAACCGTCATGGGATAGATGCCGTGCCCTCCCGCAGCCGGGGAACCGCCGCTTTTCCGGCTCTTCCCGAAGGGTTTGGGTAAAAACATCAGCACGATGCAGCCTAAAAACACCCCCACCAGGTAAATTTTAATTTTTTGATTCACAAATTCTACGGCTCAAGTCCCACAAAAGAACAGAGTTCGCACACTGTCCAGCTTCTAGCCGGCAATCAAACCTTAATGGCAGTTAATTGCCATTAAGTGCTTGCTATTGCGCGAAACTCGATGCAATTTTCGTTTTTTTTGGGAAATTTCCCACAATCCTGACACCAAACCCTCTAATCAAATGAATTTGAATATTGATCTAAAAAAAGTGATTTTAACAACTGCGGCGCTGTTTGCGGCAAACCTTTCCATGGCCCAGGAATCGAGCCTCGAACCTTTCATCGTGGTGGCCACCAGAACCCCTCTCTCCGCCGACTGGGTATCTCCCTCCATTTCCGTAATTAGTTCCGGTCAGTTGGAGCAAAAGCAATGGTTCACCGTTGCCGACGCCCTTCAAAGCATGCCCGGAATCTTCCTCGGTCTAAGCGGCCAAACAGGCGCCAACGCATCCCTTTTTACCCGTGGAACGGAAAGCAACCACACGCTTTTTCTTCTCAACGGCAGGAGAATCAATCCCGGGTTTTCCGGTCAATTCAATCTGACTCAACTCGGTCTCGATAATGTGGATAGAATCGAAGTGATGCGCGGCGCATCCTCCACCTTGTACGGATCGGAAAGCATCGGCGGGCTGGTCGCCATCAACCTGCGCGAATCCCCTCCCCAAGGCTCGGCCACGGCCTACCGTCTGAACGCCGAAGCGGGTTCTTTCGGCTCCTACAAAGTCTCCCTCTCTCTGGCTGGAAGTAGCGGAGATTTCAGGTATTCCACGGGTCTATCCCAATTTGAAACTGAAAACCAGACCCCCTACGCCAATTACCGGAATTTCAATTGGGCGCCCAGCTTCAACTATCGCCTTAACGAGCGAGTCATATTCGATTTTCAGGGGCTCTACTACCAGTCCTCCAACCAGCTCCCCGGCGCGCGCGTCGATTTTGGTTTTCCCAAAAACCAGGATTTTCAGGATAACGCCTATTGGATGGCCTCTCCCGGCATACGCCTGACAATATCCGACTCACTTGAGGTTCGCATGTTCTATTCGAGATCGCGGGACAAGTTGAAATCCCTCACCACCGGGTTTTTCACCAGTTTCAACGATTTCGAAGTCTCCACCGACGAGGCCAGTATGCAAATCGACTGGCAGGCAAAAGACAACCTTCTGGCCACTTTCGGCTACACTTATTTAAACAACGATTTTTACCGTCAGGATGCCCAATTCGGAACCATTCTGGTCGATAACAGCTCCAACAGCCAGAGCCTCTTCGGGCAAATCCAGTGGCGCTGGAAAGAACGGTTCTTTTTTACTGCCGGTGTGCGCAGAGACGAATTCTCCGATTTCGGCAGCCCCACCACCTGGACCGTTTCGGGCGCTTACGACCTCAACGAAACCGGAACTGCCATTTTCCTGAAGTCAGCCACCGCCTACGCCCCCCCGCAGGGCAATGACCTCTACGGCCCGTTCGGCAACCCACTCCTCAATGCCGAAGAAAGCGATTCCTGGGAATTCGGTTTGCGGCAGTCCCTTTTCGACGAAAAAATATCCCTTGAAGTCCTCTATTTTTACAACGACATCCATCACCGCATTATTTTCGACGCCGTTACTTTCACCACCAAAAACGCGGGCCGCATCCGCACCGAGGGAATTGAATTCGCCACCACCTGGAATTGGAATGAAAAGCTCCGCTTCTACGGCAATTTCACTTTTCTCAATGCCGAAGACCTGACGGCGGGCGAACGGCTCCTGCGGCGTCCACGCTACACATTTACGGGCGGATTTTCGGCTGCGCCCACCCAAAATTTCAATTTCGGATTCGAGGTTTCCGGCGTCCTGCAAAGAAAAGACCGCTCCTTCCCGCCCCATCCGCCCTACGTCCTCGACGTCGATCCAGGCGATTATTACCTGGGGCGCATTTACGCAAACTGGCGCATTCACTCCAACCTCTCGCTATTTGCCAGAGTTGAAAACCTCTTCAATCAGCAATACGACTCCATCGCCGACTTCAAAGCCCTCGACCGCGGATTCTACGGCGGAGCCACCCTGTCCTTTTAATCATTTAAAACAGCCCCAACAACTTCGAAAACACTTGATCTTACAGCCAAATTCGTTACCGTAGACAATCACCATCCGTATAAGTTTAATAACGTTACCTTTAGGTAAAATAATGGATATTGTTTCGAAAAGAAAGTGTTCGCAAATAATGTCGAGCGTTAAATCGAAAGGAAATAGGTCAACTGAGTTGGCATTGATCAAAGAGTTTAAGGCTCAACAAATAACTAGTTGGCGTAGATCATACAAGCTTACGGGAAAGCCAGATATAGTTTTTTCAAGAGAAAGACTTGCTTTGTTTTTAGATGGATGCTTTTGGCATGGTTGTCCATCATGCTGCAGAATTCCGAAGACCAACAAGCAATTTTGGACTAAAAAGATACGTAGGAACATGGGTAGTGTATTAAGTAGGAATGGTGGCTAATTCTTGATTATACCCCATTGTTTCATAAATATTGAGTAAAAACCTTCTGAATGCGGCATAAACAACCATAATAACGCTCTATCAATCCATTTTTGTATCTTCACTTTTTGTGAAGTTCAGCAATATACCTTTTTTGCACGTTAGTCCCTTTGTTTATGCGGATCACAGTCTTGAATCTGATTGAATTTATGAAACAATGGGGTATATTGATGAATGAAAAGTCTCAGACAGGTTTCATGCATACTCTTAAGCTTGGAAAAGGAGAGGGTTTTGCGTGTGAAACGACCCAGTCGTTGGCGCAGGGTATTGTTCCATCGTTCCACATGGGCCGTTTCACCGGTTTCTTTTCCCACGGATCGGTTATGAGGAAAGACTTCATCATAAGTGGACCAAAAGTCGCTGTAGGTGGCACATCTTTTGTAGGCCCGTGGCAGGCGCTCGTAAAGTTCCCGGCAACGATACCAATCCCGAGGCCCAATGGCATAGGAGAGGATTTGACGGGTGCGTCGGCAAAGAGCGATCCAAACCCATTGGGCATCGCTCTTGCGCCCCACAAAAGACCACAGTTCGTCCAGTTCAATGACATCATGACGGCGGGCCGCAAGAATCGTGCTTTTGAGCGATCGCAGCGATTGTCGTTTTTTTTAACCAACTCAAAACGGTGTTGGGACTCACCCCGAAGGCGCGCTGTAAACCGCGTAGACTGCTGCGTTCCTGATAGACTCGAAGGATCATTTCTTTTTGCTCTTCGGTGTATTTCACTGTGGGGTTTTCGCGGCTTTGTTTACCACAATCATGGCAGCGGTAGCGCTGTTTATGGTTGGGCGTCTTGCCAAATTTAATGATATTTTCACTTCCACAGTGCCGGCAATTAATAATTTTAGTAACCATGCACTAAGAATAAACTGCCTAACGCTATTTGTACAGCTAAAAATACAAAATAACATTCTTTTTTTATACACTACCGGAACATGAAACGAGATGAAGATGTTTCAAGCTACTTAAAAGAAAAACGATGGTCTGTTTTACGTATTTGGGAACATGATCTAAAAAACAAAAAGATTCAGGAGACAGCGAGAACAATCAAAAAGATAATTGGGAAAAAGAATTAAACTTAACCCCATTGTTTCATAAATTCAATCAGATTCAAGACTGTGATCCGCATAAACAAAGGGACTAACGTGCAAAAAAGGTATATTGCTGAACTTCACAAAAAGTGAAGATACAAAAATGGATTGATAGAGCGTTATTATGGTTGTTTATGCCGCATTCAGAAAGTTTTTACTCAATATTTATGAAACAATGGGGTTAATTATGATTTTTTGGGATCTAAAATTATCCTTACGGTAAAGAAATAATAATTTAAAAATCGTTGGCTCAAAATAGATCTGGAATATGTGACGCATTGTCCGTGGACACATCGTCTACAATGGACTCTGAATGTTTAAGAAATTGGAGTCACTAGCCTTACTTGGTGTAAGAATTCGGCAATTTAGGCTCAGGTGTGGTTTCTCACAGGAGAAACTAGCCGAGGCCTGCGATTTTGATCGCACATATATTAGTCTTCTTGAAAGAGGGAAAAGAAATCCCTCATTCACTAACCTAACGAAGCTTGCTCAGGGATTAGGGACTTCGGTTTCTGACTTAACCAAAGGTCTCTAAGCCATGAATTCCACTGATCTTTTTTCATCCAGTTCAGATTTAGTTAAAATCAAAAATATTTTGATCGCGCTTCTACGGTTACCGCTAACTGAATATACAATATCTGGCAACTTAATGGAAAGGGTATTTGCTCATGTTCGAAATGCAAAAGTTTTACAAACTTATGATTTCGTTGATGTAATTGACGAGCATAAGAAGATTGGTTGGCAAGTGAAATCTACGATGTCAACTACACCAGTGACATGGATCCGTGGGAAGATTTCAAACCGAGAAAATATGATTTCAGAGTCTGAGAAGTCCAAGGAAGGATTGAGTGCCCTAGGAAAAGCGATTATCGATTACTGTAACTTAGAGGCTGTCCCAAAAGGGTGATTTTTGCGAGGGGATTTTGAAGAGTGTTCATTTTAGTGGTATTTTCTTTTGGGAGGGGGTGACTTTGCTCTCCTATGACGTTAGGATTCTGGTTTTGGGGTCCGTTTGCCTGGTTTTCTTTGTATGGGCCGACAGTAGGCCTGTGAAAAAGTATTGTCCTTGCTTTTCCGCTCTTTATTTAGGCCGCCGCTTTGGTTTTTAGTTCATCTTGCTGGGCCAGCATCTTGGCCACTTTCCATAGATTGTGCGAGAGGACCGACCAGGCTACGCTGATCGAGCGGTTGGCAAAGCCTTTGCTGCGCAATCGCCCGGCCTGCCAGCGATTCTTCAATACCCCGATCCGCCCTTCGGTGCTGGCCCGGCGCTTTTGCAATTGCCTGAAGTGTGGTTCCTCCATCCGTTTTTTCAACTGCTTCGGATCGCGTGGACAGAGCGCATCGTAGATGCCCTCCTGGGCTAACTGCCGGCGGGCCCGCTGGGAGGCGAATCCCCGGTCCGCGCACATGGCCGCTATGGGTTCGGCTAGGTTGAAGCGGTTCTGTCTTTGCAAACTCTCTTGCATTTGTTCATTTTCGCTTGGCGTCCGGCTGCCGTAGAGTTTCCAGTCCAGCAGGTATCCTTCAACGCTTTCACCCAAAAACAGGGTGTTGCCAAACTCAACCTCTTGGCCCGCTTTGCCTCGCACAATCACCTGCGCATCGGGTTCGTAAACACTCAAAACTTTCTCTGCGTTTTTCACCTGGCGGCCGCCAATGATTCGCTCGTGCGCTTGCTTGATGACCACCGGGATTAGCTCGCTCATGCGCTCCATCCGGGTAAGGATCTGTTGGACCTGTTTTTCGCTGTAATCGCTTTGCTCCCAGCAGGCTTGCAATAATTCCCGGTGACTGCGGGCATGCTCCCCGATCCGTTTGAGCAGCTTTTTCATCTGCCTCAAGATACCCTTGCGTTGCCGCGCGCTGTCCTTTCGCCGCCGGCTGTGGGTCATCTGTATGCACAGCCGATTCATCTGCCGAGCCAAGGGCTCCGGTTCGATCGGCATGCGATGGCGCAAACCGGCCTTCTCACGGATCAGCCGGATCGCTTTGAGCAGCACCCAGTCCGTCGGCCAATGAATGTTGACCTCCAAACAGGTGCCGTCGAGCAGGCAAATGGTGGTGTCTATCGGCTTGTCCAATCCCACCACCTGCCGGGCCAGATCGGCATCGCCCACAACCTCAGTCAAGGTCCGGTGCAAGGCCCTCAACTGCTCTTCGCTGAAAAACTTCGAGGCCCGTTCCAGGGTGCTCTTGGAGATGCCCCTTATGCCGTCGATATGGCGGACACGACAAAAGTCAGCCAACAGATCGCTGCTGCCCAGAGCCCTCGACAAATGCCGAAACGAAATCCCACCGAGCAGATAACGCAGCGTTTCCATACGCAACGCCTTGAGGGCAAAATTAGCCCGCTTTTGCCGGGCCTTTACACTCATTGGCTGGCCTCTTTCCAAGGCCAGATCAACGCCCTGCGATTCCACCTCCGAATCGATCAGCAGCCGGTCGATACGCTCGATGGTGGCGCGAAAGTTATCGTAATCGAGGCAACGGTCGACCACAGTTAAAGCTGGACGCAGGAGGCATTGGATGGCTATATTTTTCATAGAAAGGGCTATATTGATTTTCGCTAACGCAATTATAGAACCCTTTTTTAGCCGGATCGAGCAAAAAAATGCTCTTTCTGGCTATTTTTATAAACGTCATCCAGTTGACTACAAAATCTTTATATTTTTGGGATAGCCTCTAACTTAGAGGCTGTCCCAAAGTTATAACCATTTGTTTTACAGTAAGTTAACTTGTTTATAAAGCTGTCATAAAGACCGTTTTTAGGGGATTTTGGGCAATTTCGATGTCTATAACACCGTCAGCCTTTCTCTTGTTTTGCATATTCAAATACAATTCTACCATAGACCTCTGTCTGACGCGATTATATTTATAACGAATAGAGGCCTTATACAGCGTTTTTGACGGAATTGAATGACTTACGTTCCCTTACAGTTCGGAGTCGAATATCTCAATTCGCAAAATTCGGGTTTTTGGGACAGCCTCTAACTTACACGTTTGGAATTCAGGATTTCTGAAATACGATTTAGAGCATATCGGGTATGTGCGGCTCATTGTGTTCCCTGACGGCAACATAACCTATTTTGAAAAATACCTTTGTAGTAAAGGAAACCCTGAACTTTTTAACCCGAACGACTATGTTTGGGCATGGTCAAAACAAAAGGAGGTTACAAAAAAAGAGCATCTTCCCGCTTTACATGGCTACATTATCACATCTGGAGAAAAAAAGAAACATTGGGCATGGCATGGACGTGGAGAAAATCAACTTCATTTTTCAAGTGAAGAGACGTGGTGGCCTGATGAAGGAACTAACCACAGAGTCTATCTTCGATTTCCAGAGCAAGGCAAGTTAAGTTTTGACGATTTGGTGAAGATGCTTCTTTAGGCGGTTGAGTCGTTGGGCTATCGCTTCACCTAATATTTTTCCAATAAGTGGTGGAACTGCGTTGCCGAGTTGGCCCGCCATATCAGTAAAGCTTCCGAAAAAACGGAAACTATCCGGAAAGCTTTGAATTCTTGCGGTTTCACGAGTTGTTAAGATTCTTATATCTTCCGGGTGCCCCCATCTCCCTGATCCAGGGTGGAAGATCCATCTGGTAATGGTTGGAGGAACCATGTCCCATGTTAGTCTCCCGTACGCCCCACTATAACCTCCTTTGGGTCTGAGATCATCAGGAAGTTGCTTGATGCCCTCGCCTGGCCTTTAAACATGCCAACCTATTATACTGTGTTTCTCGGAGCTTTCTTGTTTTGTGATTAAATAAAATGTTCGACCCTTTTCGCATTTGTTTTTGATACTCGGAAAAGGGGGCTGAAGTGTATTGCATTTGCTCCTCACCCTCACCGTCCTTTAGGCGGGGTAAATCAGCAACGGCATCGTTGACAGTTAAATAAGGTTTGATGAAGAAATTTTGTTCAGAAGAGGCTTGATGCGTTGGTGGAGGAAAAATGAATTGTAAGCTTTCATCGTTCAGGGCGACGAAGAATGCTCTTCGTCGACGTTGAGGAATACCATAATCAGCTGCGTTTAAAACACCTTCATTTACAACATATCCAAGCTTTCCAAGAGTCGTCTTAATTTCTAAAGTATGTGTTTCATCGAAACTGTTCCTCATTCCAGCGACATTTTCCATAAGTATCGCTTTTGGTCTAATCGCTGTGCAATACTCAAGAAAAGTAGTAACCAAAAGATTATTTTTAGAATCAATTTCTCTCTGGCTTCTCGGAACATTCTTTGAAAATCCTTGGCACGGAGGACCTCCTGTAAGTAGGTCGAGCTGGCCAACTCGTATTCCTACAAGCTCCATGAACTCGTACGGATCGAGGTCAGATAATGATTTATCAATAAATTTTACCCCAGAAAAGTTTTTCTTGTATGTGATGGAATATTTAGGATTATTGTCTGCTGCGGCAACAACATCGAAGTCAGCCTCTCTGAGCCCCTCCGAGATTCCTCCGCAGCCGGAAAAAAGGTCTATGGTTGTAAATCCCATGTGTGACGTATTGTCTACAGATTGAGAAATCTTCGTCAATGGAAAAATTTCGAAAAACACCATGCCAAGTATATCGCCTCCCAAGTAGGTAAGGTTTGCGCCCTTCATAGTCCACCTTTTTTTGCGGACGCAAAATCTGCTCTGTTTTCGACAAACCATGCGGAGAAATGGGAGCATTTCGTGCTATATTTCCTCAATGACGTAGATCGAAAATATACTTGGAGGAAATAAAAAAATGCCCGTCGAAACCACTAGAGACGTTATAGTGAAGTGGACGGGGTTGTTTGGACAATTTTGACGTGGGATTAAGGTGGAAATCGTGTTCATATTATTTTTTAAAAATATATTTTGTCCTTAGCCAAAGACGGGCACGCAGGTGCCCGCAAGCTGTATTGGCGGGGAGGTTGGTTTTGCTCCGATTGCATGGACTTCGGCCGGGGTCCGGTAGCCCAGGGCTTGGTGGGGGCGCAGGTGGTTGTAGAAGTCCAGGTAGCGGGCTATCCCTTCGCTGGCTTCCTTTGCCGTGGCGTATTCGCGCAGGTAAATGTCTTCATACTTGAGGGTTCTCCAAAAGCGTTCAACAAATATGTTGTCCAGGTAGCGGCCACGCCCGTCCATGCTGATGCGCACCCCGGCTTGCCCCAGCACCGAGGTGAACTCGCTGCCGGTAAACTGGCTGCCTTGATCGGTGTTGAAGATTTGAGGTTGGGCCCGCCTCAGAGCTTCCTCCAGGGCGAGCACACAGAAGCGGCTCTCCAGGGTGTTGGAAAGCTGCCAGCTCAACACGTAGCGGCTGAACCAGTCCAACACCACGGTCAAGAAAAGGAATCCTCGGCTCAGCCGCAGGTAAGTGATGTCGCTGCACCATACCTGGTCGGGCCGCTCGACCGCCAAACCCCGCAGCAGATAAGGGAAAATGCGGTGCTGCCGGTGCCCCTGGCTCAAGTTTCGACGCGGATAAATAGCCTCCAGGCCCATTTGGCGCATGAGCCGCTGGATGCGGCCTCGTCCCACTGCATGGCCCTCTCGACGCAGCCACTGGGTCATCCGGCGAGAACCAAAAAACGGATATTGGGTGTAGAGCTCATCCATGCGATGCATGTAGAGAACGTTCTGCTCGCACTGGGCACGGGCCCGATAGTAATAGCTGCCGCGGGCCAGCCCCAGCAACTGACACTGCCTGCCGATACTGATTTTTCCTTGAAGTGGTTGCACCATCTTGCGCCTCTCACCAACCGAGTTGTTCAGACTTTTTTTTAGCCAATCGCATTCTACTTTCAGCTTTCCAATCTCCTGGTAAAGGTGATCTTTTTCCGTCTCGTTGTCCTTGCTGAGAGTCTGCCGCTGGCGCGAAAACAGCTCCGTTGCTCCCTACAAAAGCTGCTTCTTCCATTGGGTCACCTGGTTGGGATGCACCTCAAAACGACCGGCGATCTCGTTGATGGTATGAGCGCCCCTGATGGCTTCCAGGGCCACCCGGGCTTTAAACTCAGCACTGTATTGTCTTCTCTTTCGTGATTTAATAACATTCATAGGTTAGCGGATTTAGTGGTTCAAGACCACCTTATTCCACTGTCCAGTTTTCCCCGTCCATTTCAATAGAACAGGCCAGAGATTTTCATCTCCAACTGCGCGATTTTTACTCCCGGCTCAAAGAAAAAGCCCAAAAGGAGAGGTTGAAGCTGCTTTTGGATTACATGCGCGCCCCATGAGCTTCAGTTGGAGGAAAACCTGGAAGCGTTTGAGGATGTGGCCAAAAAACAGACGCTCGATTCCTGGTTTCAATACCCGCCCGAGCATATCCACGCGGTTCCATTTGACGAGATTGAAAAAATCACCGATCCAACGGTGGACGATATCATCAACCTAGCGTTAAAATTCGATGATATGTTGCTAAAATTCTACCAGGAATCGGCGGACAAGGCCGAATTGAGAAACGCCAAGGATATTTTCACCAACCTGGTGCAGGAGCAACAACAAGCCAGGAGAACCTTCGTCCGGCAAATTCTTCGCACCGAGGATATGTAAGCGGGCCGCCTTCGGGAGTTATTCCAAAACATAGGGGTCGAGCATTTTATCGACCCGCATTTTATTGAGCTGAATGAACTTTGGAACCCCGTTTTCATAAGGAACATCCAGTTCCCCAATGGTCAGAGGCAAGGCGTACTTGGTGAATTGATAATTGAGGCTGACGCCATCGTCATTTATCCAGGAGGCGGGAATCATCTTTACCCCATTGGCAACGTCTTCAAGGTCGCACAGCCCCGTCTCGCAACTGTATTGGTCTCCATCTCCACGGATGAGGGTCACCATTTTCTCGGTTTCACCTTGTAAAACTGCCGCCTTTACTGCCGCCTGGCCGACCATGAATGCTTCATTATTATCCGTTTGCGAGGCGCAATGGGCTGCCGCCCGCTGGCTGATTCCTAATTTGGCTACCCGTACTTTGATGCCCAGATGCTGTTCCGCCAAATTGCGCAGGTATTCACCGGCGCCTCCCAACTGGGCGTGCCCGAAGGAGTCCGTCTGAGCGCTGGATGTGGCAAGGTAGTTGCCGTCTTGGTCAACCAGGCCCTCGCCCACGACGACAAAACAAAACTTTCTTTTACTCAGCACACGCTGCACGTCATCAAGGTATTTTTGGGGCGAAAAAGCGACTTCCGGCAAATATACGAGATGGGGCGGGTCGTTGGGGTGTTCCCGGCGTTTGGCCAAGGTGGAACCGGCCGCGATCCATCCCGCATTGCGCCCCATAACCTCAAGGATGGATACGAGATCGCCCTGTCCCATGCTTTCGTTGTCGGCGGCAATTTCTTTAACCGAGGTGGCCACGTATTTTATCACCGAGCCGTATCCTGGGCAATGGTCGGTCGCCACCAGGTCGTTGTCCACCGTTTTGGGAATGCCGATTACGCGAAGGCTATAGCCCCGTTCTGCCGCTAATTTGGATATGCGGTCGGCCGTATCCTGGGAGTCATTGCCGCCAATATAAAAAAAATAGCGAATGATGTGGGCCTGCAAGACCGCCAGGACGCGCTCGAAATCCAGCGCCTTCTTCAGCTTGAACCGGCATGTGCCCAGGGCCGAAGCGGGCGTATAGCGCAATCCCCTGATAGCCTGCTGTGATTCCTCCGCAAGATCGACCAAATCTTCCCTCAATATGCCCAGGATGCCGTTTAATCCACCGTAAATCTCCTCTATTGGCTCATGATTAAGAGCTTCGGTGACAACCCCGGCCAGACTGGAGTTGATAACCGAGGTTGGTCCACCCGATTGTGCAATCAAACAATTACCTATAAGTTCTTCCACCATTAGCTATGCTTTCTTTAAATAAATTCGAGCAGACACCAGAAATGCATGACGGCCATAAAGCAAATTCTTTTTTTGCAAATATCGCTGTTCCCAATCTCGTTTTCACAAAATATCCCCCGGAATATATTTTGAGGTTTCGGGAAAACGGGTTTTCCAGATATCCAGCCGGGAGTTAAACGCATCGACCTGGCTCACCGCTTGCCCAATGAGACCATCTTCTTGACTGACAATAGTTTTCAATTTCTCAAATGAAAGTCCCAGGCGGGTGTCCGCGGCCAGCCGGTCAATCAAATCATTCTCTTTGGCCTTGCCGGACCGCAAGTCTCTGACCACAGCCAAGGCATGTTCTTTAATCAGTCTATGCGCTGTTTCGCGCCCCACCCCGTTCCGCACTGCCTCCGTTAGAATCGCCCCGCAGCTGAGGAAGGGCCCGTAGCGCTCATTTTCCCGCGCCATGGCCTCCGCATATATCTCCATGTTTTGCAGAACGGTGAGAAAAGTCTCCAACAATCCGTCAATGACAAAAAAACTGTCCGGCAGGGCCACCCTCCGCACCACCGAGCAGGAGACATCGCCCTCGTTCCACTGGCTGCCGCTTATCTTGGCCGTCATGGCCAGATAGCCCTCCAGTAGAGCGCAGAATCCTGCAATCCGCTCACAACTGCGGCAATTCACCTTATGGGGCATGGCGGTCGAGCCTACCTGTTCGCTGGCAAAACCCTCGCCGGCCAATTCCTGCCCCGTCATCAGCCTCAAGGTGGTGGCGAAAGCCCCCGGCCCGGATGCCAGTTGGTAGAGCGCGCTGACCACCTCGAAATCCAGACTGCGGGGATATATCTGGCCGGGAGCGGTTAATAATTTCTCAAACCCAAGATGCTCTAAAACCCTGGCCTCCAGTTTTTCCACTTTGGCCGCATCGCCATCGAAAAAAGCGAGTTGGTCCGCCTGAGTCCCCACTGCCCCCTTCAATCCCCGCGCCGGGTAATTTTCAATCAAATGGTCCAAACGGTTCAGGCCCAGCAACAAATCTTCGCCGAACATAACCAGACGACGCCCCAAGGTAGTCGGCTGGGCCGCCACATTGTGGGTCCGGGCCGTCAGCGCCAGCCCCTTCCATTCCTCCGCCCGGCCGCACAGCGCCAGCAACGCGGAAACTGCCTTTTGCCGGACAAGCTGCAAGGCCTCCCGGATTTGCCACTGCTCCACATTTTCCGTCACATCGCGGCTGGTCAATCCTTGATGGATATGCTCGTGCCCGGCCAGTGCGCAAAATTCCTCAAGGCGGGCCTTGACGTCATGCTTGAGGAGCCGTTCCCGCCGCCGGATGCTTTCCAGATCGACCTGTTCAAGAACTGCTTGGCAAGCCTCGATGGCCTTCTGCGGTATATCCAGCCCGAGTTCTTTCTGGGCCTTCAGGACGGCCACCCAAAATTTCCTCTCCCTCACGATTTTGCCCGCCGGAGACCATATCGCGGCCATTTCCGGCGAGGCGTAACGGGAAGCCAAAACATTGGGAATCTCTATCATCGTTGCAATATCAGTGGTTTATTGCCATACCAGCTATCCCCCGTCCAGCCTTAACAACGGTTGAGCAGTTCGCGAGGGATAAATTTCACGCTACGGGCACGAAACGGCAGGGTTTATGAATATGTGTTTTCAGGGCAAAGATAGATTGAATGATTTCCGGTTTTTGTCTAAAGAAGTACACCATGAGAAAAATGAATTACGTTTTAAACCTGGCCATAAGCTGTTGGTTTTTGACGGCCGGTCTCGCCCCTGGAGCGGACACTGAGAACGAAAACAAGGATGAATCCTTTCGTTTTTTCGCCTTTGGCGACATGCCTTACAACCTTGGGGACGAAGAAAAAATGATCCGTTTACTCGACGCCGCGGGCCAGGAGGATTTTCAATTTTTCGTCCATGTCGGGGATTTCAAATCGGGAGTCAGTTTTTGTGACGATGCTTCCATCCGGCGAGCTTTCAGTATTTTACAGGCTCTTCCTGTTCCAGTCGTTTATACGCCGGGCGACAATGAATGGACGGACTGCCATCGCCAGTCCTGCGGCCAATACGATCCGCTGGAGCGTCTGGACTTTCTCCGGGAGGTCTTTTTCGGGGATAAAACCACTCTTAAACTCGACCGGCTAAACACCGTTCACTTGAGCGAGAGAAAGGAATTCGAAAAATATCCGGAAATTTACCGGTTCACTAAAAACGGCATCCTTTTCGTGGTTCTTCACATAATTGGCAGCAATAACAACCGGGTGCCGGAAAGGCCTTCGACACTTCCCGAATACGAGTCAAGAAACGCCGCCAATCTTTTCTTTTTAAAACAATCGTTCCATCTGACCGAAAATGATGACGTAAAAGGTTTAGTTTTAATACTTCACGGCAATCCCGGTTTCGAGAACACACCTTGGAATGAAACCGGCAGTTGGAAGGAAGGCAGCGGCTTTCGCGATTTTTTAGAATCATTATACGAACGGCTGCAAGATTTCCGCAAGCCGGTCCTTTGCATTCATGGCGATTCGCATTACTTTCGGGTCGATAAACCGTTATATTACAAGGGCTCTGGCGCGGTGATCGAACGCTTCACCCGGGCCGAGGTTTTTGGAGAAAATAACATCCACGGTTTGGCCGTCACGATCGATCCAAAGGATCCCCAGGTCTTTTCCATCGATCCTTTTATATATCGGCCATAGATAAACATTGCACGCCGAGTCCTAAAGTTGCCGCCTGTTGTGCCTGTAAGCTTTTCAGGTATGCTGCGACTAGGTAAGCAATGAGGTTTTTATGAACTTTTAAATAAACAGGAAATAAATCACCATGAACAGCAATAACACGGTAAATGTGACTGAATCCACTTTCGGCGAGGAAGTTTTGCAATCGGGCAAGCCAGTGCTGGCCGATTTCTGGGCGGATTGGTGTGGTCCTTGTAAAATGATCGCGCCGGTACTCGAGGAAATCGCCGACGAACATCAAAACTCTGTCAAAATAGCCAAGGTGAATGTGGATGAAAACCCAAATTTGGCCAATCAATACGGCATCAGCGCAATCCCCACCATGCTGATTTTTGAAGGCGGAAAGGTCACCGGCAAAATTATCGGATTTGCTGGCAAAGAAGCCCTTCTGGGCAAGCTGGGCCTAACCTCCAACGCCGCCAACTGATCGGGTTGGGTCCTGGAGAAGATTTACAGCCTGAGATCGTTTCGATTTCAGACCAATGCGGAAGGTTAAATCGTCCGTAGCAATTTATAAACCTGGACCAGTTCTTGCCGCGCCAGGGGCAGGACTTCCTCCATGTCGAAGTCGCTCAAGCCGACATTTTCCATTACTTCCGGCGGCACTTTCAGGCTGAGATTGCCATTGCCGTTGCCGTTGCCATTCTCTGACCGGGGGACTGTCACATAGGCCGCTGCGGAGATACTGGAACGCAGCAGGCAGGCCATTGGTATGTGTTCGGACGAGGGTGATTGCAAAGGATTTAGCTGGTAGAGGACAGGCTGGCTCAGATCGTTGGTAAAATTCCATTTTGTGAGCACTTCGCCTCCGACCTCGGCATGGTCGGTATCGAATGTGTTTCGTTCCCACCGGGCCAGGGATGCATAATCCTTGTCCACTCCGAAATCGATTTCGCCGGAATAGACCTCCATAAATTGATTCAATATCCATTTGCCCACCGAATGCACGAGACCGATCGTGTAGGCGGCATGCCCGTCCAGAGACGCTATGCGCGCGAACCGCTCCATAATGATGGCTGTCAAGACAGTGGTGCGCCAAATTTCCTCCGAAGAGAGAGGGTATGCGGACTTGCGGGAATTCATCATGTCCAGAATAGCAACGATGGCAGCCAGTTTATAGATTTCTCTGGAACCGAGAAGGGAGATGGCCTCCTCGATACTATCGGTCTGGGTTGGCGTTCCAAAATAAGCGCTATTGCTCAAACGCATGACCGAGGTGGCCAGGGAGGAATCCACTTTTATAATCGAGGCAATGTCGCCAAGGTCAGAATTTTCATCCGCGATGGCCTGCCGCAGCCGGGCCAGGACATGATGGGATGGGGGCACAGTATTGAACTTGCGAATAAAATCTTTCAATTCTTCCTTCATTTTTACAGGCTATATCGGCCTTTTGGGTGAGCACTGAAATAAATGAACCCCAAATTCATCTGCTAAATCACCCTTTTTTCTGACTTCTTATAGGCGCGAACCCTGTATGAATCAAGTTCCTTCATCAGACTGAATTATAAACGCGGACACTTTTGGCATTCACTGGCATTCCCAATTTCATTCATCTCCGTGAGAGATTTTAATTCGTATCTCGGCAGTCGGTGTTTTCTACCGAAGATTCGGCCTTGAGAAATTTTTGCTCCCATTCATCGTTGATATGGTCGGCCTGCCGCAAAAAGTAGCGGGGCGCAAACTGCAAATCGGGTGGATGCTCGATACCCAGAAAATCGAGACTGGCTAGGGCGGTCTCCTCAACATTCTCAACCAAATCCTCATAGACGACCCGGAATGGCTCAATTCCTATTCCCTGAAAATATCCATCCCAATATATATCGCTTCTTTCCAAATATTCCCGCCAATGTTTTATTTCTTCATAGTTATAAGCAGGTTCTTTCTCGCTTTTTTTTTCGATCCCTTTCACTTTTGAATATATATTTGGCTGGCGGGCTTTCACCACCGAGATCGCCTGCCGCAACCGATTTCTTCTGGTTAAATGGATGAAGTGAAGGTTGGGAAAAATCTTCTTCAAGGCGTCAATACCTTTGGCCTTTTCACAGTCGGGTATGGTCTCCAGCAAATGAACGTATTTGGAGAAAGATCGATGGCTCCACGAAAATACATTGCACCCGAAGACGCCATTAGGCCCCGTTCCTTTGTCGAAAATATAGTCCAGAAATTTATCCGGCTGGTCGGGCAATAACTCCACAATAGGATGTCGCCCCGTCTTGACTTCAGGCTCAAACCATTCCCCAGGACTTCCCGCCAATCCAGTATTTCTTAACGCTTCATTGAGCAAGTGGGTGCCCGATCTCTGGGTTGTGCAAATAAAATACGAAATGCTCGGTTTTTTGCCTTTATAACCGTATCTAGATTGAGATTGGGGCCGGGATACAAGACTGCCATCAACCAGGGAAAAGGTGCGGTCGCATTGCCGGGCGAGTTCGAGATTGTGGGTGACGATGAGGACCGCCATGCCCTTTTCCCGGGCCAATCGGCAGAGTAAGTCGAAGATGCTGTCGGAATTTTTCTGGTCCAGGTTGCCGGTCGGTTCATCGGCCAGGAGAAGGCCGGGAAAGTTGGCCAAGGCCCGCCCAACGGCCACTCTTTGCTGCTCTCCACCGGAAAGATGATAGGCCAGTCGATCGCTCTTATCCTCTAGACCTACCTCCTGCAGGATTTGACTCGTGCGCTCCTTCATTTCTCTTTCCGAAAGGCGGTTGAGCTTGCGCATGGGCAGCATGATGTTTTCTGCCGCCGTAAATTCCGGCATAAGGAAATGAAACTGGAAAACGAACCCGATATGCTCGTTGCGAAACGGGGTGCGTTGGGCTTCCGAAGCCGCCGTCATATGTTTACCCATCAGCCAGAGGTCGCCTTCATCGGGCCGATCAAGCAAACCGAGCAAATAAAGCAAGGTGCTTTTTCCGCAGCCGCTGGGCCCCACCACGGCATGGATTTTTCCCGCTTCCAGCTTAAGACTGACTCCCCTCAAAGCATGAACGCGATTTTCCTCTCTTCCCAGCCAACGGTGCAAATTGCTGGTTTCAAGTACAATGCCATCTCCGTTATCCTGTGTCGTTTCCATCATCCGCCCATCCTCCGGATAACTTCGCCCGGATCGATCCCGGCTGCTCTGCGGGCCGGTAAAAAGCTGGCCAGAAAAATTACCATGGTCGCAATAAAACCCGCCCAGAGGTAATGGAAAAGCGACCATTTCACAATAAAGGTATCGGCCGAGAAAACCCCCCGAATATATATCGGCAAGTTGGAAACGCCATAGGTCAGGGCCAGGGCAAGAATCCATCCCAATAAAATTCCGGCCATCAGGACGGCCATTCCTTGCTGCAGGAAAATGGAGATGATGTCCCCCCGCGAATAGCCAATGGACCGCAAAATGGCGATTTCGCGCTGACGCTCCATCACGATCATGGCCAGAGTGTTGAACATGCCCAGCCCGGCGATGACAATAATCGAGGCCATCGTAAGGCCCGATGAAAAGCGCAGGACGCGAAACACTTCCAGCCA
Organism: Opitutales bacterium; assembly: GCA_965226205.1. Lineage (GTDB taxonomy): Bacteria > Verrucomicrobiota > Verrucomicrobiia > Opitutales > UBA2987 > JAJFLU01. The sequence continues at coordinate 222,567 of CBDDCJ010000027.1, read as the reverse complement.
GGTTTTTTCCCGCTCTTGCCAGCTATCGACATTATGCTCAAGAGTCTCCTCCAGATGTAAAGCCACTTGCGGGGCTTTGTCCGGTTCAAAAAGCGATACCTGCAAATAGCTGCTGCCATGCGGCTTGTTGAACAATAAACGGGCTTCTTCGAGGTGGATAAAAGTCCTCGCCAAGTCGTATTGACCAACGCCTGTCTCGAATATCCCGGCCAACCGGAAACGGCGCTTACCGCCTAAATACTCCAAAAAAAGAGTGTCGCCGATATCGATCTGCAATCGGCCGGCAAGACGAACGCCTATAAGGATACCCTTCGTCTCTTCGTCATAACGGATCAGGCTGCCAAAACGGATCTGCTTGGCAAGATCGGTTACGGATAGATGGTCGTTCATGCGGATTCCAAGAACTTCCGTTTTTAAGCTCCTGAAACCGCTGCTGACCGAGGCCCTGCCGGCCAGAACCTCGGATACGCCGGACACACTGGTAAATTTCTCCACGGATTCCTTTAATACGCTCGGATGAGCAATATCGGCGATATAGGTGCGGCTCTCCTTGAGAGGAACCTGAAAACCTTCGCTTGAATCGCCCGTATCCGCCATCAGGCTGGTAACCGGATTCTGAAATTTGTCCTGCACTCGAAGCGCTCCGTTGGCGCCCAGCACGGTGCGGATAAAAAATTCTTCAAATCCATGCGTCTGGGCCTGGGTCACGATGAAAAAAGCCACCCCGAAGACGATCCCGGCAAGGGTCATCAACATGGGCCTCTTTTTTGCCAGAAGGAAGCGAATGGCGATCTGAAAATTACGCTTCATTCCACCGGCTCCGGCATGGGTTTGACCTTTTGCCCGGCCCGCAGAGAACTCTGCTCCTCCAGCACGACCCATTCCCCAGGCTCCAACCCTTCCAGAATTTCAGCCTTGTTAAGACCGACGAAGCCGGACCGGACTTTCCGGATTTCCACCTGATTATCAGAAATCACATAGACCCTGTTTCCAATCAGGCTTCGGCGGGGGACAAGGGTGGTGCCTTCACGGCGGGCCTTTATGAGGACCGCTTCCCCCGTTAGACCGGAAACGAGCAATTCCGGGGGCGCATCCGCTTTGAGGAAAACGAGCCTGTTTTTCTGATCGGGATCGGCCGTCGGGGCGAGAAAAGTCACCTCCCCCCGGATCGGTTGATTTGGGTAACTGGCAAAACGCATGGTGACTTCCTGGCCTTTTTCCACATTTTCAAAATCTTCCTCGCTCAATGTCAGATGCACTATTCTATTGTGCGAAATCAGGCGGCCCACTGTGTTGCCCGGAAAAATAATGTCCCCAGGAATAACCAGGAGCTCGGTTACGAGACCATCAAATGGCGCCCGTATTTTCGATTTCTCGATTTGCGCCTGAAGCTGCTTTATTTGATGCTCAAGTAATTCGAGGGTTTCCATTCGATCGATTTTTTCCCTCCGCAACCAGATTTCCAGTTTTTCCAGATCCCGTTTCCGTTTCTCCAATTCGGAGGCCGAGGATTGGCCGAATTCCTGCATCTCGGTGATTTTGAGAATCTCGCCTTCCAGGTTGGCGATATCCAGCTTCTGGGTATATCCTGCCTTGGTCCGGGCCAATCCGGCATCGAGCTGGATTTTCTTCATGGCCAGACTAATTTCCAGGTCGGCGGTGCCCAACGCGACCAACAAATCTCCTTTTTTGATGGATTGGCCCAATTGGGCCGGCCTCTCCAACACCCGGCCCTGGATTTCCGTCTTCAGCCTGATTTCGACCGCAGGAATCACCTTGATGGTGCCGGTCACAGCGTCAACCGCCGTCCCGGTGACGGCCTGGGCTACCGGAACTTCCACCTGCAAGCGCCCGATGAGGAAGTAAACCACTCCCCCCAATATTAATAGAACAAGGATGCTTCGGGTTAAAATTTTCATAATTTCACTGAAAACGGCAAAATTTTCGGTCAAGGCTCGGTCGCTTCGGGACGTTCTTGCAAAAAAGGATCCTCACCCATCACGATATAAAGCCTGGATATGCCTAATAAATAATCAACCTTGGTGCGCATCAATTCGATATTAGAATTTTCAAAGTTGATGGTTTCCCTAAGGTATTCATTAGCCGGGATAAGCCCATCCTCAACCTGTTTTTCTTTGAGGGCGATTTTTTGGCGCAAAAGCGAAAGCTTTTTTTCACAAGTGGCCATTTGGCGTTCGAGGAAGAGGATTTCCCGCAAAAACTGGCGGCCTTCCTGGGCCAGCGCCCTCTCGGCTTGCTCCAGTTGCAATTCATAAATTCGCTGCCGGGCGCGGGAACTGCTCAGCATTCCTCTGGTTTCAAATCCGTCAAAGATATTCCAGTTGACACGAAACCCGGCAAAATAATTGAAACGGTTGATGAATTGATCCGTCGAAACCGTATCGACCTGATCCTGAAATGCGCCCAGGACCAAGTCCACTTTAGGCTTGGTGCGCTGCCGGAGGGCCTTCCAGTTTAGTTTTTCGATCTCAAGGTTTTTCCGCCAGCGCAAAATGCTGGGGGCCAGCGGAAGCGAGTTGTGCAAGACCTGCCGGATGCGTTCCGTTTCCATCTCTTCCAGGGGCATAACCGGCGGGAATGCCAAATTCCCCAAAGCCCCCGGCAAAACCGTTGTCCCAGTGGCTGCCCCCAGGCGGTCTTCAAGATTATAAATGTATTTTTCGGTCGAGAGCAGATTTTCCTTGAACTGGTGCAGCAAGAGACGGGTTTCCAACAATTGCTGCGGCGTGGTCTGCCCCAGATCGAGCAAACGCTCCTGGTTGCGAATCAGCTTTTCCCCCAGCTCCAGATTTTTCTCATGGAGCCGCCGCGATTGCCGGGCCAGAGCCAATTGCAAGTAGAGGTTCCTCACATTGGCCAGTAAATTTTCCTTAATCGTAAAAAGACTGCCCAAAGCCTGATCGTAGCGAAGCTCCCCCATTTCTTCGCCTGCCTGCAAGCTTCCCCAATGAAATAGAGGCTTAGTCAACTGCAAGTTGGCGTATAGCAGGCCCTGGGTGGTCGAGCCATCGATATCATCGCGATCCTGATTCCTGACGGTGGCCCGGCCATAGGTGTTGAGGTGTATTTTTCGCCGCCCCTCGGCGCTATCCAGATTGCCTTCGGCCTCGTCAACTCTCATTCGACCCACATTGACGGTGGGCGACTGCTTCAAAGCCACCGCCAGCAAAGCATGGAGTTCAGGGAAAAGGCTCTCGGGCAGAATTTGAGGCGCTGCCATAATCCCGGCAGCCCAGAAACAAGCGCAAAAACAAGCCGCCGACCGGACCATCCCCCAATATAAGCGCTCCTGAATGGCCAAAATGGATTTCATCAAAAAATCGGTTTTCAACATCATTAATTACCTATAAATACTAAAATTATTCCTTTTTTCCAACCAAGAAAGCGGTCACATGGCCGAAAAATGGGTTATTAAGGCCAGCAGGGGCATCGTTTTTCCCCAATTCCGGTTCCGGTGCGGCCAGAATCAGGTTGACAAATACCGCCGGGAGCGAAAATCAAACAGCTCAAAAACGGCCCCCAAAACAACGGGCCTTGTTATTTTTTAGCGCTTGGTCCATGCTTGCTTATCAATGAAAAATTACGCCATCGTATGGCCCGGTATCGATGATGAAATCGGGGAATACAAAAAATACTTTACCGGCAAAGTCCTCAATGCGGGCGCCGGGGGTAGAGATATATCCGGCCTCGTGGAGGGAGAATTGTTCAACCAGGACATCGAGGAGGGCACCCACAACACCAACATCGACATCTTCTCCCCTTTGCACGAAATCCCCAAGGAGGATGATTTTTTCGACACCATAATCTGCAACGCCGTGCTCGAGCATGTGGCCAATCCCCATGAAGTAATGACGGAGTTTTATCGGGTATTAAAACCCCGCGGCATTCTCTATCTGGTCATCCCCTTTTTGCAACCCGAGCATCTCGACCCCACCGATTTCCAGAGATATACCAAGGACGGTATAGCTAAACTGGCCGAAAATCACGGGTTTGAGGTTTTGAAAGTCGAACCCATGCACAACATCTATCACACCCTTGCCTGGATCACCGAGCGCTGGCTCTGGTCGAAACATACTCCCATTTATAAAATACTGCGTTTCCTGCTTTTTCCCCTCTTGCGTTACAAATGTGTGCATTCAACCAATTGCGTGGCTAGCGCCGCTTCGGCCCACAGGTTGCTGGCCCGCAAAAAATAAACCCATTTATCAGTTTGCGGAAAACGCCTGTCTTTACTGGTTTTTTTAGAAAGAGACTGCCAAAGCCGTTTAATCAGCCATGAAGCATTGTATTATCACAATGGAAATTGCCGGCCCCACGAAAAACGGCGGCATCGGCACCCATTGCTATTATCTGGCTAAATTTTTACGCCAAAAAATGGGCCATGAGGTCACGGTCCTGCTCGGGTGTCCTACTTTGGAATATCAAACTTCCTCCTACTGGAAATCGTTTTTCCGGAAAAAACTGGATATCGAATTTGAGCATACGGGCGACTATCCGCCGTTTTCGGACCTGCCCGCATCGGGCCAATTTCATTACGCCAATGAGTGGTCCTTGAACCTTTACAACCGGCTCAAGGATGGCTCCTTCGATATTTGCCATTTTCAGGATAACAACGCCAACGGCTTCGTCCCGGCGATGGCTAAAAAAACGGGCCTGCATTTCCGCAACACCTTGTTTACCTGTACCGTGCACTCTCCCGACCAGTGGATTCGGCGGGCCAACCGTCAATATTCCCACGCCGGAGGCAAGGACCTGCACATGGATTACATGGAAAAACAGGCAGCCGCAATGTGCGATCATATCGTGGCCCCCGTCAATTATATGCTCTCATACGTCAAAGGTCTGGGATGGGTAATTGGGGAAAAGGCGAGAGTCATTCCCTACTTGATCGACGATATCGAGAAAGCGCCGCAGAGGCGGTTCAATCAAAAACACCTCATTTTTTTTGGCCGTCTGGAAACCCGCAAAGGCCTGGAAATTTTCGTCAATTCGCTTTTGGCGTTGATCCAAAAAAAGGATTTTAGAGAGAAAAAACTCCAGGTTACTTTTCTCGGAAAACCCAACCAAGCCTACGGTCCCGATGCCATGCAATTCCTTTATCGGCATCAAAAAAACCTTCCCCCCAATCACAAATGGGAATTCAGAATAGATCTGGATCATTTTCAAGCGGTCAATTACCTGTGCCAACATTCCGGCGCCCTCGTCGTCATTCCCTCACCCATCGACAATTCGCCCTTCACAGTCATCGAGTGCCTGGAAATGGGTCTTAACGCAATCGCTTCCTCCACCGGCGGAATACCGGAACTGTTCGGCGGCGAAGAGCGTTTGTTTTCTCCGGACGTTGAACATTTAAGCGCTAAATTGGAGGAGGTTTTTCGTGAAGAACTACCCGATCTTTCACCTCATCGCTACAACAAGGAAAAGGCCGAGAGTGGATGGACCCAGTTTATCAATGTTCTGGAGGAGGAGTTGGCGGCTCAAAAGAAACGCCCTCATATCAAAACAACGCCATCCGAACCAAAAACATGCGTTATTCTCACCCAAAATCGAACCAATGGAAATCTGGCCAAAGCGCTCGATTCCCTCGTAAAGCAGACCAATGATAATTTCAAACTCGTCGCGGCGGCCGATAACATTAGCGATTCGGAATTAGATTCCTTGAGAAAATCTCATGGCAAAAAACATTGGAGTTTTCTCAAAATTACCCCGGATGAAAAGGGCGGCCAAAATATCGATTTATGGCAAACCGATTGCCAATACCTCATTATTATGGGAGACGATTGCCATGCGGAACCTGGCATGGTCGATACTTTGCAAAATGCAATGGATGAGGGGGAATTGGACGCCGCCACCTGCTATTACCGCAATTTTTCAGAAGACGGAGAATCGCGGCGAAAATCTTGGAATAACCGTTATTTTTACGGAAATTCACCCGAGCTTGGTTTATTGAACAATTGTTTCGGGGAAGGCGCTTTCATCGTTCGAAGCGATGTATTTCACTCCCTCGGCGGATTAACCGGCGATCCCGGCAACATCACCCCGGAATGGGAATTTTTCATCCGTTTCAGCCTTCGGGGGCACAAGCTTGCGGTCGTCCCCGAGTTCCTTTTCCAGAGACGCCTCCCTCCGCACGCCGGACCCGCAACCAATCCCTACAGTTATTATTATTCACATCGAAAAAGCATTGAGCCGTTATTCGACGGGCTGGGCGAATGGGAGCGAAATATAGCCTCGAACTTGCTCGGGGTCGATCATATGAATGAATCCCGCAATGCCATACTTTATAATATGAACAAAGGCCAGTCAATCGTTAACCCCGAAAATTATTTCGATCGGGAATTAACCAAACTGCAAAAAAATTATTATCACCTCTTAAAATTTCCGCTTTTATACAATAAATACAGAGAAAAACTTCTCAACTTTTTCCACAAAAAGGAGGGCCATCCATCTTGAACGGTTTTCGGGGAACCCCAGCCTTGGTTTGCATTGCCGTTAATGGCGATGGAGGTCACTAACTTTTCTCATCGTGAAGCATTGCATCATAACGAGTGAATTAGCCGGTCCGACAAAAAACGGCGGCATTGGCACCCATTGTTACTACCTGGCATCTTTTTTGAGCCAACGATTGAAACAGGATGTAACGGTGCTGCTCACCAATCATCCGCCGGACCTCGATCATTCCCACTGGAAAAAACATTTTTCCGAAAAGTGCGGGTTCCAATTTGAAACCCTCCAGAATGCCGCCCCATTTACCGATATTCATTACGACCGGCATTATTATCACCTCGTTTCCCTGAACACATGCCGTTGGCTTAAAGACCGCGATTTTGACTTTTGCCATTTCCAGGATTGGAACGGTAACGGTTTTATAGCCATGCAAACCCGCAGGTGTGGGATCGCTTTCAGGAACACTATTTTTACCTGCACTTTGCATTCTCCCGACGAGTGGCTGCGGGAAGCCAACCGGGTGCTGATGCATAACGGGGCCGATGATTTGCTGCAGGATTATATGGAGCAATATTCCGCTAAAATGGCCGATTATGTAATCAGTCCGGTCAAGTATATGCTCGATTGGACAAAGGAGAATGGCTGGGAACTACCGCGTAAAACCCGCATCCTGCCCTATTTGATAGAAGACCTCGAACAGCCATCGGAGAAGAAATTTAATCCTCATCATATCATTTATTTCGGCAGGCTGGAAACACGCAAAGGCCTAGATATTTTCGTCGGGAGCCTCAAGTTGCTCCGCGACAATCCGGTTTTTAACGAAAAAAAAATTGAAATAACCTTTTTGGGAAGAGTACAACAAGTAAGGGGTGTTGATGGTCTGGAGTACCTGCAAACCGCCGCCAAAAATTTTTCCAGCGGCGAAAACTGGGAATACCTGACGGACCTGGATCATTTTCAAGCGTTGGAATATCTACGGAAAAATTCCGGCGCCCTGGTGGTGATTCCATCCCCTGTCGATAATTCGCCCTACACCGTTATTGAGTGTTTGCAAATGAACCTCAATCTTATCGCCGCAAACACCGGTGGGATTCCCGAATTAGTCGGCTCTTCCAAACGTCTGTTCTCTCCAGACGTAAAAAGCCTGGCCGATAAAATACTCGAAGCGCAAACCGGCGGAGTTTCTCCCCTCACATCCAAAAGTTACAATCGGGAAAAGAGTGAGCAAAAGTGGGAAAAATTTATCGGAGAAATAACCGAATTAAAAACGATTAAATCGAATAAAAAGATCACCAAAAAACGGAAAACCATACCCAAAATTTCAGTCACCGTTTCCCATTACAATCTGGGACGTTATCTTCCGGAGGCTCTGGATACTTTGCAAAAACAAACCTATGAAAATTATGAAGTGATAGTGGTCGATGACGGGTCAAACGAAAAGGAATCTATCGGCGTTTTCAATGAGCAGAGGGAAAAATACGAATCGAATTCGGCGCGATGGAAGTTTTTCAAAAAGGAAAACAAGGGCCTGGGGCACACGCGCAACTTCGGGGCGCAGAAAGCGGACGGCCAATACCTGGTTTTTTTCGACGCCGATAACCTGGCCGAAGAATTCATGCTGGAATCCATGATCGAGTCCATGCATTACTCAAGGGCCGACTGTCTCTCCTGTTTTTATCCGGCATTTGTCGAAGATTATAAGTCGGATGAAGATTACAATTGCTGTTTTATGCCATTTGGAGCCTGCAAAGAATTCGGAACTTTTGAAAACCTTTTCGGAGACGCCAACTTTATCATTCGGCCCGAAGTATTTGCGAAACTGGGCGGGTTCACCGAAGATCCATTGACCGCCACGCATGACTGGCAGTTTTTAGCCAAACTCATTATGGATGGTTATGAATTGGATGTCATACCGAGATTTCTTTTCAAATACCGCATCCGTAAAGACAGCATGATCAACACGCTGGACAACAAGCATTCCATTCTCTCCAGCATCGATCCCTATACGCATGAGTTTGGCCTTCGTGAAAAAAAGCTGACTGTTATGGCAACAGCGTTAGACAGGGAATATCGCGAGAAGAAACACCTCCTTGCGTTGACCGAAGAGAAAATCCGTTGGATTCAGAACAGCATATCCTCACATCAAGGTCAGTTGGACAGTTTTTCCAGGCAAACCCAAAATCTTTCCAAACAGGTTAAAAGTCTCCACGAAGAAAAAAAATCACTCCACTCCCGGCTGGATGAGTTTTGGAAACAGAACCGCTCCCTCAACACACACTTGAATGATGCCAAGGTAAATATCAACAACCTGCATTCGGATATTAATAAACTCAACGCTAACGTTAATTCCCTTAATTTACGCCTGGATTACACCAAGGCCGAATTGTTCGAGGCCAGGGATTTGGCCAACCGGTTGAGCGCCGATGAGTTTTACCAGGTGGGAAAATTCTTTCGCAACATTTATAAAAAAATCAAACGTTCCTTTAATTAATCCCTTCATTTACTCCAATTTTTCAACCACAGATTACGGATAGGCACAGATGGTAAAAATGCTGGCTAGGATGCGAACTTTTATAGATGAAGAATTGTCATTGTCCCTTTTGTGGATCACGTCAATCGTCACTTTTATAGTCAGCAAAATTATTCAGATACAGTTGTTGGATAAAAGCTATTCTGATTCTAAATTCCCAGTGCCGTTTTACGAGGGTCAAACCACGTTTGATGCTATAGAAACGAAAGCGCATTTTCAAGTGCTGATCGAAAACAACACGTTGGATGTATTCTGGCGGACACAGCTTATTGATTTTGTCTATATATTAGCAACTTTCTTATTTACCATATTCGCAATAGTTTCTGTCTATAAGATGTTGGCATTCAGCATCAAGCTTCAGAGAATATCATGGCATATGATCTTCTTGATGCCGCTGAATGCGATTCTGGATGTTTTCGAGAATTTAGTATCGTTTATCATGTTGAGCAATCCAACCGATTTCGCTAATTGGCTTATAATACCGTATTCGAGTTTTGCGGTTGCGAAATTTACATTTTATCTCATTGGCTACCTGTGGATAATTGCTGCATTATTTATCAAGTTATTCTATGTGAAAAATATGAAAAAACCTTCAGTTATTGATTGATGCTTGCCGGGCATGACAAGTCGTTCAAGGCGGCTCCGCCATGCCGTTTAGCTCGACGTAAAAAATGAAATAGGTTCTAATACTTTGGTCTAAACTTTATTGAAACTGTTGATTCTTATTGTTAATTTCATTAACCGCTAAATTTAATTTATGAAACCTTCGTTGATCGAACTTGCCTTGAAGACTAAACGCGCGCTCATCATGGGAATTGGCGGGGGGGGCGATATTATCCAGGGAATTCCCGTTTGCCGTTTGCTCCGTCAATTGGGCGTTGAGGAAATTTACATGGGGGGCGTCGCCTGCCAATGGTGGACGGAGGACGGTGAACCTCTTTCCGAGATCTGGGGCAGCGCCGTTATGGGCCCAACCCTTTACAATGTGCGGGAAATGTCGGAGGTGGAAGCCCTCGCGCCGCAAGTGGCAAGGGTTTCTCAAAAATCCCATTTTCGCGGACGAAAAACATGCGAGGCCCGTTTGGCGGGAACTCTGGGTGAGGATGTCATGTTCGTGGCCGGCCTGACCGGCGGTGTGCAGGGTTTGACGGAAGGCTTGAAGGAATTGGTGGAACAAAAACGGATCGATCTCTTTGTCGGCGTCGATATCGGCTCGGATTCTTTTCACGACGGCAAGGAGGCGGTCCCGGCCAAGACTTCCATGGTTGATTTCATGAGCCTGGGGGCCATGGCCCAAATGCCATGTGCGGTCGTTTACGGGGCGGCCGGTTATGGATGCGACGGAGAAATGCAGTTGGAAGAATTAGATGAGAGAGTGAGCCGGGTGATGAAAGCGGGCGGCTACCTGGGAGCGCACGGCATCACTCAGGCGGACGTCGTTGACATGGCCAAGGCCAGCGAAATCTATCCGGACCCGGTCGAACCGATGTCTTACAAGGCGGCCCGGGGCGAATTCGGTTTCAAAAACGTATGGACACACGGACCGTGGGGAACGGTCGTCAAGGTAACGCCCTTGGCTGCCGTTATGCTGTTTTTCGATCCGGTTTCCATGATCGAAAATTGCTCGAAGGGGGTAAAAGTTTTGCAATCAACCGCCTCGTTGCAGGAAGTGGAAAATCGTTTTCGGGAAAAACTGGGGGGCTTCCCCGAATCCCGATTGCGGAAAGTCATGAAGTTCTTTGACTGATCCCGTCCGGCGAAACGTCTCAATCGAGCGATTTTAGGATTTCATTCAATACACGGGCGGCATTATGCTCGGCCGCTTTGGCGTACTCCCCGATTTCATTGACGCCTTTTTGGCCGCCAGCCAAATCGCTGAGAGACCGTACGATGAGGCAAGGCACTTGATTTACCCAGCAAACATGCGCGATACAGGTGGATTCCATATCAACGCAATCCGTTCCCCAGGCGTGATGAATGAATTCGCGGAACTCGGCATTGTCCAAAAAAGCAGGGCTGGTGCCCCCCACCCCGCCGATTTTTATGGTGGCCTTTTTACCCAGGGCGTTTTTCAGGTTTAAATTGGCGGTCGCTTTGCGGGACAACTTCAGCAGTCCGGGATCGGCCTCGAAAAAAGCCATTTTTTGCGGTTTTTCCATTCCCTGACGAATGGCCCTGACATTTTCGGGATGAATCATGCCGAAATTTCCGTATTCATGAGTAGACCACCCGCTCGAATCCGATTCGTATGCACCGCTACCATCCTCCTTTTTATTAAACAAGGCGCCTTCCAGGATATAATGCCACTTGGCTGGAATGGCCACATCGCCTTTGTGTAGGTCCCAGTTGACGCCACCGGCGATGCCCGAAAAAAGAAGCATTTTGACGTCAAACCGGTCGAGCGCCAGTTGCGTGTTCATGGCGGCGTTGACCGTGCTGACATGGGTGATGAAAAACAGAACCGGTTTGCCATATGCGGTGCCGAGAGAAAATTTGACGCCGTTGATAGTCACCTCTTCAGTGATTGCCTCCCCCACGATCTCTTCCCGGATGGCGTCCATTTCCCCCTGGAAAGCGGCCACAATGGCGATTCGAGGGGTATCCCTCGTTGTCCCAGCCGCTTCCGCTGCCTGGAGGACAATCCAGCTAAAGAAAGGCAATAATACGGCGGCAATTCGGAGGTATGGAGACAGGATTTTCATTGATTAATAGGAATGAAACGGGCGGGAAGTGGAAAACGGCGAAAACCGCCGCCCGGCTCCAGTAGAAGGTTGAATCCGGGCTTAAAATCAAATTCAAGATCGTATTCCCCTAACAGGTTGGCCAGGATTAAGGGCGTGTGGATTCTGGCCAGGTTGATGCCCAGGCAAACATGAGTGCCCCCGCCGAAAGTACCGTGGGCTTTGCGCGGATACTCCCGCCCATCCCATCGCCGGGGATTGAAGGCAAAGGGGTTTTCGTAAATCTCCTCGAGAAAATGACACAATCCCTGGATGTGAAGAACCTCGGTTCCCACGGGCAATCGATAACCTAGAAATTCAACCGGCTCGGCTGTTGTACGGACATGGAAATAGGCGCCCGGTTGAAGCCTCTCCACTTCCATGATGGTATTCTTGAGTTTCGGATAAGGGGCCATCCCGTCACGGAAACCATCGACCGGATTTTCCTTCAATTCCACGCGCAATTCCTCCAGCCATTCCGGGTGGCCGCAAATGTACTGCACGCACCAGCTCAACAAGCGGGCCGTATTTTCAGCTCCCGCTACCAACAGCAAATAGGCGTCGTCCAGCTTTTCATGGGATTCGTAGGGTCCGGCCTGCTCCGGCCGTCCCTCCCGGATGGCGGAAAAACAGTCATCCGGGCTTCCAGCTGCACCGCGCTTTTCAATCAATTGCTGTAAAAAGGCAAAGACTTTTCCCTTGGTCTGCTGGTATTCCTGGCCGGCAAAATATTCATCTCCGTACTCACCGAGATTGAGCCCATACATAAACATCTCCTCGAAACGGACCATGGCTTGGACCATCTCGTCATCGAGACCGGTTTTAAGAAGGGTGCCGGCGGAAAGACGGATCAATGTCCCCATAAAAAACTGGTGTAAATCGATTTTCCGGTTCCCGTTGCGATTGATCTCGGCAGCCGCCCGAACGCTCATGGCGGGCAGATGTTGGAAAACAGTATTGCCAAAACCAGGCTTAAGAGAGCGTCTCTTCAAGCGATGGGGCGGCCCGTCCAAGGTTGTCACATGGCCAAAGCCAAGTTGTTTGCCGAAACCGGCCATGGCCTCCTTATAAGACCAGATATCCGGTTGCCGCCAGGCAAAATCGTTCGCCTCCAGACCGCCCATAGCCACCCACTCTTGATTGCGGAACCAGCAACGGTAAATCGGCCCGTGGCGGCGGTAGGCGGCGAGGTGGTATTTGAACGGGTCTTTGGCGAAATGAAGGTCTTCCAGTGAAAACTTTTCCTCTCTTCGCCGGCCATCGGGAGAGGTTTCATAATAAGAAATATCGGCGATAGTTTTCATCTTATCCTTCGGCATTGCCTCCTCCATTCACTTTTCTTAAAATCAACCATTTGACAAGTCAATCCCGGTCCGTTGAGTTTCGCCAGGGATAAAAATCGCCCCGGCGGTGAACTTTGGGATTGCCTTTCAATTTCTCTTTTCAGCCATAATGAAAAACTTCAAACAATTCAGAATATTACCCAGCCTATGAATTACAAAACCAAACAATACATGCGCCTTAACCAATTCCGCATCCTTGCCGCCCTCATGGGTTGGGCTTTTGCTGGAAGCGTTACCAACGGCAAAAACGCCCTCGTCATCCAGGCCGATTTCGGGGGCGCGGTCATGCAGGGAATCGCCTACGGTGTCAGTGAGGACCTCGATATTTTCCACGTTCGCCCGCTCATCAACCTTTACGATATCGGCCAGGCGGCGCGCAGTTTTGAATACACCGCCCCGGCCTGGCCAGCCGGCACGGTCTTCGTATCGGTGGTCGATCCGGGAGTGGGCACGGTCAGAAAATCGGTCGTCCTGAAAACCAAATCGGGGCATTACTTCGTCAGCCCGGACAATGGAACCCTCTTCCTCGTGGCGGAGAGAATGGGCATCGAGGCCGTCAGGGAAATCGATGAATCGGTCAACCGGCGCAAAGGCACGGAACGCTCCCACACTTTTCACGGCCGCGATGTCTATTCCTACACCGGGGCCCGCCTGGCCGCCGGGGTAATTGATTTCGAAGGCGTTGGCCCGCTCCTGGAGCCCGAGGTTCTCAAACTGGAAAATCCCAAACCGTATATTAAAGGAAAATCCGCCTTCGGGGTGATTTATACCGCCACGGGAAGGCTCGGCAATACGGCCTGCCGGGTAGATATGGACACCTTCGACAAACTGGGCATAAAGGAAGGCGAAACCGTTTCCGTCACCATCCGCAACAAGGAAATAATCGTCTGGCAGCAAGATGGGCCCTATGTCCGCACCTTCGGGGACGTGCCGCTGGGCGAACCCCTTCTTTTCATCAACAGCGACTATTTCCTCAGCATGGCCATCAATCAGAACAATTTTGCCTCCACTCACAATATTGGGCATGGCCCCGACTGGACGATGGAAATTAGAAAAAAGAACTGAGCAATACCTGTTATTTGAATGACAAAAAAAGTTGCCATCATCACGGGCGGAACCGGCGGAATCGGCCTTGTCACGGCCCACAAATTCGTCGAGGAGGACATTCAAGTCGTCCTCGCGGACCTCGATGAGGAAAAAGGCCGCCGGGAAGCCGGCCGCCTGGGGGCGGGGGCCTGTTTCGAGCAGGCCGATCTGTCGGCCAGAGAACCATGCCGGCGGCTCATTGACGCCACTTTGGATCGCTTTGGGAAAGTCGATATCCTCATCAACAACGCCGGTTTTCAACACATGGACGCCATCGAGAATTTTCCCGAGGATAAATGGGATGAAATGCTGATGGTAATGCTGACGGCCCCCTTTTTGCTGACCAAATACGCATGGCCATCCATGAAAAAGTCGGGCTGGGGGCGCATCGTCAACATCTCCTCCATACAGGGACTGGTCGCCTCGCCCTTCAAGGCCGCCTATGTCTCGGCCAAGACCGGGCTGCTCGGCCTCACCCGCACGACCGCCCTGGAAGGCGGGGCTCACGGCATCACGGCCAACGCCCTCTGTCCCGCCTATGTGGACACGCCTCTCATCTCCGGGCAGTTGGCGGACCAGGCCGCGCTGCACGGGATTCCACTCGAAGAGGTTCCGGAAAAAATATTTCTGCAATCAGCCGCCATCAAACGAATGGTGCAGCCGGAAGAAGTGGCCGACCTTATTTACTACCTCTGCTCGGAAAAGGCGGGCGCTATTACCGGCGCCTCCTGGACCATCGACCTCGGTTTCACCGCCCAATAAAAAGCTGGGCTTGCCTATTGGCCTTGGCTGGGCTTAGTTTTTAACCTTTAACGACCGGGAAGTTTGTTTCCGGATCATTAAGTTTAACAAAATCTCAATCCTGGAAAAAATGGAAACTACTATAGGATTCATCGGAACCGGCGTTATGGGCCGGAGCATGGCCGGGCATCTTCTTAAAGCTGGCTATGCGCTTAATATTTACAATCGCACCAAGTCCCGCGCTGATTCACTGGTCGTGGACGGTGCCGTCTGGCATGACTCGCCGCGGGAAGTGGCTGCGAATTCGGATATCACCATAACCATCGTGGGATTTCCGGCCGATGTGGAGGCGGTTTATTTGGGCGAGGACGGCATCCTGGCCAATGCCAAAGCCGGTTCCGCCGTGGTCGATATGACTACTTCGAGCCCCAATCTGGCGGTGCGCATTTATGAGAAGGCGGCGGAAAAGGGGATCGGTTCTCTCGACGCCCCGGTTTCGGGAGGCGACATCGGCGCCCGCGAGGCGCGTCTTTCCATCATGGTGGGCGGAGATGAAGCGGTTTTTGAGCGAGTTGAGCCTTTGTTCAACATTATGGGCAAAAATATCGGTTTGCTGGGACCGGCGGGCGCCGGGCAGCACACCAAAATGAGCAACCAGATCGCCATCGCCAACGGCATGATGGGTATATGTGAAGCCATGGCCTATGCCGAAAAAGCCTCCCTGGACCCGATGGCGGTTATCGCCTGTATCGAAAATGGGGCGGCCGGAAGCTGGTCGTTAAGCAATCTCGCGCCCCGCTTCCTGAAAGGCGACTTTGCGCCCGGTTTTTATGTGAAACATTTCATCAAGGACATGGGCATCGCCCTCGATTCAGCGCGGGAAATGGATCTGGACCTTCCCGGATTAACCCTCGCCCACAAGCTCTACCAGGTGCTCGCCTCCCAAGGCGGGGAAGACTTCGGCACCCAGGCCCTCTATAAGCTCTACAAGGAAGAGGTAAACGGCTCCGGCTGATCGGCCTAACTAAATTTGGGACGGGATGGAGAAGATTTCGCCTGTCCTGTAATTGAAAAAATAACGCAATTCAGGCGTATTGTCCGGGTACGACCACATCCAGGTTTCCTCCCCGGCGGGATCGAAAACATACAGAAAGCGGTAAACCCCCGCATTGGTGAAAAGCCATTGGCCAAAGCCGTCGTCGAAGAGAAAAACCGAACCCTCTTCACTATTCGGGGCGATCCACTGCCAGCCGTGCTCCTGGTGGTAAATCCAGGGATAAGAAGCGGCAAAATAGGTTCCATACCAGGGAGATCGCCGCCAACCCGGCGCTGTTGCAAAGTCGGTCCCGCCTAAAGCATCCGCGACGGGAATACGAAAATCGCCGACCAGCATCATGTGGTCGGAGGAAAATGAGTCAATAATTTGGAGACCGTATTGGGCCAGCCGCTGGGCCGGCATTTCAGGCGTATAAACGATGAAGTGGTTGCCGGCCTCGAGCACACTGTCCGAATAAATAATAAAATCCAGATGGCCCGGCCAGAATCCTCCCGATCCGCCATCACTGCGCCAGGTATAGCCCATAGGGGCATCGCTGTGGCGGGCAATCAAATCGGCAAAATCGGTGCCGTCCCAATCGGGGATTACATCAGGGCCGAACCTCCCTTCATCCAGAATATCGCCGTCGAGGAGGTTTCGCAATTGCCGGGAGCGTCCCACCAGGTTGAGATCGCCGGTTATCATAATGGGAGTTTCGGGCTCCATTGTGAGCGCCCCACCCTCCTCCTTGGCGTCGCGAATAAAAGCCATAATTTGATCGATCTCCTGCTGCCGGCTGAAATCATTCGATCCCGAAGGCAGGTGGGCGTCGATGAGAAGCAGTTTTCGGCTCAGGGCCGATTCTGTGTCGATAAGGGCGGCCAGGTTTCCGGTTGTGGTATTGGAACCGAAAAGCTGCCACGTATTCAGGATGGGAAAACGGCTGACAATGATGGTGTCGTTATTGGGCACGAAACGCCCCGCCCCATGCCAGGTTTCGCCCTCCGGCAAAGACAGCCATTGCGAAACCAGGTCCACTGTGGCCGATACGCTGTGGTCGTAAATTTCCTGAAAGCTGATTATATCCGGCTCAACCGCCTGAAGCTGCCGTTGAAATCCTGGCTGGGCGTTGGGATTAAATAAGTTGTCGAAAAGAACGTTGTAAGTGGCCACTCGCAAATCATTCGGCAGGTCCCGCTCAAAAGAGAGCAAGTTGAGAGGAGGCAAAGCATCGCCTTGATCGAAGGTGTAGCTAACGGTTTCGCCCTCTCCGGGAAGCCTGTCGCCACTGCCCTCATCGACCCACAAAATGCGTATTCTAAAGCCTGCATCGGCAATGATTTCATTCCTGCCTATGGCAAACTCAAATTCGGATGCATCATCTGTGGGCGCGCCTCGAAAACGAATATTCCGGTACCTGAATGTCACGATGCTGCCATCGCCGAGATAAACAATCCCCCCCCGCGCTCCCAGCCGCCATTCCACCTCGGCCCCGATGCCGCCAACGGCCAGGCCGGTCGAGGGATTGTCATCGGCGTCGATGTAGAGAACCACCTGGTTGTTTTCGCTGGGATCGAATTCCTCGACTGTTTCGAGGCGGCAAAAAAGAAAGTCCTCATCGTCGGCCAGCCAAAGATTGAGGAAATCGACCTGCCCCGGAGCCACCTCGCCTTCAATATCGGAGTAGGCAGGCGATATATTGGCCCAATCATCAAAAAGGCCATCAATGACGATAGAAGCGCGTTCGGCCAAGGCATACGAAGCCATTAGACAGGCCAGGGCCACGGCCATGGCGCTTGGGAAATAGAACTTCACAGTGGGAGGCGAAACCGCGAAGAGTTCGATTAGGGCTGGGTGATGGCGTCGTAGGCATCCGGTCGCCGGTCGCGATAAAATTGCCAGGTGTTGCGGACCTCCCGAATCAAGTCGAAATCAAGGTCCGCGACCACCACTTCGTCCTTATCCCGGCTGCCGGTGGCGAAAATCTGGCCGCGTGGATCGCAAAAATAGGACTGTCCGTAAAATTCGCCCATTTCCCACGGTTTCTCGTAACCCACCCGGTTGATGGCGCCGATAAAATAACCGTTGGCGGCAGCATGGGCGGGCTGCTCCAGTTTCCAAAGATACTCGCTTAGGCCGGCCACCGTGGCCGAAGGATTAAACACGATTTCCGCCCCGTTGAGGCCGAGACAGCGCGCCCCCTCGGGAAAATGCCGGTCGTAGCAGATATAGACCCCGACTTTGCCGATGGCCGTCTCAAAAACCGGATAACCAAGGTTGCCGGGTTTGAAATAAAATTTTTCCCAAAAACCCGGATGGACATGAGGAATGTGGGTTTTGCGGTATTTGCCCAAATAGGTCCCATCGGCGTCGATAACCGAGGCTGTGTTATAATAGACGCCCGTTATATCCACCTCGTAAATGGGAACGATCAGGACCAGGCCCAGACGGCGGGCCGTTTCCATCATCAACTGCGTGGTGGGGCCGTCCGGAATTTGCTCGGTGGAATCGTACCAGCGGGTGTCCTGCTCGCAGCAAAAATAAGGACCGTAAAAAATTTCCTGCAAACAAACCACCTGACAGCCCTTGGCTACGGCCTCTTCGATCATGGCGATATGCTTTTCAATCATGGCAGCCTTAATTTCATCCAGGGGCGCAGTGCCCTCGTGGGTGACGGTTGACTGGATTAAACCACCTCTGACGATTCTTGCCATTTTATGCCTCCTTTTGTTGTTGCTGCATGAGCGGCCACACTCAGCGCTTGCAAATATTATGTTTCAGTTCTAGCCTGTTTGATTTTAGTGGGTAAAGGGTTAAGATATTACGACGAAAGGTGATAAGACGACCAAAAATTTGAGCTTATGGCTATTTCCACAAAATTGAATTCCGCCCAGGCTGAACAAAATATGGCCGGTTTTAAACCGCCCTATTCACAACAGGAGGCTGCCATTGAAGCCAACCGCTGCCTCTTTTGCTTCGATGCGCCCTGCATCATGGCCTGCCCCACCGGAATCGACGTACCGTCCTTCATCAAGAAAATTGCCTCTGGTAATCCAACCGCTTCCGCCCGGACCATTCTCAAGGCTAACCCACTGGGTGCCAGTTGCGCCCAGGTTTGCCCCACCAACGTGCTCTGCGAAGGCGCCTGCGTGGTCCTGGCCCGGGAGGGCGACCCGGTAAAAATTGGCCGTTTGCAGCGCTACGCCACCGATCATGTCTATAGCAACAACATCAAAGTGCTCGACGCTCCGGCGGAAAAATCGGGCCGCAGGATCGCCATTATCGGCAGCGGGCCGGCCGGCCTGGGCTGCGCCGCGGAACTGGCCCAACTGGGGCATGAGGTCGTCATTTTTGAAAAAGAAAAACTCCCCGGCGGCTTGAACACCTACGGCATCGCTTTTTACAAAATGCGCCCCTCCGTCAGCCTGCGGGAGATCGACATGATTAAGGGCCTGGGAGTGGAAATCCGTTGCGGAGTGGAAGCGGGCAGGGATATTTCGACCGATGAATTGCTGGAAAAATTCGACGCCGTGTTCATCGGCATCGGCCTGGGCAAAAGCCACCGCATGAATGTGCCGGGGGAGGACTTGCCGGAAGTCGTCGATGCGCTGGATTTTATCGCAGATGTCCACTCACAACCGCTGCACGAGGTTCCGGTCGGAAACGATGTGGCCATAATCGGCTGTGGCAATACGGCCATCGACGCACTGACCCAATCGAAACGCCTGGGAGCCAAAAACGCCACCATCATTTACCGGCGGGGAGAAGCGGACATGCCGGCCTACGATTTCGAGTTCGAACTGGCCAAGAGCGACGGGGGCGATTTTCTTTTCCACACCATAATCAAGGAAGTTGTGGCCGATAACGAGGGCCATGTCTCTGCCCTCACTTTGCAAAAAACCGAACCTGGACCTAACGGGTGCCCCGCGCCCCTGCCGGGGACCGGGTTTTCCTTCCCCTGCGACATGGTCCTCAAAGCCGTCGGAAGCAAAAAACAGGTCGCCATGATGCGCTCCCTCTTTCCTCAACTGGATATGAACCCGAACGGCACGGTAAAACTCGACCCAGCCACCGGGCAGACAAATGTGGAAAAGGTCTTTTGCGGCGGGGATTGCGCCAATGGTGGAAGGGAAGTCGTCAACGCCGTGGCCGAGGGCATCAAAGGCGCCAGGGGCATCCACAAATTTCTTGGCGGAAATACTGCGGAGGCCCCCTTGCAACCATCCCGTTTCGGTGTAAATGGCGTTCCCAGGGGCTCCGGATTCAATCATCCCATCCGGATCACTGAACTTTGACCGGCGATGGGAAAAATTACCAGGAACAACGCCAACAGTAGAATTTTCAAATAAATGGCTGATCTTTCCATAAATTTCGCCGGCATCTCATCCCCCAACCCCTTTTGGGTCGCTTCGGGACCTCCCGCCAATACCGCTTACCAGGCCCACCGGGCTTTCCAGGCCGGTTGGGGCGGCGTGGTCTGGAAAACCATTGGCGAACCCATTGTCAATGTCTCCTCGCGCTATTCCGCCCTCAATGTGGGAGCGGCCCAGATGGTGGGGTTCAACAATATCGAGCTCATCACCGACCGCTCGCCGGAAAGCAATTTTCGCGAGATCGCAGAGGTCAAAAAACGCTGGCCAAACCATGCCGTCATCGCCTCCTTGATGGTAGATACGCGCGAACAATGGCACGATTACGTCAAACGCTCGGCAGATAGCGGGGCCGACGGAATCGAGCTTAACTACGGCTGCCCCCACGGCATGTGCGAACGGGGCATGGGTTCGGCCGTCGGCCAGCAGCCGGACGTGCTGGAAAAAATTACCGGTTGGGTCATGGAAACCGCCACCATCCCGGTGATCGTCAAGCTGACGCCCAACATCACCGATATCACCGCGCCCGCCCGGGCCGCACGGCGAGCCGGCGCCGATGCCATCTCGCTCATTAACACCATCAACAGCATCACCAATGTGAACCTCGACACCCTCGTGCCCGAGCCCTTTGTGGCCGGAAAAAGCGCCCACGGCGGCTACTGTGGTCCGGCCGTTAAACCCATCGCCATGAACATGGTGCAAAACTGCGCTGCCGATCCCGAAGTCGGGCTGCCCATTTCCGGCATCGGCGGGATCGGCGCCTGGCGCGATGCGGCCGAATTTCTGGCCCTGGGCGCGACCAGCCTCCAAGTCTGCACCGCCATCATGCACCGCGGTTTTCGCATCGTCGAAGATATGATCGAGGGACTTAACGATTACCTCGATTCCAAAGGGTTTGAGACCATCTACGATCTTTGTGGTAAATCGGTGGCCAATGTGCAAAACTGGGAAACCCTCGATCTTCATTACCAGCGGGTGGCCCGAATCGACTACCAGAAATGCATCGGCTGCAACCTCTGTTATATTGCCTGCGAAGATGGGGCCCATCAATGCATCGATCTGGTGCCTCCCGAGGAACGTCATGGCATCGGCCCGGGCCGCCTGCCGGGCAAACCGGTCCCGCAAGTGAGGGAAGAAGACTGCGTGGGCTGCAACCTTTGCGCACTGGTTTGCCCGGTGGAGGAATGCATAACCATGACCACCATTTCCAACGGCAAAGAACCCCTTACCTGGCAACAGTATGAATCCCTCGTGGCCGAAGGAAAAATGGAAGCCATTCCGCCTCATCCGTAAACATTGTCCTGACACCTGAAATCCGCCTCTAATAATCTAACATACAAAGTTAAACAAAAAGAATGATCACAACCACTGATTTAAATCCCTGCCCGATGTTCATCGATGGCGAATGGGTCGAGGGCAAAGATTTGCCAACCTTGCCCGTTTACAATCCCTCGACCGGAGAAGTGATTTCGGAAACGCCCCTGGCCGACGCCGGAATAGTCAACCAGGCAGTGCAATCGGCCAAGGACGTCTTTCCGGCCTGGAGCGAAACGCCACCCCTGGAAAGAGTCCGCGTGCTCTTCCGCTACCGAATGCTATTGGAAGAAAATTTTGAGTCGTTGTCCGAAATGATTACCCGCGAGCACGGCAAAACCCTGGGGGAATCAAGGGGCAGCATGCAAAGGGGCCTGGAGAGCGTAGAATATGCCTGCGGCATTTCCGAAATGCTAATGGGAGACATCATGGAAAATGTGGCCGCCGGAATCGATTGCGAGATGCTGAAACAGCCTCTGGGTGTCTGTGCGGGCATTACGCCGTTCAACTTCCCCGTCATGGTTCCGCTTTGGATGTTTCCCCTCGCTCTGGCCTGCGGAAATACCTTCGTCCTCAAACCGAGCGAAAAAGTGCCGCTTTCAGCTGTCCGCATGATTGAACTGCTGGTTCAGGCGGGTCTTCCCAAAGGAGTGCTCAATCTGGTCCATGGGGCCAAGACGTGCGTTGATGCCATCCTCACTCATCCCGGCATCCAGGCTATTTCGTTTGTCGGATCTTCTCCCGTGGCCAAATACATTTACGAAACCGGCTCCCGGCATGGTAAAAGAGTCCAGGCCAACGGCGGGGCCAAAAACTATATCATCGTCATGCCAGACGCCGATATCGCCAAAACGGTTGACGGCCTGGCGGAGGGCGCCTTCGGATGCGCCGGAGAGCGCTGCATGGCTAGTTCCACCGCCATTGCCGTCGGCAGTGCGGGAGACCTGCTCACGCCAGTTCTGGTGGATGCGGCCAAAAGCATTAAAGTCGGTCCCACCGACAGGCTTCCACAACCAAAAATGGGCCCCGTCATCACCGGACCGCATCGGGACCGCATAATCGGCCTTATCACCGGCAGCGCCGCGGAAGGGGCCAAGATCATTGCCGATGGGCGTTCTCCCAACGTGCCGGAAGCGCCCCAAGGTTTCTATGTCGGGGCAACAGTTGTTGACCATGTGCGCAGAGGCATGACCATCGATAAAGAGGAAGTCTTCGGTCCGGTCTTGAATGTGATTCGCGTTGACGATCTGGAAAGCGCCATAGCCCTGGCCAATGCCTCACCCTACGGCAATGGCACCGCAATTTACACCCAGTCCGGTCGCGCCGCCCGCGAATTCAAGCACCGCGTCAACGTGGGCATGGTAGGTATCAATGTGGGCGTTCCCGCCTCCATGGCCATGTTTCCCTTTACCGGCTGGAACGAATCCTTCTACGGAGACCGACACATGCAAGGCCGGGAAGGCGCCGATTTCTACCTCAAACGAAAGGTCGTCACCTCCCGCTGGTTCGCCCAAGGAGAAGGCGATGTCTGGCGCAAAACATAATGCTAATATTAAAATCAATAAAACTTTAAAAATGATCTCACAGAGATCACAACACCGAAGATTATGTACGCCAAGCGAAAGAAGCGGTCGCCCAGGGCTTTACGGCTCTCAAATTAGACCCGTTTGCCCACATACACTACTGGTATGGCGATGATTTATGCGCGGAAAACATCCTAACGGAAGATCAGAAGCAACGAGCTGTGGACCTGGTCGCGGCAATTGCGGAAAAGGGATTGCGATTGCTATCGAGACCCACGCATTTCTCAACGGCCCTACAGCGGTAGAAATGGCGGCACGTCTGGCCGAGTTGGATTTCAATTGCATGTGGTATGAGGAACCGGCATTGCCGGAATTTCCTGATGTCATTGCCGATATCCGTCGCCGCATTGCTTTCCCCGTGTGCGTAGGCGAGCGCCTGCACAGCCGTTTGCCTGCACAGCCGTTTCATGCTTCACCCTTTCCTGGAGAAGCAGGCGACTGACATTGTCATGCCGGACATCACCCCCTGCGGCGGCATCAGTGAAATGCGCAAAATGGCCAATCTCGCCGAAACTTATAACGTTCCCATCGCCCCACACAATCCGAATGGCCCGATTTCAACCATTGCCTCGGCACACGTGATGGCCACGGTGCCTAATTTCTTCCGGCTAGAGTTCATTCTTCAGGACGTCCCTTGGCGTGACGCCTGTCTATCTCATTCACTACCTGTTAAAAACGGCTACTTCATCCTTTCGGATCATCCAGGCTTGGGATTCGATATGGACGAAAGCATTCTCCAAAAACATCCCGGTTTACGTACTCGACCTCATGATAGAGTTTTCTATATTTAACCAATCACCCCCGAATAATTGATCAATGTCCCTCTGGCACGACGACTCTGAACTCTTCCAAACAATTCGCCGCGAGCTTTATACCGCCGTGGTCGGTGATATCATGGACAAGCTCGGCCTGCTAACCCGATTCTTGCCTCCACAGGTCCGCCCTCTACGAGACGATATGATTGCCATTGGACGTGCGATGCCGGTACTAGAAGCGGATTTCTTTGCGGGAAATTCACCAAGCGGCAACAACCCCTTGTTGGATCGTCCCTTTGGACTTATGTTGGAAGCTCTAGACGACCTCAAAGCAAATGAAATCTATATCTGCACCGGAGGCTCCCCGCGCTACGCGCTTTGGAGAGAATTGATGAGCACCCGTGCCCTCAAATGCGCTGCTGCAGGAGTCGTTCTCAACGGCTATACCCGCGATACACGAGGTATTTTAGCCCTCAATTTCCCCACCTTCTCCTATGGCCTATACGCACAAGATCAGGCCCCCCGTGGCAAGGTCATCGACTTTCGCACGTCAATCCTCTTTGGAGAAGTCGAGATAGCTTGCGGCGATATTATATTTGGCGATGTCGACGGCGTCTGTGTAATCCCTCAAACCGCTGAAGAAGAAGTCTTTGAAAAAGCCCTGGAAAAAGCTCGCGGTGAAAAAATGGTTAGGAAAGCGATCGAATCCGGGATGTCCGCCACGGATGCCTTTCGTAAGTATGCCATAATGTAGAAAGATTGACGAAGTATGCTAACGCTCCCCGATATTCTTATAACGAACACCATTTCCGAAGACGAATCAGCACCCCTGGCCGGAAAGGCAAACTTGATAATGGGGCCATCCGACGGCTCTTTAATGAAGCGCGCTCAGGTTCTGGAGCATGCGCCGAACCTTGTCGGGATCATTAATCAAGGCGAATTGGTAGTAGACGAAGAGCTAATCAGCTTGGCGCCAAAGCTTGAAATTGTCGCCAGTGTGGCTCTCGGGACCGATAATATCAATTTGCCGCTCCTGGAACAAGAGGGCATCTGGGCGACAAACGCGCCTACCGCATTTGTGGATGCTACAGCCGATTTCACCATGGGTCTCATAATCGGGATCACGCGCAAGATACGGGAGGCGGATGCGTTCGTCAGAAGCGGTAACTGGAAAAGTTTTGAGCCTGGACTGTGGGATGGTTCAATTCTACGGGACAAGACACTGGGAATCATCGGATACGGCCGCATCGGCAAGGCCGTCGCCAAGCGGGCGAAAGCGTTTGGCATGCATGTCATCTATAACCGAAGGCGATTCGAGGAATCGTCCGGTTATCGCAAGCTGGAAGATCTTCTCCACAAAGCGGATATCATTACCCTGCATACGCCCTTAAACGATGACTCGCATCGATTAATCGACCGCGACGCGATTAAGCTGATGAAAAAAGGCGCCTATCTAATTAATGTATCGCGCGGAAAAGTAATCGACGAACACGCACTGGTGGACGCACTGAAAGCCAGGCATCTCAAGGGTGCAGCATTGGATGTGTTTGAAAATGAACCTCATGTCCATCCGGATCTGATACAATTATCCAATGTTATATTAACGCCGCATATTGGCGGCGGAACTCGCGAAGGTCGCTTTCATGCCCGGCACCTGTGCGCTCAGAACGTTGCCCTCGTCCTTAAAGGAAAGCGACCCTTAATCTCCGCCAATAATCCTCCTCATCCAAAAAACTTTCGCCAAAGAGACAAAGTCGGAGATGTTTAAACTCGACGACATTATCGGATCATCATCGTTCCATTCCGATCCTTACCCCGCATACCGTAAACTGCGTGAATCCGATCCGGTACAATGGTCGGATAAGTGGAACTGTTGGGTATTGACGCGTTATCATGATGTGCGCGAATCTCTTGCTGACGCTCGTCGTTTTTCCAACGTGGGCCGAGTGTCGGGTATGTTTCAGAATTTTCTTTCCGAAGAAGAGAGAAAATCCTTAAAACCCCTTATCGATCACTATTCCCGCGGGCTCATAAACGTCGATCCGCCCGATCATACCCGCATCCGGAGACTTCTGCACAGAGTTTTCAAACCTTCCATAATACAGAGACTCCGCCAGGAAATCCAACAATTTGTTGATGATCTGATCGAACACCGTAATGAGCAGAAAGAACTTGAGGTCGTCAGAGACCTGGCCTTTCCTCTGCCGGTCACAGTGATTGCCCGGCTTTTCGGGATACCGAGCGATGAAACCCATCTATTTACCAGATGGTCCGGAGAAATTGTAAAATTCATGCAGGAGCCTCAACCTACATTTAAAACGTGTCTGCAGTCCCAAGAGGCTCTCGTGGAAATGCGTGAATACATCCGCGACCAGGCGGAGAAGAGACGAACGGAACCACAAGACGACGTATTGAAGTGGACGGGGTTGTTTGGACAATTTTGACGTGGGATTAAGGTGAAAATCGTGTTCATATTATTTTTTAAAAATATATTTTGTCCTTAGCCAAAGACGGGCACGCAGGTGCCCGCAAGCTGTATTGGCGGGGAGGTTGGTTTTGCTCCGATTGCATGGACTTCGGCCGGGGTCCGGTAGCCCAGGGCTTGGTGGGGGCGCAGGTGGTTGTAGAAGTCCAGGTAGCGGGCTATCCCTTCGCTGGCTTCCTTTGCCGTGGCGTATTCGCGCAGGTAAATGTCTTCATACTTGAGGGTTCTCCAAAAGCGTTTAACAAATATGTTGTCCAGGTAGCGGCCACGCCCGTCCATGCTGATGCGCACCCCGGCTTGCCCCAGCACCGAGGTGAACTCGCTGCCGGTAAACTGGCTGCCTTGATCGGTGTTGAAGATTTGAGGTTGGGCCCGCTTCAGAGCTTCCTCCAGGGCGAGCACACAGAAGCGGCTCTCCAGGGTGTTGGAAAGCTGCCAGCTCAACACGTAGCGGCTGAACCAGTCCAACACCACGGTCAAGAAAAGGAATCCTCGGCTCAGCCGCAGGTAAGTGATGTCGCTGCACCATACCTGGTCGGGCCGCTCGACCGCCAAACCCCGCAGCAGATAAGGGAAAATGCGGTGCTGCCGGTGCCCCTGGCTCAAGTTTCGACGCGGATAAATAGCCTCCAGGCCCATTTGGCGCATGAGCCGCTGGATGCGGCCTCGTCCCACTGCATGGCCCTCTCGACGCAGCCACTGGGTCATCCGGCGAGAACCAAAAAACGGATATTGAGTGTAGAGCTCATCCATGCGATGCATGTAGAGAACGTTCTGCTCGCACTGGGCACGGGCCCGATAGTAATAGCTGCCGCGGGCCAGCCCCAGCAACTGACATTGCCTGCCGATACTGATTTTTCCTTGAAGTGGTTGCACCATCTTGCGCCTCTCACCAACCGAGTTGTTCAGACTTTTTTTTTAGCCAATCGCATTCTACTTTCAGCTTTTCAATCTCCTGGTAAAGGTGATCTTTTTCCGTCTCGTTGTCCTTGCTGAGAGTCTGCCGCTGGCGCGAAAACAGCTCCGTTGCTCCCTGCAAAAGCTGCTTCTTCCATTGGGTCACCTGGTTGGGATGCACCTCAAAACGACCGGCGATCTCGTTGATGGTATGAGCGCCCCTGATGGCTTCCAGGGCCACTCGGGCTTTAAACTCAACACTGTATTGTCTTCTCTTTCGTGATTTAATAACATTCATAGGTTAGCGGATTTAGTGGTTCAAGACCACCTTATTCCACTGTCCAGTTTTCCCCGTCCATTTCATATTGACGCTCATGGTTCAAGCGGAAGAAGAAGGAGACCGCCTTAGCATGGAAGAGATTCTTGGCACCTCGATCACTATTTTGATCGGTGGCCATGAAACGACTACCCGGTTGATGACCACCACAATACTGGAAATGTTCCGGCACCCCGATCAGCGAAACAAACTGATCCAGAATCCTGAACTTATCGATACCGCGGTCGAAGAATTCCTCAGGTATTGCGGTCCCTTTCACCGTGATCAACGGGTCGCAAAGATTGAAGTAAACTTGCATGGAAACACGATCAAGAAGGGGCATACGCTACTTCTCATGTTGGCTGCGGCCAACCGTGACCCCGCGCAATTTCCCGATCCCGATTCATTCGATATCGAAAGGCCCTCGAACAAGCACGTCGCTTTCGGATTCGGCCCCCACATATGCCTCGGCGCGCCACTCGCCCGCCTAGAAATGAGTGTCGCCATCAACACTCTGCTCCGAAAGTTTTCTGCCTACGAAGTGATTACTAATCCCATAGAATGGGAATACGGTTTTCTGCGCGGTCCAAAGGAACTGCGAATCCGCTTATGACCAGCTGTGCTATCCGATCCATTCATAGCGTTATCTTGTAAATCTGTCAACCATTTATTCAACTTAATTCATTAATATTCAAAGAGTTAAGATGTTTTTCAAGGCCGACTAATTATGGGCCCGGAAGGCGGCGATCTCATGCCGCGCAAGGAAGTGCTCGTCTACTGCCCAGACCTCTTCGGTATCATCAACCAAGCTGAACTGAAGGCCGACCGGGAGCTGCTCGACGCCGCGCCACACATGAAGATCGTGGCCAATGTGGCGCTGGGGGCTGACAATCTTGATGTGCAACTCATGGCGGAACGCAGCGTTTGGGCTACGAATACACCTACCACATTTGTCGAAGACACGGCGGAAATGACTCTCGGCTTGATAATCGGCCTGGCTCGTCGCATACGCGAAGCCGATGCCTTCGTCCGTACCGGTAAATGGGAGAGATTTCAGCCGGGGATCTGGGACGAAACACGGCTCAAGGGTAAAACGCTGGGAATCGTCGGATTTGGAAGGATTGGAAAAGCGGTAGCCAAACGCGCTCGGGCTTTCGTCATGCGTATCCTCTTTCATCGCCGAACGAAAGTTGATCATATCGAATATCGTTCATGGGATAAACTCTTAGCCGAGGCCGATTTCATCTCACTGCATATTCCGCTGAACGACTTTTCGCAGCGCTTGATAAACAAGGAATGCTTGGGCTTGATGAAAAAGGGAGCCTACCTCATCAATATTTTGCGGGGAAGGGTTGTGAACGAGCAGGCGCTGGTAGATGCTCTCAATAGCGGCCATCTGGCAGGTGCCGCTTTGGATGTCTTTGAAGAGGAACCAAGGGTGCACGGCGAACTCCTGAAAATGCATAATGTGATTCTCCCTCCCCACATTGGCGGGGGCAGCCGTGAAAGTCGATTCCAGGCCCGTTACCTCTGCGCCCAGAATGTCGCTGCCGTTATCCAGGGGAAGCGGCCCCCTGCCTCTTTCAATAAGGTGAAGGCGAAATACTCCCTGAGAGGCATCTGGGGAAGTGGCTTTCCCCATTGGGATGGTTGTTCGGGTGGGCTAAGACCTCACAGTGGAAGAGGTGGGGACCCCGGTCAAGGCGTCGCCGCGTTTTGTGAAGCACACTTAACCCCATTGTCTCATAAAAAACGGCGGAAAGGCGGCATAAAATAATTGCAAGGATATTATGGAATTTTATCCAACTAAAACTTCAACCTCTCAAAAAGCCACTTAAAGTGAAGATAGCAAAACAGCAGATTCGGTCAAGAAGATGGTGTCATGCGCGGGATTAATTAATCTGTGAGCCGTTATTTGAAAGGCTGGGGTTGCACCGGAAGCTGCGGCAATGTTGTCGTCATTTGCCGAGCAAACGGCAATACCCCGTTGCGCGAGTGTTACGGCTTGTAGTGATCCACCTGCTGTTGGGGTTGCGCGATATCGAGTTTTACAAGGAGGATCCGATCGTTCGACGGGTGGCCGGAAATGTGCAGGGGCTCGAACAGACCACTGCGGAGTTGGTGCTGCAACGGCTGCAGGACGAGAAGCTTGAAGTCCCATCATATGGCCTTGCGCGCGCTGGCTTACAATTACACTTACAAATGGATGGCGCACTCTTCCGATGCTGGCAACAACGCCAGCCCTATGATAACGCGCTTTACACTGCATCCCTCAAATCGTCGGGTTCCCCCATTGCCAATTTTCTCCAATTTATTCTTGTCAGCCTTGCTCAGATGTCTCGGTACCCGCATCCGGCTTTCGGACAAGGGTATTTTCATGCTTTCGCCCACGGGAGGTTGCCTGTTGTTAACCCCAAACAGACCAGGCCGAGCGTATCGTACAGATATTCATCTGGATACTGTTTCGTGCCCGCTCCTTTGCGCTTGTGTTTCTTGCGCAACCACTGGCGTAGCCGATACCGGCTGTGGCTGTCCACCGCCCGGTAGGCTTTGCTCACCGATCCCAGACAGAAGTAGTGGCCCCAGCCGCGCAATTGACGGTTGATTGCTGTTACCATCTGCCCGGTTTCTCGCCACTGGGTGTTCGCTCGCGTCATTTCACTGATTCGCCGATTGACTCGTTGGACCTTCGTCTTGGACGGTTTTGTGCCTAGGTAGGCTTTGCCCGTTCGAGGCGAATGACAACGCCCTATAGTGTAGCCAAGGAACTCGAAAGATTCCTCGGGTATTCGGCACAACCGCGTCTTCTCTTCGTTGACCGTCAGTTTCACCCGCTTCATAATATGACGCATGGCTTCGAGAGCCTCCTCGCCGGTTCCCCGGCACAGGATGACGAAGTCGTCTGCGTAGTTCACAATATGCGAGCGCAACTGCTCGGCATAACCGAGCGTTTTCCAGCCGAGAATAAAACGGCGCATATACAGGTTGGCCAGAAGCGGCGATATGGGCGCCCCCTGCGGGGTGCCTCGCCGCCACTTGCGGGCCGGGTTGCTCCGGCCCTTTCCCCCTTGGCCGTTTTCCTCGATCGGCATTTCCAACCACTGCTTGAGTAGTTTGAGCATGGCCCCGTCACTGATGCGACGCGACAGGCACTTGAGCAGCTCCGGGTGCGGGATGGTGTCGAAGTAACCTTTCAGGTCTGCATCCACTACCTCCCCATGGCCCCGGTTCCACCACCGATGCACTTCTCGCACCGCATCATGGGCGCTGCGGCTTGGCCGGTAGGCGTATTGCTCCGGCTGCAGGTCTACCTCAAAGATCGGTTCGAGCACCAGCACCGCGGCCATTGGCACCACCCGGTCTTTGATCGTCGGTATACCCAGGGGCCGCTGGCCCCCATCGGGCTTTGGCAGGTAGACCCGCCGCACTGCTTCGGGCCGATAACGTTTGGCCCGCAGTTCCTGCGCCAGTTGTTCCAACCATTCCACTTCTCCGGCCCGTTCGATGCTGGCAAAGGTTTCCCCGTCTACCCCGGCTGACCCGCCATTGGCTCGGCACAACCGCCAGGCAAACCGCAGGATATCTTCGCGATACAGCTTGTCATACAGACTGTAGAAGCGGAAGGTCGCTTTTCTCTTCGCTTTGACATGCAATGAATGCGGGAGCTTCCTAACGCTTTGTGGAGTTACTAGACTCATGTCAATCTCTGCGCTTTCTTTCCTTTATTCATCGCCCTTGAACTGAGGCCCCTTGGCTCCGCGGGGATTAGCCGCCTCCTCACTACTACGGGCCTCTCCGCCACCCGGCTCGACCCGCTCCCACTCTCACGAGCTAACGGTTGAGGACTTCCACCCCATCGAACCGGGTTTCCCGTGTTCCTCCAAGACTCCTGCTGCCAACATGCCGTCACCATTACCCCGGCGAACCTGCAGGGCGCTCTCGTCGCTCTCTTCACCTGCAGTAGCAGCCTTCCCCCTGTTTCAACGGGGTCGGCGTTCGCATTACCCTTTTCGAGGCTTGCTCGGTGTTCACTCATATTACGGCCTGCTCGCTCGCTGACCCCCCTTGCGGGGCCTTTTACATCGCAGTACTTGAACGGCTTCGTTACCTCCACCGTCCCTGCCATTGCTACCGGGTGGGTTTTATTGGACTCTCCCACTGAAGTCTTGTGGCTTTACACGGCATACTAAAACATAGGGATAAATCCTCTTCCCAGCCAAAATATTACAAACTTGCTTGCAAATTTCGGCCAAATTTTTATGGTATCCTATCAAGGACTGAGAAGACGCTGCCTACCATATGTTAGCGCTAATTTAGTCCCTATGACTAACGTCGACAATCAGCCGAGTTTCCAGACCATGCGGTAGGGTTTGTTGGCCCAGGGCGATCCGACGGTGTCGATGCCGATGCGGGGTGTTCGGGCGACTTCCTCTTCACGAACGGCCAGCCCGCTTTCCTCAATCCAGAGACTGTTTTTCCTCGTCGCCGGTAGTAGATTGGAGGATTTGACGATGTCCAGAGCGCGGGTAAGCCGGCCCGGCCCGTTGATTTCACCAGCCCCGCGAATTAGGATGGCGGCCGGGTAATCTTTGGGTCCCACTACGATATTTAACAGCCAGTGGACTCCGTAGCACAAATATACATACCAATAACCGGGCGGGCCGACCATAACGGCATTGCGCGGGGTGCGCCCCCGGTGGGCGTGACAGGCCTTGTCCTGCGGGCCGTCGTAAGCCTCCAATTCGGTCAGGTGGAGCCGGATAATTTTCCCGTTGCTTCGGCGGCGGCAGAGGTTTTTCCCCAGTAAATCCCGCGTGACCTCAAGAGTCGGGCGATTGAAAAATTCCGGCTTGAGAACGGGTCCTTTTCGCGGAGGGTTCATGCCGATCAAAGCTTCTTGTTTTTAGTATCTAGCAGAAGAGTGACGGGGCCGTCGTTGAGGGCGCGGATTTTCATCATTTTGCCAAAGACGCCGGTGGGGACCGGTTTGCCCAGGTGGGTTGAGACCTCTTTGACAAATGCCTCGTAAAGGGGCACGGCGATTTCCGGCGGAGCGGCCCGGTTGAAGGATGGGCGCGTGCCTTTGCGCAGGTTTCCGTAGAGGGTGAATTGACTAATGACCAGCAAATCTCCTCCGGTGTCGAGCAGCGAGCGGTTCATTAATCCTTTTTCGTCCGGGAAAAGACGAATGGAGGGAATCTTTTGACTGAGCCAGCGGAGGTCCTCTGGGCCGTCGTCCCTGGCAATTCCGATAAAGGCCAATAGTCCCGGCCCGATGGCGCCGATTACTTTGCCTTCCACCTCGACGGATGCCTCAGATACTCGTTGCAAAACGGCTCTCATGAGGGGTTAATGCCGCCGTCGAAGATGACTAAGGCAATGGCAAGACATAGAAGAACAGCTCCTGCCAAACGCCGGAGCATAATATTTCGGCCGGCGTTCTTTTCCGTATTGCCAAAAAGAGGTCCGATCATCCAGACCAGCAAAACGCTCCATAATCCTCTTGAGCCGTAAATGATATTAATAGCGGTGGCTTTTCCATAATAGCTGAAACAATAGGCTAGGGCCAGCCATTGAAGGGTCAATAAAATGGTGCCCGTTATCAGCCACATCCAGCTTTTGGACGGAACAGCCCGCAATGGAGCATGAAAAAAAGGCATTAAGGCAAAAGACTCTACCGCGATCAGTCCGGATGAGATGATGATATAACGAAAAAATCCGAATTCCGCCGACCAACGCTGTATAAGAACATCCCCCAATCCGAAAAAGGCCCCGCCGAGCACAGCAGCGAGGATGGCATAAGCATTTCGTTTGCGGAAAACAACGCCCGATGCTCCCAACAAATAAACGGCCATAACGGTTAAGGCGGCTCCGGTCCACCAGGAGCCTCTGACTTTTTCGGAAACCAAAAAGAAGGAGAACAGGGCCACAAAAAGGACTTTGATTCCGGCTACGGGCGTTACCACACTCACTTCTCCGATCCTCAAGGAGAGAAAGGTGAAAACAAGACCGCCCATGGCCACAAAACTGGTGATGATGGGCCAATAAATACGTTCCCACAACACCGGCCCATCACCTAAATACCACAATGGAAGAAGTAGTATAAAGGTCAGCCAGTTGGAGACGAATAAAAACCGCGTTAGCCCTAAGCCCCCATCCATAGCCAATTTCAGGAGTATGGAGGCAAAGGCGGCCAGGACGGCGCAAAATAGCGGCAAAACATAGTAGATGGGTATAGTCATGCGTAACTGTCCGGCCTTGCATGGGATTTCAGGCCAGGCTTTGCGAAGCCTAGGGAGTCACTTGCGAAGAGTTCTGGCAAGCGCCGTTTCCAAATCGGGTTGCTGGAACGTATAACCGTTGGCATTAAGCGCGGCCGGGGCAACCCTGCAATCGGCGAGTAGGGTTTCCCGAGCCATTTGGCCCAATAAAAGGGATAGTAAAAAGGCTGGCGCCGGTAAAAATGCCGGTCGTTTCAATACCTTTCCCAGAACGCGTGAAAACTCGCGGTTGGAAACCGGTTGCGGCGCCACCACATTAACGGGGCCGGCATAAGCCGGATCCCGAAGACAGGCGGAAATAACGCCCACCACATCGGAAAGGGCAATCCAGCTCATCATCTGCTGGCCGGAACCCACCGGCCCTCCCAGGCCCAGTTTGAAAATCGGCAGCATTTTCCCCAAGGCACCGCCCCGGGCGCTCAATACCACCCCAAATCGCAAGTAAACCACTCTTGTCCCGATGTTTATGAGGGGGTCCGCGGCTTTTTCCCATTGTTGGCAAACAGTGGCCAAAAAGCCGTCGCCGGGCGGCCCGGTTTCGTCATAGGTTTTAAAAGTGTCGAAGGGGTAAAATCCGACGGCCGAGGCGCTTAGATAAACCTTGGGAGGCGTGGACATGGCCGACAGCCTTCGACAAAGCAGTTCGGCGCCCTTGACGCGGCTTTCCAGGATTCGTTTTTTTCGCGCGGCCGACCAGAGTCCCCCCGCGATATTTTCTCCGGCCAGATGTATAACTGCGTGAAAGCAATCTTCCGAATTTAAATTTAGTATCCCGGCCACGGGATCCCAGAACACATCATCGGGATTTGCCGGCCGGCGCGTGAGCCGCACTAATTTGTGGCCTTCATTGCGCAAATGTTCACAGACCGGCTGCCCGATCAGTCCGGAAGCTCCCGAAATCAATATTCTCACCGTTTTGTCCTTGTGCTGGTTGAGACTAAAACATGGCAAAGCCGGCGATAATAGTCACCCAAAAAGCAAAAAACCGCCAACCAAAGTTGGCGGTTTTTATTACTACTACTACCTGTTTCTGTAGGGGGGACAGAAATTCTATTAAAAATTCACGAAACCAGATAAGAACTAATACGAAGAAATGAGGAGTTGTCAATGACTGTTTGTTAATCTGGAAAGAAAAAATGTTAACCTGGAAAATTTCAATGTTAACCATGCATAGAAATAGGTGTTGGAGCATTCAATATTGGCGGCTCTAAAATGGAGAAGGGAGCTTATTTCCCAGGGTTTCACTTGGATTCGGGAGGGTCGGTTGCAATGAAAAAGCCGTCCCTCTCAGGCCGGGGGAATAATTGGGCTCGAACGCCGAAAACATTTTCAATAATTTCGGGTTGCAGGGCGGCTTCGGGAGTTCCGCGCTCCACAATGCGCCCTTCCCGCAAAACAATGACTTCATCCGCATAGGATGCGGCCAGGTTGAGATCGTGCAAAACTACCAATACGGCTGCCCCGCGCCCGGCAAATCCGCGAGCTGCCTGTAAAGCGGTATGCTGGTAGGCCAGGTCGAGACTGGCCGTGGGCTCGTCGAGCATCAATAGGCAGCCCGATTGGGGGGAGACCTCCCATATTTGGGCGAGAACGCGGGCAATTTGAGCGCGTTGTTTCTCGCCGCCTGAAAGTGTCGTAAACAACCGTCCGGCCAACGAATCCATATCCATCATTTGCAGGGCTTGATGGGCGATTTCGTAATCCGCCGCCGTTTCTCTCTTGCCCAAATGAGGCAATCGGCCCAAGAGAGCGACTTCCTCCACCGTGAAGGGAAAATTCAAATGCGACTCCTGCAACAAGACGCCACGAAAACGCGATATCTCCGCAACTGGCCACTTTTGCAGGGATCGTCCCGCTACTTCAATG
This sequence comes from Opitutales bacterium, assembly GCA_965226205.1. GTDB lineage: Bacteria > Verrucomicrobiota > Verrucomicrobiia > Opitutales > UBA2987 > JAJFLU01. The sequence continues at coordinate 186,776 of CBDDCJ010000027.1, read as the reverse complement.
CTGCCAGCCCCGGGACTCATTTCTCCCGATAGGATGCGAAAGATGGTTGTTTTTCCCGCCCCGTTGGGACCCGTCAAGGCGGTCACCCGCCCAGAGACAAGTTCCAGCGAGGCATTGTCCACTATCATCCGGCCGCTCAGGGAACAGGTGATTTTCTCGGCTTTCAGCATTTTCAAGACCAGATGGTATGCCGGGTGTAGTAAAGCAAACCGATGAAGAATGGCGCTCCCAATACGGCGGTGACTACGCCGATGGGCAGTTCCACGGGAGCCAGCGCCGTGCGCGCCAACAGATCGGCGGAAACCAGCAATAAGGCCCCCAATAGAGCGGACCCCGGAATGACGTAACGGTGATCCGGGCCAACCATGGAACGAACTATATGGGGCACCACCAAACCGACAAAACTGATGATGCCGCAGGCCGCAACCGTTGCCCCAACCATGGCGGCGCAGATAAAAACGATCCACTTTTTTAAACGTCCCACATCGACTCCGAGAAAATAGGCCTCCGCCTCACCCAGCAAAAACGCGTTCAGTGGGCGCGCGAAAAAAGGAAACACAATAAGGGCCGGGATCACCAACACGGCCACGGGCAAAAGATTATTCCAGGTGGCGCCGCTCAGGCTGCCCAGAGACCAGTAGGTGAAATCCCGCAATTGGGTATTGTCCGATAAAAAAAGCATCGCGCCAATCAGGGCGGAGGCGAGGGCATTGACCGCGATACCGGCCAAAAGCATGGTGCCCAGCAGGGTTCTCCCTTCAACTTTGGAGATATTATATACGCAGAATGTGGTTCCCACGCCACAAACGAATGCCGATACCGGCAATAGGGCTTGGCCCGCCCAGGTCGTATGAACCAAACCCGATCCACCTAGCAGAACTATAGCGCTAACGGCCCCGATGGCGGCGCCTGCGGAGACCCCGATGAGAGAAGGATCGGCCAACGGGTTGCGAAAGAGGCCTTGCAGCCCGGCCCCGGCCAGTGCGAGCGCGGCCCCCGCCAAGACGGCCAGCAAAACCCTCGGCAGGCGGATCGACCACAGAACCGTCCAGAGGGTTTCCTGCGTATAGGGGGAAAATATTTCGGCATCAACATCCCGGCCAAACTGTATTCCGGCCAGCGAGATAAACTGGAAAAAACTGATTTTTATGGGACCTTCAGCCAGGGAAATGATGGCTGTCAACAGCAGGATAAAAGCCAGAATAACAAGACATAGGCGTTTGGCCGGGATGCTATGGAGAAATTTCACAAGAAAAAACCCGTTTGTTAACGGGTTGGCGGGGTTTCCACTGCCCCGGCGGGGTTTGGCAGCGATGGCAAGGGGTTATCTTCTTCTACGCGGGCCAAAACTGCGTATGGGGGCATTTCGGTTGGTTTTGGCATTGCGCAAGCGATAAACGATACGGGCCCGGTCCAAGTCGTAGGGACTCATTTCCATTTTAACGGTATCGCCTACAGTTATCTTGATAAAGTTTTTTCTCAGCTTGCCCGAGATATGGGCCAGTACCTGGTGGCCATTGGTATTGGGCAATTCCACCCGGAACATGGTTCCCGGCAATACCGTCACAATTTTTCCTTCGACCTCTATGGAATCTTGATTTGCCATGTATGCTTGTAATTTCCCCGGCGGGTTCACTACCCTCCGGTGGGAAAAATGATTTAATTTATTAGAATGCACTCAGAGCGTATTTTATGCGACTAAGTCAAGTAATAAACCACCACTACCCTGTAATTGTTCAACATTCTCCGTAGATTTGAAATTGGAAGCCAACGGAAACCATCCACCATTGCCGGATTGTCCCTTTCCTAAAATCCATCCCTCGCAGTTGGTGCGGGATGATCTTTTCTATATGAAATTGGCCTACAACCAAGCCATCGACGCCTGGCGGGCCGGCGAAGTCCCCGTGGGCGCGGTCATCGAATGGGAAGGAGAAGTGATTGCCAAAGCTCATAACAGGATTGAATCGTCGGGCGACCCCACCGCTCACGCCGAGATGCTCGCCCTCACCCAGGCCAGCAGTAAAATAGGTGACTGGCGCCTGAACGGATGCACCGTTTATGTGACCAAAGAGCCCTGCCCGATGTGCTCCGGGGCGCTCCTCATGGGGCGCGTTTCCTGCGTCGTTTACGCCGTGGCCGATCCCAAAATGGGCTGCCTGGGGGGAACCGCCGATTTAAACGCCCTACCCGGCATCAACCACCATTTCACCATCACCGGTGGCGTCATGGAAGCGGAGTGCAAAGAATTGATTACCGTCTTTTTTGAAAAAAAACGAAAAAGCAAAGGGCAAAAGATTGACCATTGAAGCAAGGCTCTATTTTATTCCAGCCCTCTATTGATTTTTTTTACTGATGTCGGATTATTAACTTAACTAAAAATAAAAAAAGGAAAAAAAATGGCCTACGAACTCCCTAGTCTTGACTACGCATACAATGCGCTCGAACCGCATATCGATGCCCGCACGATGGAAATCCATCACAGCAAGCATCATAACGCCTATATCACCAATGTAAACAACGCCATTGCCGGAGCCGGATACAACGCGCCGGACTGCGTTTGCGATCTCGTCGGCAACCTCGACGCTGTGCCCGAAGGCATCCGCACTGCCGTGCGCAACAACGGCGGCGGACATTGCAACCACAGTTTTTTCTGGAATATCCTCTCCCCCAACGGCGGCGCCCCGAGCGGCAACCTGGCCGCGGCCATCGACGCCGAATTGGGCGGATTGGACAAATTCAAGGCCGATTTCGCCGCCGCCGGAGCCACCCGGTTCGGCAGCGGCTGGGCCTGGCTCTATGTCGATGGCGGCGGAAACCTGCAAGTCGGCTCCACCCCCAACCAGGACACCCCGGTCATGGACGGCAACCGTCCGGTCATCGGGCTGGACGTCTGGGAACACGCCTACTACCTCAATTACCAGAACCTCCGCCCCAAATACATCGAAGCCTTCTGGAACATCGTCAACTGGGAAAAAGCCGAAGCCAACTACAACGAAGCCAAAGGCTGAAGCAAATTCAAATTTGCAAGCCAAACATCAAAGCCGTCCGGGTAAACACCGGGCGGCTTTTTTGCAATTTTCCGATTACAACAACCTCGCCCACTTCACTGTCTTTCCGTCCCGGAATTGGCTTGACCCCGCCCGGAAACTGAAAAGAACCCAAAGCAGCTTGTTATGGCTTCCGTTGATTGGATAATTGTTGGACTTTACCTCCTGTCGGCCCTCGGTATCGGCCTATACTTTACGAGGAAAGCCAGCGGCAATACGACCGACTTTTTTGTCGCTGGCCGATCCCTTCCCTGGTACATCTCGGGAACTTCGATGGTGGCGACTACTTTTTCCTCCGACACGCCGCTGTTCGTGGCCGGCATGACGCGGAGTGAGGGGATTTATGCCAATTGGTTCTGGTGGGGCTCGGCCATCGGGATGATGGCCTCCGTTTTTTTCTTCGCCCGTTTGTGGAGAAGAACCAACGCCGTTACGGAGATTGAATTCATATCACTTAGATACGAGCCTTCCGCGGCGACTTCCGTCCTGAGAGTTTTCAAAGCCCTATTCGACGGCGTCTTCCAGAATTGTGTGGTGATGGCATCTGTAACTCTGGCCATGTCGAAGGTAATCGAAATCATTCTCGATTTACCGACTGAAATCTTGTTTAATTTGCCTCTTTTCGGACCCGTGACTCCTTCCACCCTGACGCTGCTTTTGCTGGGGGTGATAGCCGTACTCTACACGACGCTGTCGGGGCTTTACGGGGTGGTTTATACCGACCTCATTCAATTCGCCCTGGCTATGATAGGTTCCATCGCTTTGGCCGTTATTGTTTATGTGGACGTATCGACTGCGCATGGCGGCTGGGCAAACGGTTTTCAAGATGTGCCTGGTTTAAAAGACGATACCTTTAATTTTTTTCCCAATCTTTCCGAATTCGACTGGAAGGTGTTCACATTTCTCGTCGTAATAACCCTGCAATGGTGGAGCGCCGCTCCCGGGCATGGTTATATCGTGCAGCGTATGCTGGCTGCGCGTTCAGAGCGCGATGCGATGCTTTCGGTATTCTGGTTTTCCATTTGCCATTATATCATCCGAAGTTGGCCCTGGCTGATTGTCGGGCTGGCCTCCATCATTTATTTCCCCGATCTGGCCGATGCGGAAACGGCCTACCCCCAAATGATCGATCAGTTCCTGCCCATCGGATTGAAAGGCATTATGGTGGCATCTCTGCTGGCCGCATTCATGAGCACCCTGGATACGCACATGAATTGGGGGGCGTCCTACTTGATTAACGACATTTACCAACCCTTTATCGCTCCCGGGCGCGATCCGCAACATTACGTGAAAGCCTCACGGGTGTGCATGGTCGCCTTAGCCGCGACGGCACTTGTCGTAATGACGAAGTTAACCGGGATTTTCGCCGCCTATAAATACCTAGCTGTTATCTTCAGTGGGGTTTCCCTGCTTCTCATCGTGCGCTGGTATTGGTGGAAAATAAATACCTGGTCGGAAATCTCCGCCATGGCCACGGCGTTGATCGTGGGCAATGTGAAGTGGACGGGGTTGTTTGGACAATTTTGACGTGGGATTAAGGTGGAAATCGTGTTCATATTATTTTTTAAAAATATATTTTGTCCTTAGCCAAAGACGGGCACGCAGGTGCCCGCAAGCTGTATTGGCGGGGAGGTTGGTTTTGCTCCGATTGCATGGACTTCGGCCGGGGTCCGGTAGCCCAGGGCTTGGTGGGGGCGCAGGTGGTTGTAGAAGTCCAGGTAGCGGGCTATCCCTTCGCTGGCTTCCTTTGCCGTGGCGTATTCGCGCAGGTAAATGTCTTCATACTTGAGGGTTCTCCAAAAGCGTTCAACAAATATGTTGTCCAGGTAGCGGCCACGCCCGTCCATGCTGATGCGCACCCCGGCTTGCCCCAGCACCGAGGTGAACTCGCTGCCGGTAAACTGGCTGCCTTGATCGGTGTTGAAGATTTGAGGTTGGGCCCGCCTCAGAGCTTCCTCCAGGGCGAGCACACAGAAGCGGCTCTCCAGGGTGTTGGAAAGCTGCCAGCTCAACACGTAGCGGCTGAACCAGTCCAACACCACGGTCAAGAAAAGGAATCCTCGGCTCAGCCGCAGGTAAGTGATGTCGCTGCACCATACCTGGTCGGGCCGCTCGACCGCCAAACCCCGCAGCAGATAAGGGAAAATGCGGTGCTGCCGGTGCCCCTGGCTCAAGTTTCGACGCGGATAAATAGCCTCCAGGCCCATTTGGCGCATGAGCCGCTGGATGCGGCCTCGTCCCAGTGCATGGCCCTCTCGACGCAGCCACTGGGTCATCCGGCGAGAACCAAAAAACGGATATTGGGTGTAGAGCTCATCCATGCGATGCATGTAGAGAACGTTCTGCTCGCACTGGGCACGGGCCCGATAGTAATAGCTGCCGCGGGCCAGCCCCAGCAACTGACATTGCCTGCCGATACTGATTTTTCCTTGAAGTGGTTGTACCATCTTGCGCCTCTCACCAACCGAGTTGTTCAGACTTTTTTTTTAGCCAATCGCATTCTACTTTCAGCTTTCCAATCTCCTGGTAAAGGTGATCTTTTTCCGTCTCGTTGTCCTTGCTGAGAGTCTGCCGCTGGCGCGAAAACAGCTCCGTTGCTCCCTGCAAAAGCTGCTTCTTCCATTGGGTCACCTGGTTGGGATGCACCTCAAAACGACCGGCGATCTCGTTGATGGTATGAGCGCCCCTGATGGCTTCCAGGGCCACCCGGGCTTTAAACTCAGCACTGTATTGTCTTCTCTTTCGTGATTTAATAACATTCATAGGTTAGCGGATTTAGTGGTTCAAGACCACCTTATTCCACTGTCCAGTTTTTCCCCGTCCATTTCAATGTTATCACTTTCCTCATACCCAACCAGAATGGCGAAGATCTATTTGCCCTCCGGTTGGTCATAAACTTAATCGTCACTTCGGCCACCTGGATAATCGTTACTTTATTGACTTCAAAAGAGCCCACCGGGCAGTGCAAGAAATTTTACCGGCAAACCCGCGTCAACGGCATTGGCTGGAAAAGGATAGCGGAGGAGACAGGCGTAAGGCCCCACCCTGACGGTCTTAAATACGCATTCATCGGATGGGTCTCCAGTGTAATATTTCTCTTCTCGCTAATGCTAGGCATTGGTAATTTATTATTTTCTCAATGGCCGTTGGTTTTACTGTGCGGACTCCTGGTTGCCGTTTCGGGCGCGGTGGTCTGTAAATCAATCAGCAGTTTTCACTTCGATTAACCGGACTGGTGTCGACGGCCTAAGCGCCGGTTGCCAAATCATGCCCATAGAAAGGCAATATATGCGGGGACAGGCCAAAAATTAACTCCTATACTTGAGGGCGCATTAGATTTCCGAACCAACCCTTGGCAATAGCCGGGTTTAAGGAACTCCTGTTGACCTCATGGCTGTTGAGAAAATAGAAACAAAAAAGACCGGCAAAGGGAAATTATTCCAGTCGTTTATCGGGTTTTACTCGGTTATTTTTCTCCTCGTATTTATCGGGTTGACGGCGTTTGCCGTGCAGGCTTACCGGAGAAAAGATATAAAACCGGGTCTTTCAAGAACAGAAATCACCGCAACAACCCCAGTCGATCAACCGCAGTTAGAGGCTGTCCCAAAAATATAAAGATTTTGTAGTCAACTGGATGACGTTTATAAAAATAGCCAGAAAGAGCATTTTTTTGCTCGATCCGGCTAAAAAAGGGTTCTATAATTGCGTTGGCGAAAATCAATATAGCCCTTTCTATGAAAAATATAGCCATCCAATGCCTCCTGCGTCCAGCTTTAACTGTGGTCGACCGTTGCCTCGATTACGATAACTTTCGCGCCACCATCGAGCGTATCGACCGGCTGCTGATCGATTCGGAGGTGGAATCGCAGGGCGTTGATCTGGCCTTGGAAAGAGGCCAGCCAATGAGTGTAAAGGCCCGGCAAAAGCGGGCTAATTTTGCCCTCAAGGCGTTGCGTATGGAAACGCTGCGTTATCTGCTCGGTGGGATTTCGTTTCGGCATTTGTCGAGGGCTCTGGGCAGCAGCGATCTGTTGGCTGACTTTTGTCGTGTCCGCCATATCGACGGCATAAGGGGCATCTCCAAGAGCACCCTGGAACGGGCCTCGAAGTTTTTCAGCGAAGAGCAGTTGAGGGCCTTGCACCGGACCTTGACTGAGGTTGTGGGCGATGCCGATCTGGCCCGGCAGGTGGTGGGATTGGACAAGCCGATAGACACCACCATTTGCCTGATCGACGGCACCTGTTTGGAGGTCAACATTCATTGGCCGACGGACTGGGTGCTGCTCAAGGATGTAGCGGGCACGCTGCTCAAAGCGATCCGGCTGATCCGTGAGAAGGCCGGTTTGCGCCATCGCATGCCGATCGAACCGGAGCCCTTGGCTCGGCAGATGAATCGGCTGTGCATACAGATGACCCACAGCCGGCGGCGAAAGGACAGCGCGCGGCAACGCAAGGGTATCTTGAGGCAGATGAAAAAGCTGCTCAAACGGATCGGGGAGCATGCCCGCAGTCACCGGGAATTATTGCAAGCCTGCTGGGAGCAAAGCGATTACAGCGAAAAACAGGTCCAACAGATCCTTACCCGGATGGAGCGCATGAGCGAGCTAATCCCGGTGGTCATCAAGCAAGCGCACGAGCGAATCATTGGCGGCCGCCAGGTGAAAAACGCAGAGAAAGTTTTGAGTGTTTACGAACCCGATGCGCAGGTGATTGTGCGAGGCAAAGCGGGCCAAGAGGTTGAGTTTGGCAACACCCTGTTTTTGGGTGAAAGCGTTGAAGGATACCTGCTGGACTGGAAACTCTACGGCAGCCGGACGCCAAGCGAAAATGAACAAATGCAAGAGAGTTTGCAAAGACAGAACCGCTTCAACCTAGCCGAACCCATAGCGGCCATGTGCGCGGACCGGGGATTCGCCTCCCAGCGGGCCCGCCGGCAGTTAGCCCAGGAGGGCATCTACGATGCGCTCTGTCCACGCGATCCGAAGCAGTTGAAAAAACGGATGGAGGAACCACACTTCAGGCAATTGCAAAAGCGCCGGGCCAGCACCGAAGGGCGGATCGGGGTATTGAAGAATCGCTGGCAGGCCGGGCGATTGCGCAGCAAAGGCTTTGCCAACCGCTCGATCAGCGTAGCCTGGTCGGTCCTCTCGCACAATCTATGGAAAGTGGCCAAGATGCTGGCCCAGCAAGATGAACTAAAAACCAAAGCGGCGGCCTAAATAAAGAGCGGAAAAGCAAGGACAATACTTTTTCACAGGCCTACTGTCGGCCCATACAAAGAAAACCAGGCAAACGGACCCCAAAACCAGAATCCTAACGTCATAGGAGAGCAAAGTCACCCCCTCCCAAAAGAAAATACCACTAAAATGAACACTCTTCAAAATCCCCTCGCAAAAATCACCCTTTTGGGACAGCCTCCAGTTAGTTGCGCAAAAGGCGGTTACGACGATCGTTGAGGCTTCCGCGACGCCTCCAGCGCCCACCGCCATAGAAAATTCGCCGGAAAGGGTCAGGAGGGGAGAATCGCTTTTCAATGTCAACTGCGCAGCTTGTCACCAGGTGGGCGGGGTGGGTAAAATCGGATTCGCCCCCAGCATCCGCAACCGCGATTTTCTGGCCATCGCCTCGAATGATTTCATTAAGCAAACGGTGAGCAACGGACGGCCCGGCACAGCCATGGTGGCCAGGCCCGATTTGAGTGAGAAAGTCCTGGCCGACATTATTGCTTATTTGAGGGCTTTGCCGGTGGCAAACGAAGTGCTCATTTCCGTCGATGCCTACACCGTCTTCAACGGCGATGAAAAAGCGGGCAAAGGCAAGTTCGAGGTTTTTTGCGCCGCCTGCCACGGCCCCGAGGGCCAGGGCTACGCCGCCGGCGGTTCCGGGCCGGGAATCGGGCTGCCCGGTTTCTTAAAAGCAGCCTCCGATGACTATATTTACCAAACACTCAAGCAGGGCCGGGTGGGAACTCCCATGAAACCCTTTATGGGACCGGAGGGCGTGGCCAATTTAACCGACCAGGACGTTTACGACATCACCACCTATTTGCGAAGCCTGCCCAATTAAAACCATTAGAAAATTAAGGATAAACCAATGAAAAGGCGCTCTTTCATGAAATACTCGGCGGCCACCGCCGCTTTGACCGGGGTCACTAAAACCGGCTGGACCGTGCCGGCTGGAGACGGCCCTTATGAACTGGAAAAGAAGGAGGGCGAGACGGACATCCTTTCCGCCTGCCCCTATTGCGGCGTGGGCTGCGGCACCATCATTAAAACCCGCAATGGCCGTATTACGAACATCGTGCCGGACAAGGACCACCCGACCAACAAGGGGCTGCAATGCATCAAGGGCCTCACCTCAGCCGAGGCAATTTATGTCAACCGGCTGGACACGCCGCTGATCCGCAAGGATATGTCGGACCCGCTGCGGGGCAAAGTTTCGCAGACCAAGGGCTCCTACGATCCCAGCCTCTTTCGCAAAGCCAGTTGGGAGGAAGCGGAGGAGCTGATCGCCGACCGGATAACGGAAATCATTCTGGAGACCGGGGGCAACTCGGTCGGGCTCTACGGCTCCGGCCAGCTTTCTTTGGAGGGACAATACCTGGAAAATATTTTCATGAAAGGGATTGTGGGCTCCAACACCATCGAGGCCAATGCCCGCATGTGCATGACTTCCGCCGTTACCGGTTATTTCAAATCCCTCGGTTCGGATACCCCGCCGACCTCCTACGATGACATCGAACTGGCCGATATGATAACCTTTTGGGGTCATAACGCGCGGGGCTCCCATCCCATTCTGTTCTGGCGGGTGGCCGACTACAAAGCGAAAGCGAATATCCCCACCCTGGTGGTGGACCCACGGAGAACGGGCACAGTGATGGGACTAGAGGATATCAACCGCTTCAACAGTCACCATTTCCCGACCATCAATGGAGATATCTCCATCCACAACGCGTTGGCCTACGCCATTTTGGAAAAATATCCCGATGCCGTGGCCTGGGATTTCCTCAAAAACTACACTTCCGGCTGGGAAAAATATATCGAGGAGGTCAAAAGCGGCTACAAACCGGAAGATGTCGTGGACCGCACCATGATTCCCCCCGAAAATATTTACGAAGTGGCCAAACTGTGGGCCGAAGCCAGCATTAAAGGGCGGCGCAGGGGCTCCGGGGGCGTGTTGTCCATTTGGGGCATTGGCTACAACCAACACCTGCACGGCCAGCACAATACCATGGGCCTGGTCAACCTGATGGCCCTGACCGGAAACATCGGCCGGCCGGGTTGCGGGCCCCACTCCCAAACCGGCCAGCCCAACGCCATGGGCGGGCGGCTTGACCGGCCGTTTGCCTTTCAATGAGGGAATAAAAAACGCCAAGCATCGCAAATGGGTGGCCTCCCAATGGGGAATCCCGGAGGCGCGGCTGGCCCAGGTGGCCGAACTTTCCAATACCGGCATGGCCGTGGGCATGATGGAACGTGCACTCAAAGGCGAAGTAAAAGCCATGTTCCTCATCTACGCCACACACATCGACCTGCCCGATTCCTACAATCTGTCCCGGCCCGCATTGACTAAAATGTTTACCGTGGTACAGGAAATTTATCGGGACGCCCCCAACAATCTGTATGCCGACGTCATTCTGCCGGCGGCGACCTGGGGCGAATGGGTCAGCGGCATCTACGTCTGCGATGGAACGGCCAACCCGGTCAAAGGCTGCCGGCCAGACATGGATATGGTCATCGACAAGGGTAAAATGATCGGTCGAAGGCTGGGCCTGGACGTCGATAAAATCTTTCCTTACGAGCGCAAGGCAAACGGTTTTTACGATCCCGAGGAGGTCTTTCGCGATTTTCTGCGCGCCTCCAAAGGCACCGACGCAGACCTGACAGGCATCCTCGAAGTGGAAAAGGAGACGGGAAAATCACCCTACGATCAAATCCGTGAACTGCGGGGCATTCAGTGGCCCGCTCCAACAGCGGCCATCGCCCGAAACGGGCAAATACTCTCTGCGCGTCACACTGCATGACGAGGATGATCTGGCCACGGTCATTCCTTTCCAGTTGTCCTCCCAGAAAATTCATTGGGGCAAATGGGTGGGACTGGCCGTAATCGGTTTAATCGCCGTGGCAGCGGTGGGGGCCAGAAAAAAAAGGATCGCCCTGGATCGAAGAGCCGGAGCGAAAGCGCGGCAGCAAGACATTAAGGACGCGATCAATGGATAAGCAAATGAATCATGAAGGTATGGACATGTCCATGGCCGGGACCGCTGCGGGAGAAACGCCCCACGTTATGCCGGGAATACCGCTGTGGATGGCTATAACGGGCATCGTTTTAATTATTGTGCTTACCCACCTATTGCTGCTGCGTAAAAATAAGCCACCCTTGGCGCGGGAATTTTGGAAATTCGACCTATTGCGATTCAAACCATTGCGGCGACTGATGGAAAAATCTTATTTCCCCCTGCTGGCCCAATCGCTTTCGGTTTTTCTATTCCTTTTGGTCCTGGCGGCGGGCTTATTCGGAAACCCGCATAACAATATCGCGCCGGTGTTGACGTGGACCTGGTGGTGGGCGCTGCTGATTTTCATGGTCCTCGGTTTTGGCAAAATTTTTTGCGCCATTTGCCCCTGGGAAGCCATCTCCTCGATGGTCACCTCGCTCTCCCTGAAGTCGAGGGTTAAAAAACTGGGCTACGAGTATCGGTGGCCCAAATGGGCCCGCAATATTTTTCCAGCCATCCTCTTTTTCATCGTGCTGACCTGGTTCGAACTGGGCAACGACGTCACCCGCTCCGGTACAGCTACGGCCACTTTGGGCCTGGTTATGGTAGGCATGGCGGTTATTTCGGCGATTTATTTCGAGAGACGGGCTTTTTGCCGTTACGGTTGTCTGGTGGGTCGCATCAGTGGGCTCTACGCTTTGTTCAGCCCTCTTGAGCTGCGCCCGCGGTCGGCGGAGGTTTGCGCCAGTTGCACGACCAAAGACTGCTATAAAGGCAATGAAGTCCACACCGGTTGCCCGACGTTTCTCTTCCCCAGCAAATTGCGGGAAAACACTTACTGCACCCTCTGCACGGAGTGCGTGCGCTCGTGCCCGCATGAAAATATCGGGATCAACCTGCGGCCCCTGGCAGCCGATCTTTTCGGCAAGGTGAAATTTCAGTGGGACGAATCCATCGGACGAATCCATCCTGGCCGTCGTTCTGCTGGCCTTGACTAGTTTTCACGGCGTCACCATGACCCCCATGTGGCGGCATCTAAACAACCTATTACGGTTGGAAACCGGCCTGGGGCCAACCCTTTGTTTCACCATCCTGATGGGGCTGATGATTTTGCTGCCATTGCTGACTTTTTGGTATGGGGCCAAGGCCGCTTCGGCCCTGACCAATGGGACGGGCGTCACCACGGCGGATATTTTCAAGGCCTTTACCTATTCGTTGATACCGATTGCCCTGTTTTACCATTTGGCGCACAATTCCATGCATTTTTTTCGGGAAGCGCAAAACCTGATGCCGGTTTTGAGCGATCCGTTCGGATACGGCTGGAATCTTTTTGGAACCGCCCACATGAATTACGGGCCGTTGATCTCCCTGCAAGCCATCTGGTATATGCAACTGGTTTTTATCCTGCTCGGCCATCTTTACGGGGTTCTCATTGCGGACCGCATTGCCAAAACTCTTTTTAATAATCCCAGGGAAGTTTTCAGAAGCCTGATTCCTCTTCTATTGACAATGGTTCTCTATTCGGCCTTCAGTGTCTGGCTGATTGCCCAGCCCATGGAAATGCGCACCGGAATGTAATTTTAAGACCGCCATGAGCGCAAAAATCACACGAAGGCAGTTATTCAGGCTCAGGTTCTCCGATCTTCCGGACCTGGTTTTTGAAGACGAAGATGAGGCGCTCGAAAAGGCGGACATTGAATTTTTCCGCCCGCCGGGAGCGCGGATGAAAGAGGCGGACTTTCTCGCTCTTTGCGAGGGCTGCCCGATATGCTCGAAAGCCTGTCCCCACGAGGCGATCTTTCACCTCGGGCCCGCCGCCGGCACCCTGGAGAGAACTCCGGCTCTCAATCCAAATAAGAATGCATGCCGGTGGTGCCCGGATATGCCCTGTATCCATTCCTGCCCGACCGGGGCTCTGGCCTTGGAACCCGAAAAAAAAATAGCGCCCCTGGGAAAGGCAGTCCTGAACCTGGAAACCTGCCTGACAGCCGAGGGTATTCTCTGTGACCGGTGCGCGATCACCTGCCCCCCCCCGGTATCAAAGCCATAACCATGCGCAACCGAAAACCGGTACTGGAGGGAGAAAAATGCGTTGGCTGCGGCCTGTGCGTTCTTTATTGCGAATCCACTCCCGTTTCCATAAAAATCGTGACAGCATTAGAACATCAAATCTTGCCTTAATATGGAATCCACATCCGTTCAAATTCATGCCATATACCTGTCGCCGGGACATGATTTCAAAGGACATTATGGCAAGCCCCGTGGGAACCACCGGATAGATCGCGTCGAAGAGGCGCGGCTGGTGGCCGGCCAAGGCATCGAGGGTGATCGTTATTTCGGGCACAGGGAAAATTTCAAGGGCCAGGCCACTTTTTTCGATTGGTCGGTTTTTCAAACGGCAAAAGAGCATTTCAATCTTCCGGAATTATTGCCGGAGTCGCTCCGGAGAAATATTTTAATAGAAGGAGTTGATCTGAACGCTTTGATAGGCAAGCAATTTGAAATTTCGGGAATCCTTTTTGAAGGAGCCGAGGAATGCAGCCCTTGCTACTGGATGGACCAGGAAGTGGCCCCGGGCCTGGAGGCATATATGCAAAACCGGGGCGGATTGAGAGTGCGCATCTTGCGAAGTGGGACCCTCCACACCGGTCGAACCAGCCTGATTTTGCCGGAAAAGACTCTCTAACCCTGACGGTCCATCAAGAGAGTTTCTTTTGTTGTTTTCAAAGGGACTCGAATTTTGTAAACAATAGCTTTTCGACTTTAAAATGGTGGCAAGCCTGCAATCATCATCGCAGCTATCCCCCCGTTGCATGGCGAGAACCTAGCCTATGATTATTTTAATTGCTGAAGACGATCTGCTATCACGAAAACTTCTCACAGCTACCCTGGAGAAACTTGGCCACCAGGTTGAATCTTTTGACAACGGAGAAGATGCCTGGAACGCCCACAATAAAATCCCTTATCGGATTATTGTCAGCGACTGGCTCATGCCTAAGCTGGATGGGCTCGATTTTTGCCAGAAGGTGCGAGCCAGGGAAAATACCGAATATACTTATTTTATACTGCTATCGGCCAATGTGCATGGAAAAGAATCCTACATGGAAGCGATGGAGGCGGGAATCGACGATTTTCTGGCCAAACCTCTCGATAGAGATCAAATCTGGATGCGCCTGCGGGTGGCGGAGCGAATATTGAAGTACAGCACCCAGATTACTCATCTGGAGAGCATGCTGCCGATTTGTTCCTACTGTAAGAAAGTGAGAAACGACAATAACTACTGGCAACAGGTGGAAACTTATATCGGCCATAAAATCGGCGCCAGTTTAAGCCACAGCGTTTGCCCTAACTGTTATGAAAAGGTAGTTCTACCCCAACTTGAAGAAATGAAAAACCTGCAAAAAGAGGTTTAAGGCGTGAATTTTTGCATCTTAGGGGCTGGGGCCTGGGGCACGGCCATGGCGATTCATTTGCGCAGAGCGGGCAACACCGTCACCTTGGCGCCGCGCCGCATGGAGCAGGCCCTGGAAATATCCACAACAAGAGAGAACAAGGCTTATTTGCCAAACTTCTCCCTCGATCCCAGCATCCAGATCGGGTGGAAATTAAAACCTATTTTGATGGAAGCGGACGCCGTCCTGCTTGCCACTCCATCCAAGGGGCTGCGCGAAATTTGCCAGAGGGTTCGTCATCACCTGGACTCCGCCGCCAAGCTTAAACTTTTCGTCACCCTATGCAAAGGACTGGAAAAAAATACCTTGAAAAAGCCGGTCGAAGTCCTCCGGGATGTCCTGCCCGGATTCATCCACGGCACTTTGACGGGCCCGACTTTTGCCAATGAAGTGGCCGGGGGGAAACCCGCCGCCATGGTCTTCGCCAGCGATAGCGCGGAGGCCTTCACGGAAGCCGCCCAACACGCCTTCAGCAGTTCCAGTTTGAGGGTTTACACCAGTTCGGATTTAGTCGGGGTGGAACTCGGTTCCTGCCTTAAAAACGTTTACGCCATCGCGGCCGGTATTTGCGACGGGTTAAACCTGGGCGAAAATGCCAAGGCCACCTTGCTGACCCGCTCTTTGGCTGAAATGGTGCGCCTGGGAATCCGCTTGGGGGGCCGCACGGAGACCTTTTATGGTTTGAGCGGCTGTGGGGATTTGCTTCTGACCTGCAACGGCAAACAGAGCCGAAACCGCGCATTTGGAGAATTAATCGCCCAAGGCGTAGCCATCGAAGAATTGATCGAAAAAAGAAAAATAACCGTGGAAGGCTATGGAAGCACGGACTGTTTTTACCACCTATGCCAGAACCAGGGATTGGATGCGCCCATTTTAAATGAGGTCTACGCGGTGCTTTACGAGGGGAAAAAACCAGCAGCATCCATCATCGATCTGATGACGCGGCAACTCAAGCCGGAAACCCCCCATCAGTCCTAAATAGTCGTGGCGGAGGCATCCGGCTTCTTGTGGGGCCGGGGCAATAACGATGCCAGAACCAGGGGTATCAGGAGCATACTAGATCCATAGAGATAGGAAACTTTCGACCCGAAATACCAATACATGGCAGCGGCCATGAGTGGCCCGATGGCCCTGCCCAGCGAACCGGAGGAACGGAATGCGCCCATCACACGGCCTTGTTCCCTTTCGCCCGAGTAGAGTGAAACAAACGCCGTGAGGGTGGGGGTGGACAAACCGGCTCCCAGAGCCAGAAGACCTAAACCAAGATAGAAATATTGCCAAGTCGAAGCAAATGCCAAGCACGCAAAAGCGGCCGACCCGCAGATCAACCCGCACAGAAGCAAGCACTTTTCTCCCAATTTCGGGACCAGGCCGTGAACCAGCCCTCCCTGCACCAAGATGAGAGAGAACCCGATAAATAGAAACATCTTGGCATTTTCGACCGGCCGATAGTCAAGGCGCTCCAAAGAAAGAAAGGTCAGCGTAAATTCCATGCCGCTAAAAGCGAGGATGAAAAGAAAATAAACCAGGTTGGTTCTTTTCATCTGGCTTGATCCGCTACCGAAGAATTGACTTAATTTAACCTCGGGACGCAAGTTTGCGGACTTCGTATCCCGCTTTTCCGGAGGCAGGGTCTCGTTGAATTTGAGCGCCACCCAGAGGAGGTTAAGAAGGGAAAGGAAAAAGGCGATGAATGCGGGAACGGAAAACGGGTTGATCCCATACCGTTCCAGATTGGGGAAGTAGGCGCCTAAATCGATGACCGAGGAGAAACCGCCGATGGCCGGACCGACCAGAAATCCAAGCCCGAAGGCCACCCCGACCAGAGCCATCCCCTTGGAGCGTTTTTTCGCCGTGGTGATATCGGCCACCGCCGCCGTGGCCACGGAAAGGTTGCCGCTGCTCGTTCCGCTTAAAATACGGGAAGCGACCAAAAGCCAGAAAGAACCGCTAAAAACCCACATAAGATAACCGAGCGTATTTCCCGAGATGGTCAGAAGCAGGATGGGCTTACGGCCGCAACGATCCGATAAACGACCCCAGAATGGCGCGAAAACGAATTGCAAGAGCGAATAGAGCGAACCGAGGAATCCGCCAAACAAAACATGGGCAAGAAATGCCGAGTCTCCTATACTGCCCTCAGCCCGCGCGGAATTCCCCAGCCAATGGACGATAAAAGCGAGAAAACTACCCTCATCTTCCGGCGGCAAATAATAATCGAGCATGGCCGGGAAGAGTGGAAAAATGATGGAAAATCCGACCAGATCTAAAAAAAGGGTCAGGAATACCACTCCCATTATATTACGGCGGGAGTTTTGATTGAGGCTGGAATTGCCTGTATTCACTGGTGGCGGCGCTGGCATGGAGGAGCGGAGCTTGATTTATGCGAGGAAATCGCGATGTTCCCGGTAATAATGCCCGCAGCCTATGCCTCGTGCCCAAATTTCTTATTAAGGGCCCTGGCCACATTAACCGGCACGAGGCTGTCAATTTTGCCCTCATAACGCGCCACCTGCTTAATCAAACTGGAACTGGTAAAAAAGTAATCCTGTTTCGGCATTAAGAAAATGGTCTCCAATTCATCGTCCAAATGGCGGTTCATTTGGGTCATTTGAAATTCGAACTCGAAATCCGAGATGGCCCTTAAACCCCTGACGATGGCCGAAACGCCCATTTCTTTAGCATAATCGACCAATAATCCTCGAAAAGAACTAACCTTCACATTGTGCCTCTCTGCAATATTTTCCTCAATCAGCTGGATTCTCTCGGCAAGATCGAAGAGGGGCAGTTTTTCTTCACTCTCGGCCACCGCTATGATGGTGTTGTCAAAAATATGGGAGGCGCGAAAAAGCACATCAAGGTGCCCGTTGGTGACGGGATCGAAGGTGCCGGAATAAATTGCGGTTCTCATTTTGAAATTGCGGTTGGGAGGATTTTATCTCTAGGGTGCCAGAGTCAAGGATTTCCCATCCACACAAATTCAATTCTTTTTTAACTTCCTTTGCAACCTCGCAGCCACAACCAATGAACTTGCCAAATATGCTGACCCTCTCGCGGGTGCCCATACTTTTCATCATCGTGGGGCTGCTCTACGTGAGATGGCAAGGCACCGCCACCCTGGCTTTGCTCCTTTTCATTTTCGGCGGCATTACCGATTGGCTGGATGGCTACCTGGCCCGAAAACGCAACAGTGTCTCTGATTTCGGCAAATTGATGGATGCCCTGACCGATAAAATCTTAATCGCCGGAATGCTCATAGCCATCCTAACCGTCGGCCTATTGCCCCAGTGGGGGCTTATTTGCGTCCTCTTGATCGTGAGCCGGGAATTCCTCGTAACCGGCCTCAGGCTGGTGGCGGCCAGCCAGGGGACCGTCCTGGCGGCGGAATCAACGGGCAAGCAAAAGACCGTGATTCAAATTATCGCCATTAGTGTTTTGCTGGGCCCGCCAGCCATTCGATACGATTTCACCCTGTGGACGGGTTGGAACCTGCACGTTTTTGAAGTATTCATATACCACACCGGGATCGGATTTTTTTTAATCGCCACCCTCTTGACGGTCTATTCGGGAGGCGTCTATATCGCCAAATACTGGTCATTCCTTTTCCCGGCCCAGGATTAGATGAACGAACGTCAAAGCTGGATCCGTTATCTCCCATCCCAAGTCGTTCTCAATGCCGCCTCGGTGGGACCCTGCGGGCATGTCCGCAAAGCGCCCGGCACGGTGGGCTCAATGGCCGGTCTGATCTGGTACACGGTGGTTTTCCATCCCCTGGGCAATTTTGGTTACCTCATGATGCTGGCCCTGACAATCTACCTGGCCGTGGAATTTTGCGGAGAAGCGGAGAAACGCCTCTTCCAGCGAGATCCAAGCCAGATTGTGCTGGACGAATTCGTGGCCATGCCGGTCTGCTTTATCGGGTTGCAGCCTTATCTGGAAATGGGCTACGCCTGGGCCATATTTATTATCGGTTTCGGGCTTTTTCGATTTTTCGATATCCTCAAACCCCTGGGCATAAATAAGCTTCAGGACTACCCCGGCGGGGTGGGAATTGTGATCGATGACCTGGCCGCCGGACTGGCTACCTGTCTGACCCTCCACGCGATCCTGTGGGGGTTGATCTAGGTGTGAGGGGTGTTTCAGGTGTCGGGAGAAAGCGTGTTTCCTGACACCTGAAACCTGACTTCTTTTTCCTATTGGGCTAAAAACCTCAGGGCGGCGATATACCCGTAAAATCCGAGGCCAGCGATGGAACCGGCCGAAACCGGCGCGGTGAGGGATTTGTGCCGGAATTCCTCTCGTTGATAAATGTTGGATATATGAACCTCGACCACAGACAGGCCGGAAGCGGCAATGGCATCGCGCAGGGCCACACTGGTGTGAGTGTAGGCGCCTGGGTTGAAAACCACGCCATCCATGCCGCCATCGCCCCAAAGAGCGATTTTATCGATTAGAACCCCTTCATGGTTCGATTGAAAAAACTCGACCGATACGCCCAGGGTCTGCGCTTCAGCCGCCACCAGTTTTTCCAGGTCCTCCAATGTCTGGCTGCCATAAACATCGGGCTGTCGTTTTCCCAATCGATCGAGGTTGGGGCCGTTTAAAATTACGAAATTTTTACTCATTTGATTAACCAGGGTTTTCTCAAAGGGGGCATTCGGTTGCTATAAATTCATTGGGAAGATCGAATTCTTTCGCCACTTCCCCAGCCAGAGCGGCAACTCCAAATGTTTCAGTGGCATAATGCCCGCAAAGATACAGATTGAGCCCCTCCTCCTGGGCAAGATTAAAATGATTTTGTTTGAGCTCCCCTGTTATCAGAGTATCGACTCCCAGCCCTTTCAACTCCCCAACCACGGAAGCGCCGCTGCCGGTAAGAATAGCCACCCGCGAGGGGCGGGTGGAACCGTATTCAATAGCCGTAATGCGGCCGGCAAACAATTCCCTCAATAAAGTTTTCAGAGAATCCCTGCTTTCGGAGGATTTGGCAATGAGGCCGACAGGATGGCCTTCATACTCATGGAATGTGGCGATTGGGTCGAGTCCGAGTTTTTTGGCCAGGAGGACGTTATTGCCAATTTCGGGATGGCAATCAAGAGGCAGGTGGCAGCCGTAAAGAGCGCAATCGCCATCGAACAAAATGCGCAATTTCTCGTAATTATGATCGGTTATGGGTCTGGGAGGGTCCCAAAATAGACCATGATGCACGATGAGAAAATCTACTCCCGCGGCAACGGCCTGGGCAAAGGGCGCCTTGCCCGCATCGACCGCCGCCCCGATTTTGGTGACCCGCCCGCTGTTGGCTACCTGCAAACCGTTTATGGCTCCGGGAAAATCGGGAATTTCCTTTTGCCGGGAGCGTTTATCGCAATACTCCACAATGTCCCGTAAACTTGCCATAATCCTGGGTCGTGTTCGTGTATTCAATCAATGTCAACGCTATCGATACCGAGGTCAGACGGATTGACGTGGTCCAGATAAAATTTTTGCAAAGTTTCAAAAATGATTTGTGAATCCCCGGTTTTTAATACTTTGGCGGCAAGTTGTTCTGCTTCCGGCATGCGCATCTTGCGCAGCAAATACTTGATTTCGGGCAGGCGGACCGGCGCAATGCTCAAATCATCGGCCCCCAATCCAATTAAAAGCGGCGCATAAATGGGATCTCCGGCCATTTCTCCGCAAATGCCAACCGGGATGCCTTTTTTGTGGCCGGCATCAATAACGGCCTTGATCATGCGAATTACGGCCGGGTGATTCGGCTCGTAGAGGTAGGCAATCCTGTCGTTGATCCTGTCCACAGCGAGCATGTACTGAATTAAATCGTTAGTGCCGATGCTGAAAAAATGGCTGTGCTCGGCCAGCAAATCGGCCGTATAGGCGGCGCTGGGAACTTCAATCATGCAGCCGATGCGGAGATGGGGGTCAAAGGCTTGCCCACGTTCAAGCAGTTCCTGTTTAGCCTCTTCAAGAACTTTTATAGCCGCCAGTAATTCGGGCAAACCGCTGATCATGGGAAACATGATCTTTACCTTGCCATAAGAACTGGAACGCAAAATGGCCCGCAGTTGGTCTTTAAATACATCGGTGTGCTTGAGGCAAAAGCGTATGGCCCTGAAACCCAGGAAAGGGTTTCCCTCGTTTACCGGAAAATAATCTCCATGAGGGTTCTTGTCTCCACCCAGATCGAAGGTGCGAATGATCACCGTCTGGGGGCTGAGATGTTCGACATAGCGGCGGTAAACCTCAAACTGCGCCTCTTCGCCGGGAAAGGCCTGATCTCTCAGAAAAATGGATTCGGTGCGAAATAAGCCGACGCCCTGGGCGCCGTAACGGGAAAGTTTTTCGGTCGGCTCGCTGCCCTCGATATTGGACATCAGGATAATGGAATGACCATCGATGGTTTCGGCCGGCAAGTTGGCCTCGCTCCTGAATATCTGCTGCAGGTGTTCTCGTTTGAGCTTTATCTGGCCGTAACGGCGTAAACGCTCAATGGTCGGGTGGAGGATGACAAGACCCTCGTAGCCATCCACCAAAATCGTATCATCGCTATGCGCGCGCCGGGTAATGTCGTGCAGGCCAACCACTGCCGGAACTTCCAGAGCGCGCGCCATTATGGTGACATGGCTGGTTCGGCTGCCCTCGTCGGTGATGAACGCGAGAACGGCACTCTTTTCCAAACTTGCAGTTTCCGAAGGCGTTAAATCCTCGGAAACGATTATTTTGTCATGGGCCAATATGTTGAAGCTGAAATCGGCATGCCCCATCAAGTTGCGCAACAGCCTGCGGGAGACATCGCGAATATCCGTGACCCGTTCCTTTATGTAATCATCATCAATACTGGAGAAAGCTTCCAGGTAGCGGGTGATGATCTGGTGCACGCAATATTCAATATTGAGGCCCGAATTCTGGACTTCGAGAACCGTTTCCTCGAGCAGCGCCTTGTCATCTAGAACGAGAAGGTGAGCATCGAAAATTTGCGCTTCTTCTTCACCCAACTCTTCAGCAATTTCATTGCGAATAGCGCTGATTTGCATGCGGGTTTCCAGAATGGCCTGCTCAAATCGGGCCAATTCATAACCCTGATTCTCCTTCGATATTTCGTAGGACGGAATCTCCAGTTTCTTTTGCAAAAAAAGGAAAGCTGGACCGTGCACCACCCCCGGAGAGGCGGCCACACCCTGCAAGACAATTTCCTCTTTTTCGAAGTCGGGCATGAGTTGATTTTGGTTTATCGAAGCAAGGCTACCTTGACACCGCTTCCCCATTGCTCCGGCCAAAGTTAGAAAAAGAACCCTGACTTTAACAGTCAGAGGAAGACGCTTTCAACCATAAATACCTCCTCCCCCCAAGCGGTTTGGATGGCGGATTTCAATGCGCGAAGTGATTCATCGTTATTGAAAAGAGCCAGACAGGCGCTGCCGCTGCCGCTTAAAAGAGAGGCCACGCCATCCATTTCACTGATCATTGCATAGAGGGCGGGATAGGTGAGAAATTTCTCAAAAATGGGAGTTTCGAAATTATTGAAGAACAGTTCTTCTAATGATTGGGCGGACTCCAGCCAACGGTTTAATTTTGCAACACATTGCTTATAAGAAAGATAATGAGATGGATTTGCCGCCATGCGTTGATAGGCCCAGGCCGTTTCGATGGCAAATTCGGGTTTGAACAAAAGCACCCGTCTACCGGACAAACGATTGGCAGCCACAGCGGGCAGCGGCTCGATTTGCTCGCCTCTTCCCCGCATGATTACGGGCTTGTTGCTTAAAAACAATGGGACGTCCGAACCCAAATCCGCGCCTATCGACAGTAATTCTTTTTCCGGCAATGGAGGGTCCAGTAAAGAATTCAGCAATCGCAAAACGGCTGCCGCATTACTGCTGCCACCGCCAAACCCGGCCCCCACAGGTATTCGCTTTTGCAACTGGTAGCGCAGGCTGAAATCCAAATTCCGGTGTTTGCGAAAAGCAGCCGAGGCTTGCATGACGAGGTTGGAGGGCCCGGCATCGAGGCCGGGATTATCACATTCCAGAGTGTCGGGTTCTCCCGGCGCGCCTTTTTCCACCCACAAATGATCGCCGAAATCGAGCGGAGCCGCCACCGACAACAAATTGTGATAGCCGTCTTCACGAAGTCCGCTCACGACAAGGAATGGATTTACCTTGGCCGGGCAAAAAATAACGGCGATGGACGGCATTTGAATGGACATTGTTTCCTGAATTCCCTCTAACTTATTTGTAGGATAGGCGTGAATTCTGAGGAACGGCCATCGTTTTTTCCATTAAATACTGTCCATAGAGTGAACAACCTCCAAATCCTTAACCTGTAAAAAGAAAGCTACGATACTAGTGGGAAACGCAGCGGTATTATTATGCGCGGGAAGCGGCCTGCGAATGAAAGGGCAGGTGGAGGATAAGGCACTTGTCCCGCTACTCAAGCGACCGGCTTTGCATTATTCGCTGGAGGCTTTTATCGACAGTGATGCGGTTGATCTGGCCGTAATCGTAACGAGGGATTCGATGCAAAGAAAAATGATTGAGTCTGTTGTGAAAAAAACTTTGCGGCGACAGAGAATTCGTATTCCGAAAGAACACAGGCTGACGGACGTGCCTGGGGTCAAATTCCCCGTCCAATGGGTTGAAGGCGGCCGGCGCAGGCAGGATTCGGTGGCAAATGCTTTAGAGGCAATCCCAGAAAATATTCAGAATGTATTCATCCACGACTGCGCACGGCCCGTCATTCGATTCACGACCATCAGGGAATTAAGCAAGATAGCAGAAAGGGACAAGGCCGTATGCCCGGCTCATCGCCTGGTCGATACGATTAAAGAGGCGGAAAGTAGTTCGGATAGTTTGCGGCTTTTAAAATTAACTGATTGCGATCGAAATCGTTTATGGGCCATGGAAACACCGCAAGTTTTTGAGCGCGGCCTGATATGCGCGGCCTACCGGCGAGCGCAAAAAGAAGGATGGGACATAACGGATGATGCTTCCGCCGTCCTTCGCTTCGGGCATCGGGTTTCGCTTCTGGAAACGCCCTACCCTAATCCAAAATTGACCATCCCGGAAGATATTGCCATTATAGAGCATTTACTAGCCAATATCCCGACACCTTACGGGATGGATTATATGTAATCATCATGGCGGCTAAATTTCGAATCGGTATTGGTTACGATGCACACCGGCTCACCACTGGCCGGCCACTCATTTTAGGTGGCATTCATATTCCATTCAGTCAGGGTCTGGAAGGCCATTCCGATGCGGATTGCCTGACTCATGCCCTTGCTGATTCCATTCTGGGCGCCGCCGGGCTGCCCGACATCGGCCATTTTTTTCCGGATTCGGACCCCCGGCACAAAGGCATCGATTCCCGGGAGATCTTACAGCGCGCCTGCGCCGAGGCTGCCCAACTGGGTCTTGCCGTCGGCAATATCGACTCGGTAATCATCGCCGAGGCTCCCCCTATGGGGCCTCATATAGCGGCCATGAAAGAAAAACTGGCGGCCATCATGAAGGTACCGGTGGCGGCCATCGGCATCAAAGCCACCACCCATGAGCAACTGGGCGATTTGGGGAAGGGCCTGGGCATCGCCGTTCAGGCTGTTTGCCTTCTAGAGGGCGTCAGTTGAAGAACCGTTCAATCTCGGCCTGGGCATTTTCAGGGCTGTCCGATGCGTGGACGATATTCCGCATTTTGCTGACGCCCAAATCGCCCCGCACGGTGCCTTTGGGCGCTTGGGTTGAATCGGTCGGCCCGAGAAGCTCGCGGACGCGCTTTACGATGTTGTCGCCTTCAAAAATCATCAGCAAGACCGGACGCGAACTCATGAATCCGACGATCTCGTCAAAAAAAGACAAATGAGTCAGATGAGCGTAATGCTGACGCAGGAGGTCGTTGGTTAGAGTCATCATTTTGCTGTCGCAAATGGAGAAGCCTTCGGCCTCGAAACGCCTGATAACTTCGCCGGCGCACCTTTTCTGCATGCAATCCGGTTTAAATATAATGAGAGATTTTTCCATAGAGGCCCAATTGGTTGGGAATGGGGTTTGTAAGACCCTTTGCCCTATTGACAAGCCTTAAAAGCAAGGGAGCCAAAGCCCTCCATTCAATTTTTAACGGACTGGATCAGTTTGTCCAGAGACTGGTCCAACATGCTGCCTTCGGGAGGATTCAGTCTTTGCCTGGCCATTTGAGCCATGCTGCGAGCTTCCCGCCGATGGCCGGCGCGGGCAAGTTGATGGACAAATGGATAGACAATCCGGTCAAAAACATCCATTCCCCCTGCCTTGCCGAATTGAATCAGGATAACGCGAAACTGCCGCAATTGCACATGCAGGGGATCCTTGCTGGAGCTTTCTTTTAATATGCGGGCGGCCTCCTGAATGCTCAGGTCCATCCGTTCAGCTTTATTTTTGCTGACCACATGGCCTTTTTCGAGCCTTGCCCGGCTCAATTCACCCCGCGCCACGAGGCTCTCGTTGACCCGGTTAAGGTAATAGGTTTCGAGGTCGGGGTAATTTCCGAAAACGCGCACCGCCCGGCGAAGGATACTTTCCACATCCCTGGGGTCGTCACTGGTGCGGCGGGTCGTCTCGACCAGTATCTCCCATGCCTGCTGATTTCGCCGTTCAAAGCGAAGCGCTTTTTCCGCCGCCTGCCTGGCCGCATCTAGATCGGACATGGTGAGAAATTCGAAGGCGAAATTGCTGTGGAAAACCGACTGGATGTAATAATGGGTATGGCGAAACCCTTCGGAAAGGAAGGCCAGGTCGTGGTCGCTGATGTCGGCCCAGGTTTGGGGGTCGTGCGCATAACCGGTCATGTAGCGGTTTTCCCCATATCGGCCGGCATCGAACTCCCAGCGGCCGGAGGGCTGCAAATACCCGAACCAGGCGTGCCGGCCGGTCAATCCGGCCCCTCGAAAAATAAGTGTGGGAATACCCTTTGCCTTACCCGACTGGGATGCGAAATAAGCCTGGTCCACGCAGATTCCCCCATTTTTGAGAATGGTCGGCAAACGGTAGTCGGGCCCGTTCCAGACGAATCGGTTTTGCTCGACGCGATCGTGACGGTAGGCAACGCTGCTGTAAACTTGCGCAAATTCGCCCGCCCTTTCCTTAACATTTTGGTGGGCCCAGCGCAATTCGTCGAAAGCGGCCGGGGTATCGACCAGGAATTTCAGCTTTTCAACCGTCAAGAGGGTCAGGTTATGGGCGGAAAGGCGTTTTTCGTTCAGGTTTTTCCAATATTCAAACGCGGCCGAAACCTCGGGCAAATGGCGCGGGAGCATACGGCCGGGAACCTGATTGTGGGGCCAGCCCGGAGGCGGGGACACATCGTAAACAATAGACAAGGCCACCGCCAGCCGTAGGTATTTTTTAAAGTGGACCGGATATTCCCGGTAAAGCGATTCCAGAATTTTGAACGATTCCACCAGATTGTCAGCCGGATTGAGGAGCCCGAAAAACTCCCTCGAAAAAGCAATATCCTTCAACAGAATAATTTTTAATTCCGCGGAGAGAAGGTCTCCCAAAACGCCGCCGCCGTGAGGATACTTCTTGGTCATGTTGGCATGCCCCAGCCGGGAGCGATTTATGTGCTCGATCCAGGCATTGATGAAACCACCCTTATTTTTGGCGAAGAGGCGAGACCAACGGTAAAGAAAATACCATTGCTCAGTAGGTTCCTCACCGTTCCTATAAGCTTCCAGGGCCATTTGCCGCAAGGCCAGGGCGACCTTGGTCCAGCCTTTATCCTGGCCCGCGCGGACAACTCGATCAACGCCTTGTCCATAGGGCGTGACTAAGCCCAATCCGGCTCCCGGCGGTTTTCCCAGCGCCTTTGGCAGAGACAAACCGGCCATGACCATAAGAACCCAGACCGCGGTAAAAGCCGCTAAAGGCCGGAGTTGCCTTCTAAACTCATGCATGGCCGAAGGAGTCCTCGACAAGCGGGCTTTTTAAAAAAATGGGTTCAGGAAACCTTGGAAGCGGTTTGATCTTGCTTGAAGACAAGGTGGTCGCCCTCGACTTCAACCTGGATGGGTTCGCCTTTTTTGACGTCTTCCCGGAGGATGGCTTCGGCCAGCGGATCTTCCAAATGCCGCTCCACCGCCCGGCGCAGGGGACGGGCGCCGTATTTTTCGTCGTATCCGTTTTCGATCAGAAAATCTTTCGCTTCGGCGCTGAAATGGAAGACGATTTCCCTTTCCTCCAACCTCTCCGCCACATTGTTCAATTCAATATCCACGATTTTGAGCAAGTGCTTCTTGGTCAGCTTGCGGAATACGACAATATCGTTCACCCGGTTGAGAAACTCGGGTTTGAAAATGCGTTTGGATTCTTCCAGGATTTTTTCTTTTACCTTTTCATAGGCGCCTTCGTCTTCACCGCCGCCCCCAAATCCAAGGGAGTGGGACCTTCGTAAAATATGGGCACCCACGTTGGAGGTCATGATGATGATGGTGTTGCGAAAATCGACGGCCCGCCCAAGGCTGTCGGTCAAGCGCCCATCTTCCAGAATTTGCAGGAGCAACTGGACAACGTCGGGGTGGGCTTTTTCAATTTCATCGAAGAGGACCACGCAATAGGGTTTTCTGCGAACGGTTTCGGTCAACTGGCCGCCTTCTTCGTAACCGACATAGCCGGGGGGCGATCCGATGAGCCGGGAGACTGAAAATTTTTCCATGTACTCGGACATATCGATCTGCACGATGGCCTCCTGCTTGCCGAACATCTTCTCCGCCAGGACTTTTGCCAGGTGGGTCTTGCCTACGCCTGTGGGGCCCAGGAACATGAAGGAACCGATGGGCCGGCGCGGATCCTTGAGGTCGGCGCGGGATCGGCGCAAGGCCCGCGCAATGACTTCCGTGGCGGGGTTCTGCCCGACCACAAAGCACTGCAAATCGGCTTCCAGATTGAGCAGTTTGGCGGTTTCCTTTTCCTCCATGCGGCTGAGGGGTATGCCCGTCCACCCGGAAACGATATGCAGCATCTCATCCTCATCCACCGTTATGGGCGTTTCTTCGCGGGTTTTCTTCCACTCCTGCAGAGAGGCTTCGCGCTTGGCCCGTAATTGCTTTTCCTCATCGCGGTACTTGGCCGCTTTCTCGAAATGCTGTTTGCTGATGGCTTCTTCTTTCTGCTGGCAAACTTCCTCGATTTTATGGCCCATTTCCTCGATTTCAGGAGGCCGGTTGAGGGAATCGATGCGGGCCCGGGCCCCGGATTCATCCAGCACGTCGATCGCTTTGTCCGGCAGATAGCGGCCGGTGACGTAGCGGTTGGACAATTTGACGGCGGCCTCAAGGGCTTTGCTGGTATATGTGACTTTGTGGTGTTCCTCGTATTTATGGCGAATGCCGTGGAGGATTTTAATGGTGTCCTCGACGGACGGAGCATCGACTAGGACGCTTTGGAAACGGCGATCGAGGGCGCTGTCTTTCTCGATATGCTTGCGGTACTCCCCCAGAGTGGTGGCGCCGATGCACTGCAATTCTCCTCTGGAAAGGGCGGGCTTAAAGATGTTGGAGGCATCCATGGCTCCTTCGGCCGCCCCGGCCCCCACAATGGTGTGCAATTCGTCGATAAAAATGATGACGTTTTTGGCCCGGCGGATTTCGTCCATGACGGCCTTGATACGCTCCTCGAACTGACCACGGTATTTGGTTCCGGCCACCATGAGGGCCAAGTCGAGGGTGACCACCTTCTTGTCGGCCAGGATTTCCGGCACCAGATCGTTGGTAATTTCCTGGGCGAGGCCTTCCACAATGGCGGTCTTGCCGACGCCGGCTTCCCCGATGAGCACGGGGTTGTTTTTGGTGCGCCGGCAGAGAATCTGGATGACTCGGCGTATTTCTTGTTTGCGCCCGATTACCGGATCGAGTTCCTTGTTGCGGGCAAGCTCCGTCAAGTCGCGCCCGAAGGCCTTCAAAGCCGGGGTTTTTACCTCCTTTTTCTCCTCAGCGCCGATTCCGGCGGCGGGAACGGCCTCTTCATGTTCGCCCGTAAAATTGGGATCCAGTTCGCTTAAAATTTCGTTGCGGCAGCGCTCGATATCCACATCGAGGCTTTTCAGGACTCGCGCCGCCACGCCCTCGCCTTCCCGCAGAAGGCCGAGCAGTATGTGCTCGGTGCCTACATAGCTATGATTTAAGGAGCGGGCTTCTTTTCCGGCCAGGGCGAGCACTTTTTTCACTCTGGGGGTATAGGGAATATTGCCGGTGGGCTTGGATTCCGGGCCTTTGCCGACCTGTTTTTCCACCGCCGAGCGCACGGTTTCCAAATCCAGTCCCATTTTTTGGAGGACATTGACTGCGACTCCCTGCCCCAGATTGATCAAACCGAGCAGAAGGTGCTCGGTGCCCACGTAATTATGATGAAACCGGTCCGCTTCTTTGCGGGCCAGCGCCAACACCTGTTGGGCCCTGGGCGTAAAATTATTCATCGGTTCCATTGGCATGATTGCTGATATATATAGAAAATTTATTTTAGTTTGTCAAAATTAAGTGTCGGCCATGTCGATAATTGTTCCCGAATAAACTTTGCCCGGTGTTCGTCGCGTTCTTGCGGGGCGCATTTCCCCCCGCAGGAATACTGAATATGCCCCGGCTGGCTTTCAATCATAATTTGATCCACGCCGCGGCGGAATTGGCTCGGAAGCAGGCCCAGATCGACAGCCAGTCTGAGCAGGGAGAGCCGTTTCATGGTTTCCGCTGAACTGAGGATATGGCTGTGCAGCAATACCCCGTAGGCGCGTCCGATTTTATCGCAGATTTTTGCTCGTTCTTTTTCCAACAGAACCAAGCGGGCATTTTTTTCCTGTTCCAAAAGAGAGGTTAGAACATTGCGCAGCCGGGCATATATATCCTCTTCGCTCTCTCCCAGTGTCTGCTGGTTGGAAATCTGAAAGAGGCTTCCGCGGGCATCGGAGCCTTCGCCGAAGAGCCCGCGCACCGCTATGCCTAACTGGTTGACGGCCCTGACCACTTTTTCCATCTGGCTGGACAGAACCAGACCGGGTAGGTGCATCATGGCTGAGCAGCGCAATCCCGTGCCGACATTGGTGGGGCAAGCGGTTAGATAACCCAGATCGCAAGAGAATGCGTAATCCAAATCCTCCTCCAATTTTGAATCGACCGAATTAACGGCTTCCCAAAGCTGCTGGAATTGAAATCCTCTCCGCACCAACTGTATGCGAAGGTGGTCTTCTTCGTTGACCATGACAGAGAGCGTCTGGTCTTGGCTGATGCAAACGCCGGCCCCTTCCCGGCAACCCATCAGCTCGCGGCTGATCAGCCGTCTTTCCATCAAAATTTGTTTTTCCAAGTCTTCCAGGTCTTCAATGGCCAACGAGTCGCTATTTTCCATTTCTGTCAATTTGCCCAAGGCATTGAGACATGAGGACAGAATGTCCTGCTTTTGAGACTTTTTGGCCCACCCGGGGAAAGGGTATTTTTCCAGGTTGCGGGCAAGCCTGACCCTCGTGCTGATGACAACGGGCGCATCCTCCCCAAGGGCCTCAGCCGAAGCGCCGGGATTTTCAAGTATGCGGTCAATTTTCATTTCTCTCCGATCTCAACGGCGGTTTTGGAAGTTTTTTCGGCGGTTTTGGAAGTTTTTTTCACGTTTTTGATTTTGTCGCGGCAGAGGGCGGCATCTTCGTATCGCTCCTCTTTAACGGCAGTATCCAACTCTTCTTCCAGCTTTCGTAATTGTTTATTTAAATTTATATGGTCGAGCGAACGGCGGGGGATTTTACCTTGGTGCGAAATACTTTTGTGCATATTCACCAACATGGGCTCTATCAAAGGCTTAAGGTAATCGTAACAATCTGGGCAACCGAGCCGTCCATGGCGTTTGAAATCGTTTGAAGAAAGGCCGCAACGTTTGCAGGTTATCGATTTTTGAAGGGAAATTGTTTCCAGTTTTTGGCCGGAGGATGGAGAAAAAAGGTCTTCCAGGGAAAAAACATCCGGGTCGGTCATTCCCTTGGCCTCCGCGCAATCCTCACAAAGATGAATTTTGTGGATTTTATTGTTGGCTATTTGCGTCAGGTGAACCGTGGCCGCCTGATCGCATACCTGGCATTGAATGGGCTCTCCCATGATAAGTTTATAAATTGAGGGCTGCCGATCGTGTACGTTCAAAAGAGTTTTACCCAGTTAATATTTAATGATTCTCCTCTATTTTCAATTATAATAAGCAAAATTTGGGCCAAAATATTTCATTGGGTGGGAGAGGCATTAAAAGACCTTTCTACATCGGTATAAAGACACCACTTCCTACAGAAATGTGCCATCGCGGGTAACAAAATTTTTGTAGGTTTCCATAAATTGGATGGCTATCGGGCCGGGCATGCCGTTTCCTATCTTGCGCCCGTCAATCTCCGTTACCGGCACCACTTCGGCCGCCGTGCCGGTGAGGAAACATTCTTGAGCCACCCAGAGGTCGTAACGGGTAAGGTTGGTTTCAACCACTTTGATATCGCTCTCCCGGGCCATGTCTATAACCACTTGCCTGGTGATGCCCAGCAATGCGCCGGCATAGGCAGGCGGGGTGTAAATGACCCTCTTTTGCGCGATGAACAGGTTGTCGCCGGTGCATTCGCTGACATAACCTTGGTCGTTCATCATGACAGCCTCCATACAGCCCGCGTTGAGGGCCTCGATTTTGGCCAGAATATTGTTGAGATAATTAAGGGACTTGATGGTCGGAGGTATCGAACCGGGACCCATGCGCCGTGTTGGAACCGTGATTGTTTTCAACCCCTCGGTGTAAAATTCCTCAGGGTATAGCTGAATTTTATCAGCGATCACGATGAGCTGAGGGTTGTTACAAGTAAAGGGGTTCAGCCCCAATGTCCCACGGCCCCGTGTCACCACGAGCCGGATATATCCATCCGAAATGCCATTGGCGCGGCAGGTTTCGCAAACGGCCTCGGAGATTTCCTGACGGCTCCAGGGCAGCTCCAGCAAGATGGACTTGGCCGAATACTCCAGCCGCTCAAGGTGCGCATCTAGCTTGAAAACACAATTGCTGTAAATACGAATTCCCTCGAAAATGCCGTCTCCATAAAGGAGCCCATGGTCGAATACGGATACCCGCGCTTCTTCCTCATCCACTATTTTGCCGTTCAGAAAAACTTTCATCGCATCACTATCGAATTAATAAGGGTAATGGGGGATTTTGATGGAATTTCATCGTTTGTCTAGCGAGAACGAACTGCAATGCCGGAACCCGATTCACAAGAAACATAAAAAAATGCCAATATTTAATTAATTGCGCAATAAAACTTTAGAAGCCAAATAATTAACAACCAAATATGAAAAAAACTTTTATCGGTCTCATCGGTTGCGGAAAAATCTGCTCCAATTACTTCGAATGTATTGAAAAATTCGATCATTTGCAAATCACGGCCTGCGCAGATATCAATCCCGCCGCATCCAAAGAAAAAGCGCTGGAGTACAATATTCCCAAAGCTTGCCCGGTCGAAGAACTGCTCGATGATCCCGGCATCGGCATAGTTCTCAATCTCACCATCCCCGCAGCCCATGCGGAGGTCTCGAAAGCCGCCCTCCTCAAAGGCAAACACGTCTATTGCGAAAAACCTCTCGCCCTGAACCGCCACGATGGCCGGGAACTGCTCGCATTGGCTGCCCAAAACGGCCTCCGCATCGGCTGCGCCCCGGACACCTTTCTGGGCAGCGGCCTGCAAACCTGCCGGAGCTTAATCGATAGCGGCACCATCGGCAAACCCCATGCCGCAACCGCCTTCATGGCTGGCCCCGGCCCGGAAAGCTGGCACCCCAATCCCTCTTTTTACTACCAGAAAGGAGGAGGACCGCTCTTTGACATGGGCCCCTATTATTTTACGGCACTGGCATTCCTCCTCGGACCGGCCACACGGGTGACCGCAATTTCACAAATTTCCCTGCCTGAAAGAGTGGCCACCTGTGAAGAACAATATGGACTGCGCATCAAAGTAGAAACCCCCACCCACTATGGCGGCCTCATTGAATTCGAATGCGGCGCCCTCATCACCGCCATGTTCTCCTTCGACGCCATGGGCCGGACAACCCATCCGCACATGGAAATTTACGGAAGCAAAGGAACCCTCATTTGCCCCAATCCCAATAATTTCGACGACCCCGTTCTCTTGAAAACCACAACCGATGAAGAATGGCAAAACATCGAGCACACCCACAACCACTTTTCCGGCCGAGGAATAGGCCTGGCCGGCATGGCCCACGCCATCCAAGAAAATCGCCCCCACCGGGCCAATGGCCATTTGGCCTATCACATCCTGGATATCATGCAAGGATTCGATGAATCCAGCCAAAACCGCCAACCCATGGAAATCCAAAGCGCCTGCCTCAAGCCCGAACCCATGCCGTCAGATTTCTCCGATGAGGACTGGCTTCTGCCCAAACCGGAACCGGAAAAAGCATCCGAAGTCGATTCGAGTGAAAAAGCTTGAAAAAGTCATTAATAAGACGAATTATTAGAAGTTGAATTTTTGGATAAAACCAAAACGCATACATAGTTCTTTGAAGTTGGCGCCGCAAACTGCCCTTCATCCCATAATTGAAAAAGCGAAATCACACAATCGCTGCTTTCACAAAAAATTAATATAATGCTAACACTTTCATGGGGGTGTTCCGGAATTCGACCCGGTAGTAAGGTTCATGGCGGCAGGCCGGAGATGATGGTTGGCTCCGACATCAATTCCATCACAGCCATTAAACGGCGAAAACGAATACGCACTTGCCGCCTAATTGAGCGGCAACGTCTCTTTGCCCACACCTGCTAAGCAAAAGAGGCGACGCCAGCAGGCATAGCCCCAACCGGGCGTCCGGGGGCGGGCCGTAAACCAACAGGGCGCTGGCCGGCAAAAGCGCGCTTTTTCGCCCACCGCACGGCGAGACTCCATAAATAAAAAAGCTAAGCCTGTAGAAGCTCTGAACCAAAACACCGGGGACGCGGGTTCGACTCCCGCCACCTCCACCATTTACATAAATTTAAATTCTCTTGATGCTCAATGACTTATGAGTATTTCCTAAAAATACTTCTTTTATTCTGTGTATCTTTAGTGTATGGTATTGCCTCATAATGCCGCTAAATGGCATATAACCAAGGCAAAGGATGAAGCAGAAAACCACGGGAAAAGCGTATGAACATCCAAGGGGGTCAGGCATAAGGCTATCGCCACGGACTCATTCAACCAAAACCGGCGATAAAACCAGTTGGCAGGTCAATCTGCCCATAAAGCTGATCGGCCATTGTGAGTCGTGGAAAAAAGGCAAGAAAGCGGGTAAGCCTCGGCCTATTCGCAAGCTGTTGCCTTCGGAAAATTTGGCTAAAGGTTGGGCAGAGCAAAAATATGTTGAATTCAAAAACCGCAGAAACCTTGCCAACAGCTTAAATGACAAACAACTCATCGAGGCGGCAGGTGCCCTGGAAATTGTCCAGCCTCTTGACCTGTCGCTTATCGATGCCGCCAAAATTGCAGCTACGGCTTATCGTTGGGCCACACAGCGCAAGCAAAAGCTGGATGAATTTTGGCCTGCCCTGGATAAGCGGCTTACCCCTTCGGGTGGTCTAAAACGCCTCTCAGGGGTTATTCAGGAACTTATAGAGGGGAAACTGAGCCGCCTTAACAGAGGTGATCTGCGGCCCAGGTCTTATGATGATTTCAGAAAGCGTTCTGTTAAATTTGGCCAGGACTTTGGACATATGCCGGTAGATGAGATCACATCGGATTTAATTCTTGAATGGCTTGCGGGGCTCACCAACCCCAAAACAGGCAAGGTTCTCGCTTATCGTAGTGTCAGAAACTATGGCAATACCATTGGCGAGATATTTAAATATTGCATTGCAAAAGAGTATTGCACCGGAAGCCCATTGGACAGGCTGACCGACCATGAAAAGAAAAAACTCTACGGGTCTGCCAACAGCGATCAAGAGCCCCCCATCTTGACCCCTATCCAGGCCCAACGACTTATTGAAACAGCATATTCGCACTCCGGACTTGAATTGCTCCCAACCGTCATTTTAGGCTTGTTTTGCGGTGTGCGAACAACCGAAATACAGCGATTGGAATAGGATGCTGTAAATTTAGACCGGGGGTGGGTGATTATATCGGCCCAGGTCGCAAAAAAGCGCACGATCCGCAATATAGAAATGCCAAAATGCGCTAAGGCGTGGCTCTCGATCTGCTATCAAAAGCAGGGAAGAATTTTTCCCAAAGGGGTGAGTTCCTTCCGTAAACGCTTCCAAAAGCTATATAAAGCGGCAGACTTCGAGCAATGGCGAAATAACGCGATGAGACACAGTTTTGGAAGCTATCATTATGCCTTACATGAAGATTCCATCAAAACCGCAAACCTGCTGGGCCATAAGGCCGGTGATGATGTTCTTTTTACAAGTTACCGGGCATTAGTGCCTGATCGGGAGGTGGCCAGGGCTTATTTTGAGATTTATCCGGCGGAAAAGGCTTCAAAAGTGGTTCCATACATTGCGGCACAATAAAGGCTGAACTGTTAGAGGGCAACGCAAGTGCAATCCAGAGAAATTAAAGAGCAAGAATTACGAGAAAAGGGATATTCCTTTGAGTGGCTCGACGCAGATGAAATAAAGAGGCTTGGCCTTCCTAAATATAAAAAATATCCTTTTACCCAAACAGTCTTGTTCTACGAATATGCCAGGGAATACTTTCGTATCCTTAGCACCTTGAGCATTGAACAGCTTTCCAATCTCCCCGAGGGATGCCCAGGAGCGGAGAACCTTGCAAGGGAGATGGCCGCCGAAATCTTCCCCGTAAAATGGGTAACAAGCGATCCACCTCCAACAGCACTCCCTTCGGAAGAAGGAATAGTCATTGCGCCAGAACTGGATTCATGGATAAGCAGTCGTCAAGTCGAACCGTCTTCCGAAGAACAAATGGCCAATACACTATTTTTTAAACTTCCAGAGAATAACCGGAAGAAATTGTTCAAAAATTACTCTGAGAGAATTTCCCAACATTTAAGCAAGGCTTACGCAGATGAGACTTACACCATTAAAAACGAGGCCCCATTCTTGAAACGAATTACCCCTTGGACACGAAAACAAATTTCGGAGAATCCATTATCAAAAAAGCGAACGATTTCGCAAATAATTACTTCCATAAGGGTTAATCAGAAGTCAATACCATCCCATAGGGGCGAGGCAAGCTTCGTAACCCATTGATAATCAATGTGAGTTTTTGACTTTTGGGGGAATCGAATTTTTGAAATTTTATCACATGTTTCTCTTTTATTGCTTTTGCCACCTTGTGCTGTCCCATAGGTTTTCAACCAAACCCAGGGAAATAAGCCTGCTGGGGAGTCGCTCGCATTCTAAAGCGTCCACCGGCTGTCCCATAGAAATCGAGCAAGTCCCGCAGGTTAAAGCGATTCCAAAGCACGCCTCTGACAAGTGTGAACAGGCGGACAAAACTATGCTCCCAGCGGCTCAACCAGGCCTGGAAGCGGAGCAGCACATAGAGCAGCAAAGCGCTCCAAATCTGCCAGCGCACGGCATTGGCGCTATGGCCGAGGAAATCGCACAAGTTGAGCGTTTGTTTGATCTGGCGGAAGAAGGTTTCAATGGACCAGCGGCAGCGATACAGTTCGCTGATCGTATGGGGCGACCACTGCAAATTATTAGTCAAAAATTCCATCACTCGCCACTGGCCATCAATCTCCACCCATGCCGTTACCCGGCGCATCGGTTGAGGGTAATCCTGACGGGATTTTTTGTTCTTAAGGACCACCAGATCATCGCGCAAAATATTGCCCTTGGGCTTCTTGAGCAGCCTCTTGACACAGCGTAAGGCCATGTTCTCTTTGGCCCGAGTGACAAAGTAAATGCCCCTCGAGGACAAGTCAAAGAGGTGGGTCAAATCGATGTAAGCCTTGTCAAACAATACGATTTCACCGGCTTTGAGGGCGGCGCACATTTCGCGGGCTCGTTTGGCGTCATTGTCCCTGGCCGTGTCGATGATGGCAAACCGGGGCAGAAAACTTTTCAAATCCAGGCGCAAGTGACATTTGGCGGCCGCCTTTCGCCGACGATGTTTAGCCCAATCCATGCAGTTGGCGACCAAACCGATAGTGGACGAATCGACGATGTTGATAACACGTTTGAAACGTCGGGGAAACCCCTTGAATTTACCACCCGCAAACCCCGGAGACAACGACTGCAAGTGCTTGAGCACCGACCAAAACAGTTCTCCCGCCATACTGGCATCGCGATGCTTGTTGGCGTAGGAAAGCCCGTTGCGGCTGGGAACGCTGGCCCCCCGGATACTGGCCAGCAATCCTCTGTGATGAGCGAGTCCGTCACAGACATCATTAAGCCCAATAGCATGAGTGATCTGAGCATAGAGCAAACTAACGATATGGCTCCATGGACTGAAACTGCGAGCTTTCTTATCGACACCATACTGGCGAGCCAACTTGGCCACCAGATGTCCCGGAATAAAATTGCAAAGCTGCTGCAGAACGCACACTTTACACTTGGCTGGATTTGCTTTTTGTTTTTTCATAGTAACCTGCTTCTAGTGAAACAGGCGAACAAGAGCAATTCCAGCCGTTTTGCGTTATTTCCTATGGGATGCTAATGATCAGAAGTCAAACCACATGTATAAAAAAAGGCTGAATAAACACAATCAAGAACCCTGTGGCAGAGACCACAGGGTATGTGAGGTCAGAAAAGCAACATGCCCCATGAAAACCTACAGTTTTCAAACTTTCCCTTCAGTCACCTCCCTGCGGCAGAGACCGCAGGGAATAACAAGTTAAAAAGCTTTTAAAAAAACCGTCAAAGGGCGAGGCATGGCTTGTGTGCAAGTTAGACCTTAATCGGTCTGATACTGCGATTCAAAAGGCGATTCAAAAGGATTTGGCCAAAATGAGAAAGTCCCACAAAATACCACCACCTAAAAATGCGGGTAAGGAGAAATATTTAGACTACCTTCGGCAACTTGGTGCTTTTCGATTAATCAAACAATATCCAAGTATAGAGGCCGCTACGGATGATAATGGCACATATTATACTGATCGTGAATCCTGGGCTACCGCGCAGGAAGATACTGGAACAAGAATTAAAAAATTGTTTGGGTTAAGTTATTAATTCGGAAGTTATTTGAATCGAATAACTTCCGGTTGGCCTAGGTAGAGGCTGTCCCAAAAATATAAAGATTTTGTAGTCAACTGGATGACGTTTATAAAAATAGCCGGAAAGAGCATTTTTTTGCTCGATCCGGCTAAAAAAGGGTTCTATAATTGCGTTAGCGAAAATCAATATAGCCCTTTCTATGAAAAATATAGCCATCCAATGCCTCCTGCGTCCAGCTTTAACTGTGGTCGACCGTTGCCTCGATTACGATAACTTTCGCGCCACCATCGAGCGTATCGACCGGCTGCTGATCGATTCGGAGGTGGAATCGCAGGGCGTTGATCTGGCCTTGGAAAGAGGCCAGCCAATGAGTGTAAAGGCCCGGCAAAAGCGGGCTAACTTTGCCCTCAAGGCGTTGCGTATGGAAACGCTGCGTTATCTGCTCGGTGGGATTTCGTTTCGGCATTTGTCGAGGGCTCTGGGCAGCAGCGATCTGTTGGCTGACTTTTGTCGTGTCCGCCATATCGACGGCATAAGGGGCATCTCCAAGAGCACCCTGGAACGGGCCTCGAAGTTTTTCAGCGAAGAGCAGTTGAGGGCCTTGCACCGGACCTTGACTGAGGTTGTGGGCGATGCCGATCTGGCCCGGCAGGTGGTGGGATTGGACAAGCCGATAGACACCACCATTTGCCTGATCGACGGCACCTGTTTGGAGGTCAACATTCATTGGCCGACGGACTGGGTGCTGCTCAAGGATGTAGCGGGCACGCTGCTCAAAACGATCCGGCTGATCCGTGAGAAGGCCGGTTTGCGCCATCGCATGCCGATCGAACCGGAGCCCTTGGCTCGGCAGATGAATCGGCTGTGCATACAGATGACCCACAGCCGGCGGCGAAAGGACAGCGCGCGGCAACGCAAGGGTATCTTGAGGCAGATGAAAAAGCTGCTCAAACGGATCGGGGAGCATGCCCGCAGTCACCGGGAATTATTGCAAGCCTGCTGGGAGCAAAGCGATTACAGCGAAAAACAGGTCCAACAGATCCTTACCCGGATGGAGCGCATGAGCGAGCTAATCCCGGTGGTCATCAAGCAAGCGCACGAGCGAATCATTGGCGGCCGCCAGGTGAAAAACGCAGAGAAAGTTTTGAGTGTTTACGAACCCGATGCGTAGGTGATTGTGCGAGGCAAAGCGGGCCAAGAGGTTGAGTTTGGCAACACCCTGTTTTTGGGTGAAAGCGTTGAAGGATACCTGCTGGACTGGAAACTCTACGGCAGCCGGACGCCAAGCGAAAATGAACAAATGCAAGAGAGTTTGCAAAGACAGAACCGCTTCAACCTAGCCGAACCCATAGCGGCCATGTGCGCGGACCGGGGATTCGCCTCCCAGCGGGCCCGCCGGCAGTTAGCCCAGGAGGGCATCTACGATGCGCTCTGTCCACGCGATCCGAAGCAGTTGAAAAAACGGATGGAGGAACCACACTTCAGGCAATTGCAAAAGCGCCGGGCCAGCACCGAAGGGCGGATCGGGGTATTGAAGAATCGCTGGCAGGCCGGGCGATTGCGCAGCAAAGGCTTTGCCAACCGCTCGATCAGCGTAGCCTGGTCGGTCCTCTCGCACAATCTATGGAAAGTGGCCAAGATGCTGGCCCAGCAAGATGAACTAAAAACCAAAGCGGCGGCCTAAATAAAGAGCGGAAAAGCAAGGACAATACTTTTTCACAGGCCTACTGTCGGCCCATA
The DNA here is from genome assembly GCA_965226205.1 of Opitutales bacterium. Classification (GTDB taxonomy): domain Bacteria; phylum Verrucomicrobiota; class Verrucomicrobiia; order Opitutales; family UBA2987; genus JAJFLU01. The sequence goes on along the minus strand of CBDDCJ010000027.1, from coordinate 147,184 downwards.
CAAAGAAAACCAGGCAACCGGACCCCAAAACCAGAATCCTAACGTCATAGGAGAGCAAAGTCACCCCCTCCCAAAAGAAAATACCACTAAAATGAACACTCTTCAAAATCCCCTCGCAAAAATCACCCTTTTGGGACAGCCTCTAGGTATTCCATTGGATATATTGGGTGGAAATGCAAGGCGCATTCCGCACTTTGCGGACCTAACAGATTACAAAGGAATACACAAATGTTCAATAATGGAAATGCCGGACAACTGGACGCCCTGATGAATCGCAAAACTGCCGCCGAATGGCTGGGCTTATCAGAAAAAGGATTACGAAACTATGTCAAACAAGGGCTTTTACCCGAAATCCGAATCGGAAAAAGGCGGCGTTATCGGAAGGCCGCACTGAACCGCGCCCTGGCCAAATTAGAGGTGGCCGAGGTCGCATAGGCGGCCCTCAATACCAACCAAAAAGTAAGCCCCGTGAGGCCGGGGCATTACCAACTTCAATTATAAATCTATTACAATGAGCAATTTACAAGACGCAAAACGCGTTGTCAACATAAATACTTTATGGCATCGATACAATTTCCCCGGCGAACTGGCACGATCTTGCAAATCGCCATTTAGGGAGGACAAACACAACAGCTTTTCAGTTTATAGAAACTATACCCGTTGGAAAGACTTTTCCACGGGCTTAGGGGGCGATCAGATTGCATTCCTTGCAGAAGCCGAGGACATAGACAATAGGACTGCCTGCAAACTTATCAAGAAAATCGCCCTTGAAAGCCATCCAGGGATAATTCTTAAGAAGCCAAAAAAACGAACAATCCAAAGCCCACGATCCCCACCTTAATCCCACGTCAAAATTGTCCAAACAACCCCGTCCACTTCATTGATCAACTTTCACGGCTGGCCGGGGCTTTGGACATGATCGCGGAAGGCTTATTAGTCGATCTTGAAAAAGTGGGTTTTCGGCTCAATTCAAGGTAATTGGAGGCAATTAAATTGAAAGAGTAAACCGTTGCTTGATGTTTGGCAAAGCCGTTTACGCATATTAAGACCCTTTGAACGCCATTCGGCCCTGTTGGCCCTGTTGGCCAATACCATAGAGCTCCATAAACAGCGCAAAAAAATGAGCAATGTGAGGATTTTGCTCAGATTCATGCCAGCCGCTGCCAATATTGCATTGAACTTGTCGCCTTCTATTCCTTTGAGGTAATTGCATCCCATGCGATGCTCTTTCTTTGCGTGACCGATTATCGGTTCAATCGCACTGCGACGTTTCATCCAGTAACGCAACGCTTTGGGGATTTTCTTGCGATAGCGGTTGGCCACCACAATCTGGCACGGGCCGCCGTAATCGTTTCCACGATAGCCCAAGTCCACGGTGGCCTGAAGCGGGCTTATCCCGCTTCAGGCGCTCGACTTGATCAAGGGTCTTCCCCAGGGTGTGCCCATCCCAGGGATTCTGATGCAATGCCAGCGAACCGATGACCCAGTTGCCCTTGGCTGTCGTGGCCAAACTTACCTTACACCCAAACTCGTAAGGTTTATGCGGCTTGCCCTTGGCAATGCATTCTACCAGCGGTTGGTGGATACTGTAGAGTTTATTTTTGTCGTGGCGCTGTTGGACCAGCAAGCGTTCGGCCAACTCCAGCAACCCCTTCATCTTTTCACTTATGCTGGACCCCTTACGCTGGATATCTCGCACCACTCGGCCCAATATCCCCTTCAGTTTTTTGGTTTCTTTACGAGCTCGTTTCATCTGCTTGGCCCGTGCGTATCCACTCTGGCGGTGAAGGTGTTTCTTCGCTACCCGATTATAACCTTGGCGCAAAGCGATCCCTTCCTTTTTGGCCTCCTTGACTAATCTCTCTCGCATCCGCTCATACAAACGCGCATCGGTCGGAAAGCGGATGTTCTTGGGCTGCACCGTAGTGTCCACATTGACCCGTTTCAATTGATGGGCCCCAATCATCTTCAACCTCATCCCGCTTTTGATACTCTCACTGAGCATCCGTTCGGCTCCGGCCTCCTTCACCCGCTTGCGCCAGTAACTCATTGAAGAGGGATCGAAGGGAAGCTCATGCTCAAAATACCTTCCTCCACAAAAATACTGCCAATAAGGATTTTCGGTGTAGCCCCTAACGATCTGTTCATCGCTTAAATCATAGGTGTATTTGAGGTAATGCAACCCCACCATCAAGCGGGTTGCAATAGCGGGCCGACCCATCCGGGGGTCGAACAACGGTTCAAAAGTGTGATCAAACTGTTCCCAGTCAATCACCGCCGACAACTTGACCAGTGGATGTTTGGCATCCACGATACGATCGAGATCTACTTTAAAGAGATCTCCCTGAGGAACTTCATTGGAGGGTCTAATAGGTTTCATAATTTGCAAGGTTTCGGCTACATTCATAGCGTTATCTTGCAAATATGTCAACCATTAATTCAACTTAATTTAATACCATCCCATAGGGGCAAGGCAAGCTTCGTAACCCATTGATAATCAATGTGAGTTTTTGACTTTTGGGGGAATCGGATTTTTGAAATTTTATCACATGTTTCTCTTTTATTGCTTTTGCCACCTTGTGCTGTCCCATAGGTTTTCAACCAAACCCAGGGAAATAAGCCTGCTGGGGTGTCGCTCGCATTCTAAAGCGTCCACCGGCTGTCCCATAGAAATCGAGCAAATCTCGCAGGTTAAAGCGATCCCAAAGCACTCCTCGCACGAGTGCGAACAGGCGGACAAAACTATGCTCCCAGCGGCTCAACCAGGCCTGGAAGCGGAGCAGCACATACAGCAGCAAAGCGCTCCAAATCTGCCAGCGCACGGCATTGGCGCTATGGCCGAGAAAATCGCACAAGTTGAGCGTTTGTTTGATTTGGCGGAAGAAGGTTTCAATGGACCAGCGGCAGCGATACAGTTCGCTGATCGTATGGGGCGACCACTGCAAATTATGGTAGTGTATAAAAAAAGAATGTTATTTTGTATTTTTAGCTGTACAAATAGCGTTAGGCAGTTTATTCTTAGTGCATGGTTACTAAAATTATTAATTGTCGGCACTGTGGAAGTGAAAATATCATTAAATTTGGCAAGACGCCCAACCATAAACAGCGCTACCGCTGCCATGATTGTGGTAAACAAAGCCGCGAAAACCCCACAGTGAAATACACCGAAGAGCAAAAAGAAATGATCCTTCGAGTCTATCAGGAACGCAGCAGTCTACGCGGTTTACAGCGCGCCTTCGGGGTGAGTCCCAACACCGTTTTGAGTTGGTTAAAAAAAACGACAATCGCTGCGATCGCTCAAAAGCACGATTCTTGCGGCCCGCCGTCATGATGTCATTGAACTGGACGAACTGTGGTCTTTTGTGGGGCGCAAGAGCGATGCCCAATGGGTTTGGATCGCTCTTTGCCGACGCACCCGTCAAATCCTCTCCTATGCCATTGGGCCTCGGGATTGGTATCGTTGCCGGGAACTTTACGAGCGCCTGCCACGGGCCTACAAAAGATGTGCCACCTACAGCGACTTTTGGTCCACTTATGATGAAGTCTTTCCTCATAACCGATCCGTGGGAAAAGAAACCGGTGAAACGGCCCATGTGGAACGATGGAACAATACCCTGCGCCAACGACTGGGTCGTTTCACACGCAAAACCCTCTCCTTTTCCAAGCTTAAGAGTATGCATGAAACCTGTCTGAGACTTTTCATTCATCAATATAATCAAGAATTAGCCACCATTCCTACTTAATACACTACCCAAATTATTAGTCAAAAATTCCATCACTCGCCACTGGCCATCAATCTCCACCCATGCCGTTACCCGGCGCATCGGTTGAGGGTAATCCTGACGGGATTTTTTGTTCTTAAGGACCACCAGATCATCGCGCAAAATATTGCCCTTGGGCTTCTTGAGCAGCCTCTTGACACAGCGTAAGGCCATGTTCTCTTTGGCCCGGGTGACAAAGTAAATGCCCCTCGATGACAAGTCAAAGAGGTGGGTCAAATCGATGTAGGCCTTGTCAAACAATACGATTTCACCGGCTTTGAGGGCGGCGCACATTTCGCGGGCTCGTTTGGCGTCATTGTCCCTGGCCGTGTCGATGATGGCAAACCGGGGCAGAAAACTTTTCAAATCCAGGCGCAAGTGACATTTGGCGGCCGCCTTTCGCCGACGATGTTTAGCCCAATCCATGCAGTTGGCGACCAAACCGATAGTGGACGAATCGACGATGTTGATAACACGTTTGAAACGTCGGGGAAACCCCTTGAATTTACCACCCGCAAACCCCGGAGACAACGACTGCAAGTGCTTGAGCACCGACCAAAACAGTTCTCCCGACATCGCGGCATCGCGATGCTTGTTGGCGTAGGAAAGCCCGTTTCGACTGGGAGCGCTGGCCCCCCGGATACTGGCCAGCAACCCTCTGTGATGAGCGAGTCCGTCACAGACATCATTAAGCCCAATAGCATGAGTGATCTGAGCATAGAGCAAACTAACGATATGGCTCCATGGACTGAAACTGCAAGCTTTCTTATCGACACCATACTGGCGGGCCAACTTGGCCACCAGATGTCCCGGAATAAAATTGCAAAGCTGTCGCAGAACGCACACCTTGCATTTGGCTGGATTTGCTTTTTGTTTTTTCATAGTAACCTGCTTCTAGTGAAACAGGCGAACAAGAGCAATTCCAGCCGTTTTGCGTTATTTCCTATGGGATGCTATTGAAATGATCACATGTATTTCGGAATTTTCGTTCTCGAATTTCTCCGGTATGCCGGTTAGGACGAACCTGGGGATCAAACCGCCATCGAATATCTGTTTTCAGAATTGGAGACCATGTATCGCGGCCAGGGCTGGTTTATGGACGGCATGAATGAAGCCTGCAATCATTATAACGCCTATTCCTGGAATTATTATGGCTTGATATGGTCCTATTTGCATGGTCATACAAACCCCGAACGGTCCAAACTGTGGTCTGGCTGGGCGGGAGAGTTTCTTGCCGGCTACCATCACTTTTTTGCCGCCAATGATGAGCATCCTGCTTTTGGAAGATCGATCACCTACCGATTTAATACGACAGCGCCTTTTAGCGTTGCCCATATCTTGGGCGTATTGCCGATATCGCCGGGTCAGGCCAGACGTCTTTGCACCCGCAATCTGGCATTCTTGCTTAAACACCCGATTTACCAATCGCAGGGATGCCTCTCACTCGGCTGGCTGGATGAATTTCCAGAGATGGTTGAACCCTATAGTTGCGCCGGTTCTCCTTATTGGGCAGTAAAAGCCTTTTCCACACTGCTGATACCTCCCGAAGATTCCTTTTGGACGGATGAGGAAGAGCCATTGGCGTCGGAAAAAGGAGACTTTGCGCACCCTATGAAATGCCCGGGTCTTCTCATTCGAGGTTGCGGTGGCGAGGTGGAAATTCTCAACGCAGGATCGCAAATCAATCCCACAAACCTTGACCGTTATGGACCCTGAAAATGGGGAAAGTTCAGCTACCGAACCGGTTTTGGTTTCCAGGTTGGCCAAGATCGCCACCATTACCCGCCCGATTCAGCTTTGACCGCGAGTCAACCTGAGGGGGAGGAGGTTAACGGGCGTCATGCAACCTTGCACCTCGAAGTTGAGCGCGACCACATATGCAGTGATTACGCGCTTGGTGATAAGTTTAAACAATTCCATATTTCAGTTAAATCATATTTGTGGTGGCGCATGGGCTGGCTTTTACAATTACATTTTTACAACCCTTACCAACCGGCGGAATTGATGCTGGGCAGTTATTCTCTGTCTTCTACAGATGCTCAGGACTTTTTTGTTAATGCGGATTTTCCTTATGCCTCGGCCTGGAATAATGGCCAGGGTGTTGCTTTGCAAAATCTTTACGGGTTTGAAAAGACGGGCTACGATGCCCGCGTCTCAGATGACACCCCACGCCGGAACATCCAGGCGCCTTATCACACCACACTTATATTACGCAAAAAGCTCGTTACCGGACCCGGCCTACTTTCCGCTCTCACCTGGGCCGGAACAGATAGGCCGGAGGCTGCGCCGTGGAAAACGCTCTCCACCGACAATGGAAAATGGGAATTTGCGCATCCACTTTTGGGTGGATGGATCATCGAGAATCCAGTCCTTCCAGAACTTACTGTTCAACTTTAATCAATATTTTATTTCAGTGAAAACTCTCCTTTTTCATTCAATGGGAATCCGTTTTACCAACATCTTGGTTTCTGGAGCAATTGGGGCGATCCTTTCGTTTACAGTTTTGCCGGCGGGCCCACTTCTGGCTTCAAGCGAGAGTGAAATTACCGGGATTCGCGCTAACACTGGATTTTCCCTGCCTTCGAAACCCATTTTGCCGGAAAAGGAAATTCATCCTTCTCTTTGGTTCTCAGCTCAGGAAATTGAAAGCCTGAGGGAAAAGAGGTATCGCGATTCCTTGGCCGAACAATTATGGAAAAAATTAACCGAAAGCCCTTATTTGACAGATACATTTCCCCCGGTGATCGGCCCTCAAGCCGGAACGAAACCTATCCACAAATACTACGGCGACATGGCTCGCCGGGCGAAGCACAACGCCCTGTTTTCCCTCATTGCGACCGATCCCGAAAAGCGTGAAACTTACCTCAAGCGAGCAATCGAAGCGCTCTTGAGGACCTTTGATCCCAATATAAACGGCGGGCCAGTAGATGAGATATACCGAGCCATCTGGGTTCAAAATTTTTCGGCAGCCTACGATTGGGTTTTCAATTCCCTGAAATGAAATTCCCCGTAGCAAGCTACGGGGTATCTAAGAAAGAAATTCATGATCACCACAGCATCAATTGTTGCAACTGCTTCTTCGGTTTGTCCTGTTTTCTTACGTAGGCCTCCACACTGGCCCAATCCCCACGCTCCCCTACCGTTCCAACATAATACCCGTCACTCCAAAACTCCCCTCCCCACAGCTTCTCCTTCACCCAAGGTTCGCGCCGAAAGATCTCCCGCGCCGTTATGCTCTTATATTTCTGAACGATTCGCCCGGGTGCTTCTTTCGGATGCGCTCCACACAGCAAATGCACATGGTCTCCATCCATTCCCAGTGCTTCCATCTCTATTTCATAGCGCTCGGCTATCCCAACGCTTGTTTCTTTCAGCACCTCTTGCACCCGCCTTTCCAAGAGCATCTTCCGATACTTCACAGGGAACACCATATGGTAGTGGATCTGCCACACGCAATGGCTCGCGCGCCTCAAATGCTCCCGTTTCTCTTCGCTCATTCATCTCTGTTATAAAGTTACCGCTCCCCGTAGCAAGCTACGGGGTATCTGAAATTAAATGAATCCGAAAATTCTAAGATTCGGCATTTGCTGGCTCGTGAAGCGAAGTTTCTTTACGACAACCTATTCAGCTTCGCCAAAAGCCAGGCCAATCACCTATCGAAACCGGCCTGGGGATTGGGCACGCTAGCCCTGACCCTGTCCGGCCATCCTGATGTTTCACTATGGTTGGGACGGGCCATAGAGGCGTCCAACAACAATACCCATTACCCTAGCCTTGCAATTTCCTCAACTGGAAAACCGGGATGGAATTACAGGCCAAATTTCTGCTACGGGGCCTTATACTTTGCAAGTCGCCGGAGAGTTATTTCCAGACGCGACGATCACAGCGGTATTCAATGGAGTAACGGTTCCAGTATCACGATCCAAGTCTGGTAATATTCAACTTTCATTACAAGGCTCTGGAAGTTTACGTTTCGAGATATCTGTTCCCTAACTGTTCACGAATAAATATTTCATTGGGATTGCCAATAGCCAAGTTTCTCCACTTTTTCGAGCGCTTCATCCATCGAAGGCAAATAGGGATGCCATTTTTTTTCCCATTCGATACTGACCGGGTAATTGAAACCATCAGTTGCCAGCATATTAATTGTTTTTTCGATTGGAAATTCTCCCTTGCCCAAAAATGTGTAAGTATAGGGGTGCCGGGCGGAGGGCGCTGAAATACTGTCCTTGACATGGATGTGGCGAACAAAAGGCTTCAATTGAAGCCATGTTTTTTCCGGATCTTTCCCCCCCTTTTTCCAAGTGTGGTGGGTGTCCCAGAGTAGGGGCACCGGTTCACTCAGAGAATTCTCAAATTGCAGGCATGCATTCGATGTTGTCAACGCATCATGTATTTCCACCATGATATCTGTTTGCCAAAGGTTGCGGCCGCGAATCCCTCTCCACCAGGCCACCGTTTCGAGGGCCATTTCAATATCTTCTTGGGAAAGTTCAGCGGCAGAAGCTCCGCCATCGAACACCCTCAAGTAGGGGACGCCCAAACCTTCCGCCCAGTGAACCAGATTGAGGAATTCGGCACGGTCTTCCGGTCCGTTGCCAATCAGTTTAAGCGATGCGTCCAGGGCAATCACCCGAAAACCGGAGTCGTCGAGATATTCACGCAAATTTTCCGTAGAGCCATACCTTTTTTCAAAAATAGCCGGGAGATCCAGTTGGCCTTCCAAAGCCCTGATTTCGAGCATGGACAAGCCATGCTTGCGGGCCAAAAGCAATGCTTCCTTCAGCGATAGCTCCGGACACCCCAAAGTCGAAAATGTCCAATTCAAACGATTCATCTGTAGAAGTCTCCTGAAGGGATTTTTTTATGTTTAGATTTGCCACATTCCAGCAATTAGTAATTATTAATAATAAATATCAACCGTAAACCACCAATTTAACTGATTAACCATAAAAGAATTATTTAAATGGGTAAATTAAAAGGTAAGAAAGCGCTGATTACAGCGGGCGCGCAGGGTATTGGCAAAGCTGTCACCGAAGAATTGGCGGCAGGCGGCTGTGACGTTTTTGTCCATTATTTTTCGAGCAAACTGGATTTCGAGGAAACCCGCGCCTTAGCTCCAGATCCGGCTAAAATCAGGATCGCCACATCCCAGGCGGACCTACGCTCCGAAGAAGAGGCCAATTGATTGGTTATGGAAGCCATCGATTTTCTGGGCGGGCTGGACATCCTCATCAATAATGCCGGTTCGCTCATTGTCCGTCGTCAGCTTGAAGGACTCGATGCTGAATTTTGGCGCAACACCATCGACCTGAACCTGACCTCAATGATGTGGGTCACAAAGGCGGCAGTTCCTTTCTTGTCCACCGCCGGAAACTCCAGCATTGTCAATCTGGCTTCCTTGGCAGGACGTAAAGGAGGTCACGCAGGGTCGTTGGCTTATTCGACGGCCAAGGGAGCTGTTCTGACTTGGACACGGTCGTTAGCTATGGAGCTGGGATCACGAGGAATCAGGGTAAATGCCGTCGCTCCGGGGTTAATTCTTGGCTCAAGCTTTCATAACACTCACACGACCGAAGAGTCGGCTCGTAAAACCATCGAGGGTATTCCTTTGGGCCGGGGCGGAAATATTTACGATGTGGCCCGAGCGGTACGATTTCTGGCCTCGGAATTCGATGGTTTCATAACGGGCGCGACGCTCGACATCAATGGAGGCGTTTACGCCTGTTGAGATATCAACGGGACTTACATAAAAGAATAGATATTTCCGGCAACTTCCGCCCAGAGATAAGTTGTTGTATTTTGGAGGGCTGAAACCTTATCCATCCGCACAAGATCCGGCGCTATATGCAGCATGAGCGATGTCTCGAATTCGCAGGCATGCCCTACCCCGCCGGGCCCGGTCTCATTGAGGGGTTCCAACTCGGCGGCAACCAGACGCCACCAGGTGAGGATGACCAGTTGACAGTCCCTGTGCCGAAACCCGAAAGTTTCCAGAATTACCGGAAGGCTGCGATCCAGCGCATCGATTTGGGGTGAAGTGAGGAGGTCCCAGTACATATTTAATAAGATTTAGTTTTTTTGATTGGTTGCTATCGTTTACTTTTTCACCGCCCACATTTCTATCTCGACGAGAAGGGTCATCAAAAGGGAAGTCCCGACGGCGGTGCGAACGGGACGGGGTTCCGGGAAATAGGTCTTATAGACTTCATTCATGCGCGGCCAGAGGTCCAGGTTTGTCATGCAGATATTGACTTTGAATACATCGGCCAACCCACAGCCCGCCGTTTCCAATTGCCGGCGGCAGTTTTCCAGGGTAGAGCGGGTTTGTTCTTCGATGGTATCACCGATCACCTTGCCTTCGGGATCGATAGCGGCCTGTCCCGAAATCACTACAATTTGGCCCGGATTGATTTGCAGCACAGGGGAATAGGGTCCTGCGGCAGCATGTTGATTGGACCCCGGCGGCTGGACTTTGGCGGCAAGTTCGTTGGGGTGGCCCGTTCCCATAGGATGCGGGAGGTATCCCGTGAAGCCCACAATTTTCCAGCGCTCGTCCACTTTCCGGCAGCGATACAGGGTTTGCCAGTTCAACTCTGTAAAATTCCCGTCTTTTTGCCGGATTCGGCCATCAAACTTCTTATGGGCCAGAGCGCAGTCTCCGGCAATCTCGATGTCGCGCAGGGTGGTGGCTTCATTGATGGCCTGCTCAGGTTCCTCGGCCCATTCGGTATGGGCAAAGGTATGGGCTTGTTTGAGCCATTCGCCGCGATAGCTTTCAAGATTGGCAAACTTGATGCGCCATCCATCAGGATTGCTCAGGCCGCGGCCGTCGATACCCATAAATCCGGCTTCGATAAAATCATCGGCGACTTTGCTCCAATCCGCCTGGACAAAAGCGCGGATATCGCGTTCGACCAGCATTTCCCAAATCGCGTGGCGGTCGGGATCATGGGGGAACGGGTTTTGGTATAGGCTCATAGACTATAGGTTTTGATTGCGGTTTGGTAATGGGCAATTGTGACTTCACCGGGTTGAATACCGAGCCCGCAATTGTTAATGTAGGTCGCATCTGGTCAGTTGACGATATTGGATGGCCGGTTTTCCATAAAGCTGGCAATGTTCTTAATGGTCGTCTCAACCATTCGTTTTCGCGCCTCCAAAGTGGACCAGGCAATGTGAGGCGTAATGGCGCAATTTTTTGCCCTGAGCAGGGGGTTGTCATCCTGTATCGGCTCCATCGATACGACATCGAGGGCAGCGCCGGAGAGTCTGCCTTTATTCAGGGCATCCGCTAAATCAGCTTCGTTTATAAGTTGCCCCCGGGCCGCATTGATGAAGAAAGCTCCCGGTTTTGCCTTTTCCAGCAACGATTTATTGACGAAACCGGAATTCTCCCTGGTGAGATTGCAGTGGAGCGTTATGAAATCCGATTGGGCAAAGAGCTCCTCCAAATCCACCCAACGAAATTGAGGATAGACAGTTTCTTTGTCGTGGCAGATGTCAGAGGCCAGGACTTCCATGCCGAAAGCTTGCGCTATTTTTCCCACTCTGCGCCCGATTCGCCCAAATCCAACGATGCCCAAATACTTTCCCGCGAGTTCGATCTGCGGGGTTTTCCAAAATGAAAAATCCGGGCACCGGCTCCATTCTCCCGCTGCCACTGCATCTGCGTGCAGTGAAATGTGATGGCAGTGATTGAGGATTTGGGCAAAGACGAACTGAGAGACGGTGTCCGTTCCATAAACGGGAATATTGCAAACCGGAATAGCTCTTTCTTTGGCCGCAGCGATGTCAACCCCATTGTTTCATAAATATTGAGTAAAAACCTTCTGAATGCGGCATAAACAACCATAATAACGCTCTATCAATCCATTTTTGTATCTTCACTTTTTGTGAAGTTCAGCAATATACCTTTTTTGCACGTTAGTCCCTTTGTTTATGCGGATCACAGTCTTGAATCTGATTGAATTTATGAAACAATGGGGTCAACATTGTCGTAACCGGTGGCGGTCACGGCGATAAACCTCAAATCTGGAAGTTGCGCGATCATTTTTCACGTTAGCCGCACTTTATTGACGATGAGGATTTCCGCTCCTTGCGACCGCGAGAGAACTTGCTCAGAACAAGTTCTCTCGTAAATATCCACCTTGCCGAAGGTTTCCAGGCCAGTCCATGGATTGTCACCTGGATTTATCGTAAAACCATCGATCACCACAATTTTCACAAAGCAATTCTCCTATTTTGATCTATCTGCCAGGCCATGCTGTAACAGGCAGTTTGAGTTCGTCTTCAATGGCCAGAAAGCGGTTATACTTGGCCAGACGCTCTGATTGGGTGATCGAGCCGGCTTTGGTCTGATCGCCCGACCAACCCACGGCGAGGTCTGAAAACCAATTATCCTCGGTATCGCCGCTGCGCACCGAAATGGTCACCTGCCAACCGGCGGAGCGGGCCAGCCGATAAGCTTGCAAAGCCTCCGTCAATGTTCCGATCTGGTTAACTTTGAGCAAAAGGCCGTTGCAAGCCCTCCTATCGATTGCCTTGCGAATACGCTCAGGATTGGTGCAAAGGAGGTCGTCACCCAGCACCAGGGCCTTATCCTCGATTGCGGCGCAGAGTTGAGGCCAATGCTCCCAATCGTCTTCGGCCAATCCGTCTTCCAGGCTGACTATCGGATAACGCTCCACCCACTGTTCTAAACGCTCGATCAATTGCGGACTGCTGAGGAATTTTCCATCAATATGGTAAAGACCGCTTTCATCGTCAAAAAAATGACTCGCGGCAATATCAACAGCCAAACAGACGTCCTCACCCGGCTTATACCCGGCTGACTCAATTGACTGCACGGCGCAATCGAGGAGTTCCTCCGCCCGGGTTGCCGGCGGGCTGAGTCCCCCTTCATCAGCGGTCAGCCAGCGCATCTTGAACTTTCTGGCCATTAGATCGACCGCGGCCATGTAAACCTTGTGCGTCATGACCAAGCCTTCGTCGAAACTCCCCACCGATGCCGGCACGATCAGAACATCCTGAATCGGCACTTGCTTCCCGGCGTGCAGGCCTCCGCTAAAGAGGTTGATTGTCATACGGGGAAAGCGCCGGACTGGGTTTTTCAGCATTTCGGCAAAATACCGGTAAAGCGGTATGCCTTTTTCCACCGCAACCGCACGGCCAAAGGCAATAGATACCGCCAGAATGGCATTCGCGCCCAGGCGCGATTTGTCCGGAGTCCCATCAAGATCGTTGAGCGAATGGTCGAGTTCTGCCTGATCCGAAAAATTCTGGCCGGAAAGGGCAACCTGGATTTCCTTGTCGATATGACTTGCGGCCTTTTTACAGCCTTTGCCGCCATAACGTTCGGGATCGCCATCACGTAACTCAATCGCCTCGGCTTTACCCGTGGAGGCACCACTGGGAATCGAAGCACTGGCGCTGGCGCCACTCTCCAGAATGCAGGTGGCTTGAACAGTGGGCCGTCCACGGCTGTCAAGAATTTCCAGGCCTTTTAATGTTCGGATTTTAGACATGATTAAAGTGTGCTGCAAAAATCGTCGATCAAATCAACAATAGATTCGGGGGGGGGCGCAATGCAAGCGAGGGTCGCGTTGATTTGCTTGCGGCGTTCTCGTTCACTTAGGTATTCCAGGGGAGAACGCCCTGCGGCACGCGCCAGGAGGCATCCCAGGGTGTGCCGGACGCAGCGAGTTTCAAAATTTTCCAACCAGGGGACATGCCCCAGGCTTTCAAGATAAGTGTTCCAATAGAGCAGCGCCGATTCAGCGAATTCCGATCGCATGGCGCGAAGGTGATGAGCTTTGCTCAGGATGTGTGTGAGGGAAAAACCGATATCGAAAGCTGGTTCGCCTAAATGGACGACCTCGTGGTCCAACAAAACCAGATGATTATCATGAATAAGCACATTTTTGGGGCTGTAATCGCCATGAATAATGGTGTCGCGGTGAGTCAGGGTGTCTGCAATCAATTCGTGCAGAAAACTTGACGCTTCCGAAACTTGACTTGCGGTGTACCCGTAATAGGGTTCGAGTCGAAGAGATTTGAAAAACGAGCGGTTTTTAAAAGCCGGAAAACTATCTTTACGGTCTTCAGACGCATGCCGGTGGATGGAGGCCAGCAAAACCGCAAAATCCACAAAATGGTCCCGCGAAACTTGACCCCGCAACAGCATAATTTTCCAATTTTCATGCGGCTGGGGAACTGCTTCCATTCCCAGAATGTAGTTGAATTCGTCGAGAAAGATGAGCCGCGTTATGGCCCCGGCAGGCGTCCACCGGGCCAGGAACCGCATCGCAGCAGCTTCCCTTATAATCCGCGCAGGGTCGCTGAACCAGTCAACTGTGACCCGTAATTTCGGAAGAGCCTGCTTCAATACCCATTCTTCGCCGGAGGGAAGAACTACCAGGACAGTACGATTGGAGACGCCCCCGGCCAGGTTCGTGATTTGAGGCCTTTCATTGGAAATAATTCGATCCGTCTGCCGAAGATATTCAACCAGAGCCTTCGTATCTTCGATGTCTTTGCATTCGATCATACCAATACCATTCCATAGTTAAAAAAGCACCCCATTGAGGGTGAGAATGGATACGTTATTAATCTTGTGTTGGTCAAGGTTTGATTTGCTATAATCTAATAGTTCCCCAGGCCATGGGGGCAAATCCGTCCCTTTTGCCAGTCTTCCGCAATTATTATCATTAAACCTCACCAGGACTGTTATTAATCAAACGGCATGGAGTTTGAACAGGGAGATGTTGATTATGACCTCGAAACTTCCACCGACCTGTCAACCTGGGCAACTGCCGGTTTTGAAATATTGCAGATCGTTTCGGGAGAAATCACATTGAAAGCAACCACCCCGATCGACGCCCTGGACAACAATTTCTATCGTCTTCGGGTATTTGAAATAACTCCGTAAACGTTTATTTATCCCGTTTTCCAAGTTCGCGAAGCAGGGTAATGATATCGCGCGCGCCCAGGGGAATTAATCAGCAAGACCAAAATCACAAATGAGCCTATTCCCACAATGAGCAGGTATTTCCAAAACATTATCCAAGTTTCCATTTCTTAACTAACTAATTTGACGGTTACCACAATATCCAGATTTCAATAATTATTCGGCCGATTCAGTATCTGGATATAATAAAGAAAATATAACGAGCAGCACAGCGAAAAAAACGTAATTGATTAGGCCAATTACGCTGATGGTGAGCCAGGGTATGATTTCCTGGATGGGTTCGGAAAACAATCCCGCCAGTGAAAGCAGACCGCCCAGCATGGCGGCAATCGCGCCTGTCCTCGAGGTCCGCTTCCAGTAAAGGCCCCCCAGAATCTCCGCCACGGCTCCCGTTATGTAAATATTGCCCGTGATGGCCATATAGGTCCAGACACTGTCGGGCAATTCATACCAAAGTCCCCACAATAGCAAAAAAGTTCCAATAGCAATTACGATGACTCTGGCATGCAAGATTTCTCGTTCGGGCGTGGCCGGTTTTCGGGAAAAGTCCCATATTCAAGATACCCGCAAGCGCCATGATACACCCCGATACCACTCGCACATTGGGTCCAAATCGTTTTTGAAAAAACTCAGGAACCGTAACCAGTTCCATTGCCCGAAACCGCTTGATGACCCATCCTGTCCGTCCGATTATGTAGGTCGTAATCATGCCTATCAAGGGTATCATAAGGAAGGAAAAGCCCCGGCTAAATGCCTCGATGGAGGCATACATGAGGGTTACCAGGCCAAGTTCGGTACCGATATAACTTGCTGTATTAAGGGCCAGACCGGATGCCCTGCCGCCCACCATGTAGGAGGAGACATCGCTAATATACCGGTTTACCCGTATTCCCAAAAAACCTACCAGCAATATATAGACGGCCACGATACCCCAATCATAGGCGGTAAACTGGGTAGTGAAATGATCCAAATTCATTTCTCGAAGCGCCCTCCCCTCTATAATGGCTCAAGGTGCTTTATCTGGCGCGCGGGCATGTAACTCAAAACTCCGACATGGTAATTTCCCGGGACATGACAATATTACCGGCCATCAGCCCGCAATCGACCGGCAGCATGGCCCCGGTGATGGCTGAGGCATCCTCAGAGGCCAGGAATGCGGCGGCCTTAGCGATGTCCACCGGATATGCCACACGACGCAGAGGATACCATTTTATCAATTCATTGAAAATTTCCGGATTGCGCTTCACCCGGTCGCTCCAAATCGGCGTCTCCACGGTGCCGGGGCAGATCACATTTGCCCGGATGGCAAACCGGCCGTACTCCATCGCCACTGCCTTGGTAAAGCTGATCAAACCGGCCTTGGCGGCGCTATAGGCGGGGTTGCCCAGCGATGTCAGCCCGTTGACCGAACCGATGTTGACGATCGCGCCGCCACCAGCGTTTTTCATATCCGGCAAAGCCAATCGGGTGCAATGATAGGCGCCATTGAGATTGCCGTTGATCTCGGCGTGCCATGTTTCCAGGGTCAATTCCTCCAGGTTGTTGGCATTGGCAAAGCCGGCATTGTTGATCAGGATATCGATGGGGCCGAGTTGCCCGCGAAGTTGCTCGAAGGCTGCGGCAACCTCGTCAAACGATCCGATATCGGCGACCGCCGCCGCTGCCTCGAATCCCTCGCTGGTCAAGGTCCCGGCGAATTCCAAGATACTGTCGTTCTTGTCGAGGACGGCAATCCGCCCGCCACGAGTAGCGAATGTGCGCGCCAGTTCCTGCCCGATGCCCCCCGCAGCGCCGGTAATGAGTATGGTTTTGTTCGAGAATGCGCTCATTCGGGAAGCTCAAGGACAGCCAAGGCTTCCCCTATCCATGAAATGGACGGGGAAAACTGGACAGTGGAATAAGGTGGTCTTGAACCACTAAATCCGCTAACCTATGAATGTTATTAAATCACGAAAGAGAAGACAATACAGTGCTGAGTTTAAAGCCCGGGTGGCCCTGGAAGCCATCAGGGGCGCTCATACCATCAACGAGATCGCCGGTCGTTTTGAGGTGCATCCCAACCAGGTGACCCAATGGAAGAAGCAGCTTTTGCAGGGAGCAACGGAGCTGTTTTCGCGCCAGCGGCAGACTCTCAGCAAGGACAACGAGACGGAAAAAGATCACCTTTACCAGGAGATTGGAAAGCTGAAAGTAGAATGCGATTGGCTAAAAAAAAAGTCTGAACAACTCGGTTGGTGAGAGGCGCAAGATGGTGCAACCACTTCAAGGAAAAATCAGTATCGGCAGGCAATGTCAGTTGCTGGGGCTGGCCCGCGGCAGCTATTACTATCGGGCCCGTGCCCAGTGCGAGCAGAACGTTCTCTACATGCATCGCATGGATGAGCTCTACACCCAATATCCGTTTTTTGGTTCTCGCCGGATGACCCAGTGGCTGCGTCGAGAGGGCCATGCAGTGGGACGAGGCCGCATCCAGCGGCTCATGCGCCAAATGGGCCTGGAGGCTATTTATCCGCGTCGAAACTTGAGCCAGGGGCACCGGCAGCACCGCATTTTCCCTTATCTGTTGCGGGGTTTGGCGGTCGAGCGGCCCGACCAGGTATGGTGCAGCGACATCACTTACCTGCGGCTGAGCCGAGGATTCCTTTTCTTGACCGTGGTGTTGGACTGGTTCAGCCGCTACGTGTTGAGCTGGCAGCTTTCCAACACCCTGGAGAGCCGCTTCTGTGTGCTCGCCCTGGAGGAAGCTCTGAGGCGGGCCCAACCTCAAATCTTCAACACCGATCAAGGCAGCCAGTTTACCGGCAGCGAGTTCACCTCGGTGCTGGGGCAAGCCGGGGTGCGCATCAGCATGGACGGGCGTGGCCGCTACCTGGACAACATATTTGTTGAACGCTTTTGGAGAACCCTCAAGTATGAAGACATTTACCTGCGCGAATACGCCACGGCAAAGGAAGCCAGCGAAGGGATAGCCCGCTACCTGGACTTCTACAACCACCTGCGCCCCCACCAAGCCCTGGGCTACCGGACCCCGGCCGAAGTCCATGCAATCGGAGCAAAACCAACCTCCCCGCCAATACAGCTTGCGGGCACCTGCGTGCCCGTCTTTGGCTAAGGACAAAATATATTTTTAAAAAATAATATGAACACGATTTCCACCTTAATCCCACGTCAAAATTGTCCAAACAACCCCGTCCACTTCACCAGTCAAGGTTGGCCTTGCGCAAATGGCCGTAATTGTAGAACGAGACGTCCTCGATGCCGCTGGCGCGCAGGGCATCCGCGACCGAAACCACACCAGACTCGGCGAGGTCCCAAGCGTAACAAAACATGGATCGATAAGCCAACGGAAACTCTCCTGATTAATTATGGGCGCAGCGGCAATAGTCACTCATATCAAGAAGGAAACTTACATAATAATAACCATTAAAACAGACTAAAATCAATTTTTTCACCTACGGTTATCGCCCGCTCGCTGAGGTCAGTCAGGACTCTCATCCTTTACCTTGGCGCTTAACCGGAGAGGATCCGTTCCGCATTTCGCCATCATGTCAACAGCGGTTCAAAGCTGCTGCAGAACGTGCACTTAGTGTTTGGCTGGATTTGCTTATTGTTATTTCCTGAGAGATGCTAATGAATTGAAGTCCATCCCGATGAAACGACGCGAATTTATGGGAAAAGCAATTCCCACCGGTCTGGCCGCCGGATTGCCTGCATCAATGGCATCAGGCGGATTGACGGGTAAAACGGGACCATACCGGAGTTCGAAAATTCGGGGAAAGATGGCCGGGCTTGAATGGGAAGATTTGTTGGCGGATTATCGTCATCAGCTATTCGACGAATACCTTCCTTTTTGGGAAAAAGAGGGTTACGATACCGAGTATGGTGGCTTCATGTGCTATTTACATGAAGATGGCTCCATCCAGAATGACCAGAAGGATATTTAGTATCAGGGCCGGGGAATCTGGGTTTATTCCTTCCTTTACAACAATATCGACCCTAATCCGAAATGGCTGAAGATGGCCAAAAAGTCGCGCGACTTCATGGTCGTCCACATGCACCATGGTGATGGAACCTGGGCCACTACCGTAAATCGCGTGGGTAAATCTGTCGATGGCATGGGGCCGAGCAGTTCCAGAGATATCTATGGATCGATGTTCGCCGCTTGCGGTTTGATCCAGCACGCCAAAGCCACGGGAAGCGAAGAAGACCTTGATCTGGCGAAGTTGTGCATCACGAAATCGGTGGAGCTTTATGAAAATCCGGAATACCGGGCCGTGTCCGTCCCCGGAGCCGGCCAGACGGGTCTTCGCACTCAAGGGCACTCTTTCATGATGGTTTGGACGGTTTCTCAATTGCTGGAAATCCATCGGGAGCCAAGGTTTGAGGAATTGGTGGGGGAACACCTCGATTTGATAGCCCACAAATTCTGGAACGACGATTATGGTATTTCGAACGAGAACCTTTTTCATGATTATTCGCGAATACCGGCTCTGGCCGATCAAATGATGCCCGGGCATAGTATCGAGACGCAATGGATGGCAATGGCGGAAGTAATCCGGGTAAAAAATATTTCCCTCGCGCATCTTTTTCAGAAACGTTTCCGACGCCTCCTCGAAATGTGTTGGGATTACGTTTACGATGGCATTGGAAGCACCGATTACCATATTTTTGCAACGGCGGAACACCAGGCGGGTCCGGTTTTCGATATCAAATCGATGTGGTCTCATACCGAGGTATTGATAGGCTGCATGATGGTTTTGGAATATTCTGGAGATGTTTGGGCGAGAGAGTGGCACGAGCGCAGCAGGGCGTTTCTGCTCAGGTCAATGACGACGGATTTCGGCGTTTGGCGTCAGGCCGTTGACCGGTTTGGCGAAGACAAAAAACGGGAGGGGATTTCGATCTACCGCAGAGGCAATTTCCACCAGCCACGCTGCCTGATGATGAACCTCTTGAGCCTCGAAAGGATTATTGCCAACAAAGGCGCGCCGACTTCATCGGGTTGAATCCGGATAACATATCTCAATCGATAAATCGCCGCCAGGGCGGAAGCCGCACCAATTGCATTTCGTAAATGGCTTCCTTGGTTTCTTCCGGCACGGCTTTCCCCCGCGCCGCTTGAATCTTTCGCATTTGCATGGGATCGATGGTTTCCACTCAGGCGACGGTATAGATGTGGTCGTCCGGCCCAATGAGCAGGCTTTCGCTGAAAAAGATGCGCCGGTTCCGCGACCCCACGATTATGCCGTCGGCAGCCGCCGTTATGCTGTGGTAGTTCGAGTCGCCTTCCAGAAAACCGGGGTCGAAGATTTCGGCCGGGATTTTTTGTCCTGAGGGCTCCTTGCCGGTTGCGCTTGTGGACAACGCCAGAGAGACAACGGTTAACAGAATTGTTGCGGGGCGTTTGAGAAATTGAAATTTCATAGGATGAGGGCCGTAAAAACTTTTCACCAAGGTTGATGCTGAACCTTGAATATTGTCCATACTCAAATTATTGTATCCTCGACAAGACAGCACCGGTTGGCTGGACTTGACGTGGTTTTTACCTAATTGCTTCAATTCATGCCGCCGACACAAATAGTCCATCAATTAATCCAGCTTCATCCCAATGACAATATTGCGTGCCTGACCCGGACGGTTGAAAAGGGGGCAACGCTGACGGTCGGAGGGGGGCAATTCACTTTTAAAGTGACTTTAGGTTTGGGTCACAAAATCGCCCTTGGAGACATTCTGGAGGGAGGAAAAATCATCAAATTCGGCGCGCCGATTGGTTCTGCGGTGAAACGGATTTCAGTTGGCGAGCATGTGCACTTGCATAACATGAAAAGTGATTATATTCCTACTTACACCCTTGAAGACGGACACAAATATGGAAGCTGAGTTGCAGGGATACCTTCGAAAAGACGGCAGGAAGGGCATTCGCAACTGCATTGAAGTCGTTTACCTTGTCGAATGCGCGCGGCATGTGGCTGAGAAAATTGTCCGGTCCTTTCCTGAAAATGAAGTGCAGCTCATCGGATTCAGCGGTTGTTTTCCGAATGAATACTCCAACCAAATGCCGCGGCGCTTGTGCACCCATCCCAATGTGGGGGGGGCGCTTCTGGTTTCCCTGGGGTGCGAGGGATTTGACCGGAATACTTTGCAGAAGGCCATCTCCGCTTCGGGCCGGCCAGTAAAACCCCTCGGCATACAAATCTCCGGCGGAACCCGAAAAACCGTGGAAACTGGGCAGAAATGGATCGGGGAAACCTTGGAAAAATTGGAGGAAGCACCCCGTTGCAGCCTCTCTATTGATGAGCTGGTGGTAGGCACTATTTGCGGGGGGTCCGACGCCACCAGCGGGATTACGGCCAACCCGGCCATCGGGCGGTGTTTTGACATTCTCGTAAAAAAGGGCGCCCGGGCCATTTTTGAGGAAAAGGGGGAACTGATCGGATGTGAGAACTTCATGGCCGACCGGGCGGCGACGACGGGCCTTGGGGAGGAAATCCGTAAAACAGTGGAAAAGGCGGCCCGATTTTACACCACGTTGGGCCACGGCAGTTTTGCCCCCGGCAATGCCGATGGAGGTCTCACGACTTTGGAGGAAAAATCGATGGGCGCCTATGCGAAAAGCGGAAATTCACCGATTTCGGGCCTGTTAAAACCAGGAGACTATCCCCAAAAAAGCGGCCTTTACCTGCTGGATATAATTCCCGATGGAGAAGTGCGCTTTGGTTTTCCAAACATCAACGACAATGCGGAAATCGCGGAATTGATCGTCTGTGGATGCCACGTCATTCTTTTTTCCACCGGTCGCGGGTCCGTGGTGGGCTCGGTCATTTCACCGGTCATCAAAGTCTGCGCCAATCCGGAAACCTATCGTAGAATGGAGGAAGATATGGATATCGATGCGGGAAAAATTCTGGAAGGAAGGGCTTCTCTGGACGAGGTAGGTGAAGAAATATATGGAAAAATTGTGCAAAGCGCCGCGGGGGAAGCAACGGCCTCGGAAGCCTTGGGGCACCAGGAGTTTGTGTTGACCTATAAATCCTTTGAACCGTTGGGCCCCGCCTGTTTTCCCGCCTGAAAACTTTCCACCTGATTTATTATGAGCGAACAAACGAGATTTAATGGGAAACACACAATTATCACAGGAGCGGGATCCGGCATTGGACGAGCGATTGCCCTGCGTTTTGCCCATGAGGGGGCGGTAGCGCATATCCTCGATGTGAATGAATCGGATGCCGAGGAAACGGCCAATAGCATTCGCGAGGCGGGGGGAAAGTGCCAAACCTGGACCTGCGATGTGTCACAATTCGAGTCGGTTCAATCGGTTTTCTCGAAGATCAAACGGGTGGATATCCTCATCAACAATGCGGGCATCGCCTCCATCGGCAATGTTGAGGCGACCACCCCGGAAGAAATGGATCGGATATATGCCGTTAATGTGAAGGGAGTCTATCATTGCCTGCATGCGGCAATTCCCAAAATGAAATCAAAGGGCAAGGGCGTGATTCTCAACATGGCATCCGTGGCCAGCAAAGTGGGAATACAGGACCGGTTTGCCTACTCAATGAGCAAAGGCGCGGTCCTTACCATGACCTTGTCCGTGGCTCGCGATTATGTGGAAGCCGGGATACGCTGTAATTGCCTTTGCCCCGGCCGGGTGCATACCCCGTTTGTGGATGCCTTTGTAGAAAAGCATTACGCTGACCAGAAAGAGGAAATGATGGAAAAACTTTCCCGCTATCAACCCATCGGGCGCATGGCGCAGCCAAAGGAGATCGCGGCGCTAGCAGCATTTTTATGCAGCGATGAAGCGGAATTTATTACGGGCTCGGCTTACGATATCGATGGCGGAATCACTCTTTTGAGGTGAGTTTATCAACCCCTATTTTAGAGGCGGCCCCAGAGAGTGCATATTGCGAGTGGAGCCGCATGAGTGACTTATCATCCGGCAAAACGGGACGGGGAATCCTGTGGCGGCCCGATTTTCCCTTTTCCCCAGCGAAATGGCCTTTTTTTTATGGATGGGTGATCGTCTTCGTGGCCACTTTGGGTTTGATCGCCAGTATTCCGGGACAAACCATCGGATTCAGCGTGTTTGCCGACATATTGATCGTGGAATTGGGGTTGAGCCGGGTCCGCCTGAGCGCCGCCTATTTTTTGGGGACGGCCTTGAGTGGATTTTTGCTTCCCCAAGGGGGGCGGCTTCTGGATCGGTTTGGGATTCGCAAGACCATGGTTTTTTCGTCTTTGGCCATGGGCCTGGTGTTGATTTATTTGAGCCTTTGCGACGGAATTGCCAATGCATTCTCCGCCCTGACTGGCAAACCTGGAAACTGGCTGGTATCGTTTCTTGTCTTTGGGGCGGGGTTTTTCATGGCCCGGTTTTTCGGACAGGGCATGCTTTCGATGACTTCCCAGGCCATGACCGGAAAATGGTTCGACAAACGCCGTGGCAGGGTGATGGCGGTTAGTGGCATCGTGGTCTCGCTGAGTTTTTCCCTGGCGCCCTCCATTTTCGATTGGCTCATCCAATTAAACGGCTGGCGAGGCGCCTGGTGGCTTATGGCGGCTTTTCTAATTTTTGGCATGGCTGCCATGGCCTGGCTTTTTTTCCGCGACAACCCCGAGGAAAGCGGTCTGCACATGGATGGGATTTCCATCGATCCTTCTCTTGTAAAAAAGAAAAAAGGGGTTGGCCCTCTCATCACGAAAGAATTCACCCTGGCCGAAGCCAAGCGGACGCCCTCATTTTGGATCTTTGTCCTGATCAGCTCTTATTTCAGCATGTATATTACGGGTTATACTTTTCATGTTGTATCCGTCGGCCAGGAACTTGGACTGGACAGGAGCGCCATGCTCAGCCTTTTCCCGCGCATGGCTTTGATCAGTATTTTAGGCACCCTGCTGACAGGTTGGGTGTGCGATCACACCAAGTTAAAATACGCTCTCATCCCGATCACCCTTGCATTCGGCCTTTCTCTGGGCGGCAACCTTCTCATGCCATCATCTTTGGGAATCGCCCTGCTTGTCATCGGTATGGGTATCTGCATGGGCAGCCTGACTACGCTCAACGGAGTAGTTTGGCCGCGATTTTTCGGACGCAAGCATCTCGGGGCAATCAGCGGCTATGCTCTCTCCAAAATGGTTATCGGGAGCGCGTTCGGGCCCCTCGCCTTCAGCCTTTGCAAGGATCACCTCGGCGTTTACCGCCACCTCTTCCTCCTCTCGCTCGGTATCTCCGCCCTCATGCTCCTGGGCGCCCTCTTCGCCAACAACCCGCAGCGACAGCTAAAAGAACAGACAGTTTAATGCGTCATGCATTCAATTTCGTTTTCCAGAATCGATAGAATTTCGACCCCGATGCGATCGGCCAGCAATAGTCCTTTTTTCGTCAATTTGAGTTTTCCCGTCTCCATTCCTTCGAGCAAGCCCCCGGCCTGAAGGTCCTGCCACAACGCATCCGCCAAATGCGCCTTAGTGGGATCGAACCGATTTTTGAGGGCGGTCAGGTTTATTCCCTCATTCATGCGCAGGCCGAATATGAGGCTGTCGGCAAAGAGCAAATCGGGGTTCAGCGGCGTTCGCTCGACGTGCCTGGGCTTCCCCCCGGAAAGTCCCTTCAACCATTCATCCAGCGAGGCGGGATTGGCATAGCGCCAACCAGCGTATTGCGATGCCGCGGACGGCCCGAAACCGATCCATTCACCCATTCTCCAGGTATTGAGGTTGTGCCGGCAGGCAAATCCCGGCTGGCAGTAATTGGAAATTTCGTACTGGTAATAACCGTTGGCGGTGAGAAATTTGGCCGTTTTTTCGTAAAACTTTGTTTCCTCCGCCTCTGATTTGGCCGAGGTTTGCCCTTTTTGCCGCCGCAGCCAGAGGGCCGTATCTTCCTCGAAGGTCAGGCAATAAGTCGATATGTGCTGCGGTTGCGCCTCAACGGCCCTTTGCAGGTCGTCCAGCCAATCCTCGATGCTTTGTCCGGGAATGGAGAAAATCATGTCCAGGTTGAGGTTCCTGAAGCCGATTTCTTTGATTAATTCGATAGCGCGGCAAACTTGTTTGGGAACGTGGGAACGCCCGAGCGTTTCAAGCATGGCGGGGTCGAAACTTTGCACCCCGAGAGAGATTCTGCTTACGCCAAGATGGCGCAGGACGCGCAGTTTTTCCTTTTTGACGGTGGAAGGCGCCATTTCGACGGTCCATTCCGCAGGTGGAGATGGCAAATATTGAAGCATGGCTTGGCCGAGCCGTTGCAAATCCCCGGGTGGGAGAAGCCCCGGAGTGCCGCCGCCCCAGAAAACCGTTTCCACGGGCCGGTCAATCGAATTTAGGGCAATTTCCTGTTCGATTCCCCGCAAAAAACGTTCAATATCGCTTCTTTTTGGCGCTTCTTCGTAAAAAGCGCATGGACGCGCGCAGAAAGGAATGTGAAAATATACCCCCAACGGCATTTGCGTGTCAGCTTTTTCTTGCAGAATCATAATTGTTATGGATAACCTGCTTTTGAACCTTCTCCCATGAAATCTATAAAAAAATACTTCCTCCTTCTATTCACCGCAATTTCTTTTCTGCTGGGGGGCTGCGCCACTACCCTGACCAATCTGACGCCTTTGAATATTCCGGAAAATCCCTCGAGTATTTATACCTTCAGCGTGGCGGCGAAAATCTGGCAGAGCAATATCGACAAGGACTCCATCAAGACCACCATCATCATCAATGGCCAGGAGCAAGAGATGAAGTTGAGCGATATTAGCAACACTATCTACGATTTCGATTTCAAGATGCCCCGTGACATGAATGAAGTGGGCTATTACTATTTGCTCGAATACGATTATTTCGACGACCGCAGGCGGCTCCATTTCAAGAAATTTACGGATGTGTTTAAAGCCCATCTGGTCAACCGCTACATAATTCAAATGGAGAGCGACCGGGCGCCGGTCGGCTCCAATATCGCCGTGGTGGGCAGAGGGTTTTCCGCCTACGATGTAATTTTATTCGGGGAAGAGGAAGTTGCCATTGAATACGCCTCCTCCAACGCCCTCAGTTTTATCGTCCCTTCGATGCCCGCGGGGCAAGACTACAGGGTGTCCCTTCGCACCGGCCAGGGCGATATCCCGATAGGGCTCTTTCGCATCGATTCGGCCAGCATCAACGTCTATCTGGAAGACTCCGAAATCACCAGCGGCGAGCGCACCATGATGCTGTTCACAATCGGTTTCACGGCGCCTCCGGGCGGGCTGTATATCAATTTGACGACCGACATACCGGAAAGTGTCATCATGCCCGAAATAGTGATTCCGGAGGGAGCAAGGTCGGTCAATATCCCGATCGAGGGGGGAGAACCGGGCCGCGGAACGCTTTATGTCGAAGCGCCGGGGTTTGAAACGGTGGAAGTTCCCATCACCGTATTTTAAATTAATATTCGATCGCTCGATTACCTCGATTAGGGGAAAAGAAAATCCGCGTAAACCATCCGGTGGTCCGAACCTTCCCGCATGGGCGGCGAGTCGGCCACCCTTCCCTCTCCATTGACAATTCCGGGGAAAAGGGCCGGGGAAGCCAGGATATAGTCCACCCGCGAATACTCCTCCTCCCTGGCATAAAAATACGTCCACACCTCCCGCCTGGAATCATAAGCCGGTATCAGCCGGGAAAGAATGGATGCCCCCCGGCTTAAGAGCAGTTTCACCGGCGATGACTTTTTCGAGCTGTTTAAATCACCGACTATCAGATAGTTATGGTTGTCCGTGGGCGGGTGTTTATGGCGGATGAAATCGCGCACGGCGAGAGCTTCGCCACGCCGCCGGAGGTTGGACTGCGGATCATCCGGCCTTTTTTTGAGCCTGCTTTTGAGGTGTAGATTGAACAACGTCCAGCGCTGGCCACCCGTTTCAAAAACCACTTCCAGGAGGCCTCTTTTGATAATCTCGCGGCCTTCAAAATATTTGAAATCGAGATCGTTGTGGCGGAATACCTGGATAAACGGCAATTTCGAGAGCACGGCGGTATGCCTGTCGGGGTCTTTCCCCTCCATCAAAGCAGTGTGGGGATAATGGAGGCCCTCGGTCCGCAGGTCCCGTTGCAATTCGAGCAAAAACGGTTGTGGTCCTATTTTCTGAACCGCCAGGACATCGGCATCCACCGACAGAATAACCTCTCTGAGGGCTTTTTTGGCCGCTTCAGGTTTGGGGTAATCGGGGCGGAAACCGCCATCGATGATGCGGTTTGTGATGACATAGTTATCCAGGTTTAGCGTGGCTACCCGCACCTGAATGGGGCCGGAGTTTCCCTCAAGGCTTAAACCCGCCAGGACGGCCAGCGCAACCGGGATGAGGTATTTCAAAACCTTGTAATTGGCGCTTGGCCGGTGGAGGGGTTTCGGCATTTTTGATCAATCGTCTGTGGTTGAGGCGATTGCGGTTTCTCGTTCCAGCAAGGTTGGGTGGGAGTAGTAAAAAGCGCTGTAAGCCGGGTGCGGAGTCAGGTTGCTAAGATTTTTTTCATGCAGTTTACGCAGCGACCGCACCATGGGTTCGCCCGATTGGACGGCTTCGCGGGCAAAGGCATCCGCTTCGTACTCGTGTTTTCGAGACCAGAAATTGATGGCCGGATGCAGCCAAAAAGTAATTAGCCCACTGAGTATTCCGAAAAGGAGCAAAGTCGGGGCCAGACCTTGCTCCACGGAAAATCCAAAACCTTGATAAAACCATTTGCTATCCGCCAGCCACGCCAAAATGCGAAAACCGAGCAGCGTGGCCAGGCCCGACACCACCAACATGCGGGAAATATGCCCCAATTTGTAATGGCCTATCTCGTGAGCCAGCACCGCCTCCAATTCCTCGTCTTCCAATTGCTCCATCAGCGTGTCGAATAAAACGATGCGCCGGAAATTGCCGAACCCGGTAAAAAACGCATTGGAGTGAGCGGAGCGTTTGCTGCCGTCCATGATGAGGATGGCTTTGACCTTGAACCCGGTCTTTTTGGCCAGGGCCATCAAACGCTCCCGTAGTCCGCCTACGGGCAGGGGCTCGAATTTGTTGAAAAGCGGCATGATGAACATGGGGTAAAGGACGATCATTAAAAGTTGAAAGGCAAAAACCACGGCGAATGCCCAGAGCCACCAAACCGGCAGCCCCACCAGCCAAAGGAGTAGGCAGAGAATGGGAAATCCGATCACCAAGCCAAGGATGACACCTTTGATTTGATCGCTTATCCAGAGTTTGAGGGTGCTCTTGTTAAAACCGAAACGATCCTCCAGCCGAAATTGCCGCCACCATTCAAACGGTAGTGAAAAAATGGATAAAATGATGCCGATGGCGAGCAAAGTGAGGCCCTGGCCCCAGAGGCTATTGCCGAAAACACCGATCAGTCCTCCATACAACCGGGGCAGAATACCGCCCAGAATAACGATGGCGAGCAGGGCGGCGTCAAAAAAGGTTTCGACCAGGCCGAACCGGCTTTTGGCCAGCGTATAATCGATCGTTTTTTGGTAGGTTTCCGGGTCGATAAATTCTCTGAACGGTTCCGGGACCGAACCGGAAGCTTTTTTCACGTGCTGGCGGTTGAGCCATTCGAGCCAGATTTCAAAAATGGTTTTGAGGCCCAGTAAAACGACAAATAAGATTAAAATTGGCAGCATGATGAGTTTCCAAAAAATTCCAGAAACGAATTTTGGCTAGACAACTAGCTCATACCGGAGAACATTCAATACAATATTATTATGCCGGGCCCAAAGGATAAAGAAAAAGAAAAAGCAATCGCTTTCGAGGAGGCGCTGGAGAAGCTCGAATCCATCCTGGAATCGATGGAGAGCGGGGATATACCGCTGGCCGAACTGGTGTCCCAATTCGAGGAGGGCAACAAGCTATTGCGTCTATGCCAGAAACGGCTGCAAGAGGCGGAATTAAAAATCGAAAAACTAAAAGTCAAAAATGAACCCGGAGAGCCCGAGTTCGAGGATTTCGAGCTTCAGGCCGAAGATTAGAAAAGTAACCGCGAATGAATGCAGATGAACGCTATTGTCATATTTCATAAAGAGAGTGCATTTCGAGCGCTATTTAACAAGTTATCCGTGTTTATCTGCGGAATCTGTGGTTGAAATACTCGAGCAATATCAAAAAGATTGTCATAACCCCTTTTCCCCCTCTTCACTGCCAGG
This sequence comes from Opitutales bacterium, assembly GCA_965226205.1. Lineage (GTDB taxonomy): Bacteria > Verrucomicrobiota > Verrucomicrobiia > Opitutales > UBA2987 > JAJFLU01. Next base: position 118,302 of record CBDDCJ010000027.1, on the reverse strand, counting down.
GAATTACAAACTTCCTTGCAAAATTCGGCCAAAATTTCAAGGTATTCAATCATGGGCTGCGTAGATGCTGCCTACAATACTAAACGTTATGCGTTATAGATGAGAGGATACATAATGAGAAAAAGGAATCCCAAATGACATATCTCGAACAAGCCATAAAGAAAGGCTACGCCAATATCTCCGGGGAAGGCTCAAAGCAGCGCATCACTTATGCAGCCGTGAACCACTCTGAACGCTTCGCCGATCCCGAGGAGCAAGTCCGTGCCCAATACTGGGCAGAACTCATCTTCCGCTACGGCTACGAACCCTCCCGTATCGGAGTCGAGGTTACTGTCCCCGACCGCACACCTAAGGACGCCGTCGATCTGGTTGTCTGCCTCGATGATGCCCGCACACGCCCCTTCGCCGTCATTGAGTGCAAGCGCGACGGCGTGACCGACGCCGAATTCGCCCAGGCTGTCGAGCAAGTCTGTGGCAACGACACTTGGGCGAAGTTCCGCGCCCAGTACGTCGGCGTCGTGGCCGGGCAAACCCGCCGGTTTCTCGACTTCACCGAAAAATACGGGGTGCTCGAACGCGAGGCGAATATCATCGCCGACCTGCCCCGCCAATATGGTAAGCCGGAGGAATGGCGATTCCTCAAGGGTACGAAGGAAGATATACAACCGGTTAACAAGGAAACACTCATCGCCACCATCAAGAAGTGCCACCAAACCCTCTGGGGCGGCGGGCGCCTATCACCCCCGATGGCCTTCGGTGAACTTTGCAAACTCCTCTTTGTTAAAATTCAAGACGAAAAGACCCCGCGTAAAAAAGGCCAGCCCTACGAGTTTCAGATCAAAACGCACGAACCAAGCCGCAAACTCGCCGAACGCGTCAAAGACATCTACGAGGTCGCCAAAAAGAAAGACCCGCAGGTTTTCACCGACACCATTCGCATCGACGACGCCACGCTGCGAACCCTCGTATCCCATATGGAGGGCGTGAGCTTCAGTAAGACTGATCTCGATACCAAGGGCGTAGCCTTCGAGCAGTTCATGGACGGCTTTTTCAAGGGCGACTTTGGCCAGTATTTCACCCCGCGCGAAATCATCGCTTTCGCGGTTGAAATGGTACAGCCAAAGGCCGAAGGTCTCGTCCTTGATCCCGCCTGCGGTTCTGGCGGCTTCCTGCTCTATGCTCTTGACCAGGTCCGCCGGGAGGCCGCGGATTACCACGCCCTAGGCAGCGTCGAGCACTACAAGCACTGGCACGACTTCGCCGAAAAGAATCTCTTTGGTATTGAGATCAACGACGAGATCGCTCGCGTCGCCAAGATGAACATGATTCTGCACGACGACGGCCACACCAACATCGCCGGGGAAGACGCCCTCGACCGACCCGACGCCATCCGTAAGCGCACAGGTAACAATGGTTTCAAGGAAGGTCGTTTCGACCTTATCTTGACCAACCCACCTTTCGGCGCGCAGGTCAGACTCACCGAGCGGCCCTACTTGCCCGATTTTGACCTTGGCAATCAGGAAGACAAGAAGGGTAAGCGTAAGCCTCGTAAGAATCAGAAGACCGAAATCCTTTTTATCGAGCGCATCTGCCAGTTCCTCAAGCCGAGGACGGGTTGTGCCGCCGTCGTTCTGCCCGACGGAATCCTTACCAATTCATCTTTTCAATATGTTCGCGATTTCCTCTTGGAGCGCTTCCAACTACTTGCCGTGGTCAGCCTGCCGCAGACGGCCTTCGCACACTTCGGCGCGGGGGTCAAAGCTAGCCTTGTCTTTCTCCGTCGCCGAGCGGAGAATGAAAAGCCGAAGGACGACGAAGCTATCTTCATGGCCGCGCCCGAGAAGATTGGCTACGATGCCACCGGCCGAAAATGCGAGAACCAGTTGCCTGAAGTGGCCGCGATGTACCGAGCGTTCTGCAAGAATCCGAAACCTTTTTTCGTCTAAGCCCCGCTGACTCAGGCAAGGCTCAGTGCTTTGCCGTCAAGCGGGGCGAAATGAGCCGCCGATTCGATGCAAACTACCATTCTCCTGATGTTAAGCTTCTTTTTGAACAGATCGCTTCGTCCAATGCGACCAGGCTTGGTGAACTTGTCGCAATTTGTTATCGCTACCCTACTTTCTACGGAATTGAATATCAGACCAGCGGGATTTTGGTTCTAAAGGGAGAAAATATAACTCGCGATGGAGAACTTGTTGAAGTCGATGATCCCAGCTTCATTACGCAAGAGATTCACGATAAGTACCCAAACACACGCCTCGACTTGAACGATCTGGTAATGACGGTAAGAGGCGAAGTTGGAAAAGTTGGATTAGTTGATCAGAGGTTTGAAGGTGGCAACATCAACGCAAATACAATTCGTATTTCTCTAAAACAAGAGGTCGTTAACAATCTGGCTTTGCCCCATTTTGTTTGGGCAGTTCTCAATTCAAAATTTGGAAAAACCCAAGTAAGGCGTCTTGTCAGCGGTGGAGTTCAGGAGACAATAACAGCGCCAGAAATTTTGGACATTCTTATCCCCTTGCCTCCCTTGCCGATTCAGCGGGAGATGGTGAGGGAGATGGAGCGGGCGCGGGAGCCGCGACGACGCAAACTAGAACAGGCCGATTCCCTACTCTCCGGCCTCGACGCCTTCTTCCTCGACCGCCTCGGCCTGACACCGCCTCGGCCTGACACTGCCCGAACATGATAACCGCCTCACGTATGCCATGCAGTTTTCTAGTCTTCTTGGCTCGAAGCAGATCGGCGCGGACTATTTCCATCCAGAACGGATGAAGGCACTCCGGGCCATCCAAACAGCAAAAAATGCAAAGCGTACCGCAAGGGTGGAGGAAGTCGCCGATTTCTTGCGGGAACTTACAACCGAATACGACCCACAGCAATACCTTGGACTTGCAGGGGTACAAAGCCACACGGGAGAACTGACCGAAACAACCAAAGAACCGGGCAAGGGGCAGGCTTCAATCTTCAAGGAAAACGATGTATTATTCGCTCGTCTTCGCCCTTACTTGAACAAGGTTTGGCGCGCGGAACGCAGCGGCGTATGCTCCACTGAGTTTCATGTTATCCGCATCAAAGAAGACGTGAACGAAGTGCTGCCCGACTATCTCGCGGCGGCAATGCGTTCGTCCTTCATCCTAGCCCAGACTAAGCACATGATGACCGGCAACACCCACCCGCGCCTTGCCAACGAGGATGTGGTGGACTTGCTTATCCCAATCCCTGATTTGAAGATGCAGCAAAAGGTCGTGGATGAGTTACGTAACCGCCGGATGGAAGCTCGCCGCTTATGCGGGGAAGCGGCGCAGGAGTGGGAGTTAGCCAAGGCTCGATTCGAATCGCGACTTCTCGGGGAGGAGGCGGCGCAATGAATCCAGCACTTACTTATCTAATGAATGAGATTTGTGCCGGGGTTGAAATCTACTACACAGCGCGCATAGGCGGGCAGTATCTGAATACTGCATTTATTCTCTGCGACGACTATACGGAACTGGTCTCTAAACTCTTTCTCCAAGAAGATAATCCACAATGGACGGACAAAAAGGCCAATAACCATTTCAAGAATTACCACGATGTTTTGCAAGATGTCGAAGAAGTCGTCACCGCAAAACTGGCTGCCCAAATGCAGCGCGTAAGAGATTTACAAGTTGTAATGAAACTCCTCGTAGCAAGCTACGGGGTATCTAAGAAAGAAATTCATGATCACCACAGCATCAATTGTTGCAACTGCTTCTTCGGTTTGCCCTGTTTTCTTACGTAGGCCTCCACACTGGCCCAATCCCCACGCTCCCCTACCGTTCCAACATAATACCCGTCACTCCAAAACTCCCCTCCCCACAGCTTCTCCTTCACCCAAGGTTCGCGCCGAAAGATCTCCCGCGCCGTTATGCTCTTATATTTCTGAACGATTCGCCCGGGTGCTTCTTTCGGATGCGCTCCACACAGCAAATGCACATGGTCTCCATCCATTCCCAGTGCTTTCATCTCTATTTCATAGCGCTCGGCTATCCCAACGCTTGTTTCTTTCAGCACCTCTTGCACCCGCCTTTCCAAGAGCATCTTCCGATACTTCACAGGGAACACCATATGGTAGTGGATCTGCCACACGCAATGGCTCGCGCGCCTCAAATGCTCCCGTTTCTCTTCGCTCATTCATCTCTGTTATAAAGTTACCGCTCCCCGTAGCAAGCTACGGGGTATCTGAAATTAAATGAAGCGCCGCCGCAGGCGACGCAACGACTTCTTCCATACAACCGGTCTGCTCGACCTGAATGTAGGGCATCGAAACTGCGTTGAGTCCTTCTGTGATCTGTTGGAATACGGGGAGATTCTGTTCGGCACGGACTGGCGACATGTTTTGGAAGAATGCCGCAACCTCGCAACTCTGGAAGTAATGCTCCAATTGGAGAAGCGTGCTTACTCTGACACATCCATTACTCCCAAAGTGAGCAAAATTATCGAGGATTGGCCCCGCAATAGAAAAAACAGCAAACGTAAAGGCACTCACATGGCCGTATATCCGGAAGACTTGCATTTTCTTCTGTGCGTAAGCTGGGGTGGTAAAGACCTTCGTGACAAACTCAAGGTCTTGATGACTTCTTGGCGAAGCAACAATGAACGAGAGAACGGATAATAGGGGGCAGAATGGGAGATCTTTTTTTGTCTTTGGGTTGGGGTGTTGGTCGTTGAAGCGTTTGGATTGGCGCTATCTTGTTGATAATTAGAGGCTGTCCCAAAAATATAAAGATTTTGTAGTCAACTGGATGACGTTTATAAAAATAGCCGGAAAGAGCATTTTTTTGCTCGCTCCGGCTAAAAAAGGGTTCTATAATTGCGTTAGCGAAAATCAATATAGCCCTTTCTATGAAAAATATAGCCATCCAATGCCTCCTGCGTCCAGCTTTAACTGTGGTCGACCGTTGCCTCGATTACGATAACTTTCGCGCCACCATCGAGCGTATCGACCGGCTGCTGATCGATTCGGAGGTGGAATCGCAGGGCGTTGATCTGGCCTTGGAAAGAGGCCAGCCAATGAGTGTAAAGGCCCGGCAAAAGCGGGCTAATTTTGCCCTCAAGGCGTTGCGTATGGAACCGCTGCGTTATCTGCTCGGTGGGATTTCGTTTCGGCATTTGTCGAGGGCTCTGGGCAGCAGCGATCTGTTGGCTGACTTTTGTCGTGTCCGCCATATCGACGGCATAAGGGGCATCTCCAAGAGCACCCTGGAACGGGCCTCGAAGTTTTTCAGCGAAGAGCAGTTGAGGGCCTTGCACCGGACCTTGACTGAGGTTGTGGGCGATGCCGATCTGGCCCGGCAGGTGGTGGGATTGGACAAGCCGATAGACACCACCATTTGCCTGATCGACGGCACCTGTTTGGAGGTCAACATTCATTGGCCGACGGACTGGGTGCTGCTCAAGAATGTAGCGGGCACGCTGCTCAAAGCGATCCGGCTGATCCGTGAGAAGGCCGGTTTGCGCCATCGCATGCCGATCGAACCGGAGCCCTTGGCTCGGCAGATGAATCGGCTGTGCATACAGATGACCCACAGCCGGCGGCGAAAGGACAGCGCGCGGCAACGCAAGGGTATCTTGAGGCAGATGAAAAAGCTGCTCAAACGGATCGGGGAGCATGCCCGCAGTCACCGGGAATTATTGCAAGCCTGCTGGGAGCAAAGCGATTACAGCGAAAAACAGGTCCAACAGATCCTTACCCGGATGGAGCGCATGAGCGAGCTAATCCCGGTGGTCATCAAGCAAGCGCACGAGCGAATCATTGGCGGCCGCCAGGTGAAAAACGCAGAGAAAGTTTTGAGTGTTTACGAACCCGATGCGCAGGTGATTGTGCGAGGCAAAGCGGGCCAAGAGGTTGAGTTTGGCAACACCCTGTTTTTGGGTGAAAGCGTTGAAGGATACCTGCTGGACTGGAAACTCTACGGCAGCCGGACGCCAAGCGAAAATGAACAAATGCAAGAGAGTTTGCAAAGACAGAACCGCTTCAACCTAGCCGAACCCATAGCGGCCATGTACGCGGACCGGGGATTCGCCTCCCAGCGGGCCCGCCGGCAGTTAGCCCAGGAGGGCATCTACGATGCGCTCTGTCCACGCGATCCGAAGCAGTTGAAAAAACGGATGGAGGAACCACACTTCAGGCAATTGCAAAAGCGCCGGGCCAGCACCGAAGGGCGGATCGGGGTATTGAAGAATCGCTGGCAGGCCGGGCGATTGCGCAGCAAAGGCTTTGCCAACCGCTCGATCAGCGTAGCCTGGTCGGTCCTCTCGCACAATCTATGGAAAGTGGCCAAGATGCTGGCCCAGCAAGATGAACTAAAAACCAAAGCGGCGGCCTAAATAAAGAGCGGAAAAGCAAGGACAATACTTTTTCACAGGCCTACTGTCGGCCCATACAAAGAAAACCAGGCAAACGGACCCCAAAACCAGAATCCTAACGTCATAGGAGAGCAAAGTCACCCCCTCCCAAAAGAAAATACCACTAAAATGAACACTCTTCAAAATCCCCTCGCAAAAATCACCCTTTTGGGACAGCCTCTAATTAAGGCGAATTAACAGGAAATATTAAAAGGCATTTTTTTGAAAAAAAGCTTGCGTTCTGTTATTTATTGTGTTCTGATGTTCACCAATATGTTTTTAAAACCGCAAAATCATTTTTTAACCACGGATTACCCGGATGAACATGGATAATTTATTGAATGTGGATCGCAATGATCCCGATGCCCTTAAAAATGCTGCTTGCCGTCACAAGCTTATGGGATGGGGAATGTTCAAGTTCAAATCAATACCATCCCATAGGGGCGAGGCAAGCTTCGTAACCCATTGATAATCAATGTGAGTTTTTGACTTTTGGGGGAATCGAATTTTTGAAATTTTATCACATGTTTCTCTTTTATTGCTTTTGCCACCTTGTGCTGTCCCATAGGTTTTCAACCAAACCCAGGGAAATAAGCCTGCTGGGGAGTCGCTCGCATTCTAAAGCGTCCACCGGCTGTCCCATAGAAATCGAGCAAGTCCCGCAGGTTAAAGCGATCCCAAAGCACGCCTCTGACAAGTGTGAACAGGCGGACAAAACTATGTTCCCAGCGGCTCAACCAGGCCTGGAACCGGAGCAGCACATAGAGCAGCAAAGCGCTCCAAATCTGCCAGCGCACGGCATTGGCGCTATGGCCGAGGAAATCGCACAAGTTGAGCGTTTGTTTGATCTGGCGGAAGAAGGTTTCAATGGACCAGCGGCAGCGATACAGTTCGCTGATCGTATGGGGCGACCACTGCAAATTATTAGTCAAAAATTCCATCACTCGCCACTGGCCATCAATCTCCACCCATGCCGTTACCCGGCGCATCGGCTGGGGGTAATCCTGACGGGATTTTTTGTTCTTAAGGACCACCAGATCATCGCGCAAAATATTGCCCTTGGGCTTCTTGAGCAGCCTCTTGACACAGCGTAAGGCCATGTTCTCTTTGGCCCGGGTGACAAAGTAAATGCCCCTCGAGGACAAGTCAAAGAGGTGGGCCAAATCGATGTAGGCCTTGTCAAACAATACGATTTCACCGGCTTTGAGGGCGGCGCACATTTCGCGGGCTCGTTTGGCGTCATTGTCCCTGGCCGTGTCGATGATGGCAAACCGGGGCAGAAAACTTTTCAAATCCAGGCGCAAGTGACATTTGGCGGCCGCCTTTCGCCGACGATGTTTAGCCCAATCCATGCAGTTGGCGACCAAACCGATAGTGGACGAATCGACGATGTTGATAACGCGTTTGAAACGTCGGGGAAACCCCTTGAAATTACCACCCGCAAACCCCGGAGACAACGACTGCAAGTGCTTGAGCACCGACCAAAACAGTTCTCCCGACATCGCGGCATCGCGATGCTTGTTGGCGTAGGAAAGCCCGTTGCGACTGGGAGCGCTGGCCCCCCGGATACTGGCCAGCAACCCTCTGTGATGAGCGAGTCCGTCACAGACATCATTAAGCCCAATAGCATGAGTGATCTGAGCATAGAGCAAACTAACGATATGGCTCCATGAACTGAAACTGCGAGCTTTCTTATCGACACCATACTGGCGGGCCAACTTGGCCACCAGATGTCCCGGAATAAAATTGCAAAGCTGTCGCAGAACGCACACCTTGCATTTGGCTGGATTTGCTTTTTGTTTTTTCATAGTAACCTGCTTCTAGTGAAACAGGCGAACAAGAGCAATTCCAGCCGTTTTGCGTTATTTCCTATGGGATGCTATTGAGTTCAAATCATGAATAAATGGAGACAACTTCCTTTTTTGCTTCGAGCCGGATTTATCGGGGCCTTCCTGTTTTTGGTTTCGCTCCCTGGTCTTTGGGCGGAGAGTTCCTATGAATATGATTATGAGGAACTGCGGCGGTTTCCGGCCGTGGAGGCCAAACAGGCTGTGGCCGTGGACGCCAAGTACTTTTACGCCATCAGCAATCATGCTATCGGCAAATATGACAAAACATCCGGTGTGCGTATAACGGGCTGGGATTGTCCCGAAGGTGAGCCGCTTATCCACCTGAATAGCGGGATCGTTCTCGAGGGCAAACTTTACTGCGCCCATTCCAACTACCCTGGGGTTCCCATGACGGGTTCCATCGAAATCTGGGATACCGAAACCTTGCGGCATATCGGTTCGCATAGCTTTGGCATTTATTCCGGCTCCACCACCTGGATCGATTTTTACGATGGCCATTGGTATGTCGCCTTCGCGCATTATGGGAACCGGGCGGCGGAGCCCAACCGCGATCCCACCTGGACCAATCTGGTTAAATTCGACAAGGACTGGAACCGCAAGGAGGGCTGGGTCTTTCCCGCCCCGGTCATTGAAAAATTCGCCGGTTATAGTTCCTCCGGCGGTATTTTTGATGAAGAGGGTCTCCTCTATGTGACGGGGCACGACGCGAAGGAAATCTATGTCCTGAAAATCCCCGAGGCCGGCTCCATCCTGGAATTGCTTGAAACGATCGAGGTCAACAGTCCCGGCCAGGGAATCGCCTGGGATCGTTCCGCTTCCGGCATCCTTTACGCCGTTTACAAGCAAAACCGCGAAGTCATCGTTTCCCGGCTGGAGAAAAAGTAGGGCTCCGATTTCGACTGGCCATTTAGATCGATTATGCGGCCTCTTGATTTGAGGATTTAATGGGACCTGACAAAGAATCCAGACGATCACCGCCCATGTAGCGGATGACATCGACGGCATCGATGATGAGGGATGCAATGTTTATGACTAAAAGCGCGCGCAACCAGATCCCGAATAAATCGTTTGCCGGAACCTCACCCAGCCGCCCCAGAAGGTAGATTACGGCCGGAGCCCAAAAAACGAGGTGTCCCAGCCCCAGCAAACGGGTAAAATCAGTAAACCCGGTCAGAGCCACCATCAAAAAGAAACCGCCCATCATGGCAGCCAAAACCACCTGCGATTCCAGCCGATCAATGAATAAAAGCGGTACCACCAAGTTCCCGGCTACAAGCAGGGCCAGCCAAAGCTGCCACAGGACGGGCATTTTGATGACCCCCCGATGAAAATCGATAAAGCCTCTTCCTAATATTTTAATTATTTTCATGTTTATCTCCCAATTTTCAAACAGCCATTCTTTCGGCCGCAATTTCATATAGGTCGGGCCGCTTTGAAAATGCTTACATTCTGGAAAAAAATTTAATTTAAATCGGGCGATGCAAATTGATGGCGTCTCGTAGTTTAATTGTCTCTGCCCGCGCTGCCCGAGCGAAATTCCGGTCGTTTCCCGCATAGAGGATGCCACGCGAGGAATTGATGATCATGCCAGTTCCGCGGGAGTTCAAACCCGCCTCCACCACCTGTCCGATATCGCCGCCCTGCGCTCCAACTCCCGGCACCAGCAGCGGCATATCTCCGACGGCCTCCCGGATTTGGGCCAGTTCCCGAGGATAGGTGGCTCCGGCGACGAGTCCCACATTTCTATTGCCATTCCAATGGCAAGCCGCTTTTTCCGCAACTATCTGGTAAATCTTGCGGCCATCCACCTCAAGGTTTTGCAATTCCATGCCTCCGGGATTGGAGGTCCTGCACAGAATAAAGACGCCCTTGCCGGACCGTTCCAAAAATGGTTCCAGAGAATCGCCTCCGAGGTAGGGATTAACCGTCACCGCATCGGCCCCATAGCGGTCAAAGGCTTCCCTCGCGTACATGGCCGCGGTGCTGCCGATATCTCCGCGTTTGGCATCGAGAATGACGGGGATTTCCGGATGGCGCTCTTTCAAGTAGCTCATGGTGAGCCACAATTGATCCTCCGCTCCCTGGCCGGAAAAATAAGCGATCTGGGGTTTAAAAGCACATACCAGATCAGCCGTTGCAGCGATGATCTCCCGCAAAAAAGCAAAAATCGGATTGTCCTGTCCCTGAAAATGAACGGGCATTCGATCCAGGTCGGGATCCAGGCCAACACAAACCAGGGAGTTATTCAGTTTCCAAATATGATCCAGTTTATTGTAGAAAGTCATTTTTTGGAGAAGGATGCGGGATACTTGACACAGGAGAACAGTCAGGACATCTTTAATAGCTGGCAACCTTTTGATTGCCGTATTCACGACGCAAGACCTGGGAAACACCAGCGAGGCGAAAAATTCCATAACTATTTTATTGCCGTTTCGGGGCGGGGCTTTGTATTGTGGGATGGTAGGTTCAAAAAATGTCGCGCAGAAAGGCCGGGCCGGTGAACAATTACTATAGTCGCAGATTCTATAAAACGGTTATCCGTCTCTTTTCCTTTTATTTGATATCGATAGTGGTTTGCGGCTCTACCGCATGGGGGCTGGAAATCACCATTGAGCGACCCGGTGAGAGGGAATTTGTCCGCGATCAGGCCAATTTAATCGATGCGGCGGATGAAGAACAAATCAAGGCATTATGCGATGCCTTGCTGACAGATAAAGCCACCCCCATCATCGTGGTGACCATTGAGTCGATGGCACGGCATGGAGGCGCCGGCATGAGCATCGAAACTTTTTCCACCATCCTCTTCAATCAATGGGGCATAGGGCATGCCAAATTGGGAGAGCAGGACTGGAATACGGGCATTCTGCTGCTGGTCTCAAGGGACGACCGTCAGGCGAGAATCGAACTGGGCGCCGGGTGGGGCCATCGTGAAGATGCCCAAAGCCGCCAGATTATGCAGGAGCATATCATTTACCATTTCAAACAGGGAAAGTTTTCAGCGGGAATTGCAGCCGGGGTGGGCGCTCTCGATAAAATGGGGAGACAGCTTGAGTTGCCAACGCGGCCACGCCCGTGGTGGCATTTAGCGCTGGTGGTTGGATTTATCGGTTTGGCCATCTTCACGATAGTTTCACTCATCAAGCGGGGAGCGAGCGGATGGGCCTGGCTTTTTTGGGGGGCGGCATTCACCTTGCTGGGGTTTTTGCTCATGCAAATGCTCAGAAACAGCTCCAGCGGGGGATTCAGCGGCGGCTCGTTCGGCGGCGGATTTTCCGGGGGCGGAGGAGCCTCCGGTTCGTGGTAAAATCAGGAAATCAGGCTTATGCAAAGGGCATCCCAACTATTTAACGAAGAACAGCGTAAACTAGTGGAGCAAGCGGTGGAAGAGGCCGAGGGCCAAACCTGCTGCGAGATTGTCCCGGCGGTGGCCACGGCTTCGGGCCGCTACGACCGGGCGGAGGATATAATTGGTTTATGGCTGGTTATGGTGACTGTGCTCTCCCTGTGGCTGCTGCTCCCCCCGGGTCAGAAAGACAATGCGGGAAGCTGGGGCGCAGGCCTGCCCTTGTTCCTGGAATTGCTGATCCTGATGGCGGCCATTGCGGCCGCTTTCATTGCCGGGGCCACGGCGGGAGGCCACATCGGATGGCTTCGGCGGCTGTTTACACCGCGACTACAGATGCAGGAGGAAGTGGCTGCCAGGGCCCGCGAGGTTTTTTTCGACAACCGGGTCCATCATACGGCCGGCAGTTCCGGGCTCCTATTTTACATATCCCTATTCGAACGCACAGCCATGGTTTTGAGCGACGAGATTATCCTGGACAAGCTCGGCCAGCCATTCCTCGACCAACTGTGCCAGCAACTGACTGATGGATTGGGGAAAGGTCATCCCAGCGAAGCCCTCGGCGCAGTCATTAAAGAGGCTGGGAGGGAGTTATCCGGCCCATTGCCCCGAGCGGAAGACGACCTCAATGAATTGCAGGACACACTGGTCCTGATTGATTAAAGACACCGGGCAATCATGGCCCGGCGGGGGGGTTTCGAATTGAAGCGGGTAAAATTACTTCAAAGTTAATTTATTGAATTGTTCAGCCACCAATTTCCGGGCGACTTGCCTGAGTATTTTGCTGTCTGGATAATTCGGGTCCTGGGCAAGAATTCTGCCTTTGGCAACAATATGAGGCCGGATTTCCTGGCTGCGGGGATTTATTTTAGGGTCCACTTTATTCTTTTCAGGAATTGCTGGCATAGTTTGGTTGATTCGTGAATGAGAGAGGTTGGGGGGGGTAATAGATGATTGAATGACAATTTCCATAGGTACTTTTACTCACGGTTTTTATCGGGATTTCTGCTCAATCCTTAAGAAATTATTAAATATTATCAAAAATCATTCATCGGGTTCCAAAATATTCTGTTTTTGGCGTAATTTTTGAATAATATTTTCCAGCTCGTCGGTGCGGCGGAGGATTTTGCGAATGTTTTCCGCAATCGGATGATCTTTTTCAATTTTGCCCAAGGTGAGGTCAGCATAACCGCGTATGAGAAATAATTCTCCATTCAGGTCGTGCACTATTTTGCGCAGTGATTGTGGTGGCAAATCATGTGAATCCATAAAATTACTTTCAAATAATTACGGGTTGATAAGATGATTCGACGTCAAATGACGGACATCATCAAACTTAGCAATGCAAGCAATTTGCGCGGGCGGATGAAAAAAGAAGCGCTTTTACCATTTTTTTTAGAATCCGAGGCCAATATAGGGTTTCTTTTTTTCCGATATGAGGGCTTTACCTCATTGCATAACAAAATCCATGAACTAGAATATTATGAATTGGTGAATTCTCAATATGCGGGCAGTCGATTTCAATCAGTTGGAGGCTGGAATTCCAGCGGTCGATCGATTATTTCATTGTTTCAGGTAATATAGGCAAATGGCTTTTGAAAAAATACTCGTTCTGGATGACGAGCTGATTATCCGAAAATCTCTACAGGAAATATTGCGCAGAAAGCGTTATTCCGTTGCCGTTGCCGGAACCATCAAGGCAGCCGAGAAATATCTTGAGAAGGACCCCTTCGACCTGGTTTTTATGGATTTACGTTTGCCCGACGGCGATGGAACGACTTTGTTGAACAAAATCTCGAAAAAGCCCGGACACCCCGCTAATAGTTATGATGACGGGCTATGGAACCGTCGAGTCCGCCGTTGACTGTATGCGGGCGGGCGCTTTCGACTATCTGATTAAGCCCTTTTCCAGTAACCAGATCGAGATCGTTATCCAGAAAGCGGAGAAGTTTACCCACCTTGTTAATGTCAATCGCTTTTTCAGTCAAAGCGATTCCCTGAAAACTGAGCTTGTGGGCCGCAGCGCCGCTACCCACCAATTGCGGAAGTTGATTCGGAAAGTGGCGCCGACGCAGGCCACCGTGCTCATACATGGTGAAAGCGGCACCGGCAAAGAGGTTATCGCCGGAGAATTGCATAAAGCGAGTTCTCGCTCGGCAGCTCCGTTTATCAAGGTGAATTGCGCGGCGATATCGGAAACCCTTATTGAGAGTGAGTTTTTCGGACATGAAAAGGGATCTTTTACGGGTGCCACCAGCCGTCGCAGGGGTCGTTTTGAACTGGCGCATGGCGGGACTATTCTGCTGGGTGAGGTCAGTGAGATTTCTCCCCATTTGCAGGTTAAACTAGAGGCTGTCCCAAAAATATAAAGATTTTGTAGTCAACTGGATGACGTTTATAAAAATAGCCGGAAAGAGCATTTTTTTGCTCGATCCGGCTAAAAAAGGGTTCTATAATTGCGTTAGCGAAAATCAATATAGCCCTTTCTATGAAAAATATAGCCATCCAATGCCTCCTGCGTCCAGCTTTAACTGTGGTCGACCGTTGCCTCGATTACGATAACTTTCGCGCCACCATCGAGCGTATCGACCGGCTGCTGATCGATTCGGAGGTGGAATCGCAGGGCGTTGATCTGGCCTTGGAAAGAGGCCAGCCAATGAGTGTAAAGGCCCGGCAAAAGCGGGCTAATTTTGCCCTCAAGGCGTTGCGTATGGAAACGCTGCGTTATCTGCTCGGTGGGATTTCGTTTCGGCATTTGTCGAGGGCTCTGGGCAGCAGCGATCTGTTGGCTGACTTTTGTCGTGTCCGCCATATCGACGGCATAAGGGGCATCTTCAAGAGCACCCTGGAACGGGCCTCGAAGTTTTTCAGCGAAGAGCAGTTGAGGGCCTTGCACCGGACCTTGACTGAGGTTGTGGGCGATGCCGATCTGGCCCGGCAGGTGGTGGGATTGGACAAGCCGATAGACACCACCATTTGCCTGATCGACGGCACCTGTTTGGAGGTCAACATTCATTGGCCGACGGACTGGGTGCTGCTCAAGGATGTAGCGGGCACGCTGCTCAAAGCGATCCGGCTGATCCGTGAGAAGGCCGGTTTGCGCCATCGCATGCCGATCGAACCGGAGCCCTTGGCTCGGCAGATGAATCGGCTGTGCATACAGATGACCCACAGCCGGCGGCGAAAGGACAGCGCGCGGCAACGCAAGGGTATCTTGAGGCAGATGAAAAAGCTGCTCAAACGGATCGGGGAGCATGCCCGCAGTCATCGGGAATTATTGCAAGCCTGCTGGGAGCAAAGCGATTACAGCGAAAAACAGGTCCAACAGATCCTTACCCGGATGGAGCGCATGAGCGAGCTAATCCCGGTGGTCATCAAGCAAGCGCACGAGCGAATCATTGGCGGCCGCCAGGTGAAAAACGCAGAGAAAGTTTTGAGTGTTTACGAACCCGATGCGCAGGTGATTGTGCGAGGCAAAGCGGGCCAAGAGGTTGAGTTTGGCAACACCCTGTTTTTGGGTGAAAGCGTTGAAGGATACCTGCTGGACTGGAAACTCTACGGCAGCCGGACGCCAAGCGAAAATGAACAAATGCAAGAGAGTTTGCAAAGATAGAACCGCTTCAACCTAGCCGAACCCATAGCGGCCATGTGCGCGGACCGGGGATTCGCCTCCCAGCGGGCCCGCCGGCAGTTAGCCCAGGAGGGCATCTACGATGCGCTCTGTCCACGCGATCCGAAGCAGTTGAAAAAACGGATGGAGGAACCACACTTCAGGCAATTGCAAAAGCGCCGGGCCAGCACCGAAGGGCGGATCGGGGTATTGAAGAATCGCTGGCAGGCCGGGCGATTGCGCAGCAAAGGCTTTGCCAACCGCTCGATCAGCGTAGCCTGGTCGGTCCTCTCGCACAATCTATGGAAAGTGGCCAAGATGCTGGCCCAGCAAGATGAACTAAAAACCAAAGCGGCGGCCTAAATAAAGAGCGGAAAAGCAAGGACAATACTTTTTCACAGGCCTACTGTCGGCCCATACAAAGAAAACCAGGCAACCGGACCCCAAAACCAGTATCCCAACGTCATAGGAGAGCAAAGTCACCCCCTCCCAAAAGAAAACATCACTAAAATGAACACTCTTCAAAATCCCCTCGCAAAAATCACCCTTTTGGGACAGCCTCTAAACTACTGAGGGTGCTGCAGGAGAGGGAATTCGAACGGGTCGGAGGGGGCAAAACCATTCAGGTAGATACGCGGGTAATTGCCACCACCAACCGCGACCTGATCCAATGCGTAGAAAGAGGGGAATTCCGTGAGGATCTCTATTATCGGCTCAACGTGTTTCCTATTTACAGTTTACCATTGCGTGAAAGGAAGGAAGACATACTCCTCCTGGCGGAGCACTTTAAAGCCCGTTTGCAACGCAAGCACGGGGTAAAAATCGCGGGTTTTTCATCTGCCGCCAAATCGAGCCTACTCTTGCATGATTGGCCCGGCAATATCCGGGAATTGCAGAACACGATCGAGCGGGCCGTTATTTTAAACGAATCGGGGAACTATATCGAACCCACGAACCTCGGATTGATTTCCCTGGACGGGGCCGAACTTCAAGTGGAGGATTTGGTCTCGCATAACAATTTTGCGAATGCTGAATTTAATTTTTGGGAGAGGGAGGCAAACGACAAGCCTGGTGCGGAATCCGGTAGTGTATAAAAAAAGAATATTATTTTGTATTTTTAGCTGTACAAATAGCGTTAGGCAGTTTATTCTTAGTGCATGGTTACTAAAATTATTAATTGTCGGCACTGTGGAAGTGAAAATATCATTAAATTTGGCAAGACGCCCAACCATAAACAGCGCTACCGCTGCCATGATTGTGGTAAACAAAGCCGCGAAAACCCCACAGTGAAATACACCGAAGAGCAAAAAGAAATGATCCTTCGAGTCTATCAGGAACGCAGCAGTCTACGCGGTTTACAGCGCGCCTTCGGGGTGAGTCCCAACACCGTTTTGAGTTGGTTAAAAAAAACGACAATCGCTGCGATCGCTCAAAAGCACGATTCTTGCGGCCCGCCGTCATGATGTCATTGAACTGGACGAACTGTGGTCTTTTGTGGGGCGCAAGAGCGATGCCCAATGGGTTTGGATCGCTCTTTGCCGACGCACCCGTCAAATCCTCTCCTATGCCATTGGGCCTCGGGATTGGTATCGTTGCCGGGAACTTTACGAGCGCCTGCCACGGGCCTACAAAAGATGTGCCACCTACAGCGACTTTTGGTCCACTTATGATGAAGTCTTTCCTCATAACCGATTCGTGGGAAAAGAAACCGGTGAAACGGCCCATGTGGAACGATGGAACAATACCCTGCGCCAACGACTGGGTCGTTTCACACGCAAAACCCTCTCCTTTTCCAAGCTTAAGAGTATGCATGAAACCTGTCTGAGACTTTTCATTCATCAATATAATCAAGAATTAGCCACCATTCCTACTTAATACACTACCCGGAATCCCTCATATCCATTGAGGAATTGGAAAAACGGTATATTTTGCACGCGCTGGAAGCAACCGGCGGAAACCGCTCGTTGGCGGCCAGACATTTGCAGGTTACAAGCCGAACTCTCCGCAATAAATTGAAACAATATCAGGAATTGGAAAGCTTATGAACTCCCATTGCCGGCATTGGGCAAATTAGAACCTGGTGGCATGGATAAGCCTTCTTCAGCCGAAAAAGTCCTCCTGGAAAATTTACCGCCCGAATATGCGCTTCTGGCGGCATCCATGAACCAGGCCAGGATAGCCGCCATCTGTGGTTTATTGCACGATATGGTGAACTCAATAATGGGCATCTATTCGTTGAGCGAATCGCTTGTCCGCTCCATCGATCCGGAGCACCCTTTAAAGGCAAACATTGATCTTATTTACAAAAGCGCCATTAGATCCCAAAAAAAATTGCACAGTATTTCAGAGGTTAATCGATCAAAACGGGATGAGCCTACCCTCGTCGATTTAACCAAATTGACGCACCGCCAAAAGGAGGTTTTGGAAGTCGTGCTGCCTCCGGGAGCTTCTCTGATAATAGATTCCACTGGGCCTGAACTCCCCGTCAGGATTGATGAAAATACCTTCAGGATGGTATTGCTGCATTTTGCCTTGAATGCCGTTGGCAGCCTCACCACCCAATGCCGCATAAAGCTGTTCCTGCGCCGTGTTGCCGGCGGCAGCAAGGACCGCCGGGCCATTTTTCCGCAGCCCTACGGACTGCTGGTCGATGCGGCCGAGCTTTCTTTCTCCGATATGGAGGGTGGCATACCCCCGGCTATCCTGCCAAGGGTATTTGAACCGTTTTTCACGACACGGGAAAAATTGGGCGGTATGGGTCTTGGTTTGTATTTTGCCAAAAATTTCGCCCAAAAGCACGGCGGGCAATTGGGAATTCTGAGCGAGGATGGCGTTGGAACTACTATTCTCCTCCTGCTGCCATTGGCAAAATTGGAAAGCGCCTAACCTGGCATTGCCGGTTAAGGCCGGGTTGATGATGAAAATAACATTGGCCGCCCGCGCGGCGTCATTAATGTGCCTGAGGATGTTATGAGCGCATTCTTTTTTTATTTCGGCATCATCCTGGGGCTGGTATTTTCCACCACCATGGTTTCGGGGGCGGTGTGGTGCGTACAAATTACTCTAAGCCGGGGGTTTTTTACGGGATTGGGAGCGGGCGGGGGAATAGCGCTGGCCCAATCCTTATGGTCGGCTTTAGCCGCTTTAATGGTTTTCTGGCTGCATCCCTTCAGCGACACCTTGGACTGGATGTTCCGGCTCTTTGCCGCCGGGGTGCTTGTTTATATGAGCACAACAGTCTTCGCCGCCGAGAAAATTAAATCCCTGCGCTATGAAGGAACTTTGAAAGGCGCCGGTAAAATATTCAGGAGCACTTTTGGCATTGCCTTGACCATGCCCATGCGGCTGCCCGGATTTCTGGCCCTCCTCATTTCAATGAATTTTCATGTCCGCCAGATCGAATTGGGCAACTCCCTGCTGCTGGGAGCGGGAGTCGGCCTCGGTTCTTTTGCATGGTGGGCCTATTATGTATTGCTGGCAGCCTTGTTTGGCAAAAGGGTACCCGAACCCATTACGGTGAAATCGATGAACAAGCTCAAGGTGCTGGCCGGTGCCGTTCTCCTGACCTTGATGTTTATCTGTCTGGCCCCCATGGTCCCCGGTTTTTGATTGGCTACCGTTTGCGCAGCACCAATTTTCCGGCGGCGGCGCTTTCTCGAATCATGTCCATGAGCCGGGCCAACCGCAGGCCGATTTCCGCCGGGCAGGGGTTTTCCATTTTTCCCCTGAGGACTTTCACAAATTGGTTCCAGGTGCTGCCCCGGGGTGAAATAACCAGGGGTTTGTATTCATTGGCTCCATCCGGTAGGATGAGGAGGCATTCTCCCCAAATCCCCGTTTCGAGCACCCCTTTGGTTCCTATGATGCGGATAAACGAATTGCAATAAATGGAGTCGCCGAAACCGGCCAGGGAAAAAATGACGCCATTTTTAAACCGTCCGCACACCGCTGAATTTATTTCCACCGCCGTTCCGCTATTGTCCAAAATGGCGAAAACTTCCACTACATCTGAACCCGCCAGATCAATCACGGTGTTCAGCATGTGCGAGCCGGTGTCGAATAGAAACCCCCCTCCGGAAATTTCCGGCTACCCTCCAGGCGCCTTTTTGAGACGCCTTCCACCCCTGGTGGACATGAGCCGTGATCCCGGTCACGCGTCCGATTTTTCCCTCGGCAATCAGTTTCCTGGCTTTGGCAATGACGGCCGAGAGGCTTCCATTGAACCCGACCACCAGAAGCCTGCCCGTTTGGTTGCGCTCGCGAATCAGCCGGCGGGCCTCGCTCTCGTTCATCACCATCGGTTTCTCGACCATCACGTCGAGACCGGCTTTGAGGCAATCCCTGGCTTGTTCGAAGTGAAATTTATGGGGTGTGGCAATCAGGGCGGCGTCCGGTTTTGGCTCCTTGGCCAGGCATTCCTTCAAAGTGGTATAGAAGGGTGGGCATTTTTTGCCCTCTTGGGCAAACCACGCGGCGGTTTTTTTCCGGGAGGCGGGGCTTACCTCGATGAGCGCCTGGATACGGGTGATTCTCGGGCGCTTGAGCATTTCACCCATGTGCATGCGGGCAATCAATCCCGTTCCTAAAATCACAACATTGATTCCAGTCATAATTCTTTACTCTTTACTGAAACGTGAAAGGGATAGATGCCACTACAGGAGGGAGGCAAATTCTATTCAAGGCGCCCTGCCCTCAGGTCAACAGGTTGAAGGACTGATCGAGGATTTCCAGGTCGCTGAGGCCACCGTGCTTCAGCCGGGCTTTGCTCACGAATTCCGCTTCGTTCTCGTTTTTGGTGATGCGCTGTTTTTCGTAAAAAACACCGAACACCCCCGGCCATTCAAGGTTTGCCAGGTTAAACGCAGACACCTCATCGGCGGGATCATGCCTTGATGCATCTTCCGGGCTGCCGTCGAATTTCTTTTCCTCGATTATATTAAACTGGCCGCCTTTTCTGGGGATGCTGGCATCGAAAGCGCCGGGGAAAAATTCCACGCATTCGGATAGGCATTCGATCACCGAGAATCCCTCGTGGCCGATAGCCCGGGCCAACATCTCCATCATATGTTTGACCTGCGAGGCATGGGTGCGGGCAATAAATGTGGCCCCGCTCGAGACCAGTTTTTTCATCGGGTTGATGGGCTGATCGACGGACCCGCCCGGATCGGTCTTGGATTTAAAGCCGATCGGCGAGGTGGGCGAGGTTTGTTTTTTGGTCAGGCCATAGACAAAATTGTCCATGATGACATAAGTCATGTTGAAATTTTTACGCGCCGTGTGGTCGAGGTGGTTCCCGCCCATGGAAAAGCCATCCCCGTCGCCCCCGAATGCAAACACATGCAGGTCTTCACGGGCCAGGCTCACGCCGGAGGCAAACGGCAGGGCGCGCCCGTGAATGAAATGCGCCCCGTGCGTGTTGACGAAGTAGGGAAATCGCGAGGAGCAGCCAATGCCCGCCAGGGTGACTATTTTTTCATGGGCAAACTGCCGCTTTTCCAGAGTGCGGTAAAAGGCCGAAAGGACGGCGAAATCTCCGCACCCCGGACACCAGGTGGGATGATCGGCGGTGAGGGTTTTTCTGGTTAATTTTTCGCGCGGTTGGCCGCCCAGAGGGATTTCGCTAATTGCCGTCGTTGTCATTATTTTTGAGGTTTGAAATGTTAAATATAACAGGTTTAAAGGTCGCTAACTTAAACATAAAAATCTTCCTCTTCCTCCTCGTCTTCCTCTTCCTCCTCTGAATTTGTGTAACATTTTATTTTTAAATACTTAAGGGACGAAGAGGAAAATCAAGACGAAGAGGAAGATGATCGAAATTCGGCATAAAGTTAGCGCCATTATAATTATATGAGGGTTAAATGTTGGGATAAGAGGAGTAAGTGGCCACAGCGCCGCCGCGCAAATGGCTGACGCCGGAAAGAATTTCTTTCACTTTGAAAGTCAGGCCATCGGTTTTGGTGATGCTGCGTATGGCGGGGTGCCGGAAACAGGCTCTCAGAATACCGGCCAGTTGGCCGTATCCGTAGAGCCCCTCGTCATTCATCTCCACCACGAAAACATGGCGGAAACGGTTCAGTATCCGCTCGATACCGGCCGGCAGCGGGTGCAAATGGTGCAAGTGCATGCTGCCTGCCTCTTCCCCCTTGTCGCGCAGCAGCTTGACCGCTTCCCGAATCGGCCCGTAGGTGGAGCCCCACCCAACCAGCAATACGTCTCCTTCACGATCGCCGTAGACCTCGGTTTTGCCAATGTCCTTGGCCAGCGCTTTCAATTTATCGCGGCGCTTCGCCGTCATCTTCATGTGCATTGCCGGATTCGCCGTGGGGTGCCCCGATTCGTCGTGTTCCAGACCGGTCACAACCGGGTACTTGCCCCCCTCCATGATGGTGCCGGGCGGCGCGTGGCGCGTGATTTCTTTTAAATCGTAGGGGAAAAATTCCTCCTTCCGGGAAACGAGCTCCGGTTTCGGGTCGAGCATCAATTTCTCCAGGTCCGGCTTGTCGAATGCCTCGATGCGGGTGGCCAGGGCCTGGTCCGATAAAATGATGACCGGGGTGCTGTATTTGCGGGCGATGCGCCCGGCCTCCAGGGCGATATAAAAACAATCCTCGACATTGCGGGGGGCCAGCACCACGCGCGGGGAATCCCCATGGCTGCCGTAAATGGCCTGCATCAAATCGCTCTGTTCCACATTGGTGGGCAGTCCGGTGCTGGGTCCGCCACGTTGCACATTGATGAGGATGAATGGGATTTCCGCCATCGAGGCCCACCCCAGCGCCTCCATTTTAAGGGAAAGCCCGGGGCCGGAACTTCCCGTCACCGCCAGGTAGCCGCTATAGGCCATGCCCAGGGTAATCGAGATGGCCGCCAATTCATCTTCCGCCTGCACGAAGCAGCCTCCGTATTTGGGCAGCTCCGTGCGCAGCGCTTCCATGATTGTTGACCACGGGGTGATCGGATAACCGGCCCCGAAACGCACTCCGGCCGCAATTAAACCGAGCGTCAGGGCCTGGTTGCCATCCATGGACACCTGCGGCCTGCCGGATTTATTGGCGGCAGCCTTTTCAAACTGATAATAGCGGCCCAGGATATTGTCCGCCGGAAAGGCGAATCCCGCATCGAAAGCCATATATGCGTTGCGCAGGATGCCCTCCCCTTTTCCCCCGAAACGCTCGCTCATCAACTCCTTCAGCTTGCCCACATCGAGGTTGAATATGCGCGAGAGCAAACCCAGCACAAAAATGTTTTTCCCCTTGGTTTTGGCATTTCCGCCCAAGGCCTCGATGGTCAACCCGGTGATGGCCACGCCCACATAAACATAGCGGTGATCCCTGGTATCAGGAGTTACATGGTCGGAATCGTAAATGAGGACGCCCCCCTCTTTTAAATGCTCGATATGCTCCTCGTAGCTGTATTGGTAAAAAGCCACCAGAAAATCCGCCGAATCCCCGGCTGAAAGGACTTCCCCCGTCCCCATACGCACCTGGAAAATGGAAGGCCCCCCGGAGATGGTCGAAGGGATCGTCATATAAGTCATCACATCCTGATCGCTCCGCCCCGCCAGCCGGGCCAGAAATCCGCCGATGCTCTGGATGCCATCCTGCGATTCCCCCGCAAAACGAATCACGGCATCGCTGATCGTCTCCTCCTTGAGGGAACTACGGTCTATATCAATTATGGTCGGCGATAAGCCGCTATCGATTGCTTCAGTCATTGCATTCAAAGTAAAAGAATCGTTTTTAGCCCCGCAAAGAGTTTTGTCAATCCGATGCGCCCCAATAGGGTCATTTTCCAAAAAATTCCGATCTTGCCAAACCTTAGCCAATCCAGGCAAAGCGCCCGCCAAGCCGGATCTATTCAAACTCACATTCATATTCATCGCGTCATAAACCATGCCGCCATATATAGCATAAAAATCAAAAAAAGTCAATGGATACGTTGGCTGCGTTTGATTAAAGTTCAAAAAAAACCAAGAAAACACCCTCCCGACAGATAAAAAACCGCCAATCACGATAAAAAACCCTAAAATATCATAAAACCGCAAATCGAGCAGATAAACGCAGATAATAAAAAAGCATATATACCACTAATCCAAAATTATCTGTGTAATCCGTGGTAAAAAAATCAAGCATCAACTCCCCCCCCTCCCCCCAAACGTATTACATTGACAATAAGCTGCCTTTGATATATACAGAAAGTATGCAAAATGCGCTAACAGCCACGGGGATGAATTAATCTGAACGATTCATGCCCGGCATATTATAAAATTCGATTAATAAATTATATATGAAAGATTCCTATTCACATTCCCGCTCCCGGTTGAACCGTTCCTCCCAAGGTTCCTTATTGATAATCGCGATCATTTTTTCGGTCATCATTGGCATTATTGTGGCCACTTACCTAAAGATGTCCATGAACGAATTGGAACTATCGGACGATGCTTTTATGTCCAACGCTCTCCTTAATGCGGCCGAAGCCGCGGCGGAGGAAGCCACATGGGCTCTCAATAATAATGACTGGACCGACTGGACGGACTTCACAACCCACATGGCGAGGCAAGACGGCGGCATCGATATGAGCAATGGAAAAACCGCTACCCTTTCAAGTATCGTTTGGGATTATGCCTTAATTCCCACCCTCTACGTCGAGGGCAAGGCCACCCTTCCGGACGGGCGTGAGCTTATCAGGCAGGTTGAAATTACCTTGGCCTACCGCTCCCTCTTTGCCAATGGCTTGACGGCTAAGGATACTCTGCTCGTAACGGGCGCCGCTGCCACTATCGATAGTTACGACTCGGCTGCTGGTCTTCCAGGCGCTGGCAACAAAGGAGATAAAGGAACCCTCGGCAGTATTAATTTTGAAAGCGATGTTACCGGAGTTGACATAGAAAATTCGGATGTTTTCGGCTATGTTTCCACTGGCGGTTCCAGTATAGATTTCGGCAATGGCACTGTCACCGGGGAAGATACTCCCGCTGGAGTCACCATCGATCCCGATAGAGTCTCTTATGATTTCGATATCGACCTGCCCGATGTGGACACCCCCACTGCGGGCGGTTCCGCCAAAACAGATTCGGACCCTCAAATTGTCAATATAGAGCAAAATAATAAAACGGAAACACTTTCCGGGGGAACCGCCGACAGCCCTATTGAATACAGCTTGACCGATTTGGATATGGGTCAGAACTCCGAATTGACCATCAACGGCCACATCCGCATGATTGTATCTGGAGATGTTGACTTATCCAATGTAGTTATTAACGCCGGAAGCACCCTGACCATTTATGTAGGCGGCGACTTGGGTCATAACCAAGGCAGTAATACTATCAACAACGCGAATCCGGAGTCCGGCAGCTTCGCCGTTTATGGCACCCAGTCGGAAGCCGATATTGCGGGAGGCGATGCCCGGCAAGAAATCTCAATTCACGGCGGAGCAGGCATGACCGCTGTGGTATATGCCCCCAACGCCAATTTGACCATAAGCGGTAACGCTAATTTCAACGGAGCGGCAGTGGCCAACCAGATTACGCTAAACGGTGGAGTCCAGTTTCACTACGACGAAGGCCTGGCAGATTTTTACGGTAGCGACCCCACCTTCAAAATCGATACCTGGACGGAAATCTACGACAAGACAGACCGCATCGATTTCAGCGACATGAGCGCCCTATCCACCTTCACCCCCCCCAGACTTCTCCACCTACACCAGCACCGGCACAGATACAGGCACGGGAATCTGACACCAGCCTCCTTTCTTCTGCATTCAACGCCCTGAAGGGGCGAAATTCGCCAGCCAGGGGTAAAACCCCTGGACACCAAGCCAAACCAAAAAATAAAAACCCTGAAAGGGTTTCATCCTTCTCTACACTTCTCAACCAGAAACAGGTGGACACCTCTGTCTCCAACGGCGTTACCATTTCAATGACCACTCCGGATTTTAGAATCGAACAGGCGACCATTGAGGATGTCCCCCTCATCCTTTCTTTTATTAAGGACTTGGCGGAGTATGAAAAACTGCTCCATGAGATTGTCGTGACGGAGGATATTTTGCGAAAAAATCTTTTCGGGGAAAATCCGGTGGCCAGGGCTCTGCTGGCTTATTACAGGGGAGCCCGGCTGGATTCGCTATCTATTTTTATAATTTTTCCACTTTCCTGGGCCGCCCCGGCATTTATCTGGTAGACCTCTTCGTCAAGCCCGCCTACAGGGGCAGGGGCATCGGCAAAGCCTTCCTCATTTACCTGGCCCGCCTGGCCCGCGATAACGACTGTGGGCGTTTCGAATGGGCCGTATTGGACTGGAACCAGTCAGCCATCGACTTCTACGTCAGCCTGGGCGTAACATTAAAAAAAGAGTGGATCGTCAACCAACTAACCGGACAAACCCTAACCAACCTCGCCAACCAGGAAATCACCATAAAATAAAAAAGTGAAAGTATTCCAATTCCTGACACCCGAAACCTGACACCTGCTATGCCCAAAACATATGACATCATCGTTTGCGGACTGGGTGGCATGGGCAGCGCCGCCCTCAGCCACCTGGCCGAGCGAGGGGTGAAGGTATTTGGGTTCGACCGTTTCAACCCGCCACACACCCTCGGTTCGAGCCACGGGCAATCGCGCATTATCCGGCAGGCCTATTTCGAGGGGCCCGACTATGTTCCGCTGCTATTCAGAGCCTACGAACTGTGGGAAAAACTTTCCCGCCAATCCGGCCAAACATTGTTAAAACAGACCGGCTGCCTGCTGATCGGCAAAACGGATGGCGAAATCATAAAAGGCAGCCGGCTGAGCGCGGAAAAATACGGCATTGCCCACGAAATTTTAACCGCCAGCGAGATTCGCAAACGTTTTCCCGTTTTCAGACCCAACGACGGCTACACCGGTCTTTTAGAGAAAAAAGGAGGCCTGGTAAACCCCGAAATAGCCATCCGGGCCCACCTCGAAAATGCAACCGCGCAGGGCGCTCGAATCGGAACCGGCGAATCTCTTTTGAAATGGGGAAAAACTCCCGGCGGCGGCATCGAAGTCGTTACCAACAAAGGCCGTTATTCCGCGGGAAAACTGATCGTTACGGCGGGTCCCTGGGCAGCCCAAATTTTCCCCGAATTGCGCCTGCCCGTGAAAATTGAACGCGTGGTCCTGCATTGGTTCCAGCCTCAGTGCGGCATCGAGCCATTCCTGCCCGAACGCATTCCAGCTCATTTCTGGAAACTTGAAGAGGGCACGGAATATTACGGCGTCCCTTACGACGGTGAGGTTAAAAACGGCGTCAAGGTAGCCATCCATAACAAAGGAACACCCTGCGGCCCGGATACCATCCAACGGGAAGTAACTGAGGCAGACATCGAGCAAATGCGTAATTGCCTGGCCGAAACCATCCCAAACTTGGCGGGCCCCTGCCTGCATTCGGTGACATGCCTCTACTCCCAAAGCCCGCAAGGCGATTTCATCCTCGGCCCGCATCCCACCCATGAGGATTTGGTGCTGGGCATCGGATTTTCCGGCCACGGTTATAAGTTCTGCCCCGTCATCGGGGAAATCCTGGCCGACTTCGCCACCAATGGTTCCACTAAATTCAATCTGAAAACTTTTTCGCCTTCCAATTGGATACACGTTTGACCTTTAAATATTTAACAATACCATCCCATAGGGACGAGGCAAGCTTCGTAACCCATTGATAATCAATGTGAGTTTTTGACTTTTGGGGGAATCGAATTTTTGAAATTTTATCACATGTTTCTCTTTTATTGCTTTTGCCACCTTGTGCTGTCCCATAGGTTTTCAACCAAACCCAGGGAAATAAGCCTGTTGGGGTGTCGCTCGCATTCTAAAGCGTCCACCGGCTGTCCCATAGAAATCGAGCAAGTCCCGCAGGTTAAAGCGATCCCAAAGCACGCCTCTGACAAGTGTGAACAGGCGGACAAAACTATGCTCCCAGCGGCTCAACCAGGCCTGGAAGCGGAGCAGCACATAGAGCAGCAAAGCGCTCCAAATCTGCCAGCGCACGGCATTGGCGCTATGGCCGAGGAAATCGCACAAGTTGAGCGTTTGTTTGATTTGGCGGAAGAAGGTTTCAATGGACCAGCGGCAGCGATACAGTTCGCTGATCGTATGGGGCGACCACTGCAAATTATTAGTCAAAAATTCCATCACTCGCCACTGGCCATCAATCTCCACCCATGCCGTTACCCGGCGCATCGGTTGAGGGTAATCCTGACGGGATTTTTTGTTCTTAAGGACCACCAGATCATCGCGCAAAATATTGCCCTTGGGCTTCTTGAGCAGCCTCTTGACACAGCGTAAGGCCATGTTCTCTTTGGCCCGGGTGACAAAGTAAATGCCCCTCGATGACAAGTCAAAGAGGTGGGTCAAATCGATGTAGGCCTTGTCAAACAATACGATTTCACCGGCTTTGAGGGCGGCGCACATTTCACGGGCTCGTTTGGCGTCATTGTCCCTGGCCGTGTCGATGATGGCAAACCGGGGCAGAAAACTTTTCAAATCCAGGCGCAAGTGACATTTGGCGGCCGCCTTTCGTCGACGATGTTTAGCCCAATCCATGCAGTTGGCGACCAAACCGATAGTGGACGAATCGACGATGTTGATAACACGTTTGAAACGTCGGGGAAACCCCTTGAATTTACCACCCGCAAACCCCGGAGACAACGACTGCAAGTGCTTGAGCACCGACCAAAACAGTTCTCCCGCCATACTGGCATCGCGATGCTTGTTGGCGTAGGAAAGCCCGTTGCGGCTGGGAACGCTGGCCCCCCGGATACTGGCCAGCAACCCTCTGTGATGAGCGAGTCCGTCACAGACATCATTAAGCCCAATAGCATGAGTGATCTGAGCATAGAGCAAACTAACGATATGGCTCCATGGACTGAAACTGCGAGCTTTCTTATCGACACCCTACTGGCGGGCCAACTTGGCCACCAGATGTCCCGGAATAAAATTGCAAAGCTGTCGCAGAACGCACACCTTGCATTTGGCTGGATTTACTTTTTGTTTTTTCATAGTAACCTGCTTCTAGTGAAACAGGCGAACAAGAGCAATTCCAGCCGTTTTGCGTTATTTCCTATGGGATGCTATTGAATATTTAATATTAATAAAACTAAATAATGACGGCCGAATCCAAAATTTTCCCCACCCACAAGTACGAAAAATCCGCTCACGAATTGAAAGAAGGCATTGAGTCTTACAATCCCGGGTTTGAACAACTATTGCCGGAAAATCCCAAACTCATCCGCCATTGGCGCGGCGCGGAGTGGATGGAGGGTCCCGCTTTTCTACCCCTGCAAAATCTCGTCGTTTTCTCGGATATTCCTAACGACCGCATGTTGCAATATTATCCCGCCACCGGCGACACCACTGTCTTCCGGGAGCCGGCCAACTATGCCAACGGCAATTCTGTCGATCTGGAGGGGCGCCTGGTCAGCGCGCAGCACCTCACCCACGGCATTTCCCGCACGGAATATGACGGCTCCGTTAGTATGATGGTGGATCGATACGAGGGTAAAAGTCTGAATTCGCCTAACGATCTCGTGGTAAAGTCCGACGGCACTATCTGGTTTACCGATCCCCCCTACGGCATATTATCGGACCGCGAAGGGGCCAAACGGGATTCGGAAATGGCGGGAAACTTCGTTTTTAGATTCAATCCGGAAACAAGAGAACTGGAAATTATGGTCGATAATATGGATCGCCCCAACGGCATCGCATTTTCCCCGGACGAGACGATTCTATACGTTGCCGATACGGGAAAGGCCAAAAATATGATGGCTTTCGATGTGGCGGCCGATGGCAAAACGCTCACCAGCAAACGGGAGTTCGCGGTTGTCAGGCCGGGCGCTTCGGATGGTTTCCAGTGCGACGTTAGGGGCAACATCTGGACCAGCGCGGCCGACGGCATTCAATGCTACACGGCTCAAGCCGAATTGATCGGGAAAATACTTGTCCCCGCGCAGAGAACGGCAAACTGTTGCTTCGGCGGGCCGAATTTCAACACCCTCTATATTACCGGAGACACCTCTCTATACTCGATCCAGTTAGCCATCGAGGGCGCGCGTCCATCGAAGCATTGAACTTTGCTTCATTCCTCGCCATCGTAATAGTCGAGGGCCCCGGAGCGGATGAGTTTGTTTTCGGGTAAGCGCACCAGCCATTTTTTGCTGTCTGGATAATAGCAGGACTCGCCCATCGGATTGTCCGCCACGACATAGAGGACCATATCCTCCGAGCCGTTATTGGACAGTTGGTGGGGCTGGCCCGGCTCGAAGATGAATGCGTCCCCGGTTTCAATGGCGGTTGTGCCGTCCTCGTGCCGAACGATGCCTCTACCCGAAATTACGTGATAAAACTCCCATTGGGCGCTGTGCGAGTGGTAGGGATAATTGCTCTTGCCAGGGGGAATGCGGCATATCTCGACATCGAAAGGATGCCGCTCCCTCAGGTCCATGGATTGCTCTTTACGCCCCAAAGCCAAAGAGACCCCTTTGCAGGCGCCGCCAAATTTTCCTTTGGGAGAAGTCCAGGAATCCTCCTCAATATTTTCAGTATTTATCTTAAGCATAATTTTAGAGCCGATCTAATTTTTAAAAGTAGCATAAGTCCAGTTTTTTTTCGAAAGCAAGACCATTAGAAATGGATCGGATCTAATACCATCCCATAGGGGCGAGGCAAGCTTCGTAACACATTGATAATCAATGTGAGTTTTTGACTTTTGGGGGAATCGGATTTTTGAAATTTTATCACATGTTTCTCTTTTATTGCTTTTGCCACCTTGTGCTGTCCCATAGGTTTTCAACCAAACCCAGGGAAATAGGCCTGCTGGGGAGTCGCTCGCATTCTAAAGCGTCCACCGGCTGTCCCATAGAAATCGAGCAAGTCCCGCAGGTTAACCTGAGTTCGACAGTTGGGGGGGGTAAATCGATTATTTTTAGGGTTTTTCGTGCTGTAGGGCGCATGGTTGTCAGGGTTGGGGTGTGAAAATGCCGTGTAGTGCAGACCACTCTATTGCCTTTTCGGAGAAGTAGTGCAGGGTCGGTGTTGATGTATTTGCGTCGCCATCGTCGTCGTAAGAAGGGCCAGGATTATGATTACTGGACGCTGGTGGAGTCGGTGCGCACGGCCAAGGGGCCGCGCCAGCGCATCGTGGCCCACATTGGCAAGGAGCCGGGGCTCGATGAGGATGAGCGGTTGGGTTGGGAGCAGATCGGTCGGCTCCTCGATGGCGATGATGAGGCTGCGGGGGCCGAGCAATTGGATTTATTTACCGAGGATAAACCGGAGGTTTATTTACCGAGGATAAACCGGAGGCTCCCTTGTGGGCGCAGGTGAATCTGGGTCGGATACGGGTGGAGCGGGTGCGTCAATTTGGCAAAGTGTATGTGGCTCTGGCGCTGTGGCGGCGGCTGGGGCTGCATCGTTTCTTCGAGGAGCATTTGCCGCCGGGCCGGGAGTCGGTGGGCTGGGCCCAGGTGGCCTCGATTCTGGCGCTGGGGCGTTTTTGCGAACAGGCCTCGGAGCTGGCTCTGGCCGAGCGCTGGTATGGCTCGACGGCGCTGGAGGATTTGATGGCGGTGGATGTGGATGAGGTCTATGACAACCGTTTGTATCGCGGACTGGATCGTGTCTTGCCCTTGCGCCGGGAACTGTTCAGTCATCTTAAAGGACGCTATGAAAGCTGGTTTGGGACGCGTTTCGAGTTTCTTTTATACGACATAACGAGCACCTATTTTGAGGGCCAGTGCGAGGGCAATGCCCAGGACCAGCGTGGCTACAGCCGGGACCAGCGGCCGGATTGCAAGCAGGTATGTCTTGGACTGGTGGTGACCCCCGAAGGGCTGCCCCTGGCCTACGAGATTTTCGACGGCAACCGCGCCGATGTGACCACGGTGCAGGAGAGGGTCGAGTTGATGGAATCGCATTACGGGGTGGCCGATCGCATCTGGGTGCTGGACCGCGGCATGGTGAGCGAGGCCAACCTCGAATACCTGCGCGGCAAAGGGGCCCGTTACATCGTGGACACGCCCAAGAGCCATCTCAAAAACTTTGCCCTCGATCTACTCGAGCAAGGCGATTGGAGCGAGGTGCGGGCGGGGGTGGAGGTCAAACTGGTGAAACATCCCGACTGCCCCCAGATCGAGCAATATGTGCTTTGCCGCAGCCAGGGGCGGGGTCAAAAAGAAGCCGCCATGTTGAGCCAGCAAAAAGAGCGTTTGCGCAAAAAGCTCGACCAGATCGACCTGAGTTTGCGTCGGCGAGGGCAGAAACTCGATCCGGTTGAACGCCGTATCGGCCGCTGGCTGGGCCGCCACACCATGGCCGAAAAAATATTCACCGTAGAAGTGCAAATCGACGCCGCCGGACGGGCCTGCGCATTGCAAATCACCGAAGACGAGAGCAAAGCCGATTGGGCCCAACTGGCCCACGGGACCTATCTGCTGCGAACCAACTGCCAGGAGGAAGACCCACAAAAGCTGTGGCGGTGGTATATACAACTGACACAGGCCGAGGCAGCCTTTCGTTGCGCCAAAAGCGACTTGGGGCTGCGGCCGGTCTATCACCACAAAGAAAAGCGTGTGCAAGCGCACATTCTGATCTGTTTTCTGGCTCTGGCGATGTGGCGCGCCCTGGAAAGCTGGCTGCAGGCCAAAGGCCTCGGCACCTGTGCGCGGCAAGTGTTGCACGAACTGGAGAATCTACGCTCAATGGACGTGGTGGCGCCGCTGCGAGGGGGACGCGAAGCGCGTTTACGGCTGGTAGGCAAACCGGAAAAACTCTGTGCCGACCTCCTCAAGAAAATGGGCCTAAAACTGCCCACCCGCCCCAAAATCATCCAAAATGTAGTGGAGAAAAACGGTAAAATTTAACCCTCAACCCGCTTAGATAAGCCCTTTAACTTTTTGAACTGTCGAAGATGAGTTAAAGCGATCCCAAAGCACGCCTCTGACAAGTGTGAACAGGCGGACAAAACTATGCTCCCAGCGGCTCAACCAGGCCTGGAACCGGAGCAGCACATAGAGCAGCAAAGCGCTCCAAATCTGCCAGCGCACGGCATTGGCGCTATGGCCGAGGAAATCGCACAAGTTGAGCGTTTGTTTGATTTGGCGGAAGAAGGTTTCAATGGACCAGCGGCAGCGATACAGTTCGCTGATCGTATGGGGCGACCACTGCAAATTATTAGTCAAAAATTCCATCACTCGCCACTGGCCATCAATCTCCACCCATGCCGTTACCCGGCGCATCGGCTGGGGATAATCCTGACGGGATTTTTTGTTCTTAAGGACCACCAGATCATCGCGCAAAATATTGCCCTTGGGCTTCTTGAGCAGCCTCTTGACACAGCGCAAGGCCATGTTCTTTTTGGCCCGGGTGACAAAGTAAATGCCCCTCGAGGACAAGTCAAAGAGGTGGGTCAAATCGATGTAGGCCTTGTCAAACAATACGATTTCACCGGCTTTGAGGGCGGCGCACATTTCACGGGCTCGTTTGGCGTCATTGTCCCTGGCCGTGTCGATGATGGCAAACCGGGGCAGAAAACTTTTCAAATCCAGGCGCATGTGACATTTGGCAGCCGCCTTTCGCCGACGGTGTTTGGCCCAATCCATGCAGTTGGCGACCAAACCGATAGTGGACGAATCGACGATGTTGATAACGCGTTTGAAACGTCGGGGAAACCCCTTGAATTTACCACCCGCAAACCCCGGAGACAATGATTGCAAGTGCTTGAGCACCGTCCAAAACAGTTCTCCCGACATCGCGGCATCGCGATGCTTGTTGGCGTAGGAAAGCCCGTTGCGGCTGGGAGCACTGGCCCCCCGGATACTGGCCAGCAACCCTCTGTGATGAGCGAGTCCGTCACAGACATCATTAAGCCCAATAGCATGAGTGATCTGAGCATAGAGCAAACTAACGACATGGCTCCATGGACTGAAACTGCGAGCTTTCTTATCGACACCCTACTGGCGGGCCAACTTGGCCACCAGATGTCCCGGAATAAAATTGCAAAGCTGCTGCAGAACGCACACTTTACACTTGGCTGGATTTGCTTTTTGTTTTTTCATAGTAACCTGCTTCTAGTGAAACAGGCGAACAAGAGCAATTCCAGCCGTTTTGCGTTATTTCCTATGGGATGCTATTGGATCGGATCGATGAATTTGACAAAATCGGCCATCACTCTAAAAATGACTCCTTCTAAATCTAAAAATTCTGATCGAATTATGAAAATATTTTTATTAATTGTGGCGCTTAATGCTTTAATATGGGGAACTGAGTTGTTTTCACATCCGATGGACCCCTTGACTTCCGATGAGTACGTGGAGGTTTTAGCGATTTTAAAGGCGGGGGATTTGGTCGATAATTCCAGCCGTTATTCTCTGATTACTTTGCGCGAGCCCGAAAAGGCCTCCGTATTGCGCTGGAAAACGGGCGCGACCCTGCCGAGGTCTGCGTTTGCCATCGTAAAAAAAGGCGCTGACACCTTCGAGGCGATTGTTAATATTAACCGGCGCAAGGTGGTTTCATGGAAACAGATTCCCGGCGTCCAGCCAGGGGTGTTGATCGAGGAATGGACTCTTGCCCAAAATATCGTTCAATCGAATCCCGACTGGCAGGCCGCCATTAGAGAAAGGGGAATAACCGAATTTGAGAAGATCGTGTGCATTCCCCTAACCGCGGGCAACTTCGGGATTGCCGAAGAGGAGGGAAGGCGGCTCTTCAAGGTTGTTAGTTTCGACGGACGGAACACAAATAATTTTTGGGGCAGGCCGATAGAGGGGATAACGGCCATTGTGGATGTCGAAAAGGGCGAGGCTATTAAGTTGATCGAGACCGGTAAAGTTCCAATACCAAATACGCCCATCGATCTCGATGAGGATTCGGTCGGCCCTTTGCGCACGGCGGCAAACCCCATCTCTATTAATCAACCAAACGGTCCGAACTTTATCGTCGAAGGCCATCAAGTAAGCTGGCAAAACTGGCGCTTTCATTTTCGCATTGATCAACGCCTTGGCCCGGTAATTTCAAACGTTAGTTACGATGACAACGGTATAACGCGCTCCATTCTCTACCAAGGCTCTTTATCGGAGTTGTTCGTCCCCTATATGGATCCTGATATCGGATGGTATTTTCGCACCTATCTGGACGCCGGCGAATATGGCTTGGGCAAGCTGGCGGCCCCGTTGGCAGCGGGTCTCGACGCCCCTGGGAACGCTGTTTATTTTGACGCCGTTTTTGCGGACGACCGGGGGAAACCCTACAACCAGAAAAATGCGGCCTGCCTCTTTGAGCGTTATGCGGGCGACATGGAATGGCGGCACTATGAAGGTAATAACGGCCAAAGCGATGTCCGAAAAAGAACTGAGCTAGTATTACGTTTCATTTCGGCAATCGGCAACTACGACTACATCATCGATATCGTGTTCGGCTTGTCCGGGTCCATTAAAATCGCTTTGGGGGCCAGCGGAATCGAGCAGGTCGCGACGGTGCAAAACCGAGACGTCACAGATAAAATTCAGGATCGAAATATGGCCTACGGCCGTATGGTGGCGGAACACACGTTAGCCATCAACCACGACCACTACTTTTCATTCCGGCTCGATTTCGATGTCGATGGCCCTCAAAACAGTCTTCTCATTGATCGGCTCAAAACGGTTAGCCTGGGCGCGGATAGTCCACGGAAAAGCGTTTGGGTGATCGATCCGCGCATTGCCGCAACCGAACAAGAGGCAAAACTGCGCATCAATATCGAGAAGCCCGCCCTCTGGCGCGTCATCAACCCCAATGTCAAAGGCCCCCTTGGCTATCCGGTAAGTTACCAGCTCAAGTTCAAAGCCAACGCCGTTTCGTTAATGGCTCCCGATGATTTTCCACAGCAGCGGGCCGGATTCACCGACTATCATCTTTGGGCGACTCCCTACAATGCGGATGAGCGTTATGGGGGCGGGATTTACCCGAACCAAAGCAAGGGCCACGACGGGCTGCCGACCTGGACAAAGACTAATCGCCCCATCGAAAATACCGATATCGTGCTTTGGTTCACGCTTGGATTTCACCATGTGGTGCGGGCCGAAGATTGGCCGGTCCTTCCCACCGCCTGGCATGAATTCGAAATCCGTCCTTTCGATTTTTTCGAACGCAATCCGGCCCTTGATGTACCCAAATAACTAAAATCCACATTTTTCAGGTAGATACATGGTTGAATAAACTCCTAACCACTGTCATCAGTATCGTTACTCCGTTCGCCCGCAATAAAAAATGTCAAAAGTCTCTCAATACAAACATCGCATAAATGAAAAGTGAAAAAAAAAAGATTGGACCTTAAAATCGAAGGAATTCGTAACGATCCTTCGGGATCCAAAGAGTTTATCATTGCCGACGCCAAGGATGCCGACATGGCCTTCGGCATCGCTGCGCCGGGACCGGTTCATAACGACACAGGCAAAGCTGAAGGGCCCTGGAAAACCTTGCAAGATTACCGCAATCAAATCAGGGCCGTGATCCAACAGGATATCGTCGATATAGTCCTTCTTTCGGCCTCCAACCTTGAGCAACTCGCAATAAGGGAATCTCTTTTTGAAAATTCGGTCGTCACTCCGCCCGCGCGGGCCAACGATAGCTCCGACATCTGGATGGTGCGCGGTGGAAATTACAGCGAACATCCATCCCGCCCCTTTCGCACCGCAACCATCGATCACATCAAATACGGGCGGCTGGAGAAAGATCATTTAAAACCGGTAACTGGAGCGGAACTCGGTTTGTATTCAATAACTTTTAATAACGACATTGCCCATGAGCATCGATCGCTGGAAGAATTCCATGCATTTCGGCTGGAAGCGGAGAAAAAGCATTTTCGCTACTTTCTGGAAGTATTTAACCCGAACATCGATCCAGGATTCAATTCGCAACAAGTTGGCTCTTTCCTTAATGATCACATCGTTCGGTGTCTGGCCGGAGTAACGGAAGCCGCCCGCCCTCTCTTTTTGAAAATTCCCTATAACGGGGCAAAGTCATTGGAAGAGCTCGTGGCCTACGACTCCGGCTTGATCGTCTGTATTCTGGGGGGAGGCGCGGGTACGACTATGGATGCCTTTCAACTTATTCATAAGGCCCGCAAACACGGCGCGCGGGCCGCCCTATTCGGGCGAAAAATCAACCTGTCCGAAGAACCCCTCACCTTTATCGAATTGCTCAAAAAAATTGCGGACGGCGAACTAACGCCCAAAGAAGCGATAAAAGTCTACCACAACGAATTGAACCACCGAAAATTGGAACCCCTACGGCCACTGGCCCAGGATTTGTATATAACGGATCCCATTTTAACCGGGGAATGAATTTGAAAACAAAAAGATTTTAATAAAACCGCAGATTTCACAGATGAACGCAGATAAAAAAAATCGTTCAAACAATTTAGCCTATAGTTCGCGTAATCAGTCTTCTACTAATTCAAAGATTGAGATAAAGTTAATAAAATGAAACGGTCAGAAATTAATAAAGCTTATCTTCAAGCCAAAGCCTGCTTTGCAAATAACGGGTGGGCTCTGCCTCCCGAACCGCGCTGGGACGTCACCGATATGGGTTTGGGGAAATTCGACCGTTATGGTCTGGTTCTAATCAATTTGGCGGAGGAAACGGAATATTGTGAAAAGCTGATGTACGCGCGAAAAAACCAGATTACCCCGGCGCATTGTCATAAACAAAAAAAAGAAGACATCATATGCCGAAACGGCGCGCTCGCCGTTATGGTGTGGCGAGGTCATCCCAACGATTCGGTTGAAAGTGATTCCTTTCCCGTAAAGATAAATGGAACGGTGAAAACGGTTAGCTCCGGAGAAAAGGTTTTATTGCGGGCAGGCGAGCGCATTACCCTGGTTCCCGGTATTTACCATGAGTTTTATCCTGAGAGCGAAGAGTGCATTATTGGAGAAGTTTCCACCAAAAATGACGACCTCCATGATAATTTCTTCGTCAATCCGGAGATTGGCCGCTTCCCCGAAATCGAGAAAGATGAACCCCCGCTTGTGACCCTGATCAGCGAATAAACGCCCGTTATGAACAACGTTAGCAGGAGCGGGATCATAGCTGGTGGGAACTGGTGCGTGGACCACGTAAAAGTCATCGACTCCTATCCCCAACTCGACGCTCTGGACGTTATTTTAGAGGCTGTCCCAAAGTTATAACCATTTGTTTTAAAGTAAGTTAACTTGTTTATAAAGCTGTCATAAAGACCGTTTTTACGGGATTTTGGGCAATTTCGATGTCTATAACACCGTCAGCCTTTCTCTTGTTTTGCATATTCAAATACAATTCTACCATAGACCTCTGTCTGACGCGATTATATTTATAACGAATAGAGGCCTTATACAGCGTTTTTGACGGAATTGAATGACTTACGTTCCCTTACAGTTCGGAGTCGAATATCTCAATTCGCAAAATTCGGGTTTTTGGGACAGCCTCTATTTTAAGCGAAAAACGGAGCAATGGCGGGGGTCCCTATAATTTGCTCAAAGACCTCACCAAACTGGGAGCGGATTTTTCACTCATCGGTATCGGCTTGCTTGGGGATGATGAGAACGGCCGCTACATCATGGAAGAATGCAGGGCGCTCGGCATTGACACCCATCAGATGATGCTAACGCGCCAGGCGCCCACTTCCTACACGGATGTTATGAGTGTCGATTCATTAGCGCGAAGGAGTTTCTTTCATCAAAAGGGAACCAACGCGCTGCTGGCGGAAAATCATTTTAATTTTAACGATGCCAAAGCAAAGATTTTTCACCTGGCCTACATCAACCTTCTCGATTCGCTGGAAAAAATTTGCGCGGACGGAAGCTCGGGCGCAACCACCGTTTTAAGACGAG
Source organism: Opitutales bacterium (assembly GCA_965226205.1). GTDB lineage: Bacteria > Verrucomicrobiota > Verrucomicrobiia > Opitutales > UBA2987 > JAJFLU01. The sequence continues at coordinate 80,273 of CBDDCJ010000027.1, read as the reverse complement.
CCAAGGAGGCGGATTTGCAAACATCGGCCGATTTAGTCAGCTTTCCACGGGATGATTTTGTGGCGACGGTCCAACCGACGATGCCCTATATCGATACCCTTTTTTTAAATGGACTCGAGGCTGCCTGGCTGACAGGGTTGAAGCTGAAAAACGAATCAGGCATCCTGCCGGGAGCCGTGGAGGAGGCGCTCAACCTCATTTTGGATATGGGAGTTAAGCAGCGGGTCGTTATGCATTTTCCCGAGGGGGCCATGGAATTGGAAAGCGGCGGCCGGATATGGCGGCAAGGCTCGGTCCACATACCCGAGGAAAAGATCGCCGGAGCAACCGGAGCGGGCGACGCTTTCGCCGCCGGGTTTCTCTATGCCCTTCACCAGGAGTGGGCCATGAATCGATGCCTCGAACTCGCAGTATGCGCAGCGGAAAGCTGCCTCTACGACTCGACTACTTCCAATGGCATCCTCCCGCTCGAAGCCTGCCTGGAACTAGGAAATAAGTTCGGTTTCAGGAAGTTTGAGCGTTAGGATTCACACAATGGGCCAGGATTGCGATGTTGAAAGACCTAGATCGGAGCGCGCCCGTTCAGCGCGTTCTTGTGCCCGATCGAGAATCGCCTCCTCATCGACGCTTTCTATTTTGCCGTCGCGCAATACGATTCTCCCGCCGATCAGAACCGTGTTTACATTGCTGTTGTTGGCGGTAAAAACAAGGTTGGAAACGATATCGTGAACAGGCGTGGTATGGGCTCGTTTTAAATCGAGAAGAACGATATCGGCCAATTTCCCGGCTTCCAGCGAACCCAGCTCGTGTCCCCGGCCAATGGCCTTGGCGCCGGCCAGGGTTACCATTTCAAAAACAGTTTCCGCCGAGATGGCCCTGGCGCTGCGCCTCACTGAATTTTGCAAAAGACAGGCCGACTTCATTTCACCGAACATATCGTGGGTGTTATTGTTCAATCCGCCATCGGTTCCCAACGAAACATTTACGCCGTTCGAGAGCAAATCGGGCAATGGCAGCGCACCCGTCGGCATTTTCATGTTGGCCACCGGGCTGTGGGCAAGGTGCGTGCCGGTGCCGGCAAGGATCTTGATTTCCGCCGGAGTAACCCAACAGCCGTTAATGAGCAAAACGTTAGGCCCCAAGGCGTGGTTGTCCCTCGCCCACTCCGCGGGCCGCATGTCAAATTCGTTTTGGATATAGATTGAATCCTCAAACTCCGAACAGAAGTGGTAAGTGATGCCGACCCCCAATCTTTGGGATTGCAACAGCACTTCCTTGTAAAATTCGGGATGATACGTGTCCCCCGGCACTCGCGGCACCATGAGCCCAAACCACATTTTGACGAGGCCGCCCTCCGCATCGTGCCATCGCTCCATGACCGCAGCCGCTTCGTTCACGGCGGAGCGGGCGGCCTCGGGACTGTTGGGGCCTTCCCGCGGCATAATGAAACGCGCCAACACCGCCCGGATGCCGACTTGGCCGATGGCCGCGCTCAACGCCTCAAAATTGTCGCGGGGATCAACATTCGGGCTTACAAAACAGGTGGTGCCGGAATGGATCATCTCGATCATGCTCAAGGTATTGGCAAGCACGCCATCCATGGGGTCGCGCCGCGCCAGCCAGGGATCGATTACCTTATCGAGAAACGGAACCCAGTGCATGGAATCCCCAACCCGCGCAAAAGCGATTGATCGGCATGCGCATGGGTGTCAATCAACCCGGGGATTGCCGCCATGCCATCGCCCTCCAGTATTTCGGCCTCGGGGAAACGATCCCGCAAATCCTCATACTTTTCCACCGCCACAATGCGCTGCCCGTCAATGGCAATACCGGCATTCAGGACGATGCGGCGCGCTTCATCCATGGTGACCGCGGTTACGTTTTCAATCAGCAGCATGGCAGTTTTTCAGTAATGCCGGGAGCCTTCATTATTTTTCCGGCAATTTGATTTGTCAATTAAAGCTATCATATCTAAATAATTGGAAAGCGCTGAAAGTAGCGCAACAATAGTGTTTAGAGAGGAGAGGAAATGGAAAATATAAAAGTGGCAACCGTTCAGATGAATGTGTTGATGGATGATCTGGAGCATAATTTGAATACCCATGCGCGTTTTATTGAAGAGGCCGCCGGTGAAGGCTGCGCTTTAATTTTATTTCCGGAAATTTCGACAACGGCCCATTACGGCGATCCCAGAGTTGTCCAATTTGCCGAGGAGGCGGGCAATGGGCCCGTTTACACATGCATTTCCGGACTGGCGAAAAAACACGATCTGGTGGTTTCCTATGGCTTTTGCGAGAAGGCGCATGGAACCTATTACAACACGCAGGCCTTGGTGGGACCGAAAGGGTTGCTCGGCATTCAGCGCAAGGTGCATGCCTCGGGGGACGAATATTTCAGCTTTCGCATGGGGCGCAGTTTCCATGTCTATGATCTCGGGTTCGCCAAGGCCGGCACACTCATCTGTTATGATACCGCATTTTCGGAGAGTTGGCGCATCCTCGCGCTGATGGGTGCCGAACTGATAATGACGCCTCATGCGGGGCGAAAAGGCGGCATGGGGAGTAAAGTTCCGCCACGGGAACAGTTGGAGAATCTTCAGAAAAAACGGGAGTCAATGCCGGGACGCTGGGGGCTCATGGCGGCGGAAAATGGCGTTTTCGCCGCCCATTGCAACCAGGCGGGCTTCAATGGGCATTCCACCCATAACGGTGGCGCCACAATCGTGGATCCCCTCGGCAGCATGATCGCCCAGGGGCCATTATCGACCGACGACTTGATGATAACGGGAGAGTTGGACGCCGAAATTTTGACCCAGGCGCGCCGCAAAAAGGGATTCACCTTGCGCACCCGGAGACCGGAAGTTTACGATATTCTAACGGAAATGATCTAATGCGTAAATTAAAATAATTGAGATGAAAATCAAGGTAGCCAGTTGCCAGATTCTGCCTTTTGCGGACGTTCAAAAAAGCGCCGCCAAAGTCCTCCACTGGATCGAGCGGGCAAAGCGGGAAAATGTGGATGTCGTCGTGTTCCCGGAGGCTTGCCTATGCGGATACCAGGTCGATCAAGCCTATTGGGATAATGCCGATCCCAAAGCCTTCCGGCAGGCCGAAGAAGAGGTCATTGCGCGATCCCGGAAACTTGATATCGCCGTTATCCTGGGAACCGCTCATTGGCATGAAGGCAGGCTTTTCAATAGTTTGCTGGTGATTGATAAGGGAGGCGATGTCAGGGGAAGGTATGCCAAAACCCACCTGGCGGAAGACTGGCCCGCGCCGGGAACCCATATACCGGTTTATGAGGTGGCCGGGGCAAAATCCTGTTTCATTATTTGCCATGATATTCGGTATCCCGAACTGGTTCGGCTTCCGGTATTGGCCGGAGCGCAAATCTGTTATTATTGCAGCAACGAAGCGGGTTTAACCAAGGAATTCAAGTTGTCGGCCTATCATGCCATGCCCATTTTCCGGGCCACCGAAAATTCGATTTTCCTCGTTATGGCCAACGCTCCCGGAGACTTGAACGATATTCATTCGAAATCGCAATCCCACGGCAACAGCAAGATTGTGGACCCGGATGGGGTTGTCCGGGCGGAAGCCAATCATTTTGATGAAAGGTTCGTCATAGCCACTATCGACATAAATGAGGCCAACCGTAAAATAGCCCTGAGATCGATAAAAGACGAAACCGTATTAAAAGACTGGATGATTAAAGGCGTGGATTTTGTTCAAGTTCAGACGAAGAGACAGTAGCCAGGTGTCAGGTGTCAGAAAAAAGGAGACAGAATACAGGAGACAGAAGTCAGAATTTGGGAAACCAGCATCCTGACACCTCTTTTCCCACATCCAGCATCCTATTTATCCCAAAAAAAGCCCGGCCTCTTCCATTGGCCGGGCTTTTATAATCCAGTATTTTTAACTATTACTCTTGTAATCTTGATTATTGAAATAATGCAGTTATTTCAGTTTAGAAAGTCTTGCCGTAAACCACCGGGATTTCTTGAGCGGAAATTTGCGCAACGCTTTCCTGCCCACTTTGGAAAGCGTTGAATACTCCAAAGACAACACCGACAAAATTTTCCGCGCTCACTTTTTCCGGGTCTTGGCTCTTGTTGTTGATGCCTTTTGCGATCCACCCGGAATCGGCTTTTGCGGTCAGTGTGTGGGCTACCAGGGAGCCTTCGGAGTCTTTGTAAACAGCGACCATACCGGTGGAAAGTTGGCTGAAGGAGGCTTTCTCCACCACGAGGACGGAATTTTCTCCGTAAAGAGGAAGCATGGAGTTTCCGGCGCCCCGCATGACTGTCCAGGAATCATTCATGGCGGCCACTTTAGCGGCGTCGTTGAGGGCTTTTTGGTAGGTAAAGGTGGTTTTCCCGGATGACGCCGCCTGCATGGAAGTGAGGCTTAAAACGGTGGTTGCGGCGATGGTGGAGATTAATTTGAAGAGGTCTTTTCTGGATTTTTTCTGCATGCCCCGAATATCGCCTGAACGGGGTGCGCTGAGTATCCGCCATAAACTGTAAATAGCTGCGTAAAATCATTGAAATTTACTCCGTAAATTCCTGTAGATGACCATCGGGAAAAAGCCTAGTCAAAACTGTATATTATTGTTGAACAATCAATTATAGATTCAACAAACCCCCGGAAAAGCCACTCAAAGGCGAATCGGCCCAAAAAAATAATTAAGCTTGAGGAGAAAAATCTCCCCTTATTTCAAAGGGTGTCGTCCATGACCACGAGACCGTGGGCAATGGCAAAACGGGTCAGGCCGGCCACATCGTGAATGCCTAGTTTTTTCATCACGTTGCTGCGGTGAGTGTCGGCCGTGCGGGCGCTGATGCATAGCTTTCCGGCGATTTCCTTGGTGCTGTTGCTTTCCGCCACCAATTGAATGATTTCCCGTTCTCGCGAGGTGAGCGATTCGATATTGCCCGCCTCCTTGGGATTGATCATCAACTCCCTCATGATCCGCACAATACGCGGCCCAAAATAGGGCTGTCCATTGGCCACGCAATGGACGGCTTTTTCCATTTCCTCCAGCCCGGCATCCTTTTCCAGAAAACCATCCACCCCGGATTCGAGCAGTTTTCTCACCACTTCGTTGTTATTGATGGCCGAAAACACGAGCACGCGGGTCTCGGGATTCTGGCCTTTCAGCCGGTGTAGAATCTCCATCCCGTTCAAATTGGGAAGCATCACATCGAGAATGAGCAAATCGGGCCGGTGTTTGAGGCAAAGTTCGAAACCCTCCAGGCCGTCCCCCGTGCGGCCCGCCAATCGAAAGGTGGGATAGGACTCCAGCAGGCGGCATATCAAGTCCCGCAGGATCGTCTGATCCTCAATTACCACAACTTTTTTAATTACTTTTACCATGAAATTGGCGATTTACACATATGATAGCAGTTTAGATTAACGGGTTTTCTTCCAATTTTCTTAAAGAGCTTTTCTTTCTGACCAGAATTGAGCCGTCATCGGCCACCTCAGAAAGCCAATAATTTTTACCATTTGAATGAATAGATTATTAGCATTCCGCCTTATAGGGATTTGCGCAGCGTCCTGTGAAACGGTCGAAAACAGCTTTTCCGCGATACATCCGGCTTCCACCGTGGACAAAGCCACGACGGTGAGCGCCGCCCGCTCGGTGCGATGGGGCGTCACCGATGGAACCTTGCGCCAAGGCGAGGGAATTTCCATGGCTCCGATATTTGGCGACAACACGGTTTTGGTCATCACACCCATCGATTTCGACCAACTGGAGGAGGGCATGATCGTTGCCTACAGCAATAAATGGGGAGACCAAATCGTTCATCAGCTTGTAAAAAGAGACGGTAAGCGCTGGGTGGCAAGAGGACTCAATAATGCCAGAGCAGATGCTGAACCGGTGACGCCCAAGAACTTGATCGGGGTCGTTTATGCGGTTTTTAACTCGAATAACACTTCAACCGCAGGTAGCTGAAACAGGATTTAAAGCAGGCTCAGTTCGTGGCACGGGATCTGAATATTCAATAGCCCGGAATTTCCATCGGCTGGTTCTACCGCAAACTCGAATTCGTGGGCAGCCAGGATTTTTTTAATGATGGCGAATACCAGGCATTGAAACCTTCGTTCGCTGTCCCTCTCCTCCTTCAGGTTTATCAGGTCGATATCGAGCATGGATTGCAATTCAGCAGCCGTCCAGGCGCCAACGTATTCGATGCCGAGAATTGCATTATGGCCGTTTCTTCTCAACTTTACATCGACGGCGGAACATTTCGGTGTCAGCATAATGAGATCGCCGAGCAGCTTGTGCAGCATTTTGGAAAATAGTCCAATATCCAGGGAAACCGGGAAATCCGGCGCATCGGCGCTCAACCAAACCATCGTCCCCGCGCCAACGATCATATCTGAGCAGGAATCCCTGGCCTCGCGGACAAGCCGGGCCAGATCGCATGGCAGCCGCTCGAACCGCTCGCAATCCGCCTCGACTTTAACCAAATTCGAATAGTTGTCCAGGAGCAGGGACATGTTCTGGCACATATTCAGAACGGGTTCCCTCATCGACTCGCTGTGTTTGCACAAGGCGGGATTGTCGCTGAGGGCCATTTCAAAATACATTCTAATGGAGGCCAGCGGGTTGCGCAAATCGTGCGTCACTATGCTCGCCAAGCGGATTTTTTCCTCCAACCGGTTTTGCAGGGACCGGACAAGTTTATTTGCGTTTTCTGCCATCAGATGAATTGAAAACAATGGTTTTCAGGCCGGCTTTATGCAAAAATTAAAGGGAAATTTCTGAAAATTGAAGTATTATCCGGTATTGATATTATCGGAGAAAAACTTCATGGCCTGAGCTTTATCCAGAGAAACCTGGGATTTTAAAGCCTCGGAATCGGAAAATCGCTTCTCGGGCCGCAGAAAGGATTTCCACAGAACCTTGATTTCATCCCCCGGTCCTAAAGAAGTTTCTTCAAAGAGGTGTATTTCCAGAATGGGCACGCTCTGGTCGCTAAATGTGGGCCTGACCCCAAAGTTGGCCACCGCGGGGAAGGATTTGCCGGAACCGGTGGCGGCGGCAGATGCCAGGACCGCATAAACCCCGAAAGCGGGCGGCAATTCGGGATTCCAGGATAAATTCAAGGTGGGAAACCCGAGCCTGGCGCCGCGGCCCATTCCCGATTCCACCGTTCCCCGGCTGAAATAAGCGTAGCCGAGCAATTCGTTGACCTTTTCGATTTTTCCCTCGATGAGGTTGGCGCGAATGCGGGTGCTGCTGATCGCCCGCCCATTGCGCTCGATGCGCGAAGCGCTATAAACACCGAGCCCGAGACCTTTGGCCTGCTCGACAAGTAGCGGCAAATCTCCCTTCCTGCCCCTGCCGAAGCGGTAATTTTGACCGACATAAATAGATTTCAGGGTAGGAAGAACTTTTTTCAGGCCCGGCAGAAAATCCTCCGCTTCGGTTTTCGCCAATTCGGAATCAAAGCGTTTCTGGATGACGAGCCGGACCCCGAGTTCATGCAGGAATTGGCTTTTGATTTGGGGCATCATTATTTGCCGGACAGGATTTTGGGGGGAAATGATGCGGCTGGGATGGGGCCAAAAAGTAAGCACCCCGCTGACGCCTTCTGGCTTCCCGTCGCTGGCCGTGGCCGTGGCCGCGTGGATTGCGGTATCGATAACCGCCTGGTGCCCAAGGTGCAGCCCGTCGAACATGCCGATGGCCAGGTGCAGCGCCTTGTCGCCCAAATCGAGCCCTTGGTAGGATTCCACCGTGGCCGGCAAATCCATTTGCGCGCTTTTAGAGGACATTGCTGGGAATGGCCTGGTAAACCGGCAGCAGGCTCCTCTGAATTTCCCTCACGGAAAAATTCTCGAAATCCTCCAAAGATACGGCATCGGCGAGGAGAAACTTGTCGATGGCGGTGCGCCGTAATTCCGACAGGTGGGCGCCGCAGCCGATTTTCCCGCCCATATCATGGGCTATAGTGCGCACATAGGCGCCCTTGCTGCAATGTATGGAAAAGGATAAAAAAGGCGGCTCGAATTTCAGCAGTTTCATAGAGGATACGCGGATAAAACGCGCCTCTCTTTCCACCACTTTCCCTTTCCGGGCCAGCTTGTAGAGGGGAACTCCTTTGATTTTTTTGGCCGAAAACATGGGCGGGGTCTGATACTGGTCGCCCACAAACTCGTTCATGAATTCCAGGATTTGCTCCTCACTGAGATCGGGAACGGAAATCTCGGCCATAATATTACCCTCCGAATCATGAGAATCTGTCTCCTCGCCCAATTTGATGACTCCCTCGTAAAACTTGTCCAGGCTGATTAAATACTGGGAAACCTTAGTCGCTTTGCCCACCAGGATGATGAGCAAACCGGTCGCGTTGGGATCGAGGGTGCCGGCATGGCCGATCCGCCTCATGCCCAATTTGCGGCGCACCCGGTCCACCACGTCATGGGAGGACGGTCCACGAGGCTTATCAACCAAGAGGAGGCCATTGAAAGGATGTGGATTGGAGTTCATGGTCGAACGGCACTAACTTTAACAAAAAATCTTCGTCTTGCTCTTCCTCATCGTCTTCCTCCAAATTTGCGTATCCTGTTGTTTCTTAAATACTTAATAAAGGAAGAGGATGAGGAAGAGGAAGAGAAGTTATCATTATTTACTAATCAGAGTAGTCTGAACTTGCCGGAAATGTTCCTGTAAGACTGCCACCAGTTTCGGGTAAAAATCCGCCAGTATCCCGCTGCAATTAAAGCCGGCGGCGCAGGCGTGGCCTCCGCCATTGAATTTTGCCGCCAACTGGTCCACCCGGTGCACTGGGTCTTTTGCCCGAAAACTGCCTTTTATGGCGCCGTTGCGCTCTTCCAGCAATACGGCCACCTCGACCCCGTCGATCGATCGGGCGTAATCGACTAATCCCTCGGAGTCCTCGCGGTCGGCCCCGGTCTCTTCATAGACCCCGTTTTTTATCACCCCGATGCAGGCCCGCCCATCACACTCCAATTGCAGTGTGGCCAGAAAACGCTCCAGCAGTCGCAGTTTGGAGAGGCTTTCTTTTTCATAAAGCTCCATCGCCGCGGCCGCCGGGTCGGCTCCATTTTCGATCAATAATCGACAGATTTCGAAGACCTGGCGGGTGGTCGAGGGAAAGCGGAATTGCCCCGTGTCGGTGACGATGCCGGCATAGAGGGCCTGGGCGGTGGTGGCGTCGATTGAGATGCCGCAGTCGAAAAAAAGCCCGGCCAGGATTTCCGCCGTGGCGGAGGAAGCGGCGTCGATAAAATTGTAGCGGGCGTAGGCCGGGTTGGATATGTGGTGGTCGATATTGACCAGAATCTCGGTATGCCGGGCTCGTAGTTCGGGGCCGATGCGGACTTCGTCGGCGCAATCCATATTGGCCGCCTGGAACCCTGCATGATTGAGTTTTTCCGGCAAATAAAAAGGGGTGTCTCCCACAAAGGACCGCAAAACACGCGGAACCGGATGCGGGTTGATGCAAACCGACTCGATTCTCCGGGCCAACAGGCAGCGGCAGAATGCGACCTGCGACCCGACACAGTCGCCATCCGGCCGAAGGTGCCCCAGGACAACCATTTTGCGGCCCTCCAAGGCTTCCAGCATTTCGAGAAATGCCGGTTTGAATTGCGGGTAAAACATTCTTTTTCTTCTAAATTGGCTATTTTTCCAGATCGAGTTCGTCCAAAAGGTCGTTCATGTGGAATCCTCTGGCAACGGACTCATCGTGCACGAATTTGAGAAAAGGGGTGTATTTGAGGACCACTCGCTTGCCCAATAAATGGCGTATTTCCCGCCCCTGGTTTTTCAAAAAAACATTGGCGATTTTCGCATCCTCCTGGGCGCCCAGCACGGCATAGTAAACCCTGGCGCTGCGAAGATCGTTGGCCACCTTTACTTCCGTGATGGTTATGCCGACACATTCGCTCCGAAAGCGGGTATGCAAAATTTCGCTGATTTCCCGCCGCACCAGCTCATTCACTCGCACCATTCGTTGAACCATTATTCTGTCTGCTTGAAATTTTTAATGCCGAGGTAAAAATCCTTTTCCCGGCCCGAACGCAACCTGAAAATTATCTCTTCTACCTTATTTTTTAACGGAGTGAGGCGCAGTTTGCCGAGGGAGATTATAGTTTGGGCCGGATTTTCAGGATTTCGTAACATTCGATCAAATCCCCTTCCTTATAATCGTCAAAATCACCCAGCCTGGCACCGCATTCATAGCCGGCGCGCACTTCCGTGGCATCGTCCTTGAAACGTTTCAGAGTGGAGATTTTATTCTCGTGCAAAACCTCGCCATCACGGAAAATGCGGGCATTGCCATCCCTTGCCAGACGGCCTTCGGTGACGAGGCAGCCGGCCACTTGACCGCCCTTGGCAACGGGGAAGACCTGCCGCACCTGGGCGGCCCCGATTTTGTTCTCCTGAAGCTCCACATCGAGGGTGGCGGCCATGGCTTCTTTGATCAAATCGACGAGTTCATAAATAACATTGTGCAGGTGGATTGGGATCCCGTGGTGCTTGGCAACTCCGGAAACTCCCACTTCCAGGTTGACATTGAAACCTATAATCGACGCCTCCGAAGCGCTCGCCATAAGCACGTCATTTTTACTGATGGGACCGACCGCGGTCTGCACGATTTCCAGATCGACCTTGTCACTTTTGATATCCAGGAGGCTGCCCGCGAGGGCTTCCGCCGTGCCAAAAACATCCCCCTTTACGACCACCCGGAAAATCTTATTCTTCGTTTCCGCAATGGCCGCAAAAAGGTTCTCCAGGGAAACCGGCTGTTCCTCGACCGGTGCGGCTTGCTGTTCCACCTTGAGTTGGTGGGCATTTTCTTCGGCCAGGTTTTTAGCCTGCCTTTCATTCTTGACGGTGGTAAATTGGCTCCCGGAATCCGGAGGCCCGGACCAGCCCATTACTTTTACCGGAGTGGCCGGACCAGCTTTTTTCAAAAGGTTTCCCTTGTCATCCATCATGGCCCGCACTTTGCAGTAGCTGGCGCCGCTAATGAGCGCGTCGCCCTGTTTGAGAGTTCCTTTTTGGATGATTACGGAGGCGGTGGCCCCCCTGCCCATTTCCTTCTGGGTCTCAAGGACCACGCCTTCGGCCGGGCACTTGGGGTTGGCCTTGAGGGTTTCCATGATTTCCGTCTGTAAAATAATGCTGTCCAGCAGGGTTTCGATTCCCTCCCCTTGGAGGGCCGAAATGGAAACGGTGAGAGTTTCCCCGCCCCAGTCTTCGGAGGCGATATTGCGCTCCTGCATCTGGGTTTTGACGCGATCAATATCGGCCCCCTTGGCGTCGATCTTATTGATGGCCACAACCATAGGGACTTTGGCCGCCTGCACATGCCCCAGCGCTTCATCCGTTTGCGGCATAAACCCATCGTCGGCCGCCACCACCAGGATGGCGATATCGGTGACGTCCGCTCCGCGCGCGCGCATTTTGGAGAAGGCGGCATGGCCGGGAGTATCGATGAAGGTGATTTTTTGATCCTTGTGCTCTATCTGGTAGGCGCCGATATGCTGGGTGATTCCCCCCGCCTCGCCGGCCACTACATTGGCGTGGCGAATGGTGTCCAGCAAAGTCGTCTTGCCATGATCCACATGCCCTAAAATGCAGACCACCGCCGATCGCGGCTCGAGCAGCTTGCTCTCATCGATAACTGGTTCCGCCTTTTTCTCTTTTTGAACTTCCGTCTGGCCTTCGCCCCGGTGGCGGATATCGAGTTTAAATCCGTGCTTTTGGGCAATTATCTGGGCTACCTCTTCCTCGATGACTTGGTTCATGGAGGCAAATATGCCTTTTTCCATTAACTCGGAAATGAGGCGAAAAGGTTTTAGCCCTATGATTTCGGCAAAATCGCGCACTACGATGGGCGGTTTCACTTGCACCGTCTTCAATTCGACAGGCTCCGCTTCTTCTTTTTTTCCGGCCTCGGCCGCCTCGGACTCGGCCAAAGGCGTCTCCGCAGTAAGGGAAGGCGGTTTTGGGGGAATGGACGGCTGGGATCTGGTGGCCATGGGGGGGACCACATTTATGGGAGAGGCAGGGGATTCCGGTGGCTTGGCAGTTTCTTCACTGTCCGGCGGAGCGGAAACCGGCGGCTCTGCCTGTTTGTTCCTGATTGGAGAAATGGGCACGCGCCGTGGTTGGATTGGCGGCTTCACGGTCAGCGCGGGGGGCATCACCTTGGGCTTGATTGGTTTTCGCAAACGGCCCTCGGCTTCCAGTTTTTCCTTCCGCTCCTTTTCCACATCGGCTCTCGATTTGACGAAAATTCCCGGCGGCAGAGCCGGTTTGGGAACTACTGGAACAGCCGGAGCCGGGGGAGCAGCGGGTATATCCTCCTGGCCCTGGGTAGGTTCCGTTTTCGGCCCAAATTCCTCGACCAGGCTTTCGGCTGAGATATTATCGACCGTGCTGGAAGCGCTTTTGACAACATAACCACGCTCCTTGAGCAGCTTAACGAGTTCAACGTTAGTCATTCCCGTTTTCTTGGAAAGTTCGTAAATTCTGACACTCATGCTAAGATACAATCAAATTAAATTGAATTGGCGGCGGCCATCACCGGCGGCCTCCGGCAAAAACTCTCAAACGTCAATTTTGTTCCGGTTGCGGAATTTATCTACATTGTTGATGATGCCGGCCGCTTCCTCGGCGGTAAATCCCGCTCCCACCAGATCATCAACTTCCACCCCGGCAAAGGCTTCTGGATTGACGATGCCCAGACTGACCAGTTTTTGGGCCGATTCGTCGGAAACCCCGGGAACTCCATGCCAGCCGGCGATGGCGGCCTCTACCCGGGCGTCGAATCCCAGCACGACTTTCTTCTCCTTCGAGATGTCCAGCTTCCAGCCCAGCAGGCGGCTGGTGAGGCGAGCGTTTTGGCCCCGGCGGCCGATGGCGATGGAGAGGTCTTCCTCGAGAACTTCAAAATAGATGCGCCGGCCCGCCTCATTGAGGCGGATGTTTCTGGGCACGGCCGGTTTGATGGCTTCTCCCAGCATTTTGATGGGATCGCTATAATAGCGGATGATGTCGATTTTTTCACCTCCCAACTCGCGCACGATGCTTTTCACGCGGGCTCCCCGAGCCCCCACGCAGGCGCCCACCGGGTCCACCCGCGGGTCTCTGCTATTGACGGCGATTTTTGTCCTATAACCGGGCTCGCGGGAGAGGGCTTCGATGATTACCGTGCCATCGGCGATTTCGGTAACCTCGAGCTCAAAAAGCCGCCGCACGAATCGCACGCTGGCCCGGCTTAAAATCAACTCCGGCCCGCGGTTGGTGTGCTCGATGGCCAGTAGAAGACAGCGAATGCGCTCCCCCGGTGAATAATCTTCGCTCGGCACGCGTTCGCGGTGCGGCAGGGCCGCCTCTGCCTTGCCCAGGTCCACTATGAGGTCTCCGCGTTCCCGGCGGCGCACCACGCCGGATACAATGTCGCCGATGGAGTCCTTGTAATCGTCGTAAATACGCTCTTTTTCGAATTGGCGAAGCCGTTGCATAATGGTCTGCCGCGCGGTTTGAGCCGCAATGCGCCCCAAGTAAGCCGGATCGATCTCCTTTTCGATACGTCCCCCGATTTGCGCATCGGGAGAAAAAAGACGCGCTTTCTCGATATGGATTTCCGTTTTCGGGTCGCTCATCGAATCGACCACGTTGAGCAGCGCCCACGCACTCAGGACACCCGTTTTGTGGTTGATCTCGATCCGCAAATCCTGTCCGGCGTTGATCCCCCTTTGGGCAGCCCCTTTGATGGCATTGGTGATGGCGCTTATCATATCATCACGACTGATGCCTTTTTCCTTCTCCATATATTCGAGAACTGAGAGAATTTCGCTGCTCATTGCTGGATGGATGTTAGGTTGACTAAAGTTGATATAGAAAAAAAAAAGCGGGCGCAAACCCACTCTTAATTGAAAAGAGGTTTTAGAAAAAAAATATTATTAATCCCCCCCAAGCGCTTGTCAAGTCCCCTCCCGCAAACCCCTGCATGAAAATTTTAAAAAAAAATAAAAAAAAACGCTTGACATGTGTAAGTGAACATTTACTTTATCGTTTAATATGGTAGAAATGAGACTCAGTTCAGAGGAAAGAAAGCAGGCCATCATTGAGGCGGCCACCCCGCTTTTTGCCAAAAGGGGCTTTGTGGGCACGACGACCAAAGACATCGCCGAGGCAGCCGAGGTTTCCGAAGCCCTCCTCTACCGACACTTCCCGAGCAAGGACAGCCTCTTTAAGGCCATTCAGAATTGCCTCTGCAACGCCTGCGGTCCCATGACCTATGTCTCGAAGCTCGAACCCTCAACGGAGACATTGGTCCTTTTTGTTTATTTAACAATCCGCTTTATCAAGCAGTCCGTTGGGGTTGTTGACGCCGACGCCCTACCCCGCCTCATGTTCAAGAGCATGACGGAGGACGGCAAATTTGCCCGGACTTTCCTGGAAGGGAGCTTTTACCTGTTATTGAAGCCTTTCAAGGCCTCCCTGGAGGCTGCCGAAAAAGCAGGTGATCTGGTCCCCTCCCCCCTTAACCACGAGGAACGGCTCTGGTTTACCCATCACATGGCGATTGTGCAGCGGCTCAACACCCTGCCCCCCGAACCGGTATTTGAATACCGCAAAAATGAAGATGCCTTGATCCATGACACCACCTGGTTCGCTCTTCGCGGTATGGGACTCAAGGATGAAGCCATAGAAGAATACCTGAAAATTGAAAAACTCGACCGGATTTTCGACCGCATCACCAAAGAACATTGATGATGCATTTTTTTACCCAAATAAGTAAGTAAATATTCACTTTTAAATCCCTGGTTATCAAGCCCAACGACAATCCAGCGCACAAATAAATTACCCCAATTTCCAATCCTCTTTCCGAAGCTTTTTTTAATTCAAAACATTAGTAAATAACTACTTCAAACAATCAAAAACAATGAAAATAAATCAATATCTTAAGACAATCTCCCCGGAACGATTTGGCCGCTGGGTCCTGCGCTGGCGCTGGCCCATAATAGCAGCCACCCTGGCTCTTGTTGGGGCCGCCGGGGCCGGTCTAGGCCGAATTGAAATGAAAAACGATTACCGGGTATTCTTCAGTGAGGATAACCCGCAACTGGCAGCTTACGAAGCCATCCGCAATACCTACACCAAAGACGACAACGTGATTTTCGTCATCTCCGAGGATAAAGATTCAGTCTTTTCGGGAAAATACCTCGAAGCGGTTGCATGGCTGACCGATCAAGCCTGAAAACTCCCCTACTCCACCAGGGTCAATTCGATTACCAATTTTCAGCATTCCCAAGCGGAAGAAGACGATCTGCTGGTGGGCGATCTGGTGCCCGATCCGGCCCATGCCACCCCGCAAGAATTAGCCTGTGCCAAAGTGATCGCATACCGCGAACCGCTTTTGAAGAACCGGTTAATTGGCGCAAATGAAAAGGTCACCGGTATAAGCGACACCCTCACCCTCCCTGAAAAAGAGAACACCGAGGCCATGACGGCGGCCGCCGCGTCGCGGGAACTGGCGGCTGAATTCGAGGAAAAATTCCCCGGATTCGATGTTCGATTGACCGGCATCGTCATGCTCGACAACGCCTTTGGCGAATCGAATATCCAGGACATGACCTCCATCATGCCACTCATGTATTTAGGCATTTTTACTGTCATGGCTCTCCTCTTGCGCTCAGTGGCAGGCACCTTCGGGGCCGTCGTCATGATCTTCTTCTCCGTCATCACCGGCATGGGGCTGATGGGTTGGCTGGGCATTCCGCTCACTCCCGTGGTCTCCACCGCGCCCACTATGATCATGACCCTGGCGGTGGCCGACAGCATCCATCTGCTGGTCACATTTTTTAAGGAGATGGGCCGCGGGCGCTCCCGCCAGGATGCCTTGGTGGAAAGCATAAGGACCAATTTCCAACCGCTTTTTCTGACCTCCCTGACAACCGCCGTCGGTTTCCTGAGCATGAATTTCAGCGACTCGCCGCCTTTCCGGCATCTCGGCAACGTGGTGGCCATGGGAGTGATGGCGGCCTGGATTTTCACCATATTTTTCCTGCCCGCTTTAATATCCCTACTACCCGTCAAGGCCGGCAGCCGCAAAACGGAAACGCCGGTTTGGATGGAAGGCCTGGCCAATGCCCTAATTCGGAAAAGACCGGTCTTTCTTTGGGGTTCGGTTGCATTTACCGCTCTACTGGCCTTTTTTATAACCCGCATCGAACTCAACGACCAGTGGGTGGAATACTTCAGCGCCGACACCACCTTCCGGCAGGACGCCGATTATTCCATGGAGAACCTGACCGGTATTTACACCATCGAGTATTCGATCCCCGCCGGGGAAAGCAGCGGCATCAGCAATCCTTCCTATCTGGAGGGCCTCGATGCCTTTACTCACTGGTATCGGGAGCAGCCGGGAGTCCAGCAGGTGATCACCCTTTCGGACACCCTCAAAAAGCTCAATAAAAACATGCATGGGGACGACCCCTCGTGGTACCGCATCCCCGATGAGCGCAACCTGGCCGCCCAATACCTTCTTCTCTACGAAATGTCCCTGCCTTACGGCCTCGATGTGAACAACATGATAAACGTGGACAAATCGGCCTCGCGCTTGACCGTCGTCCTGGCCAATATCTCGACCAGGAAATTGAGGGCCCTCATCGACCGGGCGGATCTCTGGCAAAAGGAGAATTTTCCGCAGATCATGCATGCGGAGGCCACCAGCCCTTCGGTCATGTTCGCCCACCTGTCCGAGCGCAACATCAAGGGCATGCTGACGGGGACGGCCCTGGCGGTTCTCCTCATTTCCTTCATCCTGGCCATTGCTCTGCGCAGCAGCCGTTATGGGTTGCTCAGCCTGGTTCCCAACTTCGTGCCGGCCATCCTTGGTTTTGGTCTATGGGGACTGCTTATCGGCGAAATGGGCCTCTCTTTATCCGCCGTCACCGGCATGACTCTGGGCATCGTGGTGGACGATACGGTGCATTTTTTAAGCAAATACCTGCGGGGCCGCCGTGAGCACGGGCTGGATGCGGAGGAGGCCGTCAAGTTCGCCTTCAACCGGGTGGGCGAAGCTCTTGTCATCACTACGATCATACTTGTCGTGGGATTCACCATATTAAGCCTTTCCACCTTCCGGCTGAACGCCTGGATGGGCCAGCTGACGGGCATCGTCATCGCCTTCGCGCTGGTGGCCGATTTCCTCTTCCTGCCCGCCCTGCTGCTCACTTTCGATCGTAAAAAGTCACAAACTCAAAAACTGGAATCTACAAAAGGAACCCTTAGTTATGAAAACGAACCTCTCACCCTATAATTCAACCAGCAATCGATCCAGCAGCCACGGACGGGACCTGTTTGGCAAAATCATCCTGCCGCTGGCCCTCACGCTCCTGTTGCCGGGAAACCTGGCCCTGGCGGACATTGCCGGACCCACCTTCGATAAAATACAATCCCCAACGGAAAAAGGCCTCGCCATTGCGGTGGCGGCCGAAGCGCGGGACTCCGGCTGGGGAGACTGGACGGCCGAGGCCCGGATGGTTCTCCGCAACCGCCACGGCGACTCCAGCTCGCGCCAAATGCGATTCCGCTCCCTCGAACAGCTCGATGCGGGCGACAAAAATCTCATCGTTTTCGATTATCCGCGCGATGTCAAAGGGACCGCTTTTCTCGTCCACACCCAGATTGCCGGCAATGACGACCAGTGGCTCTACTTGCCCGCCTTGAAAAGGGTGAAGCGCATTTCCGCCAACAACAAATCGGGACCTTTCGTGGGAAGCGAGTTCTCCTACGAAGACCTCTCCTCGCAGGAGGTGGAAAAGTACACTTACAAATTCATCCGCGAGGATGTTTTTGACGGCAAAAGCAGCTACGTCGTAGAGCGCTACCCGGTCGATCCCAATTCGGGATACACAAAGCAGGTGGCCTGGTATGACAAGGAGGAATACCGAAGCCTGAAAATCGATTTTTACGACCGCAAAGGCGAACTGTTGAAAACCCTCACTTAAGACAACTTCAACCTTCATGGAAATGGTGAAGGCTTCTGGAGGGCGGAGAAATTCAACATGGTCAACCACCAGACAGGCAAAAGCACCTCGCTGGAATGGAGCGGGTATAAATTCACCCAAGGTTTTAAGGATCGCGACTTCGAGCGCGACACCCTGCGCAATGTTCGCTGACGTCAATGGCCGAAAGGGCCTCATGCTCGGGCTTGCGGGGCTGGGTTTAATGTTGGGAATTTCCAGCCCCGCGCTCGATGCCGCTTTTTTTGAGGATTGGGAAGCCACCGGTTATGTGGAAAGCGAAATTCGGGGTTTTGCTAAAAAAGCTCTGGATGGCCGGCAGTCCGGCAGAGCTTCCGCTTCCCTGAGTTTGGAGTTTGAGCTTTTCAAAGAATGGGAAAACCGTGACCTCTCCTTCACCGCCACTCCCTACCTCCGCCTCGACGCGTCCGATCCCGGCCGCTCCCATTTCGATTTGCGGGAGTTTTATTTTCAGAAAATCAGCGACGCCTGGGAGCTTCGCGCCGGGGTGGGCAAAGTGTTCTGGGGCGTCACCGAATCGCGCCATCTAGTAGATATCATCAATCAGACCGATCTGGTGGAAAACATCGACGGGGAGGAAAAACTGGGCCAGCCAATGGTCAACCTGACTATCCCATCCCAATGGGGAACTTTCGATTTTTACCTGCTCCCCTATTTCCGGGAACGGACTTTCCCGGGCCCCAAAGGCCGCTTGCGCTCCCAACCGGCAGTGGACGCCGCCCGCCCCATCTACGAATCTTCCTCCGAACAATGGCATACCGATTTCGCGCTGCGTTATGCCAACTATTTCGGAAACTTCGATATCGGCCTCTCCTATTTTAGAGGCTGTCCCAAAAGGGTGATTTTTGCGAGGGGATTTTGAAGAGTGTTCATTTTAGTGGTATTTTCTTTTGGGAGGGGGTGACTTTGCTCTTCTATGACGTTAGGATTCTGGTTTTGGGGTCCGTTTGCCTGGTTTTCTTTGTATGGGCCGACAGTAGGCCTGTGAAAAAGTATTGTCCTTGCTTTTCCGCTCTTTATTTAGGCCGCCGCTTTGGTTTTTAGTTCATCTTGCTGGGCCAGCATCTTGGCCATTTTCCATAGATTGTGCGAGAGGACCGACCAGGCTACGCTGATCGAGCGGTTGGCAAAGCCTTTGCTGCGCAATCGCCCGGCCTGCCAGCGATTCTTCAATACCCCGATCCGCCCTTCGGTGCTGGCCCGGCGCTTTTGCAATTGCCTGAAGTGTGGTTCCTCCATCCGTTTTTTCAACTGCTTCGGATCGCGTGGACAGAGCGCATCGTAGATGCCCTCCTGGGCTAACCCATCTTCGACAGTTCAAAAAGTTAAAGGGCTTATCTATGCGGATTCGGGATTAATTTTTGCCGTTAGTCTGCACTACATTTTGGATGATTTTGGGGCGGGTGGGCAGTTTTAGGCCCATTTTCTTGAGGAGGTCGGCACAGAGTTTTTCCGGTTTGCCTACCAGCCGTAAACGCGCTTCGCGTCCCCCTCGCAGCGGTGCCACCACGTCCATTGAGCGTAGATTTTCCAGTTCGTGCAACACTTGCCGCGCACAGGTGCCGAGGCCTTTGGCCTGCAGCCAGCTTTCCAGGGCGCGCCACATCGCCAGAGCCAGAAAACAGATCAGAATGTGCGCTTGCACACGCTTTTCTTTGTGGTGATAGACCGGCCGCAGCCCCAAGTCGCTTTTGGCGCAACGAAAGGCTGCCTCGGCCTGTGTCAGTTGTATATATCACCGCCACAGCTTTTGTGGGTCTTCCTCCTGGCAGTTGGTTCGCAGCAGATAGGTCCCGTGGGCCAGTTGGGCCCAATCGGCTTTGCTCTCGTCTTCGGTGATTTGCAATGCGCAGGCCCGTCCGGCGGCGTCGATTTGCACTTCTACGGTGAATATTTTTTCGGCCAGGGTGTGGCGGCCCAGCCAGCGGCCGATACGGCGTTCAACCGGATCGAGTTTCTGCCCTCGCCGACGCAAACTCAGGTCGATCTGGTCGAGCTTTTTGCGCAAACGCTCCTTTTGCTTGCTCAGCATGGCGGCTTCTTTTTGACCCCGTCCCTGGCTGCGGCAAAGCACATATTGCTCGATCTGGGGGCAGTCGGGATGTTTCACCAGTTTGACCTCCACCCCCGCCCGCACCTCGCAAAAATCGCCTTGCTCGAGCAGATCGAGGGCAAAGTTTTTGAGATGGCTCTTGGGCGTGCCCACGATGTAACGGGCCCCTTTGCCGCGCAGGT
The DNA here is from genome assembly GCA_965226205.1 of Opitutales bacterium. Lineage (GTDB taxonomy): Bacteria > Verrucomicrobiota > Verrucomicrobiia > Opitutales > UBA2987 > JAJFLU01. The sequence continues at coordinate 59,991 of CBDDCJ010000027.1, read as the reverse complement.
ATTCGAGGTTGGCCTCGCTCACCATGCCGCGGTCCAGCACCCAGATGCGATCGGCCACCCCGTAATGCGATTCCATCAACTCGACCCTCTCCTGCACCGTGGTCACATCGGCGCGGTTGCCGTCGAAAACCTCATAGGCCAGGGGCAGCCCTTCGGGTGTCACCACCAGTCCAAGACATACCTGCTTGCAATCCGGCCGCTGGTCCCGGCTGTAGCCGCGCTGGGCCTGGGCATTGCCCTCGCACCGGCCCTCAAAATAGGTGCTCGTTATGTCGTATAAAAGAAACTCGAAACGCGTCCCAAACCAGCTTTCATAGCGTCCTTTAAGATGACTGAACAGTTCCCGGCGCAAGGGCAAGACACGATCCAGTCCGCGATACAAACGGTTGTCATAGACCTCATCCACATCCACCGCCATCAAATCCTCCAGCGCCGTCGAGCCATACCAGCGCTCGGCCAGAGCCAGCTCCGAGGCCTGTTCGCAAAAACGCCCCAGCGCCAGAATCGAGGCCACCTGGGCTCAGCCCACCGACTCCCGGCCCGGCGGCAAATGCTCCTCGAAGAAACGATGCAGCCCCAGCCGCCGCCACAGCGCCAGAGCCACATACACTTTGCCAAATTGACGCACCCGCTCCACCCGTATCCGACCCAGATTCACCTGCGCCCACAACGGAGCCTCCGGTTTATCCTCGGCAAATAAATCCAACTGCTCGGCCCCCGCAGCCTCATCATCGCCATCGAGGAGCCGACCGATCTGCTCCCAACCCAACCGCTCATCCTCATCGAGCCCCGGCTCCTTGCCAATGTGGGCCACGATGCGCTGGCGCGGCCCCTTGGCTGTGCGCACCGACTCCACCAGCGTCCAGTAATCATAATCCTGGCCCTTCTTACGACGACGATGGCGACGCAAATACATCAACACCGACCCTGCACTACTTCTCCGAAAAGGCAATAGAGTGGTCTGCACTACATGGCATTTTCACACCCTAACCCTGACAACCATGCGCCCTACAGCACGAAAAACCCTAAAAATAATCGATTTACCCCCCCCAACTGTCGAACTCAGGCTAACTGCCGGCGGGCCCGCTGGGAGGCGAATCCCCGGTCCGCGCACATGGCCGCTATGGGTTCGGCTAGGTTGAAGCGGTTCTGTCTTTGCAAACTCTCTTGCATTTGTTCATTTTCGCTTGGCGTCCGGCTGCCGTAGAGTTTCCAGTCCAGCAGGTATCCTTCAACGCTTTCACCCAAAAACAGGGTGTTGCCAAACTCAACCTCTTGGCCCGCTTTGCCTCGCACAATCACCTGCGCATCGGGTTCGTAAACACTCAAAACTTTCTCTGCGTTTTTCACCTGGCGGCCGCCAATGATTCGCTCGTGCGCTTGCTTGATGATCACCGGGATTAGCTCGCTCATGCGCTCCATCCGGGTAAGGATCTGTTGGACCTGTTTTTCGCTGTAATCGCTTTGCTCCCAGCAGGCTTGCAATAATTCCCGGTGACTGCGGGCATGCTCCCCGATCCGTTTGAGCAGCTTTTTCATCTGCCTCAAGATACCCTTGCGTTGCCGCGCGCTGTCCTTTCGCCGCCGGCTGTGGGTCATCTGTATGCACAGCCGATTCATCTGCCGAGCCAAGGGCTCCGGTTCGATCGGCATGCGATGGCGCAAACCGGCCTTCTCACGGATCAGCCGGATCGCTTTGAGCAGCGTGCCCGCTACATCCTTGAGCAGCACCCAGTCCGTCGGCCAATGAATGTTGACCTCCAAACAGGTGCCGTCGATCAGGCAAATGGTGGTGTCTATCGGCTTGTCCAATCCCACCACCTGCCGGGCCAGATCGGCATCGCCCACAACCTCAGTCAAGGTCCGGTGCAAGGCCCTCAACTGCTCTTCGCTGAAAAACTTCGAGGCCCGTTCCAGGGTGCTCTTGGAGATGCCCCTTATGCCGTCGATATGGCGGACACGACAAAAGTCAGCCAACAGATCGCTGCTGCCCAGAGCCCTCGACAAATGCCGAAACGAAATCCCACCGAGCAGATAACGCAGCGTTTCCATACGCAACGCCTTGAGGGCAAAATTAGCCCGCTTTTGCCGGGCTTTTACACTCATTGGCTGGCCTCTTTGCAAGGCCAGATCAGCGCCCTGCGATTCCACCTCCGAATCGATCAGCAGCCGGTCGATACGCTCGATGGTGGCGCGAAAGTTATCGTAATCGAGGCAACGGTCGACCACAGTTAAAGCTGGACGCAGGAGGCATTGGATGGCTATATTTTTCATAGAAAGGGCTATATTGATTTTCGCTAACGCAATTATAGAACCCTTTTTTAGCCGGATCGAGCAAAAAAATGCTCTTTCCGGCTATTTTTATAAACGTCATCTAGTTGACTACAAAATCTTTATATTTTTGGGACAGCCTCTATTTTAATGGAATAAGCAGGAATCCCGTTGTCATCCCCGAAGCCTTGTCCAACGGGACAACCGTCTCGCGTCCGGCCTACTTTCTCATCCAGCAAGCCGGGCTGGACTTGCAATATACCACCGGCGGATGGCTGCTAAAATTTGAAGGCATCTCCCGCTCCGGCCAAGACCAGAATTTCAAGGCATTCACAGGCGGCTTTGAATATACTTTTTACGGCGTTTTCGGCTCCAATATGGATATTGGCACCCTGGCCGAATATCATTACGACAGCCGGGGCGACAGGGCCGACACCCCGTTCAATCACGACATCTTCAGCGGCGCCCGCCTGGCCTTCAACGACGAGCGCGACACATCCTTCCTGGGCGGAGTTATTTACGATCCCGACAACGGCGCCACCTCTCTCCGGGCCGAATTCGAGCGCCGCATCGGCGGCAAATACAAACTCATCATCGAAGGGCAAACCTTCCACCAAACAACCCCCGGCGACCCTACCTAGAGGCTGTCCCAAAAACCCGAATTTTGCGAATTGAAATATTCGACTCCGAACTGTAAGGGAACGTAAGTCATTCAATTCCGTCAAAAACGCTGTATAAGGCCTCTTTTCGTTATAAATATAATCGCGTCAGACAGAGGTCTATGGTAGAATTGTATTTGAATATGCAAAACAAGAGAAAGGCTGACGGTGTTATAGACATCGAAATTGCCCAAAATCCCCTAAAAACGGTCTTTATAACAGCTTTATAAACAAGTTAACTCACTGTAAAACAAATGGTTATAACTTTGGGACAGCCTCCACCTACTCACTCCGCAAGGACAGCTTCCTGCAAATCGCCCTACGCCGTTATTTCTGACCCGATGGAAGATAAATTTTTTATTCGCCTTTCCAGGCCCCGATCATTCTTGATACGGTGAGTAGGAAACCCACTCCGCAACCTCCGATGGCGCCCCCCGCAATCCGTCGAAAAACAGACTATTCACCGGTCAACAGGAAATAACCTGCCATGGCCCCTGAAATAGTAAAGCCGACCAGAACCACCACCATGACGGGATGCCGGCCGATAGCGGCCCGCATGGACGAATGGGCAGTTTTCGTTTGGGGATCGATGGAGTCTTCCTTTATGGCATAATTACCGCCTGACCCAACTTGTAATCCGAGGGGAATGATCCACTGCCCGGATTAATCGATTCCGCTTAGCTGCATACGCCAAATATTGTAAATGCCCCGGCGATTGGAGAGGAAATATAAAACTCCCGGTTCGGTTGGAGACCAGACCGGTTTGATATCATCGGACCCATTGTCGGTCAGTGGCTGAATTTGTCCAGTCTCCAGGTCGTAAATATAAAGGTTGTAGTTTTTACGGCCCATTTCATCAACATCATTATCGGAGGCAAAGAGAAGCTTGGAGCCATCAAGGCTGAGGGAAGGAGATAAAAGGTTCGACTGCGAGAATTGGGCGTCGTTGATGACGGAGGTAAATTCGACTCCGTCCGTGGTGATTGAATAAATCTGCCTATTTTCCGTGTCTTCCGTTTTACGGACGAAATAAATCAACCCCGATTGCGATACGAAAAGCATCTCGGCGATTTCTCCCAGGCTGGTAAACCTGGTTCCATCCTTTTCGACGGAGTGGATGATGGGTTGGGCCTTGGGAAATCCTTCGATGGAAGTAAAATAGATGGATTGATGCTCGCTCGTGAAAGCGGGGCTATAGTTAAAACTAGAGTCGCGGGTAAGCTGCCCGATTCCCCCGATAATGCGCCCTTCTTTCAATCTGAAACTCGATATGTCCCACTTGTCCAGCGGACCCCGATTCGATTGAAATACCACCAGACTGTTTCCCTTTTCCCGCGACATGTAGGGGTTGCAATCGAGAAAACGGAAACCGCGAGTGAGTTGCGAAAAGGCGAAGGATTGATCGTTTGCGGTCGTCATAAACAGATTCGAGTAATACCGGCCATTTTCTGATTCCAATGTCACACCGTAAATAATATTCTGACCGTCGGGAGTCAGTGTAAATGAATTCACCGCCCGCAGGCTGGCCTGCTCGCGCCGGAAATTCGTAATCGGCCGGACGTCCCCCGGGGGGTTGATATCGCGGTCGTTAAAAAAGCCCAAGGGGCTGGATTTATCGATGCCCACACGGGCCCCACGAGTTGTCGTATCGAGGTATGGAAAATAGCGCGTAACTGGAATCCCCGTGACCGGCGGCAGAATAAACTCTCTGGTGGCCGATGATTCGTATTTGACCAGCTCGGTTTTTGAGATGAATTCATTCGCCGAGACTTCCACTGAAAACTCATTCCACTCACTAGTCTTGTTCGCCCGCCGGAAGGGAAAGGTCAAGGTGGCCGGAGTTTTTGGTTCCATCTTCTTCCCGTCAACCTCCACGTCCGCCTCGGGAATATCATCTCCGCTGTCGGTTAATGCCTTAATAATGATCATGCTTAATTCTAATCAGTTCTTGCTTAACATTACTGAATGAGTTCTCCCTCAGGGTAAATGTCTCCGACTGGTAGTCCGCTTTGCTGAAAGTTACCAGGCTTTGTGACCACGGGGAGTTTCCATCTGGTCGAGTAAAACCAACCGAAACTATCAAGTTCGGCGTCGTCGTTCCTATCATTTTACCATCAATTTCCACATCGGCGCCGGTGGGTTCGGATACGAATGTAAAGCGTTTCCTTATAGCTATCCTGTACAAAGATTGATTAACCACACTTGTAGAATCCGTGTTGATAGTCAGAGTTTCCGATTTATAATCCACTTTGCTGAAGGTTACCTGATTCCGTGACCATGAAGAGGTCCCGCTGGAACGGGAAAACTCCAGCGTCACCGTATAGGGTGTGGTAGTTCCAGCATTTTGGCCATTAATGATGACATCGGCGCCGGAGGGTTCGGAATTGAAGGTAAACTCCTTAGTGCTGGTCAAAGACGGCAAGGTGACGGAAATCGAACGCTGCGTGGAACGGCTGTCGTAGGAAATAAACTCGCTTTGAAATCCTTCTTTCGAAATTTTCAGACGGTAGGGATCCTTCTTCGAAAATTGATCGTTGCCGGGGTGGTATATTTTGTCCCCCCACTCAGATAACTGCTGGATATGCCGAGGACTTCCACCTGAGCTCCGCTTGGCTGGGAAGACACTTTAACCGAAACTGCCAATGATTGGCTAATTCCAGAAGTGAAAATTAATGCTGTGAAACAAAGGAATTTAAATGGATTTCTCATTTTTAATGGCCTTAACCCATGATTCACTATCGAATCACGGGTCTTATTTCAATTTAAATATTTATCATGTCCGCTGGCCCGCTGGCCCCAAAGACTCGCCATGCGCTCTGTGAACTGCTGTCTTTAGCCGGAATATCATGGAAACTCCAGAGGAAAATTTCTATAGTTCAGAGCGTAAGGATAATAAAGCTTGATAAACATTTGTCAATTGGCATATAATAGTTGTCCATTTCGGCTTGTCTTGGCAGATTGGGTTTACCCGAATCCAGCCGTTTCAATATAAATCTATACTCCTCTGTATTTTCTTACGCTATGAATATCAGCGACAAAGAGACCGTAGCTTCTGAGGAATTCATGGCTGAAAGCAAGCCGCTCCCCTATAACAGGATCGGTATTTACAAATTGGTCAAGCATCTGGGGGATGGAGGGATGGGGCAGGTTTTCCTCGCCCAGCATATCCATATTAAAAGGCCTTGCGCCTTAAAATTTCTGCCGCCCCAACTCTCCAAACAGGCAACCTTCCGCCGGCGCTTCCTGGCCGAAGTCCAGGTTCTCGGGCGTCTGGACCATCCTAATATTGTCCGCCTTTTCAATTTCCGCGATATCAATGTGACCGATAGCCAAACGGAATATATCCTTGAAATGGAGTTCGTCGAAGGCGGGGACCTGGAGGAAAAAATCAGGTCCCATAAAATGGGCCTTAGCCCAATTGAAACGAAACAGATTCTGAGGGAAATGCTCCATGCGTTGGTTTATGCCCATGAGAAAACGATTCTTCACCGAGACCTCAAACCGGCTAATATACTTATTCGCAAGGATGGCGGTATCAAGATATCCGACTTCGGTCTGGCCAGTGTCCTGGGCAGCGATTACCAAAAGAGCCTGATCGAAAAATCGATCACCCTTTCCAATATTGGAGGCTACAGCCCTGGCTCCGGCGCTGGCAATATTGCCGGCACCATCACTTATATGAGCCCACAATCCCTGAAAGGGGAGAAACCTGACCTGCGGGACGATATTTACGCGCTCGGCATCATAACCTATTATATGCTGACCGGGAAACACCCCAATGTAAATTACAAGCCGGTCACAAAAGTTAAAAAAGGCATCGACCGGAGGTGGAACGCCTTTATCGGGCGCTGTATCGAGGAGGAGCGGGAAGATCGATTCCCGGACGCCGCCAGCGTCCTCGAAGCCCTTGAAAAACTCAATCACAAGCGGAGAATTTTCCCCACCGTAATTGCATCCGGCCTTCTCGCCGTCGTGTTGGCGGGAGCCGTTTACCTCTCCTGGGATGCAATGGAATCTCGATTACCTGAGCCCGTCCGGGATAAGATCGCTGAAATTGTTACTGGAGTAACTCCTCCCGCTATCGTTAAATCAGATCGCGTTTTACCGCCGCCACCGCCTGTGCCAACGCTTTCGCCCCAATCAATAGCGATCACCCTTCCCGGGGGGCTGGTGATGGATTTCATAATGGTGCAGCCGGATACGTTCTGGATGGGATCCCCCCCCCGATGAAGTGGGGCGGAAAGAATATGAGAGTCAGAGCGAAGCGACCATTTGAAACCCTTTTTCATAGGCCTCACGGAAGTCACTCAAGACCAGTATGAAGCCATTGCAAATACCAATCCCAGTCAAAATCGCTTTGACGGCGGCAGCCACCCGGTTGAGAAAATTCGCTACAATGATCTAAAGGGGTCTGACGGTTTTCTCGCCAAATTGAATCGTCACTTCAAAAATAACGACAAAGCTGGATGGAAAGCCAATCTGCCCGATCAATGGGAAGCGGCTCTTCCCACTGAAGCCGAATGGGAATTCGCCTGCCGGGCAGGGACTACAACCGCTCTTTACAACGGATTCGATCTTTCCAATACATTTGAAGATTCGAACCTGGATCCGATAGCTGTTTACGGCTCAAAGACAACGGCCAAGGTAGCGAAGTTGAAACCGAATAACTGGGGACTATACGATATGTTGGGCAATGTATGGGAATGGACCGACGAAGGAATGCTGAGAGGGGGCTCCTACAAGAAGAACGCTGGCTCCAGCCGTGCGGCATCACAAATTCCCGGACAGATAAACAGCAGGAAAAGAGACAGCCGCTTCGGTTTCAGACTCGTTCTGAGGGAAAAGAAATAGTAAAAGTAATTTGATTTTTTCATTGTTTGCCGTGGAATGAAGCGATTTTCCGTCTATTACCACTGCCGATCCGATGTTGGTAACTTTCGAAAACACAATGAAGATACCGTTCTGGTTGCGCAGCTCTCCGATCAAGAGATAAACCCCGGCGCCTATAAACTGGATTCGAGCAGCGCCGGTATTCTCGCTATGATCTGCGATGGCGTTGGGGGTGAGAACGCCGGCGACGTGGCCAGCAAGCTGGCTTCAGCAAAATTTTTTCAATTTTTGCAGGAATACCTCTCAAAAAACAAGGTCCCGGTTTCAGAGAATTCCAGAATCGATTTGCTCAATGAGATCGCCCTACAAGTCCATCAAATCCTCCTGCGGGAAATGGAACAAGACCGAAGATTAGACGGAATGGCAAGCACCCTTACCGGCCTGTGGATCATAGGAGACTCCGCCACCATGGTGCATGTCGGAGACAGCCGGATAATTCGTTTTAGGGGAGGCGAGCTGGAACAGTTGAGCAAGGATCAATCCCCTGTCGGCAAAATGGTTTTGAGCGGTATTTTGACCGAAGAGGAAGCCAGATTGCATCCAAAAAGAAACATTGTGAACCAGGTTGTGGGTGGATCTTCCACCGAATTATTCCCCGATTGCGAGACATTTGAACTGTGTAAAAATGATATTTACATCCTCTGTTCAGACGGGCTCACCGATTCCCTTGACAGTCAAATAATCCGGAAAATTATTAACGCAAATCTCGGGGATACTGTTTCTAAAACTGGAGACTGTCTTCTGGATGCCGCCCTCACGCACGACGGCCGAGACAACATCAGCCTGGCCATTCTCAGAATTGGTTCCGAGCGATCCCATCCCTTATCAATATGGTGGAATTTCCTCTTCCATCCATGAGATGGCTTTAGTTCTAATATCGCTTTGCCATTGGCGATGGTGGGGGTGGTGTCAGGTCAGCAGACTGTTGGCGATGTCGTAGTTGGCGTAAACATTTTGGACGTCTTCGAGGTCGTCGAGATTTTCGATGAGGCGGAGGGTTTTTTTGACTATGTCGGAGTCGGTGAGGGGGATGAGGCTTTCGGGTATCCAGGCGAGGGTGGCGTCATCGGGTTGGATGTCTTCCTTGTCGAGCGCTTGGGATACCTGGTCGTAGGCGTTCATGGGGCAGAGCACTTCGAAATGGTCTTCCTCTGTTATTATGTCTTCGGCCCCGGCATCGAGGACGGCAAGCATGAGGGTGTCTTCATCCGTTTTATCCGCAGCGATGAGGAATTGGCCTTTTTTCTTGAAATTAAAGGCCAGCGCTCCGGGACCGGCCAGGCTGCCGCCAGCTTTTGTAAATGTGCTTCTGACGGCGGAGGCGCTGCGGTTTTTGTTGTCCGTTGTCACTTCCACGATTATGCCGATGCCGCCAGGGGCATAGCCTTCGTAGGTGATTTCCTCGTAGGTGACCCCGGGCAGTTCGCCGGCGCCTTTTTTGATCGCCCGGTCGATATTATCGGCCGGCATGTTGGCCCCTTTGGCTTTGTTGACAAGGGTTCGCAATTGGGCATTGAATTCAGGATTCCCCCCGCCGTAGCGGGCGGCCATGATGATCTCTTTGGAGATGACGCTGAAAATTTTCCCGCGTTTGGCGTCAACGGCCGCTTTATGCCGTTTGGTGGTTGCCCATTTGCTATGGCCGGACATTTCTTTTCTTCAGTATTACTTTTTGGGAGGTTTTTTCAATTTTTTCTTTTTGCGGGCCGCCGCCGGATTGGCCTGGCCGTGGGCTGTCTTCTTGGTGGAAATTTTGATGGTTTCTTCGGTGTCCTTTCGGCGATTGGTTAGGTACTGTTGCAGGATGGTGAAGCAATTGGAAACGGTCCAGTAAAGAACCAGGCCGGAGGAAAAAGTATAGCAGATGAAGAGAAAGAATAAAGGCAGCATTTTAAATATTTTCTGCTGCGCGCCGTCCATATTCATAGGCGTCATCTTCATCTGGTAATGCATGGTGACGCCCATAATGAGGGGCAGTGGATTGACCGGAAACCCTCCCAGGGTAGCCACGGTGTCGGACATGGAGAGGTCCTCAATCCACATAAATTGGGCAAAGCGCAGCTCCGATGCGCTGCGGAGCATCTGGAACAATCCGAAAAAGATGGGCATCTGGATCAATATAGGCAGGCAGCCGGCCGCCGGATTTATTTTGTTCTGCTGGAAGAGTTTGAGGGTCTCTTTCTGGATTTTTTCGGGCTGGTCTTTGTATTTTTCCTTTAACTCTTTGAGCGGCCCCTGAATCTTCTGCATTTTCTTGGAAGATTGGGCGGCTTTGGCGGTCAGGGGCCACAGGGTCAGCCGAATGATGATGGTCATCATAATGATGGCTATGCCGTAGTTGCCGACCATGTTGTTGAGGCCGAGCAGCATCCAGAGGAGAAATTTTCCAATGAAGCCGAAAAAACCGAGTTGCATTACGTATTCCTGTTTTTGATCGAGGCTGATGAGCCGGGAATACTCTTTGGGGCCTACGTAAAGGTCCATTTCCAGGCTGCGTTCGGAATGGGCATTGACGTTTTGGAGGTCGAATTCGATGCCCCCGGTGATGCCCATAATGGGTTCGCCCCCCGGAGTATTTGGAGGCAGGTTGGCTGGTTTCGCGAAAATCCCGATGCCGGGCGTTTCCGAAGCGGGCGTCACGATGGAGGCGAAAAACTGGTTTTTGGCGGAGGACCAGACTGTACTGCCGGATCTCTGGATGTCGCTCACCGGGTCTTTATTAGAGAGACCTATAAAACTAAAAAATCCGCCGCCTTTGAATTTATTGAGGCTGATAGTCTCATAATCTTCGCCGTCGTAATAGCTGAAGTTGAGCAAGTAGCCGCTTGGGTCGGCATCTGTCGGGGGGGCGGTGCCCACGTTAAGGAAAATATTGTTAATGGTAAAAATAGTGGGGGTCTGATTGATGATGCGGGTGGTGTGCTGGATGCTGTAGGGGCTGGCCCCTTCCGTCGCCTTGGACAACTCATAGGAACGCTCCAGCACCACCCCGGCAACCAGTTCATAGGTAAATTCAATCCTTTGAGAACCGGATCCTCCGCTCAAAAGCTGGTAGGGAGGCGCGTATTCCTCGACCGATCCATCGGCTCCGGCCAGGCTGATGCTGAGCGCGGGGATATCGCTGCCTTCATTAAATACATAAGGGGCGTCATCTCCCTGCATAGCGGGGTATTTTTTTAGCTCCACCTCCTTGATGGCGCCGCCATATGTGGTGAACCGGACCCGTATCAAATCGTTTTCGATAACGTAAGTTTCCTCCGGCGGGCGGGTCTCGATTGCAGGAGCCGTTCTGGATTGGCCGATAATGGGATTAGCGCCATTGCCTATTTTTCCGTTTTCATGGGACAAAGAATTAAGCGAAGAGGCCGTGGCCGTGGCCGGATCTCTGGGAAATGCGTGCGCGCCCTCTTCCGGCCCGGTCGTTTCGGTCTCTTCGAACTGGGAGGCTTCCCGGGCTCTTTCCCTTTCCCTGGCCCGCCGGTCCATTTCCGGTTTTTGCAGGATAAAAAGGCCGAAGGCAGCCAGAAGCATTAAAATGCCGGCCAGGGTATAATTTTTATCCACTGGTTAATTCGCCTTTCTGGATAAAGCCCTCGTCTTCGGCTCCAACTTGAGGCGGGGTTTCGATTTTGCCGGGCTGGGCACTTGCCGGGGCTGGATCATAACCGCCGGGGTGAAAGGGATGGCAACGCAATATACGGCGGACGGAATAATAGCCGCCCACCCAAAATCCGTGGTTGCGAAAACATTCGCAGGCATAAGTGGAACATGTGGGGTGAAACCGGCAAGCCGCGTATTGGCCGATAAACGCATTTTTAACGGGGGACAACAGCATCTTGTAGATGAGCACCAGGCCGATGGCCAGGGTGGCCGGAAGCCGGGCCAAGGCTCTATACAAATTTTTTAGCTGATGGATCATAATTTTGCTCTCCTCACTTTGGCCGCTTTTTTGCAGGCATTGAGGTATCGTCTTTGCAATTCATCGAATCCGTAGCGATCGATTGAGGCCCGCGCAACCATAACCACATCGCAGTTTTGGGGCAGCGATTCCTGATTGAGTCGAAAAATTTCCCTCAACACCCTCCTGGCCCGGTTTCGGGCAACGGCGGGCCCCACCCTTTTCGAGGCGATCACACCGAGCCTTCGATTATTGGTGGAAGCATTTTCCTCCAAATCGGCGCGCGGCAGTAATTGCAGGATAAAGGCTCCGCAATCGACCCTGCGGCCTTTGGCTCGCACAGTGGCGAACTCAACCGAGCGCCTGAGGTGCTGCCGGGCGGTAAAACATTGGCGCATGGCGGCGGATTCGTCAGGCGCTAAGGCGGATTCTGCCTTTGCGGCGGCGTGCGGCCAGGATCTTTCTCCCCCCGCGAGTGGATTTGCGGGCGCGAAAGCCCAATTTGCGCTTTCGCCTGATTTTGGATGGATGATAGGTGGGCTTCATGGTTGGTGAAGAAAAGTGTGCCAAGGAATACAGTTCTATGGCCCATGTCAAGCGAACAGGCGTATAAAAACCGGGTCGAATGACGGGTTCTGTAAACCGGACAGGCATTCATCAATGCCCCGAGGGGAAAATGTAAAAAAAGACTTGCGCGGGCCGGGCAAGGACGTAGTTTCGGGGGCTTCAATTTCCGGCAGTCCCGTTCGTCTAGCCCGGCCCAGGACTCAGGGTTTTCATCCCTGCAACAGGGGTTCAAATCCCCTACGGGACGCCATTTTTTTTGGTTTTTTTACTTTACGATTCAGGGATCTGCCCTGAGACCCGCTCCTCCACAGCCGGAGGGGCCGGTGTGGGCTGGCCGATGTTGTGTTTTCTTTGTTAGCAAATCAAATCTGCCAATGCTTCCTGCCGTAGCGGGGAAACAGCACAGTCGCGCAACTGCCACATATTGAGAGGCTATAAAAACATAACATAATGCTGAAAGCAGCCGGAGTTTGCCAGAATGGCAGATTAACGCGCTGGCGTTCGTTTATCATGCGGCGTCCGGCTGATACGACCCGTTTCATGTACCACAGGAAACTCCTGCCGAGCGACAGGAAAAGATTACGGCCCGTTCCAGTATGGAGAAGCACATTGTTCCGGCCTTCGCCTAAGGCTCGGTTGACGTACTGCCGCAGATCCGTGGGTGGCGGGTGCGATGAGCGGGCCGCGGTGTTCGTCCAGATGGAAATACCGGATGAGACCAGTGTCTGTGCCAGTTGGCTGCAGGCCCCGCGGCAAAGACCTGCCGGCAAATCCGGAAATGGATATTTCAGGAACAAATCGCGCCGGAACGCGACGCTGTTAGCGAAGAAACCCTTACTGTTCGAGTGGATCGCGTTCTCGGGATTGCGTAATGGGAAAAACCACCCCAAGGTAAAGGCTTTTTCAAAGAGGGTTTCGTGAGAAAGGTATGTGTGTCCTGCGACAACGCAGATTTCAGGATGGTCAAAGAAAGGTTGTGAAATCTCTTTGAGCCAATTGTCTTCAGGCACAGCGTCGGTATCGATGAAGATCACGATCTGCCCCCTGGCGCGAGCAGCGCCTTCATTCTTCAGTTCGTAGTAATGACGGCCCAGCGCCTCTTCCAGCCGTAGGTTTACCGAATCGTTGATGTCTTCAAGTAGGAAGTGTTTTTGCAATACCGTTTCAATGCCGGCACGATCCATTTGATCGGGGTTGAAGAGCACTATTACTTCGGCCCTACGGTTGATCCCGCCCAATTGCCTGCTCAATTTGCGCAGCATAAGGAAACAACGCTCGTCCTCGGAAAGCAGAACGTTTTCCCATTCCACAATGATGCTTAAGTCAATTGGGACGCTCATTTCGATTTGCATAAGTTTATGGATGCTTTTCTGTCATGCCCATAATCGCCGGCACAAATACTGCATGAAAAGTCAACCACTAGCCTAAGTCAAGGGCCGAGTTTCGGGGCTCCAATATTCGGCAGTCCCGTTCGTCTAGCCCGGCCCAGGACTCAGGGTTTTCATCCCTGCAACAGGGGTTCAAATCCCCTACGGGACGCCATTTTTGAGCCTCTTCTATCTCTATCTTGTATGTATCTCGCAATGGGGTTTGCCAGGAATGACGTTAACTTTAGTATATTATTTTCCTCATCCTCATCGTTCATCGTCTTCCTCTGTCCTCTGAACTGATGTAATCTATGATTTATTCAATAAATACTTAATAGATGAAGAGGAAACGTTATGGCATCGGATTGACGATTTTTTTGATGCTATTTGTAATGCGTGTTCTTGGTCAGGTTCTGGTTGTCTTTTTTGGTGTCGGTTTCCTACCGGCTATGGAACACTGGTATTCGGGCTTGCTTCCTTATCCGATTTTATTGCCCATCCAGGTCGTGATGATCATTGTGATGGTCAAGCTCATTCGGGACGTTAGTCGTGGATCAGGATTTTTTTCTATTTCGAAACGGGGCATCGGCTTTTTCCTGAAATGGTTCAGCTATGTGTATTTTCTTTCTATGGCGGCCAGGTACGTTTACACCATGACCCGACACCCGGAGTTGCGCTGGTTTGGCCATACCATCCCTATCTGGTTGCACATGGTGCTGGCGGCATTTCTCTACAATTACAGCCATTATCAAATTGTTTTCGAAAACCTCAAAAAAGAAGAACGGGAGCCAGGGCTATGAGCATCGCTGAGCCTGCCGTCACGCTAACGGATTACGGGCTGACGATTGAGTGCCTGATACTGGCGTTTATGCTCAAACGGCTGAAGGGAACGGCCACTGCAAATGAATTTCGGAACTGGTTCATAGTGTTTTTTTGCACACTTGGTGCAGCGGCGCTTTTAGGCGGCACATCCCACGGTTTTATACGCGAAAAAACTTCCCTGCTGCATACCGCGGTGTGGAACTCGACGTTGATTGCGATAGGCGCCGCCGGCCTGGCTGCGTGGATGATCGGCGGATGTCTGGCGGCCAGTGAAAAGTTCAAAAAATGGTTAACCGGCGTTGCTGTTATCCTGTTCGTCATTAATTGCGCGGTGGTCGTGTTTTTGGTCAACACTTTTCTCGTTGCCATTATTTTCTATCTTCCGGCGACCCTATTTTTATTTATTGTGTTCCTGTGGCGGTTCTTAAAGCGACACAGCAATTATTCGCTGTCAGGGATTTCCGGGTTGCTATTGACTTTCGTCGCAGCGGGCATACAACAATTAAGGATCGCAATGCACCCAATTTGGTTCGATCACAATGCACTTTATCATTTGATTCAGGCGGTTGCGTTGCTGTTGCTATTTCTGGCCGCAAGAGGATTTATTCGAAAGGGAGAAGCAGAAACATGAAGGCGCGCAGAAAATTTATGAGAACCCTGATGCAGGCCGCCGCCGGTCTGGCCTTGGCTCCCTTTTCCCTGGCCCGCGAACTGGCCGGCAAGGCTCGTGTGTTAGCCTGAGTTCGACAGTTGGGGGGGGGGTAAATCGATTATTTTTAGGGTTTTTCGTGCTGTAGGGCGCATGGTTGTCAGGGTTGGGGTGTGAATATGCCGTGTAGTGCAGACCACTCTATTGCCTTTTCGGAGAAGTAGTGCAGGGTCGGTGTTGATGTATTTGCGTCGCCATCGTCGTCGTAAGAAGGGCCAGGATTATGATTACTGGACGCTGGTGGAGTCGGTGCGCACAGCCAAGGGGCCGCGCCAGCGCATCGTGGCCCACATTGGCAAGGAGCCGGGGCTCGATGAGGATGAGCGGTTGGGTTGGGAGCAGATCGGTCGGCTCCTCGATGGCGATGATGAGGCTGCGGGGGCCGAGCAGTTGGATTTATTTGCCGAGGATAAACCGGAGGCTCCGTTGTGGGCGCAGGTGAATCTGGGTCGGATACGGGTGGAGCGGGTGCGTCAATTTGGCAAAGTGTATGTGGCTCTGGCGCTGTGGCGGCGGCTGGGGCTGCATCGTTTCTTCGAGGAGCATTTGCCGCCGGGCCGGGAGTCGGTGGGCTGGGCCCAGGTGGCCTCGATTCTGGCGCTGGGGCGTTTTTGCGAACAGGCCTCGGAGCTGGCTCTGGCCGAGCGCTGGTATGGCTCGACGGCGCTGGAGGATTTGATGGCGGTGGATGTGGATGAGGTCTATGACAACCGTTTGTATCGCGGACTGGATCGTGTCTTGCCCTTGCGCCGGGAACTGTTCAGTCATCTTAAAGGACGCTATGAAAGCTGGTTTGGGACGCGTTTCGAGTTTCTTTTATACGACATAACGAGCACCTATTTTGAGGGCCGGTGCGAGGGCAATGCCCAGGCCCAGCGCGGCTACAGCCGGGACCAGCGGCCGGATTGCAAGCAGGTATGTCTTGGACTGGTGGTGACCCCCGAAGGGCTGCCCCTGGCCTATGAGGTTTTCGACGGCAACCGCGCCGATGTGACCACGGTGCAAGAGAGGGTCGAGTTGATGGAATCGCATTACGGGGTGGCCGATCGCATCTGGGTGCTGGACCGCGGCATGGTGAGCGAGGCCAACCTCGAATACCTGCGCGGCAAAGGGGCCCGTTACATCGTGGGCACGCCCAAGAGCCATCTTAAAAACTTTGCCCTCGATCTGCTCGAGCAAGGCGATTTTTGCGAGGTGCGGGCGGGGGTGGAGGTCAAACTGGTGAAACATCCCGACTGCCCCCAGATCGAGCAATATGTGCTTTGCCGCAGCCAGGGACGGGGTCAAAAAGAAGCCGCCATGCTGAGCAAGCAAAAGGAGCGTTTGCGCAAAAAGCTCGACCAGATCGACCTGAGTTTGCGTCGGCGAGGGCAGAAACTCGATCCGGTTGAACGCCGTATCGGCCGCTGGCTGGGCCGCCACACCATGGCCGAAAAAATATTCACCGTAGAAGTGCAAATCGACGCCGCCGGACGGGCCTGCGCATTGCAAATCACCGAAGACGAGAGCAAAGCCGATTGGGCCCAACTGGCCCACGGGACCTATCTGCTGCGAACCAACTGCCAGGAGGAAGACCCACAAAAGCTGTGGCGGTGGTATATACAACTGACACAGGCCGAGGCAGCCTTTCGTTGCGCCAAAAGCGACTTGGGGCTGCGGCCGGTCTATCACCACAAAAAAAAGCGTGTGCAAGCGCACATTCTGATCTGTTTTCTGGCTCTGGCGATGTGGCGCGCCCTGGAAAGCTGGCTGCAGGCCAAAGGCCTCGGCACCTGTGCGCGGCAAGTGTTGCACGAACTGGAAAATCTACGCTCAATGGACGTGGTGGCACCGCTGCGAGGGGGACGCGAAGCGCGTTTACGGCTGGTAGGCAAACCGGAAAAACTCTGTGCCGACCTCCTCAAGAAAATGGGCCTAAAACTGCCCACCCGCCCCAAAATCATCCAAAATGTAGTGCAGACTAACGGCAAAAATTAATCCCGAATCCGCATAGATAAGCCCTTTAACTTTTTGAACTGTCGAAGATGGGTTAGTCAACGACATTCATTCAAAACTTAACCCGACCTATGTTCGAGAGGTGGTTAAGGCGGAGAACGTCGAACGGCTCCAGGAGGCGATCACAATGGCTAAGCGCGAGGGCCGGGCCGTCAGCATCGCGGGTGGACGGCATGCCATGGGGGGGCAGCAGTTCGGCTCCGATTCCGTGCTCCTCGACACCCGGACCATTAACAGGGTGCTTAACTTCGATGACCAGCGTGGGCTGATCGAGGTCGAGGCCGGCATGCAATGGCCTGAGCTTATCGATTATCTAATCGAAAGGCAGAAAGGACAAGCGCGGCAATGGGGCATTATCCAAAAGCAGACGGGCGCGGACCGGCTATGTCTGGGGGGAGCATTGGGCGCCAACGTGCATGGCCGGGGCCTTACTTTCAAACCAATCATTGGCGATGTCGAATCTTTCCGGCTGGTCGATGCCAATGGCGAAATTAAACAGTGCAGCAGGGCCGAAAATAGCGAACTCTTCAGTCTGGCGATTGGCGGTTACGGTCTTTTTGGCGTCATTGTTGCAATTACCCTTCGCTTGATGCCGCGAAGAAAGTTGCGCCGTGTGGTTGAAATCATCGAAATCGATGATCTCATTGCAGCGCTTGAGCGGCGAATCGCGGAGGGGTATCTTTACGGCGATTGCCAGTTCGCCATCAACCCGGAATCTGAAAGCTTTTTAAAGAAAGGGGTATTCTCCTGTTACCTGCCGGTAGATGACTCGGCGCCCATCCCTGAGACGCAGAAAAAGTTGAGCCCCGAGGATTGGCGCAATCTATACCTGCTGGCGCATAACGATCCCAAACAGGTGTTCGAAGTCTATTCCTCCTATTATCTTTCTACCAGTGGCCAGGTCTATTGGTCCGACACCCATCAACTCGGCACTTACATCGATGACTATCACAAGAATGTGGATCAGACTTTGGGTTCGGATTGGCCGGCTACGGAAATGATCACCGAGGTTTACGTGCCCCGACCCGCCTTGGGCAGATTCATGGAGGCGCTATCGGTGGATTTTCGGTGCCACGCAGTTAAAGTCATCTACGGAACCATCCGGCTCATTGAAAAGGATAGCGAATCGTTTCTTCCCTGGGCCAAGGAGTCTTATGCTTGTATCGTTATGAACTTGCACGTCTCACACAATCCACAGGGCATTGTCAAGGCGGCCAACGATTTTCGTCGTATCATCGACAGGGCCATTGAATTGGGTGGCAGCTATTTCTTAACCTACCATCGTTGGGCCAGTCGTCGGCAAGTCGAGACCTGTTATCCGCAAATGTCAAGATTCCTGGAACTGAAGCGCCGGCACGATCCCAACGAGGTATTCCAGAGCGATTGGTACCGGCATTACCGGAGAATGTTTGCCTAAAGGAGTACGGATGTTGCAGAGGAGCGGTTTGGTTTGTAAATGATGCTTCTATTTTTCAACCACGGATTGCATGGATGGACACGGATATCATATAGAAAATGCCTTTCGGGTGCTATTGAGGCATGGTGGCATATCCGTGTTAATGAATGAAACCCCTTCAGGATTTTTGATATTATGAGACGCTTCCGGGTGTCCAGGGGGTTCACCCCCGTATCTATTTAGCCTGGGCGGGCACACTATCAAAAAGCCCTGAAAGGGCGATATTCGTCAGCCAGGGGTGAAAACCCCTGGATACATGGACCTATGTTTATTTATTAAAACCCTGAAGGGGTTTCATTACTTTTTCTTTGGAAATGTAAGGAATAGCACTCTTTCAGCGTGCACAATGAGGGTTTGTCGGGTATCCCCGGGTTGCACCCAGGGCTATCGAATAGCACACTTTCAGTGTGCATGGCTACATCATGAACTTCCTAAACAGCAGGAATCGGTGTTGTTGTTTTAACTGAATATAAATAAAACTACGCTAAACAGGTTTCACCCCCTGGCTGGCGAATATCGCCCTTTCCGGGCGTTATCCTTGTGGAGTGGATTTGGAGAGGTATTTTTGTGGGACATTTTGGCGCATTTTCGGGGTTTTTGCGGTTTTTTTTGAACTTTAATCAAACGCATCAAACGCAGCCAACCTATCGGTTGCGTTTTTTTGGGAAATATGGTATAAGTGCCAGGATGTTTTGGAGAACCGCGAATGAACTTTAACAGATGCGAATATTGACAGATTTTTAACCACGGATTACACGGATGCACATAGATAATTTATTAAATAATGATCGAGATTTCCTTTCTTTGGTTGGTTGCGTTTTGACTGGTTTCTTTTTGGCAGTCCTAATTGTCCTGGGTTCGTTTTCGAATGCTTTTGGCGGAGAGGCGGCAGTTGATGGGGCGCAATCCAATCGGCTGGCTTTGGAGAAATCTCCTTATTTGCGGCAGCATGCGGATAATCCCGTCGATTGGTTTCCGTGGGGGGAGGAGGATAAATTGATTTTTCTCTCGGTCAGTTATAGCACCTGCCACTGGTGTCATGTGATGGAGCGGGAGTCTTTTGAAAATCCCGAGACGGCGGCCCTCATGAATGAATCCTATATCAGCATAAAGGTGGACCGCGAGGAGCGCCCGGATGTGGACAAGGTTTATATGACTTTTGTGCAGGCCTCCACGGGCGGCGGCGGCTGGCCCATGAGCGTATGGCTGACGCCGGGCCTCACCCCCATCGTGGGGGGCACCTATTTCCCGCCGGAGGACCGTTACGGGCGGCCCGGTTTTCCCCGTATATTGAAACACTGGGCAGGGGTCTGGAAAGAACACCGGGAGGAGGTATTGGCCCAGGGTAAGCTCTATTTGGAGGAATTGAAAAAATTGGGGCCGGCTCCGGGCAAGGAGCGCGCGGGTCTGGGAATCGAACATATGGAGGCGGCCTTTGAGCAATTGACGAAGACTTTCGATGAGAGCGAGGGTGGGTTCGGGCCGGCGCCGAAATTTCCGCGTCCGACAACTCTCAATTTTCTTTTCCATTTTTATGCCGCCAGGGAGTTATCGGACCCACTTGGTAAAAAGGCGCTTGAGATGGCATTGTTTACCCTCGACTCGATCATGGCGGGAGGCATCCGGGATCATTTGGGAGGAGGTTTCCACCGTTATTCTGTCGATCGATTTTGGCACGTCCCCCATTTCGAGAAAATGCTCTACGACCAAGCCCAGTTGGCCAATGCCTGCCTGGACGCTTTTCAGATTACCGGTGAAGCGAAATACGCCGAAACAGCCCGTCGCATTTTTTCCTATGTGGGCGAAATCATGACCGATGCCGAGGGGGGTTTTACTCCGCCGAAGATGCCGACAGCCTGGGGTCCTGGGATAACGCCGAAAAATCGGAGGGGGCTTTTTATATATGGGCGGAGGAGGAAATCCTGAAAGTCCTGGGTCCTCAAAGGGGAGCCGTTTTTAACTATTACTACGGCGTAAATATTTTGGGAAACGCCCCCCCCGGAAGCGATCCGAGTGGGGATTTCGGGAAGAGGAATATTCTCAAGCAAAGCCATTCCGGGCAGGAGACGGCGGATGAATTGGAACTTTCTCGAACGGCCGTTGAAAAAATGCTGGAGGAAAGCCGGGTATTGCTTTCAGGAGTCCGGAAAAAGCGGCCCCGGCCCCATCTGGACGACAAAATCATCACCTCCTGGAACGGCCTCATGATATCCGCCCTGGCCCGCGGAGCGATGATACTGGACCAACCGGAATATTTGGCGCGGGCCACACGGGCGGCTGATTTCATCAGAAAAAACCTCTATCACGAAGAAAAAGGCGCCCTTCTGCGGCTCTACCGGAATGGCCCCAGCGCGACGGCGGCATTTGGCGATGATTACGCCTTTCTCATCCAGGGGCTGCTCGATCTTTATGAGGCATCGTTTGAAATTAGATGGCTGCCCTGGACAGTGAGACTTCAGGAGACCCAAAACCAACTCTTTTTCGATGCTGAAAATGGTGGATTTTTCAATGTGACGGACCGGGATGCCCGCATTCTGCTGCGTATGAAGGAGCGATTCGACGGGGCAGAGCCTTCCGTCAATTCCGTATCGGCCCTCAATTTACTGCGGCTTGCTCAAATGACCGGGCGGGACGAATTTCACCAAATGGCCGAAAAAACCTTGCAGGCATTTGCTGGCAGTCTGGAGGGAAGCCCCACCTCCATGCCCCTGATGCTGGCCGCCTACGATTTTTACCGGGCCAAACCCAAACAGATTATTCTGGCGGGAAAGCGCGATTCGGAAAACACCCGAGTCCTCTTGCGCGAGGTTTACCGAAACTATCTTCCCAACAAAATTGTCCTCCTGGCGGACGGAGCCGGGGGGCAGGAATTTTTGAGCGGGAACAACGCGGCAATAGGCGCCATGGCTCCCATCGACGGTAGGACAACGGCGTTCATCTGTGAAGATTTCGTCTGCCAACTACCCACCAACGATGTTTCCATAATGGCGCGGCTCCTGGCCGGTGAATCGGTTATGGGCCGCCAGAACTGAATCCGATGGCGGATTGACAACGGCGCCGGTGAACGTAATGTATTCAGCCTTTCAAGAAGGGTCCCGTTCGTCTAGCCCGGTCCAGGACTCAGGGTTCTCATCCCTGCAACAGGAGTTCAAATCCCCTACGGGATGCCATTTCCATAATAATAAATAAATTAAATAGAAAAGTAATTTTGAGGGAAAATTACGCTAATCGCAGACTGGGGGCAAATGCCCTTTAATGGCTGCATTTGTCCTTCTTGAATTCAGGCTTGAAAACCGCCTGCCTGACTATGGAATCTGTTTATTCCGATATTTCTTTATTGCTCCATCGGGCTGGGTTCAGCGGGCCCGTCTTTTGGTTGGTATTTTACTCAGACGGGCATGGAGTTCATCGCGGTGTTCGCGGGCCAATCTCTGGGCTTTACGCTTTCCTCCGCATTTCATATCACTGAACAATTTGGAATGAGTTTCCCCATTCTTATACCCCCTCACAAACCAACCGTGGGTGGAACCGGAGTCGATCCGTGATATGCCTTTGTTCTTGGGATTTTTTCTCTTAGCCATTTAAGCCTCCTCTCACGTTGATTTTTGTCAAACGACTACTGCCAAAAAACATAATATCCTGGATTCCGCTACCATTGCAAGAAATACCGTAATTTTTTTTCGACTTTTGAAATGATCGATGAAACCGTGTTTTTGGGCCCATTCCATATTGTTCCGAACTGACCCATGCCATGTTGCGCGGATTTGAGATTGAAAATGCATCAGGGTTTTTTTCTGCCTGAATTTGCCGAATCTGATAGGTTGGCAATATTCTTTATGGCGGCCTTAAAATCCTTTACTTTTTCATGCCCAAGGTCATAGATTTGGGATGGTTGGGCGCCTTGCGGGCAAGGTTTTCCAGACCTTTGCCAAGCATGTTTGCATGAACCCATTTTGCCATTTGCTGAAATCCTCTCTGGGCAAAAAATATTTAATGGCCTTGAGCGGGTTTGTTTTGGCCGGATTCGTTTTGGGCCACATGGCGGGGAATGTGCAGATTTTCCTGTCGCCGGAGCATATCAACGCCTATGGGCACAAATTGCAGTCGCTGCCAGGAGTCCTTCTATGGGGGATTCGTCTTTTTCTGCTGCTGTGCATGACGGCGCATATATGGATGGCCGTTGTATTGACGGTCGAGAACCGCCGGGCCCGCCCGGACCGCTACGAAAAAGAGGCTACCGTAGAGGCCACTTTGTCATCCCGGGCAATGCCCTATAGCGGTGTATTCCTCCTGTTTTTCATCGTTTTTCATCTCTTCCATTTTACGGTGCGGAATATTTACGATTACAGTAATCTGCCATTTAACCTGCATGGGGAAACGGTGCATGACATTTACGCCATGATGTATCTGGGGTTTTCCCATTGGCAGGTCTCAATTTTTTATATTGCGGCTATGAGTTTGCTCTGCCCGCACCTCTCCCACGGGGTCTCCAGCATGTTTCAGACCATGGGTTGGCGCAATGAGAAATGGCGGGGTATTATGGGCCTGGCCGCGGCCGCTTACGGGTGGGTTGTTTTTCTCGGTTTTATTTCCATTCCGGTGGCCGTGCTGCTGACCGAGCACGCCGGCATCGGCATTCTAGACAAGGAACATGTGGAGGCAGCCAAGGCTCTAGCACAATCTCTCACTTTAACTCCGTAAAATGAATCTCGAGGCTAAAATACCGGAGGGTCCTCTGGCCAACAAGTGGGACAACCACAAGTTCCGCATCAAGTTGGTCAACCCCGCCAACCGGCGAAAATACCGGATTATCGTGGTGGGTTCCGGGCTGGCCGGCGGGTCGGCGGCGGCCACTTTGGGCGAACTGGGTTATAAAGTGGATTGTTTCTGCTACCAGGACAGCCCGCGGCGCGCCCACAGCATCGCCGCCCAGGGTGGCATCAACGCCTCCAAGAATTACCAGAACGATGGGGACAGCGATTATAGGCTTTTTTACGACACCATCAAAGGGGGCGACTACCGCTCGCGGGAGGCCAATGTTTACCGCCTGGCCCAGTTGAGCGGCAACATCATCGACCAGTGCGTGGCCCAGGGTGTCCCTTTTGCCCGCGATTACGGCGGTATGCTGGCCAATCGCTCTTTTGGCGGGGCGCAGGTTTCCCGCACTTTTTATGCCCGCGGGCAAACCGGGCAGCAACTGCTGCTGGGGGCCTATAGCGCACTCAGCCGCCAGATCGGTATTGGCCAGGTGAAGATGCGCAACCGGCACGAGATGCTCGACCTTGTCCTGGTCAACGGGCACGCCAAGGGCATCGTGACGCGTAACCTGGTCAGCGGACGCATTGAATCCTGGAGCGCCGACGCCGTCATCCTGGCCACGGGCGGTTATAGCAATGTTTTCTTTCTCTCCACCAATGCCGCCGGGTGCAATGTGACGGCCGCCTTTCGGGCCTACAAAAGAGGCGCCGGGTTTGCCAACCCCTGTTATACGCAAATTCACCCCACATGCATTCCCCAGGCCGGGGACCACCAGAGCAAACTTACCCTGATGTCCGAATCGCTGCGCAACGACGGGCGGGTCTGGGTGCCCAAAAAGACGGAGAATTGCTCCCAGGACCCAAGGCAAATTGCCGAGGAAGACCGGGATTATTACCTCGAACGCAAATACCCGAGTTTCGGCAATCTGGCCCCCAGGGACATCTCTTCGCGCTCGGCCAAGGAGGCTTGCGACGATGGACGCGGGGTCGGCCCCGGAGGGCGCGGCGTTTATTTGGATTTCGCCGATTCGATTGAGCGGCTGGGCCTGTCCACCATCGAGGAGCGTTACGGCAATCTTTTCGAAATGTATGAACGCATAACGGGTGAAAATGCCTACCAGCGACCCATGCGAATCTACCCCGCGCTCCATTACACGATGGGCGGTCTGTGGGTGGATTATAACCTGCAAAGCACCATCCCCGGCTGTTTCATTCTGGGAGAGGCCAACTTTTCCGATCACGGGGCCAACCGCCTCGGCGCCAGCGCCCTCATGCAGGGATTGGCCGACGGTTACTTCATCATCCCCTATACCCTGGCCAATTATCTGGCGGAAACCGGGGCCGGCGCCCCTTCCACCGACAGTGCGGAGTTCAAAGAGGTCAAAACCAAGGTAAAAGGTAAGATTGGGAGGCTGCTGGCAGTTGAAGGCAAGCGCTCGGCGCGATCCTTCCACATGGCTCTGGGCAAGATCGTATGGGAGTATTGCGGGATGGCGCGCAATGCCACAGGGCTGCAAAAAGCCCTCGATTTAATCCCTGGTCTGCGGGATGAATTTTGGAGCGATTTGCGTGTCACCGGACAGGGTGAGGAATTGAATATGGAGCTGGAGCGGGCCGGCAGGGTGGCCGATTTCCTGGAATTCGGCGAGTTGATGGTGCGGGATGCGCTCGACCGCGATGAGTCCTGCGGAGGCCATTTCCGCGAGGAGCGCCAGACCGGGGAGGGCGAGGCCGTGCGCGACGACGAGAATTTTGCCAATGTTTCAGTCTGGGAATATAAAGGAGAAGACGCCTCGCCGGTGAAACATGTCGAAGACCTGCATTTCGAAAATGTTTCCCTCTCCGTGCGCAGTTATAAATGAGTGAAGGAGAAGAATTTGGAAAGACCGGATCGATGAAGCTGAATCTTAAAATATGGCGGCAAAAAAACCCGCAAGAAGTGGGTCGTCTGGTGGACTACGCGCTGGATGACGTTTCGCCCGATTCATCTTTTCTCGAAATGATGGATCTTCTCAACGAAGATTTGGTGTCAAAAGGCGAAGAGCCGGTGGCCTTCGATCACGATTGCCGGGAGGGGATCTGCGGAACCTGCTCTCTCAACATCAACGGGATTCCCCATGGGCCGCAGAGAGCGACAACCACCTGCCAGTTGCACATGCGTCATTTCCGTAATGGAGAAACCATCGTCATCGAGCCCTTTCGGGCCAGGCCCTTTCCGGTTATTCGCGATCTCGTGGTGGACCGTTCGGCATTCGACGGCATTGTGCAATCAGGAGGATACATTACCGCCCGCACCGGGAGCGCTCCCGATGGAAATGCCATTGCGCTGAGCAAAACTATCGCCGACAAAGCCATGGACGCCGCTTCCTGCATCGGCTGCGGCGCTTGCGTGGCGGCCTGTAAAAATGCCTCCGCCATGCTTTTTGTGGGGGCCAAGGTGGCCCACCTTAATCTGCTGCCCCAGGGTGCCGCGGAGAAAGACAGACGCGTATTGAGCATGGTAGCCAGCATGGACAACGCCGGTTTCGGCAATTGCACCAATTACGGCGAGTGCTCCGCCGTTTGCCCCAAGGAAATCCCCCTCGACGTCATCGCCAAGATGAACCGCGACTACGCCGCCGCCTCGATCAAGAATATTTTCACTGAGGTGGGTTGAATGCCCAAAGCCCCCATACCCGTTTGTTCAGTTGCGAAGCCTATTGCGAGTAATCGTTGCGCTCTTTTGGTTCGTCTGAATAATATTGCACGAATTCCCACTCGAAACCTGTCCGGTCGTAAAAATAGACCCGTTTTCGGTAGGGGTGGGGCTCGGGGACCATTCCTTCTTCATAACCGGCGTCCTGCAATCGCCGTTTGATCGAATCGACATCGTCAACCGCATAACCCAGGTGGTTGATGTCGGGGTCGTTGTAGGGTGTGCGGTCATTTTCTTCGACTTGAACCGCTTCCTGCAAAGCGATATAATGGTCGTCCTTCCCAAAATGCAGCCAGCGGGCGTCCTGGGCCGTTTTGCCCCCGCCGCGTTCTTTAAAATGGGGAAACGCCGTTGATAAAAAGCGGACCGTTTCATCCATATCTTCGACGATTATATTGGCATGTTCCAATTGGCATTTCATTTCTCGTTTCTCCTTTCTTGTTATTTTGTAAATTGAAGACCTTTTGCCAGATTCAGGATTCCTTCCGCCAGTTCTTGCACCCGAGTCTCAATTTTTGGGCTGACATATAACTCGATTGGCCACCGGCCGCCGCCAAAAACCCGACGATCTTGTCTTCCCAGGCGTTTCCCGTTAATTCGATCAGGTTTTTTGCCGCCGCATTGGCGTAGTAATTGTAAACCGGTACGGATGTGAAGGTCGAGCGAACCGAGCATATCCAAACCGGCGCACGGCGCTGCGCCTACCGAATCAAGCCCGCCTAAACGCTAACCCAACCTACTCCACCCGGCGGTAGCTGAGCATGGTAAAAAGGAAGTTCATCTGGGCGGCGGAGAAGCTGTCGGCGCTAAAATAAGTCGGGGTCCGTCCCACCTCGGCGGGAAACTCGATGACATTGCCGAACATCCCGCGAGCTTCGACTTTTTCCACCATTGATTTAATTTTCAAGGCGGAACCATCCTTGCTCACGAGCACTCCCACCGCGCCTTCCTCATCGGCGAAAGTGAATAAATCGAAATCTTCCTCAATGAGGTAAACATGGGCCGGGGTTTTCCCCTCCAGGTGCCACATCATATTGGAAAGAGCGCTCGCATTGGGGTTCAGGCGGCCATCCACATTAAAGATGCGGGGACCCGGCTGCCAGAGGTCTTTAAAAGGGTCGATGGCATAGCCGGGGATAAAAAAGCGTTCCACTTTTCCCGATAAAAGAGTCAAATAATAACGCACTGTGGCTGTGACTTCGGTTTTTGCGTCTTCCACCGGAAAAACGGGCGCGACATGCTGATAAAAATTAAAAATACGGGAAGCATTGGCGCGGGCCTGCACCTGCCAAAGCCTTTCCAGTCCCGGCATTTGATCGGCCAGCCAGGTAAAATCTTCATCCAGCCTTTGCAGTGTGAGAACTTTTTCAAAATCATCCTGGAAACTGATCGCGTCGGCATACCCAGTGATTCCAGCCGCCAGCAACTCCCTACCCTTCGTTCGTTCGCCGTTGAGATTGAGATTGACTGCCACGAGGGCGGATTTCGCCTGTTCCTTGATAGCCTCATAGGCCGCTTTCTGCATGGCCGCATAGTCCTCTGGGCTGCTTAGAATGGGTTGAATTTCCCTTCCGGGAGAGACTTGGGATGCGGAATCATTTTCGCTTTTCGATGGATCCTGCTGGTTTTTCAGGGACAGAGCGGAAAGAGTGCGTTCGGAATAAACCAAAGGCCAGAGTTCCCAGGCCCGGATGACGCCTTTGTAACGATCAACGGTTTCTCCGATATATTGAGACCAGGATTCTCGGTCGGCGGGTAGAAGCGGCAGAGCGAGGGGAAAATCCTCGGGCTGATCGAGGGCCCAGGCCGGGACCGGTCCCAGAACGGCGAGAACCTCCATACCCAGTTGTTGATAATCCGAGCTGGCCATATCCGCTTTTTCAAACACTTTGCTTTCCGGTTCCGGAGCGAAATTTTGCCAGGTAAAATTTAGAACGTCGCGCACCCATTTAAAACCCAAAGCCCTGGCCACGCCGATTTCTTCGGCCCGCTCGTTGATGTGGGCCACCTCGATTCCGAAAGGTGAATCCGGAGCCGGTTGGTTTGGGTTGGCGGGCGCCCGCACCCGGTGCAGAAGCGCTTCCGCCGGGCGCGAAACCGGTTTGTCCCCATCTCCCCAGGCTCGTAATTGCAGCCGGTAGGAACCCAGCGGAGGCTCATCAAGGTCCTTCAGCAGGACCGTGCGGCTGATCGGTCTGCTGCCGGTTATTTTTAATGGACTGAGGGAATACTGGCGCCCATCGATATCGAAGAGGGTTCCGGTTACCTCCCGAGACATGGAAAGCGCTCCATAAATAGTGATACGCACAGCCATTGGCTCTCCTTCAAAACCGATCCCCATCGGGTTCAGTGGCTGGGCCACGATCTCCACCGGGCCGGTCCGGGCCAGGGGGGTCATTTGGCCGCCCTTTTCCACCTGCAATCCATCCACCCAAACCGGTTCCACCGAGTGGGAAACGATATGCGCCAGATAGTAGCCGTCGTTATCCAGGGGCACGGTGGTGCTGTATCGTTTCCATTCCTTGTCCACAACTACCCGCTGGTGGAAAGGATAGAGCTTCGGATTGGCCAGAGGAGGGGTCAGGATCAAGCTCAGCTTTTGCCCCCGGACGCTGCCTTTCAAATACAGGCTGAAGGTGTATTCCCCCTTTCCTTTGCTGGAAAAAGGAGCCGTTAAGGAAGCGCCTTCCCCGGCCCACTTCAACGAGGGGATACCGGTGGGCCCGAACTCCAGACCATCGGAATACCGGTATTCGGCGTTGAGCAAAGCCCAGGGGGCATGCACCCCGTCGGGAAACGAACTTGAGGGCAAAAGGTTGGGCGATTCTTTGAGAATCAGGGGCAGAACGGCGCCCTTTTTCGACCTGTAAGGTTCCACGTAAAAGGCATCGAATTCGATATTGGCCTCCTTATCGACTTCGATGTAAAAACGGGCCTCCGGGTCGTCCACGATGGCCTGTACCACAACTTCGCCGCTCGACCAGTCGAGTCGGCAGGGAATGGGCTGCTCAAAATATATTTTGGCCGGTTCGGAACCGGAACGCAACCCGATGGTGATAATGGTGGAATGCTCACTGCGCAGGGTGAGCCCCATCTGGAGCACCCGCCCTTTTTCGATGGGTATCGGTTGATACTCGAGCACGGCTTTATTGCGGCCAGGGGAGACAACCAGCATACGCAAAGCCTTTTCACCCTCCGCCACATTTTCATAAACCGGCCCGTAATAGACCTCGGCTCCCGGCCCGGACACATCCGCCCAACCTTCCGGCAATGTGCCCATCAAATTATCCAAAGGCCCCCGAACCTCAGCAAATCGGCTTTCAAAGTATTCTTCGACAATGCGCGCTAATTTATTTTGCGCTCCAAGTTCCCCTTCCAGTGTGAGCGCCTCCGAAACGGCAGTTTCCCCTGACTCCTGCGCTCTTATACTTTGCGTCCCAAAGCAAATTGGCAAAAGAGCCACGAAAAAAAGCAACCGCATGAAAACCGAATAATTCATTTTAAGTGAATTATGCCTTCATAAAACTTCAACCATATAGAGACAAACCTATAATGAATTGTCTGCGTATGTGATGCCCAGGTTCCGCTCTATGGAACATTTCTTTCATCATGGGCTGGTCAATCAACTTGACGAACTGTTAGGAAACCAGAGTCTTTGCCTGATGATTGTCCGGCCCAATATCGTACGGCCCGAGGAGGATTTCCCCATGGCCCCCATGATTGATATGGTGTTTCTATTGCTGGTCTTTTTTATGTGTTTGAGCACCCTGGCCCGGATTGAAAAAAGCGCCCCCATCGATCTTCCGGTATCTGAGCAGAGCAATGTATCCGATAATTTCCAGGGGCGGGGCATCCTGTCTCTCGACAAGGAAGGGGTCATTCATATCGGGCGGCAAACGGTGGCTCATGACGAGTTGCCGGTTTTTCTGCGGGAATCCCTCGCCCGCGACCCCGATTTGAAAATACAGCTCAGGGCGGACCGGCAAACTTCGTATGCGGACATTAAGAAAGTCCTCCAAATCTGCGCCCAAACCGGCGCTTATGAGATTATTTATTCCACCTATCAAAGCCATTAGCGACCGGATTTAGCAAATACTCGATGATCCTTTTATCAAAGAAAACCGGACCAAATCCCTCCATCCCCATCGCGCCGATGATTGATGTGGTTTTTCTGTTGTTGATTTATTTCATGGTTTCAGCATCCCTGCACCGGCAGGAGGCGGATATTTCCTTTCAACTGCCGGGGGTCGTTGAGCAGAACGAGCCGTTGACCATGCCCGACGAACAAGTTGTGGAAATCAACTCTCAAGGCAGAGTGATGGTGAACGATTATACCTATGATTTCCCCGGAGCGCCCCGCTTTATGGAATTGGCATCCATGCTCAAGCGATACAAGGAAGCCAGCGATGCCACCCGCACGGAAGCCCGAGTAATAATTGCCCCTGATGAAACCGTCAGGCACCAGACGATTGTAAAAGTATTGGACGCCTGCGCCCTGGCCGGGATTGAGAATGTCAATTTCGCCCTCGGTCTCGGCGATGAGGATTTCGGATTGGGCTATTAGAATTCATTTTTAATCTGCGGATAACACGGATAGACACAGATAATTGTTTCGATTAAGAAAAGCAAAATGGATACAGTAGCCTATAATAGAGCCGCGTGGAACAAAGAGTCGAAAGAAGGCAGTCGTTGGTGCCAGCCGGTAAGTTCTGCGGAAATCCAGGCGGCGCAAGAAGGAAAATGGAGCGTTATCTTAACTCCAAACAAAAGCGTTCCCTCTGAATGGTTCGGTGACCTGAAAGGAAAGAAAATTTTATGTTTGGCCTCGGAAGGAGGGCAGCAGGCTCCCGTCCTGGCAGCTGCGGGAGCAAGCGTTAAGAGTTTTGACAACTCGGACGAGCAGCTGGCCAAGGATCGATTTGTCGCGGACCGCGATGCTCTAGATTTGATTACTACGCAAGGTGATATGGCTGATCTATCTACTTTTGAAAACGAAAGCTTTGATTTGATCTTTCATCCTGTTTCGAATGTGTTTGCGGAAAACATTGAACCCGTTTGGAAGGAATGCTTTCGTGTATTGAAATGGAACGGACGTTTGCTAGCCTGAGTTCGACAGTTGGGGGGGTAAATCGATTATTTTTAGGGTTTTTCGTGCTGTAGGGCGCATGGTTGTCAGGGTTGGGGTGTGAATATGCCGTGTAGTGCAGACCACTCTATTGCCTTTTCGGAGAAGTAGTGCAGGGTCGGTGTTGATGTATTTGCGTCGCCATCGTCGTCGTAAGAAGGGCCAGGATTATGATTACTGGACGCTGGTGGAGTCGGTGCGCACAGCCAAGGGGCCGGGCCAGCGCATCGTGGCCCACATTGGCAAGGAGCCGGGGCTCGATGAGGATGAGCGGTTGGGTTGGGAGCAGATCGGTCAGCTCCTCGATGGCGATGATGAGGCTGCGGGGGCCAAGCAATTGGATTTATTTACCGAGGATAAACCGGAGGCTCCCTTGTGGGCGTAGGTGAATCTGGGTCGGATACGGGTGGAGCGGGTGCGTCAATTTGGCAAAGTGTATGTGGCTCTGGCGCTGTGGCGGCGGCTGGGGCTGCATCGTTTCTTCGAGGAGCATTTGCCGCCGGGCCGGGAGTCGGTGGGCTGGGCCCAGGTGGCCTCGATTCTGGCGCTGGGGCGTTTTTGCGAACAGGCCTCGGAGCTGGCTCTGGCCGAGCGCTGGTATGGCTCGACGGCGCTGGAGGATTTGATGGCGGTGGATGTGGATGAGGTCTATGACAACCGTTTGTATCGCGGACTGGATCGTGTCTTGCCCTTGCGCCGGGAACTGTTCAGTCATCTTAAAGGACGCTATGAAAGCTGGTTTGGGACGCGTTTCGAGTTTCTTTTATACGACATAACGAGCACCTATTTTGAGGGCCAGTGCGAGGGCAATGCCCAGGACCAGCGTGGCTACAGCCGGGACCAGCGGCCGGATTGCAAGCAGGTATGTCTTGGACTGGTGGTGACCCCCGAAGGGCTGCCCCTGGCCTACGAGGTTTTCGACGGCAACCGCGCCGATGTGACCACGGTGCAGGAGAGGGTCGAGTTGATGGAATCGCATTACGGGGTGGCCGATCGCATCTGGGTGCTGGACCGCGGCATGGTGAGCGAGGCCAACCTCGAATACCTGCGCGGCAAAGGGGCCCGTTACATCGTGGGCACGCCCAAGAGCCATCTCAAAAACTTTGCCCTCGATCTACTCGAGCAAGGCGATTTTTCGAGGTGCGGGCGGGGGTGGAGGTCAAACTGGTGAAACATCCCGACTGCCCCCAGATCGAGCAATATGTGCTTTGCCGCAGCCAGGGACGGGGTCAAAAAGAAGCCGCCATGTTGAGCCAGCAAAAAGAGCGTTTGCGCAAAAAGCTCGACCAGATCGACCTGAGTTTGCGTCGGCGAGGGCAGAAACTCGATCCGGTTGAACGCCGTATCGGCCGCTGGCTGGGCCGCCACACCATGGCCGAAAAAATATTCACCGTAGAAGTGCAAATCGACGCCGCCGGACGGGCCTGCGCATTGCAAATCACCGAAGACGAGAGCAAAGCCGATTGGGCCCAACTGGCCCACGGGACCTATCTGCTGCGAACCAACTGCCAGGAGGAAGACCCACAAAAGCTGTGGCGGTGGTATATAGAGGCTGTCCCAAAAGGGTGATTTTTGCGAGGGGATTTTGAAGAGTGTTCATTTTAGAGGTATTTTCTTTTGGGAGGGGGTGACTTTGCTCTCCTATGACGTTAGGATTCTGGTTTTGGGGTCCGTTTGCCTGGTTTTCTTTGTATGGGCCGACAGTAGGCCTGTGAAAAAGTATTGTCCTTGCTTTTCCGCTCTTTATTTAGGCCGCCGCTTTGGTTTTTAGTTCATCTTGCTGGGCCAGCATCTTGGCCACTTTCCATAGATTGTGCGAGAGGACCGACCAGGCTACGCTGATCGAGCGGTTGGCAAAGCCTTTGCTGCGCAATCGCCCGGCCTGCCAGCGATTCTTCAATACCCCGATCCGCCCTTCGGTGCTGGCCCGGCGCTTTTGCAATTGCCTGAAGTGTGGTTCCTCCATCCGTTTTTTCAACTGCTTCGGATCGCGTGGACAGAGCGCATCGTAGATGCCCTCCTGGGCTAACTGCCGGCGGGCCCGCTGGGAGGCGAATCCCCGGTCCGCGCACATGGCCGCTATGGGTTCGGCTAGGTTGAAGCGGTTCTGTCTTTGCAAACTCTCTTGCATTTGTTCATTTTCGCTTGGCGTCCGGCTGCCGTAGAGTTTCCAGTCCAGCAGGTATCCTTCAACGCTTTCACCCAAAAACAGGGTGTTGCCAAACTCAACCTCTTGGCCCGCTTTGCCTCGCACAATCACCTGCGCATCGGGTTCGTAAACACTCAAAACTTTCTCTGCGTTTTTCACCTGGCGGCCGCCAATGCGTTTTTCACCTGGCGGCCGCCAATGATTCGCTCGTGCGCTTGCTTGATGACCACCGGGATTAGCTCGCTCATGCGCTCCATCCGGGTAAGGATCTGTTGGACCTGTTTTTCGCTGTAATCGCTTTGCTCCCAGCAGGCTTGCAATAATTCCCGGTGACTGCGGGCATGCTCCCCGATCCGTTTGAGCAGCTTTTTCATCTGCCTCAAGATACCCTTGCGTTGCCGCGTGCTGTCCTTTCGCCGCCGGCTGTGGGTCATCTGTATGCACAGCCGATTCATCTGCCGAGCCAAGGGCTCCGGTTCGATCGGCATGCGATGGCGCAAACCGGCCTTCTCACGGATCAGCCGGATCGCTTTGAGCAGCGTGCCCGCTACATCCTTGAGCAGCACCCAGTCCGTCGGCCAATGAATGTTGACCTCCAAACAGGTGCCGTCGATCAGGCAAATGGTGGTGTCTATCGGCTTGTCCAATCCCACCACCTGCCGGGCCAGATCGGCATCGCCCACAACCTCAGTCAAGGTCCGGTGCAAGGCCCTCAACTGCTCTTCGCTGAAAAACTTCGAGGCCCGTTCCAGGGTGCTCTTGGAGATGCCCCTTATGCCGTCGATATGGCGGACACGACAAAAGTCAGCCAACAGATCGCTGCTGCCCAGAGCCCTCGACAAATGCCGAAACGAAATCCCACCGAGCAGATAACGCAGCGTTTCCATACGCAACGCCTTGAGGGCAAAATTAGCCCGCTTTTGCCGGGCCTTTACACTCATTGGCTGGCCTCTTTCCAAGGCCAGATCAACGCCCTGCGATTCCACCTCCGAATCGATCAGCAGCCGGTCGATACGCTCGATGGTGGCGCGAAAGTTATCGTAATCGAGGCAACGGTCGACCACAGTTAAAGCTGGACGCAGGAGGCATTGGATGGCTATATTTTTCATAGAAAGGGCTATATTGATTTTCGCTAACGCAATTATAGAACCCTTTTTTAGCCGGATCGAGCAAAAAAATGCTCTTTCTGGCTATTTTTATAAACGTCATCCAGTTGACTACAAAATCTTTATATTTTTGGGACAGCCTCTAACTACGATTATACCCTGCAAGACTGGTATGCCGTTCCGGTTAAAGAGGACCGTCCGGTGTGGAGCGAACCTTACTATGATGAAGGCGGCGGAGAGGCATGGATGAAGACTTATTCCATTCCGATTTATTCTGAAAATAAAAAACCCATGTTAATTGGGGTGGTGACCAGTGATGTTCTCATCTCAAAACCGTAATTATTAAAATCGAATAGTGAATTAACCATGTATGCAAATGATATAGGCGGGGTCTGCTGGATTGATTTGACGACAGGGATGGCGGATGAGTTGCGTGATTTTTATAGTTCCGTTGCCGGGATGGAGACGGAAGCCTGTAGCATGGGCGATTATGATGACTATGTGCTGAAGTCGCCCGACAACGAGGAGGCGCAGGTCGGAGTGTGCCATGCCACAGGCTCGAATGTCAAAATGCCTCCGCAATGGATGGTTTATTTCAATGTCAAGGACCTGACCGCTTCAATTGCGGAATGCTAGAAACGGGGCGGCAAAGTTGTTTGCCCTGCCCGCGATTTGCGCGGTTCCCAAATGTGCGTCATCGAGGACCCGTCGGGAGCCGTTTGCGCATTGGTTGCCCCGCAATAGGATTTATGGCAGAGAAGTGGCGCCCTTGACTTTCGCCGGCTTCGGGGAAAGCTTCGTGGCCAGGGACAATGGCTGAACTAACGGATATTGAGGAAAATAGTGGCGACGCGACCGCCTGGAGCGAAACCGGGCCGGAGCCGCCCTATCCACCCGAAGGTTATGCCTGGTATGTGGTCGGGGTGCTCATGATTTTTTATATCCTTTCCTTCGTCGACCGCCAGATTATCGCCTTGCTGGTGGAGCCGATGAAGGCCGATCTGGGGCTGTCAGACATGCAGATAAGCTACATCGGCGGGTTGAGTTTTGTCATATTTTACACTATCTTCGGGATACCCATAGGACGGCTGGCCGACTCCCGTAATCGTAAGGGCATCATAGCCATCGGCGTGGTTTTGTGGAGCGCCATGACCACGTTGTGCGGGTTTGCCGGCCGATTCTGGCAACTGCTCCTCCTGCGCATGGGGGTGGGGGTGGGCGAGGCGGCTCTTTCCCCGGCCGCATTCTCCCTGATCGCCGATTATTTTCCGAGGCGTAAACTGGCCACCGCCTTGAGCGTTTATTCAATGGGCATCTATTTCGGCTCGGGGGCGGCTTTTATGGGCGGCGCTATTATTTTCGATTGGGCAACCCACCTGGTGGCGGCTCGAGAGGGAGCCCCATTCCCCATCCTGGGCGACCTGCGTCCCTGGCAGATTGTCTTCTTTGCCATCGGCCTGCCGGGCTTAATCTTGACTTCGCTGCTCTGGACGGTGAAAGAGCCAGTTCGCCGGGGCGTGATTCATGGAAAAGGGAAAGAGGCCGCCCAGGTTCCGATGAGGGTGGTGTTGCTTTACCTGAAAAAAAATTGGAAAACGGTTCTTTGTCACAATCTGGGGGTGGCCTTTCTTGCCGTAGCGGGTTATTCGGGGGGATTCTGGGACCTGGCTTTTTTGGGACGCACTTATGGCTGGTCGCCGGGAGAGGGAGGCATTTGGTACGGTCTCGTAACCATGGCGGCAGGCGCTTCAGGGGTTCTTTTCGGGGGAAGGCTGGCCGATTTTTTAACCCGCAGAGGATACAAAAGCGCCAACATGCTGGCCATCTTCATAGCCGCGGTGGTCTGGCTGCCTTTTGGCGCTCTTTATCCGCTCATGCCGACGGCGACCTGGTCCCTGGCCTTTATTTTTCCCACCCTCTTCGCTGGCGCCATGCCGTTTGGATGCGCCGCCGCCGCCATTCAGCAAATGATGCCGCCGCAAATGCGTGGGCAAGCATCAGCCATTTATCTTTTCGCCATCAATATCATCGGGTTGGGGTTGGGGCCAACCGCCATTGCCTATCTGACCGAACACGTTTTCATGGATTTGCAGATGCTGCGGTATTCACTTTTTTGCGTCGGCCTGAGCGCCCATTTGTTGGCCGCCCTCGTTCTCTTTTTATCGCTCAAGCCTTATGTAAAAACGGTGGAGGAATTAAAGACTTGGAAAAGCGATATTTGACCTCTATCAATCCGCATGTATGGTTTAATATTTAAAGGGGCGCAAAATGCCTCTATCGAAGAAGAAAACAGCCATTTAGCATTTCAATTGTTATTATTATGATTAAAGTTTGGTACGATTTGGGGGTTCCCCCGGAAATTTTGGAAATAGTCAGAAAAGAGGCGCAATTAATCGGTCCCAATGTGAACCCGAATCCGGACGATCCATTGGGTGAATTGGAGGAAGCCGACGTGGCTTTCATCGGCGCCGTTTTTCCGGCCAGCCAGAACGCCACCTATGTGAGGGCCAAAAAACTCAAAGTGCTCACCCGGCTCGGCATCGGCTATGACAGCGTCGATATACAGATGGCCACCGAACACGGAGTTTGTGTCATGAACACGCCGGATGCGCCCACTGAATCCACCGCTGAACTGGCTTTCGGTTTTATCCTCAATCTGGCGCGCAATATCATACCGGCCGATAAAATCATGAAAGAGGGTCAATGGCCCAAGGTTAAAAAACAGAGGGGATTCGAACTTGTGGGTAAAACGCTCGGTCTTGTGGGGCTTGGGCGGATCGGCGCGCGCGTGGCGGAACTGGCACAAGTTTTCGGCATGAAAGTGGTGGCCTACGATCCTTTCGTTACAGTCGAAAGGGCCAGGGAACTGGGCGTGGAACTGTTGGAGGAACTGTCCAGCTTGTATCAAATGTCCGATATGGTCTCCCTGCATGTGCCCGCCCTGCCGGAGACCCAAGGCATGATCAATAAAGAGAGCCTGGCCCAGATGAAAAAAGGCTCTTACCTCATTAATGTGGCCCGTGGAGCGCTCGTCGTGGAGGCGGATTTATTGGAGGCGCTGCAAAATGGCCAATTGGCGGGCGCCGCCCTGGATGTTTGGGAAACGGAACCCACCGCCCCGGACAATCCCCTGCGCTTTTTGGAAAATGTCGTAGCCACCCCCCACATCGCCGGAGTCACGCGGGAAATGATGCATAAGGCAATCACCGTGGCGACCCGCAACATGCTGATGGCTCTGCGGGGCGAGCAGCCTCCCACCTTGCTGAATCCGGAGGTCTGGGAAAACCGCCGCCGGGATTGAGTTTCTGGAGTAAAATCCACAGCGAGAAATTACCCCCTCCCATGCCGGAACCTTATCGTTATCCCCAGTTGGACAAATCCCTGAAAAAAGGGGGCTTTCTTTCTGTATTCGCCTTTTTCGGGCCGGGGGCGATCATCGCATCGGTCACCATCGGGAGCGGTGAAACGGTATTCGCCTCCAGAGGCGGGGCGATTTTCGGATATACCTTGCTATGGTGCTTTTTGGGTGGAGGTTTGATGAAATTCATCCAGGTTTACACGGCCGCCCGTTATATAACCCTGACCGGGGAACATCCCGTCGAACGCTGGAGTTATTTACCCGGCCCGCGGGGGTGGATGGTCTGGATTTTAGCCATATCCTCTATCCTGTGCTTTCCCCTTTGGCTATCCGGTTTACCCAAAATGCTGGGAGGGCTCACGATCTGGATTTTAGGGTTGGAGGGCGCTCCACTTTGGGGTGATGCGCGGGTATGGGGGACGATCTTTGTGGTCGTGGCCATCACCCTGACCTTCATTCAATCTTACTCCGCGCTGGAGTTCACTCAAACCATTCTGGTGGGATTTTTTCTGGCCTGCATCCTGGTCGCCAGCGTGGCTTCCCAACCCGATTGGGCGGCGGCTCTGGCGGGGTCCATCATCCCGATCCTGCCCAGCTACGAACCGTGGTTGGGGGCCGCCTATCCGGCTATCGCCAGCCGCCCCGTATGGATCGAAGTGGGCACCTATCTGGGCGCGGTGGGCGGCGGCACTTATGACTATTTCGGCTATATCGGCATGTTGAAGGAGAAAAATTGGGGGCTGCTCGGGCAAAAAGTGAAGAGCGGGCCCAAGGGGGTGCCCCTGGCCACGGACGACGAAAATATGCGCCTCGGCAAAAAATGGCTGAAAGCTCCTCTCAGCGATGTCTCAGTATCCTTCTTTTGCGTGATCCTGTTCACATTCGCCTTCGTGATTCTGGGGGCGGCCACCCTGCACCCGGCACAGATCGTCCCGGAAGGGCAGCAGTTGCTCACCGTGCAATCGGGATTTCTCACCGCCTTGCACCCAAACCTGCTTTATCTCTACGAAGCTGGTGTGTTTTTGGCTTTTTTCGGAACCATTTTGGCAGCCTACGAACTCTTCAGCCGCACGGCCAAGGAATGCCTGCAACCGTTATTGCCCGCGGTTCGCCGCGCTCCCTTAAAGAAAGTGCGAACCTGGGTCGTTACTTACTGCGGAGTCGTTGGACTGACCATCATGTGGCTGGGCGGAAACCCCGTCCAGATCGTCACCCCGGCGGCCTTGTTCGGCGGCGTTTTCACCTGCGGACTGTGGTGCCTGTTGATGGTCTGGACCGACTGGGAATTCCTCCCCCGCGCACTCCGCATGGGTTGGGGCTTACGCATTCTCAATATCCTGAGCGGTCTTTTCATGGCCGGCTGGGGGGCGCGGGGAATTTACGAATTTCTTTTCACCTGAGCAAACGATATCTGAGGATGATTGAAAAAATTGGCATAACGGGCGCGGAGGGCCTCATTGGCGGCATCCTCCGCGAAGGTTTGCAAAACGATTATGAAGTGACCTCCTTCACCCTCGGTCCGGTCTCATTTGCGTCCGTTTGCTGCGATCTGTCGGACGAAGACCAGGTCAAAGGCAAATTCGAGGGATTGGAGGCAGTCATTCACCTCGCCGCCGACCCAAGCCCGCAGGGTTCGTGGGAGAGTGTGCGCAAAAATAATATCGAGGCCACCTATCAGGTTTTCGAGGAATGTCGGCGTTCCGGCGTCAGGCGGCTAATATTCGCCACCACCAACCACACCCAGCACGGCAATACCATCCTGACCACTCACGAAACATTGGATCTGCGAAAAACCCGGCGCATGAAGACCGGCGAACCGCCCAACCCGGATTCGCTCTACGGCGTTTCCAAACTATTCGGGGAAAACCTGGGCAAGCTCTACAGCGAACGGCACAACCTCGAATTCGTCGGCCTCCGCATCGGCTGGATAGTGCGGGAAAATAACGCCTCCCTCAAAATGGGAACCAGTGGCGAAGACTATTTCCGGGCCATCTACCTGAGCCACCGCGACTGTGTGGGATTTTTCCGCCGCTCCCTCGAAGTAGATACCCAATACCTCCTCGCCTACGCCACCAGCAACAACGACCTAAACATCTTCGACCTAACGGAAACCATCCACCAACTAGGCTACCAACCCAAGGACAACGCCGAAGATTTTTTCCGGAGTTGAGCGGAGCTTGAGATAAGCCTAGCCTGCTTAATTATTTTCCTTTTAGGAATTGATTATATTCCGTGTGTTTCCCAATCCAGAACCAATAATAGACTCCCTCCCGCAATATTGACCCCATTGTTTCATAAATATTGAGTAAAAACCTTCTGAATGCGGCATAAACAACCATAATAACGCTCTATCAATCCATTTT
Source organism: Opitutales bacterium (assembly GCA_965226205.1). Taxonomy (GTDB): domain Bacteria; phylum Verrucomicrobiota; class Verrucomicrobiia; order Opitutales; family UBA2987; genus JAJFLU01. The sequence goes on along the minus strand of CBDDCJ010000027.1, from coordinate 19,804 downwards.
TGTATCTTCACTTTTTGTGAAGTTCAGCAATATACCTTTTTTGCACGTTAGTCCCTTTGTTTATGCGGATCACAGTCTTGAATCTGATTGAATTTATGAAACAATGGGGTTGATAAAGCTCGGTAATCGCTTGTTATACGTAAAGACCAAAAAGGGCCGACTTTTTTAAATCGCAAAGAGGGATGGGCTGGATTTGTAATCCAGAGACAGTATTTTCTACGCGCTGTAACTTTTACAGGATTGAGTAAACCCGAATAGGCAGTCCAGAATTTAGGAGTGGTCGAGGACGTCATTGAGCGGCTTTATTCGGCCATTTGCGATATCCGATTCAACATCAGCCACCAGATGGTCGAGCCTACCCGCTTCAGCATCGGATTCAATCTCCGCATCCCAGGCATCCCAAAGGCGAACATCCAAACGATGTGCCAATTCCCGCTGCGCATCTTGAGGGAGTTTCTCAATCGCAGCTTCAATCTCTTCTACGGTACTCATTTCAGTATGATAGAGGCTGTCCCAAAGTTATAACCATTTGTTTTAAAGTAAGTTAACTTGTTTATAAAGCTGTCATAAAGACCGTTTTTAGGGGATTTTGGGCAATTTCGATGTCTATAACACCGTCAGCCTTTCTCTTGTTTTGCATATTCAAATACAATTCTACCATAGACCTCTGTCTGACGCGATTATATTTATAACGAATAGAGGCCTTATACAGCGTTTTTGACGGAATTGAATGACTTACGTTCCCTTACAGTTCGGAGTCGAATATCTCAATTCGCAAAATTCGGGTTTTTGGGACAGCCTCTATGATAGCATTCGATCTGCCAATATCAATAATTCAATTCTCTGTTAAATGAATTCAAATTCGAGCTTTAATCAATGGCAGAAAATTACCCATAGACTCTCCAAACACTAATTAAAAGTAAGGGTGCAAAATGATCAATCCAGAGAAATTGTCTAAAAAATAGCCAGTGGGCGCATGGTGAAGCCGGCGGTGGCTCCTTTGATTTTGTTGGTCGTTGCGATGTAGAGGAATTCGTAAACTTTTTCTTTGGCCAGGTCTTCGAGGTAATGGAATTCGGCGATGTGGACTCCTTGCTCGATCAAGAGGTACTCGTGGACCGGCATAAAACTGCCGCTTCCGGGGGGCGGTGGTTGCATCATTTCGAAGCTTGAGGTGTCCGAGCCGATCATAATGGGGCCGTGTTTCTCAATCAGCCATTTTACAGCCGGGAGTTGCAATCCAGCCGAATCGTATTCGGCTATTTTTTCATTGTCGGACCCCGTTTCCCCCCAAAAACGCAAGACCCCGGTGCGAACCAGAACCACGTCGCCAAATTGCAATTCCGTTCCCTGGTGTTTTAGAGCGCCTTCGAGGTCCTCTACCGTGATTACGTATTTGCCGGGGAGCGCCTCCAGCCCTTTGTAACCGGCCACATCGATGAGCACTCCCCGGGCAATGACGGGGGGTATCGTTTCCGCGCCGGCTTTTCGCGGGCCCCAGTTGCCGCCCCAGTCAGCCTCTTTGAATCCGTTGTACCAATGGTTGTCCTGACCGGTTACGGCGTGGCCCAGACCGTCGATCTGGGTGGCCACATTGTCGTTGATGAAAATGGCGCAGCTATGCCAGGTGGTCAGCGAGGTGTTTCCGTTTTCGGGTAGGGTGAAATCCAAATCCTTTTGCCGCCGAACGCCCTCAGGACTGCGGAAGGTGATGATTTCCGCGGGCGAGTGCCCCGGCCATTTGAAGGAAGTGCGGTCGTAAACGATGCCGAGATCACGCGTCTGGCCTTTTTTCACCAGTCCGATGGCTTTCAGAATCATTTCCGGCGTGATTTCGTTGAGGGCGCCCACCTCGTCGTCTTCGCCCCAGACCCAACCCCAGCCCTGGCCTTCTACCCATTTTTTTGGTTCGCCATTGGCTGAATCGATAAAAAGAGCGGCTATCGCCAATAATATTAATAACGTGTTTTGAAAATAACGCATACGCATGGTAGATTCCTTCCGGTTGGAGTTGAGGGCTTTTATTATTTTTAGACGGCGACAGTTTACCGGCCGCAAGGCGAAATTCAAGAGGTTCGTGACTTGTTGGGCAGCCGGGCGGCCCGTTTAACGGTTAAAAAAGTATTTTTCCCGTGCTGAGGGGCGGCGCATCGATGCGAAGAATATGGCTCAGGGTGGGAGCTAAATCGGACACTCCGGCGGATTCGGTGTAGAGGCCGGGTTTTACCCCTATGCCATACCAGAGAAGCGGCATGTGGGTATCATAACTGTAAGGGGACCCATGGTTGGTTCCGCCGCCCAGCATTTTTAAGTAGAAGGGCTTCAATTGATAAAAGACATCTCCACTTCTTTTGGGGTGAAAACTGAGTAAAGCCTGACGGCCCAGTTTGCCCGTAACTTGTCCTTTTAACAAATCACCTCTGGTATAAGCCGCCTGTATGAAGGGCAAGCCCTCGATTGCTTTCTTGACAACATCCTCAGCTTTTTCCGGGGACAGATTCTTTTCCTCCAAAGCGCTTTGGCGGATATAAATATTATCCCATAATCCGGCCAGCCAGGAACCGTCTCCAGCCAGGGGCCCGAATGCCGCATCTAGGGTCTGACCGGCCGCCTCGAGGATGTCTTCGCCGCGAACTCTGCCAGCCGGGACCCTGTCATTCATTAGAAGAATTTTTTCGGGCAAAGGGGCTACGCCATGATCGGCGGTCAAAACGATCGTGCAATCGCTCAAACCGACTTCTCGATCAAGAAAAGAGAAAAAATCTTCCAGCATACGGTCGCTGCGCACCGTCATGTCCAATACCTCGTGGCTGTCGGGGCCGTATTGGTGGCCGATTGCGTCGTTGGCGGAATAACCGATGCAGAGTAAATCGGTCACTCCTCGCTGGCCCAGCTTTTCATTAATTATAGCTGCTTTGGCCAACTCGGTGAGGACATCGTTGCCGAAGGGTGAATAATAAAAAGCATAGCGAAAACGATCTCCGGGGGCATTTTCTCCGCCGCCGATCGTTTTGGGCATGGTTCGGCCCATTCCCATGGAATCGCGTTCTCCCAAAAAATTATCGGCGCCCTGGCTTTTATAAGCTTCTTCCGGCAGCAGTTTGTTCCACTTCTGGCCGAAATAAGACCCCACTCTGTCGAGATTGTTAAACTCCTCCACCCACGGGGGCAAAATTTTCTGATAGTAATCCGAAGTCAGGTATTTTCTATTTTTGAGCCAGTAAACGCCATCCGCCATTTTGCCGCCCATCAAGATGGCGGCCCTGTCCTTGTTCGCGATGGATATAACCTTGGAGCGATTGGATGACGACAATTTCAACTGGTCCCCGACCGTAAAAGCCAGGAAATTGCGCGGCGAAAGGCCCTCGCCATCTTCCGCCCCAACGAGGATGGCGGTTTCGTCCGCCACGCAATAGATTTCTTCCAATGTCTGTCTATCCAGCCAGCTATTGGCCATAATGCCGTTGGTATTGGCATGGGAGCCGCTCAGGATGACGGCATGCCCGGTGGCGGTCGAAGTAAACGAATGCCTATAATGGGTATTGGCAAAATTGGCCCCTTTTTTCAGGAAAAGGTTGAACCCGCCATCGCCAAAATGATCGCTGAACCGCTCCAGATAATCGTAGCGCAATTGGTCGAAACTGATGACCACTGCCAGGCGTGGAACAGTGTCAGAGTAAACTCCCACATTAAGCGTTAGAAACAGAAAGATGAATCCAGTAGAACGAAGTTTCATTATGTTTTGAAGGGGTCCATTAGATGCCTATGCTAAAATCCTCCTCGCCGAGGCCGAGTGCGAATTTGACATTCTCAATGCCAGCCAGGGCCTTGTTCGCATTTTTTTGGCTCACCAGCAGCCGTTGCGAGGAAGAGCAGGGACAAAGCCGATAACAGTAATCATGGTATTCATTGAAAAAAAAGCGAATGTTCATTTTCTCCATTTTGATTTTGAAAACACGACCTGATAAAAGTGAACCTTTATGTTTCATAAAATCACGGATTATACAAACAAACGCAGATAATGAATGTGCCTTTGAGCGCTATCTAGAGGCTGTCCCAAAAATATAAAGATTTTGTAGTCAACTGGATGACGTTTATAAAAATAGCCGGAAAGAGCATTTTTTTGCTCGATCCGGCTAAAAAAGGGTTCTATAATTGCGTTAGCGAAAATCAATATAGCCCTTTCTATGAAAAATATAGCCATCCAATGCCTCCTGCGTCCAGCTTTAACTGTGGTCGACCGTTGCCTCGATTACGATAACTTTCGCGCCACCATCGAGCGTATCGACCGGCTGCTGATCGATTCGGAGGTGGAATCGCAGGGCGTTGATCTGGCCTTGGAAAGAGGCCAGCCAATGAGTGTAAAGGCCCGGCAAAAGCGGGCTAATTTTGCCCTCAAGGCGTTGCGTATGGAAACGCTGCGTTATCTGCTCGGTGGGATTTCGTTTCGGCATTTGTCGAGGGCTCTGGGCAGCAGCGATCTGTTGGCTGACTTTTGTCGTGTCCGCCATATCGACGGCATAAGGGGCATCTCCAAGAGCACCCTGGAACGGGCCTCGAAGTTTTTCAGCGAAGAGCAGTTGAGGGCCTTGCACCGGACCTTGACTGAGGTTGTGGGCGATGCCGATCTGGCCCGGCAGGTGGTGGGATTGGACAAGCCGATAGACACCACCATTTGCCTGATCGACGGCACCTGTTTGGAGGTCAACATTCATTGGCCGACGGACTGGGTGCTGCTCAAGGATGTAGCGGGCACGCTGCTCAAAGCGATCCGGCTGATCCGTGAGAAGGCCGGTTTGCGCCATCGCATGCCGATCGAACCGGAGCCCTTGGCTCGGCAGATGAATCGGCTGTGCATACAGATGACCCACAGCCGGCGGCGAAAGGACAGCGCGCGGCAACGCAAGGGTATCTTGAGGCAGATGAAAAAGCTGCTCAAACGGATCGGGGAGCATGCCCGCAGTCACCGGGAATTATTGCAAGCCTGCTGGGAGCAAAGCGATTACAGCGAAAAACAGGTCCAACAGATCCTTACCCGGATGGAGCGCATGAGCGAGCTAATCCCGGTGGTCATCAAGCAAGCGCACGAGCGAATCATTGGCGGCCGCCAGGTGAAAAACGCAGAGAAAGTTTTGAGTGTTTACGAACCCGATGCGCAGGTGATTGTGCGAGGCAAAGCGGGCCAAGAGGTTGAGTTTGGCAACACCCTGTTTTTGGGTGAAAGCGTCGAAGGATACCTGCTAGACTGGAAACTCTACGGCAGCCGGACGCCAAGCGAAAACGAACAAATGCAAGAGAGTTTGCAAAGACAGAACCGCTTCAACCTAGCCGAACCCATAGCGGCCATGTGCGCGGACCGGGGATTCGCCTCCCAGCGGGCCCGCCGGCAGTTAGCCCAGGAGGGCATCTACGATGCGCTCTGTCCACGCGATCCGAAGCAGTTGAAAAAACGGATGGAGGAACCACACTTCAGGCAATTGCAAAAGCGCCGGGCCAGCACCGAAGGGCGGATCGGGGTATTGAAGAATCGCTGGCAGGCCGGGCGATTGCGCAGCAAAGGCTTTGCCAACCGCTCGATCAGCGTAGCCTGGTCGGTCCTCTCGCACAATCTATGGAAAGTGGCCAAGATGCTGGCCCAGCAAGATGAACTAAAAACCAAAGCGGCGGCCTAAATAAAGAGCGGAAAAGCAAGGACAATACTTTTTCACAGGCCTACTGTCGGCCCATACAAAGAAAACCAGGCAAACGGACCCCAAAACCAGAATCCTAACGTCATAGGAGAGCAAAGTCACCCCCTCCCAAAAGAAAATACCACTAAAATGAACACTCTTCAAAATCCCCTCGCAAAAATCACCCTTTTGGGACAGCCTCTATATAATGAAGAAAAAACTAATACTATTAGGAACTATCGCCTATGTCGCGGCCACATTTCCCTGGGCCATAATCTGGCATATTGTTCTTTTCAAACCCATTTATGAATCTTTGAATTATTTTGGCGGAGAGCCCAATTTTTTATTGGGTTTTCTATCGATTCTATTGCAAGGATTTATTTTATCTTATGGGTTCCCAATGACTAAGTTTAGCGGCAGCCCTGTTGTTTGTGGTATGAAGTACGCCGCATTTATGGGAGTCTTTTTTTGGACTTGCCATGTAATTGCCGCAGCAGCCAAAAATCCACTCAGTAATTCCGCCCTTTATTTTTTTATGGAAACTTTCTATTTATGCATTCAATTCGGAATTTACGGATATTTTATCGGGAAGATATACAGCAAGTCGCCTGCTGAATGATAAATTGAAACTTTATTACATTATAGTTTTGGTCTTCACTGCAAGGCTCCGTTGTGGCAATCGCTGCAATCCACGGTGTTAATGGGGGAAGGGTCCGGATCCCCCTGCGGCAAATAGAGCGAGGTCTTTTTTATACCGCCGACGGGTTAATTGCACTTCCCTTGGAGGCAATTCACCGCGTTCGGCCGCCCAGTTGATTCATCCGTATAGTTCCTTTCCTCAGGCCAATATAAACCAGCCCTAACGGATTGTCAAATGCCGGGAAAACCTAAAGACAGGTGTCAGGGTGTATGGCGCTTGAGGTTCATGTCTTCTCCATTCTGAACACTGACACCTGAAACCTTTCCCCCCTGCGTCCAAATCAATACTTGTAGTGGGCCGATTTGTAGGGTCCGTTGACCGGCACACCGATATAGTCGGCTTGCTGCTGGGAGAGGACAGTTAGTTTGGCGCCAATTTTATCCAGGTGCAGGCGGGCCACTTCTTCATCCAGTTCTTTTGGCAGGACGTAAACGCCGGGGGTGTATTTTTCAAGGCTTTCCCATAAATCGACCTGGGCCAGCACTTGGTTGGTGAAGGAGTTGGACATGACAAAGGAGGGGTGCCCGGTGGCGCATCCCAGGTTGACCAGCCGGCCTTCCGCCAGCAGAAATACCTGATGCCCGTCGGGGAACGTGTAGCGGTCCACCTGCGGTTTGATGTTTTCTTTGACCACCCCTTCCTCCATATTGAGCCTTTCCACCTGGATTTCGTTGTCGAAATGCCCAATATTGCAGACAATGGCCTGGTCTTTCATGCGGGCCATGTGGGCCGTTGTGATGATGTCCATGTTCCCAGTGGAAGTGACATAGATGTTGCCCTCATCAAGAGCGTCTTCCAGGGTTTTGACCTCAAAACCCTCCATGGCCGCCTGTAGGGCGCAGATGGGATCGATCTCCGTCACGATTACCCTGGCACCCTGGAACCGAAGCGCTTGGGTACAGCCTTTGCCCACATCTCCGTAGCCGCAGACGACGGCTGTTTTGCCCGCGATCATGACATCCGTGGCCCGTTTAATGCCGTCGATCAATGATTCCCGGCAGCCGTAGAGGTTGTCGAATTTTGACTTGGTGACGGAATCGTTGACGTTGATGGCCGGGACCAGCAGGGTGCCCGCTTCCTGCATTTGATAGAGGCGATGCACACCGGTAGTGGTCTCTTCGGAGACGCCTTTCCACTCTTTAACCACATTGTTCCAATGGATGGGGTCCTCGGAATTTATCTTCCTCAATAAATTTTTGATGACGCCTTCTTCGATGCTCCCGGATGGCTCATCGATCCAACGGCTGCCATTCTCCAGCTCATAGCCTTTGTGAATAAAGAGGGTGGCGTCGCCCCCGTCATCGACAATCAGGCGCGGGCCTTTGCCATCGGGCCAGGTCAAGGCTTGGTGGGTGCACCACCAGTATTCCTCCAGGCTCTCCCCTTTCCAGGCAAAAACCGGCACTCCGGCAATGGCCATGGCCGCGGCGGCGTGGTCCTGGGTGGAAAAAATATTGCAACTGCACCAGCGCACATCGGCCCCCAGGTCGCGGAGGGTCTCGATGAGGACCGCCGTTTGCACCGTCATGTGCAAGGAGCCCATGATGCGCACACCGCCCAGGGGCAATTTACCAGCGTATTTTTCCCTCAAGGCCATGAGGCCGGGCATTTCTTTTTCCGCGATGCCTATTTCGCTGCGACCCCAGTCGGCCAGGTTGAGGTCTTTGACTTTGTAATCCTGCGCAACTTCGGTTTGTGTACTCATAACATTAAATAATGGATGACACTGTTGTTCCAATTAATTAAAACAACCCCAAGGGGTTTGCATTCTTAAGCCCAGGGCAACGCCCTGGGTTTCTATTTTATCATTAACAACCCTGTATGGGTTGAATTCCCTCTCCATTAAATCGGCATGCTCATACTGTGCAACCCCTTCAGGGTTGAGGTTGTATTTGCAATAAAATCCCAGGGCGTTGCCCTGGGCTGGAGAATTAAGCCCCTTCAGGGCTTTTCGCGTTTGCGGGTTAAAGCTATTTTGGACAAGCATGATTGGGAAGTTATGGGTTGGCCGCAGCACCTGCCAGCATCGCCGGTTTTGGGTTAACCCAAATGCCTGAGCAGTTCATCGGTTCGATTTACCTGTTCCCAGGGATGATCCGGTCTGGTAAAATGTCCGTAATGGGTGGTTTGGCGGTAAATGGGCCGCAATAGGTCGAGCTGCTTTATGATTTCCGCCGGTTTGAAGCTGAAAACCGCTTTAACAGCTTCCGTCAATCGCCCATCGGATTCCTTGCCGGTACCAAAGGTATTGATCAAGATGCTGGTAGGCTCAGGATAACCGATGGCGTAGGCGACCTGTAATTCGACCCGCTCGGCGAGACCGGCCGCGATGATGTTCTTGGCCACCCATCGGCACATATAGGCCGCGGAGCGATCTACTTTCGAGGGGTCTTTGCCGGAAAAAGCGCCCCCTCCGTGCCGGGACCATCCTCCGTAGGTATCGACGATGATTTTGCGGCCGGTCAGACCGGCGTCGCCCTGTGGCCCCCCGATGACGAATTTGCCGGTCGGATTGATGAAGTATTCCGTATTTTTGGTTAAAAGCTTTTTTGGCAGAACTTTGGGGATCACTTTCCCGATGATAAAATCGGATATGGTAGCGTGTTCGGTTTCCGCCGTGTGCTGCGCCGATACCACTATGCTGGCGATTTCAATGGGGCCTTTGGAGTTATAAACCACCGCAACCTGCGATTTACAATCGGGCCGGAGCCATTTCTGCCTTCCCGCGCGGCGAACGCGGGCCAGCTCCTGATTGACGAGGTGGGCATACATAATGGCCGCCGGCATCAACTCCTTGGTTTCATTGCAGGCATAGCCAAACATGATGCCCTGGTCCCCGGCGCCCTGTTCCGCGCTTTTTTTGCCTTTGGCCCGTTTGGCGTCCACCCCCTGGGCAATATCCGGGGACTGCTGAGTCAAATGGTTGGCTATAAAAACGGTGTCGGCGTGAAAAACATCGTCATCGTTGACATAACCGATGTCGCGGATGGCTTGGCGCACGACCTGCTCGTAATTGATGTTGGCTTTGGTGGATATTTCGCCGGCGAGGAAAACACAATTGCTTTTAACCAATGTTTCGCAGGCTACCCGGCTGGCGGGGTCTTGCTCCATGCAGGCATCCAGGACGCTGTCGGATATGTAGTCGGCTACCTTGTCGGGATGCCCCTCGCCCACCGATTCGGAGGAAAATATGAACAGTTCTGACATATAAAGACGTTTAATATCGGATTTTTACCGAAATTTTCAAGAAAAACCTCCACGCGCAAAACGCGTTTCCGAATGAAGACGAGAATAAAAAACTAAAGGCGGCAAACCTGCGATTGCCTTTCGAAAATAAGCTCCTTGGGCAGTCTCTCGAAAAGTTTTAAAAACAATTCTTCGTGGCTGAGAGCCTGTATTTTCAACCGTTTCGGGTCGAGGGCCATCAATTCGTCCCACTGCTCCCCGGTCATATCGAGCCCCCGCAAATCCATATCGGAAATCCGGGGAATCCACCCGATCGGCGTTTCCACGGCTCCGGCCCGGTCCAGAGAACGCTCCACGATCCACTTGAGCACCCGCATATTTTGGCCATAGCCGGGCCAGAGAAACTTCCCCTCCCCGCTTTTGCGAAACCAGTTGACGTGGAATATCCGGGGCGGCTCCGGCAGGGTCTTGCCCAATTGCAGCCAGTGCTTAAAATAATCCCCCATGTGGTAGCCGCAAAAGGGCAGCATGGCCATGGGATCGGCGCGCAAAGCGCCTAACTGGCCCTCGGCCGCGGCCGTCATTTCGGAACCCATGGTGGCCCCAACGTAAACACCGTGCGACCAGTTGAATGCCTGGAAGACCAGCGGCACATCGTGCATCCGCCGGCCGCCGAATATAAAAGCGCTGATGGGCACTCCGCGCGGATCCTCCCAGGCCGGATCGATGGTGGGGCACTGCCCGGCGGGGGCCGTGAAGCGGGAGTTCGGATGCGCCGCCACCCGGCCGCAATCGGGCGTCCAGTCGTTGCCATGCCAATCGATGAGGTGGGCGGGAGGCTCTTCGGTCATTTCCTCCCACCAGACATCGCCGTCGTCGGTCAGGGCGACATTGGTAAAAATGGCGTTTTCGAGCATGGAATCCCATGGCATTGGGATTGGTGTCGTAGGAAGTGCCCGGGGCCACCCCGAAAAAGCCCGCCTCTGGATTGATGGCGTATAGCCGCTCGTCCGCTCCCGGTTTTATCCAGGCAATATCGTCGCCAATAGTGGAAATCTTCCAGTCCGACATTTCATCGGGGGGGATGAGCATGGCGAAATTGGTTTTTCCGCAGGCGCTGGGGAAAGCGGCTGAAACATAGGTTGTTTCGCCCTCGGGAGATTTCACTCCCAAAATCAGCATATGCTCGGCTAGCCAGCCTTCGTCCCGCGCCATGCAGGAGGCGATCCGCAGGGCCAGGCATTTTTTGCCCAGCAAGGCGTTGCCTCCATAGCCGCTGCCGTAGGAGAATATCGAGCGCTCTTCGGGAAAATGGACGATGTAGCGGTTGCCGGGATTGCAGGGCCAGGAAACATCTTCCTGACCTTCGGCCAGCGGCTGGCCGACGGAGTGCAGGCAAGGGACAAAAAAAACCGTCCTCACCCAGGACATCGAGGACTTTTTCCCCTATCCGGGTCATGATGCGCATGTTGACGACCACATAAGGAGAGTCCGTCAATTCCACCCCGATATGGGAAATGGGCGAACCGATGGGCCCCATGCTGAACGGTATGACATAAAGGGTGCGCCTTTTCATGCAGCCGTCAAACAATCCATCCAGAGTGCGGTGCATTTCCACCGGATCGGCCCAATTGTTCATGGGACCGGCGTCGGCTTCATCGACACTGCATATAAAAGTGCGGTCCTCCACACGGGCCACATCGCGCGGATCGGAGCGGCAAAGGAAGCTGTTGGGCCGTTTTTCCGGGTTCAAACGGATGAAAGTGTCACTTTGCACCATCAAATCGCAAATGGATGCGTATTCCTCGGCGGAACCGTCGCACCAATGGACATCGTCCGGCTGGCAAAGCTTTTTTACCTGCTCAACCCACTCATTGAGGGCATTGTGTTTACATATCATACTATTTTCTGGCATAGGATTTTCTAAGGTTTATGGAAAAAACACTCTTTCATAGTTGGTGGAAAATAATTGGCAACCATTAATGAAAAATCTCCCTCCCGGTGAATGTGCGAAGCAAAAACGCTTGGTTTTCGGGAATGGGCGGATAAAGTTCACAGTAAATGATCGAATCGACAACGGAAATTCGGGTGCGCTACGTTGAAACCGACAAGATGGGCGTCGTTTATCACGGCAACTACTTCACCTGGTTCGAAGTCGGGCGTGTGCTCCTGCTGGACGAGGTGGGGCTGCCCTATCTTGAGCTCGAGGCCTCCGGCTATCGGCTGCCGGTTCTCGAAGCAACGGCCCGCTTCCACCGCCCGGCCTCTTTCGACGACCGCTTGACCATTAAAACCTGCATCCGCGAAAAACCGCTGGTGCGGATGAACATCGATTACGAAGTATGGAAAGACGATACGCTCATCTGCACCGGAAGCACCCGCCACGCCTTCGTCGATAAAAACGGCGCGCCCGCCCGGCCACCCACCGAATTCACGGAGCGCATGAGAGCTTATTTTAAATAGCCGGTCTTAGAAAAAGTGGATTTGCGGCTCGATTCAGGGTAATGGGGGACAATGGAATTGAATGATTAAAAGTGTATTATCTGATAGTAAAGTTTGTTAAGGTAAAATTTTTATTAGTTAACATTTGACTCAATGCCGCTCTCAACTATTGGGTTGCGGCTATGAATAAATTCTTCATGCCAATCGGCATGCTTCCCACGTTGTTGCTGGCAGATATTGAGCCTGCTGACGGGCAAATTCAAAATCTTTCTGAGTTTTCTGTACTGGAAAGACGTGTGGCCAACTTCGAGCCGGCTGGAACTTATCCGCAATTGGTTTCAAACTTGCGATTCGAACCGAAAGTCGATTTGCAGAGCCGAAACCTTGCGGAGGCTCAAGGCGATGTATCCCTGCGGGGAGGCATTTTCGAAAACACCTCTTTTAAAGTGGGCGCTACTTCCTTATTCGATCCCCAGACCGGACATTACTCTGCCGAGATTCCCATCAGTCCGGCTATGATGAGCGAACCTCAGGTCACAACTGGTCTCGAAAATTCCCTCGCCGGTTTCAATTCCACGGTGGGAACCCTTCAATACGGCTTGAATCCGATTGCCACGGGATTCCATGGAACGCTCAACTTTGGCGCGGGCAATGGTGGTCTCAACCGGCAAGGTCTTTATGGAGCCATTGCGGGTAATTCAGGTAATTCTGAGCGAATTTTCGGTTTCGATTTCGATATCGCGCGCTCAGAAAGCAACGGCGTTTTACCTTACGGCGATCACGATTTCAATCGTTACGTTTTTTCGAATGCAAACCCAAACCCAAAAATTCGCAGACAGATTTCCTGGCCGGTTATCAGTCGAAAAACTTCGGATGGCCCAATATGTATACTCCGTTTGGCCGAAACGAAAAAGAAGAGCTACAGACACGCCTCTTTCTGCTGAACCACCGCCGGGTTTATGGATCAGACAATTTTATTGAAATAACCGGCTACTACAGGCTGCATAAAGACCACTATACCTTCGATCGATTCCAACCGGAATTATTTGAAGGCTTTCATAAGACGACGGTCGGGTCGGCTGGTTTCGAGGGTAAGCACACCCTTTCTGCTTCTCAATTTTCTTTAAACTACAGTGGTCAATTTGTAGCCGACAAAATTGATTCCACGGTGCTGGTATTTGGAGATTTTCGGTCCCGTAGTTACACCAAGTTAGCAGTAATTCCGGAGTCGCAATTCAACCTTGCCCGAAACCGGAAATTGACCATCAAAGCGGGAGCGACTCTGGACTATACCAACAGGGACGGCGCGACCGGCTCCCCGCTGTTTGGACTAGATTTGATCCATAGTGGAAATAATAAATCTCAAGAGCGTTATTATTTTGAATACTCGGAAAGCAGTCAGGTTGCCGGTTACACTGCCATAGCCTCTAGCCCCAATGGCGGTCTGTTCCGGGGCAATCAGCGCCTCTCACGGGGAAACAGCGCCAATTTAGAAGCCGGTTTTGATTTAATGCGAGAGACATGGTCTGGTCATTTAGCTGTTTGGTACCGGATCGATAAGGACCTGCTCGACTGGACCTTTAATTTTGATAATTCTAATGCCAGAACTGCCAATAATGTTGATGTTGATATCTTTGGGATCGAACTAATTTATGCCCATAGGTGGCAGAAACTTGATGTCAATCTGGGATACACATTTATGAGCAAAGCTGAGGATTATGGCTCTGCCACCGTAGATGCCAGCTTCTACGCGCTCAATTTTCCACGTCATCGAATAACCATGGCCGTTGTTTGGCGCCCCCTATCTAATTGGGAAATTCGTTCAGACAACGAAATTCGCTTACAGGAACCGAACTCCCTGCGCCGAAGTTCAAACAAAGCCTTTCTTTCTTACCTAAGTCTTACTTGGAAAACGCCATTTTTTCAAGGAATTGAGTTCGTTGCCGCCATAGACAACCTATTCGATAGCGATTACGAAGAAATACCGGCGGTTCCCGGCAGTCCACGCCAAATTTCCTTCAACGCGATTTATCGCTGGTAGTTTTCACTGCCACTGCTGCCTCTAAGAGGGCGCAACATCGCCTCAATCAACCACCAGCCGATAGAACCGGGCAGCGGTTGCTCCGGGAATGAAGGTGGAATCTACGACTGAAACCTGGATCGTAATTCCCAGGGATGTCTCCGTAACGGCAACCTGCTGTAGATCGAGAGCGACCCACCCTCCGCCTTCCACCGATAAATCGTCCGTGTATTGCAAAGTGTATCCGAGACCGGCTTCCACCGGGTTGAAAAGTCTCCGGTAGCTGAAAACGGGGACGCCAATTTCATTTAAAACGACCTGCGGCAAAAGCTCCCGATCCGGCATTTTGGGATTCATATTAAAAGCCAGTTCGAGTAAATTTTTAACCCCGTCATTATCGGGATCGGCTTCCCTGCCTGAGGTTTCCGCATCCAGTATTTCATCGAGGGAAAAGTGCGTCACTTTCCATGAACCTTCCGTGATGAATTGACCGGCCGTGTATAAAGCGTCGGCAAATTCCTGAAAGTCGATGAACGGATTTCGGTTTTCCTGGAAATTATTAAAGATTTTCTGGTTTCTAAGGCGTTCCGCATCGGTCACGGGATGCTCGCGGTTCCAGGCCAGCAGAGTGTCCAGAATTCCCAATTCGGGGATGAAGATTCCGCTCTCAAATTGAGGGTCATTGTTTAGCGCCAAATCCTGGGTCGAGGAATCGCCGCCATCATAGCGCACCGCCATATAAAACATGGCCCGGGCAATTTCCCCCTTCACACTATCGGGCGGCTCCCAGGAGTCCGCATCACGGGATACTTCGGGAGCCAGCACGAACGAACCGGGGGGAAGATAGCCGGAATCGCCCGCATCGCTGTTGTCATAGATGAGGTTGCTCCGGCTGCTGTTAACGGAGGCATAGCTGGGCCTGAGGTTGAATAGATCGGCATGATCCGTCCCCGATTCATCGAGCCCGCGGGAGCGGGGCCACAGGTGCTCACGATTCCATACACTAGAGGCTGTCCCAAAGTTATAACCATTTGTTTTACAGTGAGTTAACTTGTTTATAAAGCTGTTATAAAGACCGTTTTTAGGGGATTTTGGGCAATTTCGATGTCTATAACACCGTCAGCCTTTCTCTTGTTTTGCATATTCAAATACAATTCTACCATAGACCTCTGTCTGACGCGATTATATTTATAACGAAAAGAGGCCTTATACAGCGTTTTTGACGGAATTGAATGACTTACGTTCCCATACAGTTCGGAGTCGAATATTTCAATTCGCAAAATTCGGGTTTTTGGGACAGCCTCTACACTAGGAAAACCTTCAAAATCAGCCGAGGCGATGGAGTAGATCAAAACAACCTTTCCCTGGCTGAAAGGATCGAGGTCGAGCGTTTGAAAGGCCTCATCGGCCAGCGAATAAGAAACCACCGTATGGTCGTCGATGATGTCGTGCAAGGCATCGGCCAAAGCCGCTCCGGTCTCACCCTCGGCCGTGGAATAGTAGCCCGCCGGGATAGGTTCCAAGGCAAATTGCGCGCTGTCGAAAACAAGGAAGCTCCAACTGAAATCCCCCGCCATGTTATCGGCATCGCCATCGAGGTCCTCGACCAAATCCCCGAAAATCGTCGCCGTTATCGTTTCTCCTTCCGATAAATCGATCAAAGGTTGGAGTATAAAAACTACCGGGCCGCCAGTGACCTGAACCGATATTGGCCCCGACTGGCTGCCCACAACCGAATACCATTGGCCGGTCGCACCGACCGCTTCGGTGAAAGTAACGACAATTTCCGCATTCACGGAAACACTGGCTGCGCCCTCGGCAGGATTAACTTCAATAACCGATGGCACGAGATCGGTTACCGAACCGGTAAAGGTCTGATTGACATTGATCGCGCCATAACTCCCGCTTAAAGGACCCTCCCAGGCAAAGTCGGCAGAATCGATTCCCGTGCCCGCAAGTTGCAGGGATTGGCCGATGGGTGTGGCCCCGTCCTCCGCCACGCCGACATCAACGCTGGTCAATCCATCGGCGGGTCCGCCCACAGCCAGGATGGTTCCCTCGTAGCTCAGAAACTCGACCACCGATCCGGAGAAGTTGACCAGGGCAAAGCCATCGGGAGAACCATTTTGTAGGGGTTCAAAGAGAAAAAATACCGTCCCGGCGCCATTGCTTTCCAGCGGAATAAGCCCGCTCAGGGCAATGGTGTCATAAACCTTTTGGTCACTGCCATTGTAAAGGCCAAGGCTCCAGCTATTTAGATTGATCCCCGCGGGCCCGGCAATTTCCACCCCTTCGTTCACATCGGCGCCAGCATTATCGTAATGGATTTCATTAATAAAGACCGGGCCCGCGCAAACCGGCAGGGCGCCCCAAACCAAGGCAATGAACACTGTGGAAATTTTACGCATCCTGATTCGAATATTAGCTTAAATGACGCCCCAAATCAAATAAAGGATGCGAACCCCTCATCCCTGGATCAGATCCGGCTTTGCTTAATGCTCCGGGGCCGACTCGATATCGACGGCCGGCCCCACCCCTTCGGGCTCCCGCACGGAATCCACCATGTCTTTGACGGCTTCGCTCGGTCCCCGGCAAAATGGCGTCAGTCCCAGGGTAACGGTGAAATTCAATACCATGCCCACCGATCCGATCCCCTGGGGGTTGATGCCATTGGCGAAAAGCCCGAAAGTCCACGGGTGCATTCCGAAAAAGACACAGGCAATGATATAAAAAGCGGTAAACCCGATTCCGGCCAACATCCCGCAAACCGCCGGGACGGTCCCCACCCGCTTGCTGAATATCCCCAGCACGATGGCCGGAAAAAAACTGGACGCGGCCAGCCCGAAGGCAAAGGCCACCACCTGGCTGACAAATCCGGGCGGGTAGATGCCCAGCAGGCCCGCCACCACCACGGCGATCCCGATGACGCCCCGCCCCACTAATAATCGCTGTTTTTCGGTCGCCTTGTTATTGATGACGCGATAATACAAATCGTGGGCCACGCTTGATGAAATAACGAGTAGCAAACCGCTCGCGGTGGAGAGGGCAGCGGCCAATCCCCCCGCAGCCACAAGAGCGATAATCCAGTCCGCCAGTTCCGCCATTTCCGGCGTCGCCAGTACAATGATATCACGGTCCGGTCCGGATAGGCCCTTTTTCCTCAGAACATCCCGCCCATCGGCGCCCTGATCGCCGCCCGTGTCGATCCAGAGCTGGTGCGCGGCGCGAATGCCGGCCATTTCCACCCCGGAAAGTTTTCCGTTCCTAAAAATTTCATTGTCTTCCCGGGCTGAATAGCGGAGGACGCCATCGCCGTCATCGAGCCACAGAATCAACCCGGTTTCCTTCCAGTTGTGAAACCATTGGGGCAGTTCTTGAGCGGTTTTCCCATTCAATCCGAGGATCATATAATAACGGGCGAATCCGGCCGTGGCGGGGGCCGTCAGGTAAAGCATGGAGATGAATAACAAGGCCCAAAATGCGCTCCACCGGGCCGCCTTGACCGATTTGACGGTGTAAAACCGGACAATCACGTGGGGCAGCCCCGCCGTGCCCGCCATCAAGGCCAGGGCCACGCAAAAAACATTCACTTTGTCCCAATGGCCGACAAAAGTATCCGTATAACTGGTGAAACCCAGGTCTTGCTGGATCTGGTTCAGCTTATCCAAAAGGTAAACGCCCGATTCTCCCCGCCACCGAAGGATCCAGGGTGGCACCCAAACCCAGTTGGGGCAAAGGCATCCCGGTCAACTTGATGCTGATGGCGATAGCCGGAATGAGGAAAGCCGTGATGAGCACCCAATATTGCACCACCTGCGTCCAGGTGATCCCCTTCATGCCCCCCAGGGTAGCATAGATAAAGACAATGGCCATGCCGACCATCACGCCAATGTTGACATCGATTTCGAGAAACCGGCTGAAAACGATCCCCACCCCGCGCATCTGGCCCGCCACATAGGTAAAACTGACGAATATCGCGCAGACCACCGCGGCCAGCCGGGCAACGGTGGAATCAAAGCGGTCCCCGATAAAATCCGGCACCGTGTAATGGCCAAATTTTCGCAGATAGGGCGCCAAAAGGAGCGCCAGGAGCACATAGCCCCCCGTCCAGCCCATGAGGTAAACGCCTCCCGCGTAACCCATGGCCGAGATCAGCCCAGCCATGGAGATAAAAGAAGCCGCGCTCATCCAATCGGCCCCCGTGGCCATGCCGTTGGCAATCGCCGGAATGCCCTGCCCGGCAACATAAAACCCCTTCGTCGTGCGGACGCGGCACAGCCAGGCAATCGTCAGGTAGAGACCGAAAGTGAAAATCACAAAAAGGTAAGTCCAGCCTTGAACACCCATCGATCAGCCACCCTCCCCTTTTGATTTGATCTCATCCAGTTCCCGGTGATGCCTGGCATCGAGCCGGTTCATATAGAGACAATAGGCCAGGATAAGCAGCACGAATACGATGATGCTGCCCTGCTGGGCAAACCAGAAACCCAGCGGATAACCCGTCCCGGGGAGCCTATAATGGTTTAAAAAATCAGCCCACAAAATGCCGCAACCCAAGCCCGCAAAGGCCCACACAGCAATTAAGAAAACCGTAAACTTGATGTTGGCCCGCCAATACCGCTCCAGGCAGGCATGAACCGCCGGATCATGAAGGTCCGGCCCCGGACCGGCAGCCGCAGCATTCTCTGGTTTAGTATTCTCTTCGTTCATTCAATTCTACTCGACTCGATTCAATAAGCGGCAGAATCTAACTGCATTCCCCCGCCCTGCAATGCAAAAACGGTTGTACTTCCACCAGCAGCCAATCGTGCCGGCGGAAACCGGCCAAGCCACCAACCCCAAAACCAAACGAAAAAAACCAAAACTAACAAATCCTCAACCCAGTCCATGATATACAAACTTTCTTGCAAATTTCGGCCTAAATTTATAGTGCCAATTATTTGCCGCCTTGAGGGACACATTCAAATAGCGACGAAATGACTGAAAATAATCAAAAACGACGATGGATACCCATCTGGATATACCCTGTGGCGCTCACACTTTGGCTGCTAACAAGCATCGCGGCAATTGCGGTCATTTTAAGAGACCTCACGCCACTCCTGGCATTCTTGGCCGGCCAAATGTTCTACTTCGAACGCAAGAAGGACGGAAAAACAATCATGGTTTTCCGTTGGCACGACTGGATTGGGCTCTTTGTAGTTTTTAACGTGGTTTACGCAATATACATCGGCACGGACCCAATAACGCTCCTGAAAATAATCGGAAACCTCTTCAATCAAAACGGCGCCTAAGAAATCCAAACTGACTCGCAATTTTCGGCAAATATTTTTATCATACCCAATCAGGGGCTGTATAAACGCTGTCGACAATATGTTATGCGAATCACCCTACCCAGAAATACTGTGATCAAAAGAGGCTCTATACCGTATGATTATCAATCATAAGTAGAGGCTGTCCCAAAAACCCGAATTTTGCGAATTGAGATATTCGACTCCGAACTGTAAGGGAACGTAAGTCATTCAATTCCGTCAAAAACCGCTGTATAAGGCCTCTTTTCGCAATAAATATGATCGCGTCGGGAAGTAAAATTTGGTATAATGGCGAAAAACGTTGCTATGTCTAAGATGAATGATGTTATTATAGAGGTCAAATTTCCTGAAATTCGCGTAAAAACGGTCTTTATAACAGTTTTTAAAATAATTTAAGTTTCTACATAGAGGCTGTCCCAAAGTTATAACCATTTGTTTTACAGTAAGTTAGAGGCTGTCCCAAAGTTATAACCATTTG
>CBDDCJ010000026.1:0-389547 GCA_965226205.1 Opitutales bacterium | reverse complement strand
ATTGTCTAAGGAATCGGCGGCCTTATTAAAACGTTCGTGCCTTAATGTTCAAAAAGTCGTCTGTGAAACTTCTATCTTTAATGCCGGAGCCAGTCTTTTTTCACAATGGCTTGCATGATCGAATTAATTAACCCCTTTTCGACCACCGCAACACAACATTGCTTTTTGCCGCCGGATGTTTTGATTTTCTCTGTCATATGCCCTTGAATGTTCCTGTGATCCTCGCCATTGAGAGTTCCTGCGATGAATCCGCCCTGGCTCTATTCGACCCGGCGCGGGGGCTTCGGGGGGAATGGGTGCACACCCAGATCGCCCTTCATGGCGAATACGGCGGGGTTGTGCCCGACCTCGCCAGCCGCGAACACCTGACCAATTTCCCTCTCTTGCTGGAAAAGGCAGTGGATTCGCTGGAGGGCGGCAAAACGGATAAAATAGCGGTTACCTGCGGGCCTGGCCTGGCCGGCTGCCTGGCCATCGGAGTGGCCCTGGGCAAAAGCCTGGCCCTCGCCTGGAAAGCGCCCCTGGCCGGCGTCAACCATTTACGCGGGCACGCCTTTTCGCCCTTCATCACCTTGCATGAGGAAAATCCCGGCAATTTTGAGGAAAATCTGCAAAAACTGCTGCCCCATCTCGGCCTGATCGTTTCCGGGAGCAACACGCTCCTCTTCGTTATCCATCCCGGCAACAAGTTTGAAATGATTGCCCGCACGGTGGACGACGCGGCCGGAGAGGCTCTCGACAAAGGCGCGAAATTACTCGGGCTGGGCTTTCCCGGAGGGCCAGCCATCGAGGAGAGAGCGGAATCGGGAAACCCGGATGCATTTCAGTTCCCGAGGGCATTTTACCACACCGGCGAGAGGAAGTTCAGTTTTTCAGGATTGAAAACGAGCCTTCGCTACCGCCTGGAAAAAATGGACGATGCCGCCCTGGAATCCTCTTTTTCCGATCTTTGCGCCAGCTACCAGGAAGCGGTGGTTGATGCCCTGGCTCGCAAAACTGCTCAGGTTCTCAAAACGGGAAATTTTGCCAGCCTCGGACTGTCGGGCGGAGTGGCCAACAACAGGCGGCTGCGCTCCGCCTTTTCCCGGTTGGCGGAAAAAACCGGGCTCCCTTTTTTCGCGGCCCGTCCCGAGCACACCGGCGACAATGCCGCCATGATCGCCTTTGCCGCCTTCGCTGATCCGCGCGGAATTCATCCCGACAGCGACCATTCGCTCTCTTTTTACCCGTCGCTGACCCTCGATTGAAAGGCGGTCCAAGGTGCAAAAATTCGGACTCGAGGAATTCAAGCGTCGCGCCTGCGAATTCGATGCCGCCGTGGCGATCACACCCAATATCGCCACCTATTGTTCGGGCAGCGACTGGATTCTGGCGGCGCACAAACACCTGCATCCGCCGCGGCCTCTGCTTGCTTTTGAAAAAAACGGTCATTGGGTTGTGCTCGCGGCGGGCGATTTTTACAATGTGCCCAATGCGCTCCAACCAGTCGAGGCGGCGTGGTGTTTCAACTGCTCTCTGGCCGGGCCGAACCCGAGAAAGTCGGTCGAACTATTGCATACTGTCATAAACCGGCAAAAGAGCCATTTTGACCACCTGATTTTAAGCGGCATTCCAATGTTCTCCCCCCTCCATGGCCTGATCCGAAGCCAGCGCGAGAATTTTCGGCTGCAATGGTCCTTTCCCGGCATCGATTGCCTCCAAGCGTCTCTCGAAGGCAGGCTGAATGGCTACCTGAGACGCCGAAGCGCCCATTTCAGGGCCGCCACGAGAACGGTCAAAGGAAAGGCCGAAAAAGCCGGGCTTCGCTTCCAATACATCAAAACAGCATCGGGTTCGGACGGCGATTCGCTCTTCGCTCGTATCCTCAAGATTGAAAAACTATCCTGGAAACAGGAGGCCGCAGGGAGCGTATTCTTGCTCGAGGATCATCGCCATTTTTACCGGGAAATTTTTCAATGTGCCGCCGCTGATGGCCGCTTGAGGGTCGTTTTCGGGCAAAATACCGAAGGCGCCGATATCGCCGATATCGCCGGTGGCATCCTGGGAGAAACCTACCGGGGTTTCCAAATGGGTTTTGATGACCAATATGCCGCCCACAGTCCGGGTAATTTAGCCCAACTGGAAATGATCGCAGGATTGGCTGGCGAAGGCATCGAGGTTTATGACCTCGGCATGGCCATCGATTACAAAAAACGATGGGCCGAAAACCTGCTCCGGCTGACCAATATCATTATCGTCCTTTAATTAATTAGCGTAATTTTCACTGGGCCGATGATCGACGCACCCTGAAGGTGTGCTATTCGATAGCCCCGGGAGCAACCCGGGGATTCCCTAAGCATGCCACATATTGCGCGCTGAAGGTGTGCAATTCCTCACATTTCCAAAGAAAAAAAGGAATGAAACCCCTTCAGGGTTTTGATATAATAACATGCCTCCGTAGGTCCAGGGGTTTCACCCCCTGGCTGGCGAATATCGCCCTTTCAGGGCATTTTGTTTTGAAAGCAAACACGTCTGTTTAGGTTAAAGACGCGCCGCTGGTTGCAACTGAGTGCAGTGCAGAAACTTTTCTACAGACGGATTTTTGAGATGCCAGCCGAAGGCCTGCGACTTAACCTGAGTTCGACAGTTGGGGGGGGGGTAAATCGATTATTTTTAGAGTTTTTCGTGCTGTAGGGCGCATGGTTGTCAGGGTTGGGGTGTGAATATGCCGTGTAGTGCAGACCACTCTATTGCCTTTTCGGAGAAGTAGTGCAGGGTCGGTGTTGATGTATTTGCGTCGCCATCGTCGTCGTAAGAAGGGCCAGGATTATGATTACTGGACGCTGGTGGAGTCGGTGCGCACAGCCAAGGGGCCGCGCCAGCGCATCGTGGCCCACATTGGCAAGGAGCCGGGGCTCGATGAGGATGAGCGGTTGGGTTGGGAGCAGATCGGTCGGCTCCTCGATGGCGATGATGAGGCTGCGGGGGCCGAGCAGTTGGATTTATTTGCCGAGGATAAACCGGAGGCTCCGTTGTGGGCGCAGGTGAATCTGGGTCGGATACGGATGGAGCGGGTGCGTCAATTTGGCAAAGTGTATGTGGCTCTGGCGCTGTGGCGGCGGCTGGAGCTGCATCGTTTCTTCGAGGAGCATTTGCCGCCGGGCCGGGAGTCGGTGGGCTGGGCCCAGGTGGCCTCGATTCTGGCGCTGGGGCGTTTTTGCGAACAGGCCTCGGAGCTGGCTCTGGCCGAGCGCTGGTATGGCTCGACGGCGCTGGAGGATTTGATGGCGGTGGATGTGGATGAGGTCTATGACAACCGTTTGTATCGCGGACTGGATCGTGTCTTGCCCTTGCGCCGGGAACTGTTCAGTCATCTTAAAGGACGCTATGAAAGCTGGTTTGGGACGCGTTTCGAGTTTCTTTTATACGACATAACGAGCACCTATTTTGAGGGCCGGTGCGAGGGCAATGCCCAGGCCCAGCGCGGCTACAGCCGGGACCAGCGGCCGGATTGCAAGCAGGTATGTCTTGGACTGGTGGTGACGCCCGAAGGGCTGCCCCTGGCCTATGAGGTTTTCGACGGCAACCGCGCCGATGTGACCACGGTGCAGGAGAGGGTCGAGTTGATGGAATCGCATTACGGGGTGGCCGATCGCATCTGGGTGCTGGACCGCGGCATGGTGAGCGAGGCCAACCTCGAATACCTGCGCGGCAAAGGGGCCCGTTACATCGTGGGCACGCCCAAGAGCCATCTTAAAAACTTTGCCCTCGATCTGCTCGAGCAAGGCGATTTTTGCGAGGTGCGGGCGGGGGTGGAGGTCAAACTGGTGAAACATCCCGACTGCCCCCAGATCGAGCAATATGTGCTTTGCCGCAGCCAGGGACGGGGTCAAAAAGAAGCCGCCATGCTGAGCAAGCAAAAGGAGCGTTTGCGCAAAAAGCTCGACCAGATCGACCTGAGTTTGCGTCGGCGAGGGCAGAAACTCGATCCGGTTGAACGCCGTATCGGCCGCTGGCTGGGCCGCCACACCATGGCCGAAAAAATATTCACCGTAGAAGTGCAAATCGACGCCGCCGGACGGGCCTGCGCATTGCAAATCACCGAAGACGAGAGCAAAGCCGATTGGGCCCAACTGGCCCACGGGACCTATCTGCTGCGAATCAACTGCCAGGAGGAAGACCCACAAAAGCTGTGGCGGTGGTATATACAACTGACACAGGCCGAGGCAGCCTTTCGTTGCGCCAAAAGCGACTTGGGGCTGCGGCCGGTCTATCACCACAAAGAAAAGCGTGTGCAAGCGCACATTCTGATCTGTTTTCTGGCTCTGGCGATGTGGCGCGCCCTGGAAAGCTGGCTGCAGGCCAAAGGCCTCGGCACCTGTGCGCGGCAAGTGTTGCACGAACTGGAAAATCTACGCTCAATGGACGTGGTGGCGCCGCTGCGAGGGGGACGCGAAGCGCGTTTACGGCTGGTAGGCAAACCGGAAAAACTCTGTGCCGACCTCCTCAAGAAAATGGGCCTAAAACTGCCCACCCGCCCCAAAATCATCCAAAATGTAGTGCAGACTAACGGCAAAAATTAATCCCGAATCCGCATAGATAAGCCCTTTAACTTTTTGAACTGTCGAAGATGGGTTAAAGCCACCATTGACCTAGAAATTTATAATAAAACTTATTGACATGATCGCTTTATAATATAACAAATTTGTTATGGAACATATTGGTTATATAAAAATGCAACCGAACCTTGACGCTATCTTTTCGGCGCTAGCTGACTCGACACGACGGGCTATACTTTCGCGGTTGGCAGATGGTCAGGCTTCAGTAAATGAGATCGCAGCTCCATTTGAAATAAGTCAGCCAGCCGTATCAAGGCATTTAAAGGTGCTTGAGCGGGCCGGGTTGATTGAGAGAGATGTTGACGAACAACGCCGCCCAGCGAGGCTGAAGGCTGAAAAGATGGCGGCAGCCGTTGATTGGCTTGCGAAATTTAAGGCTTTTTGGGGGACGAGTTTTGACCAGCTAGATGACGTCCTTACCCATATGAAACAATACAATAAGTAGGAAGAAAACAATGAGTGAATTACCTGAATATAATCTTGACCGAGTGTTCGATGCGCCCCGTGAAATGGTCTGGCGTGCCTGGACCGATCCTGATCTGCTGCACCGCCGGTATGGCCCCAACATAGAAACGATCATCCACAAATTTGACTTGAAACCCGGCGGGTTGTGGCTCAACGAGATGAAATGGGGGGACAACTCTATGCTTAGTAAAGTTGTTTTCAAAGAAATAGCTCCGCTGGAGCGGCTCGTTTGGCATCACTACTCCTATACAGATTCAGAGTGGAACACG
This sequence comes from Opitutales bacterium, assembly GCA_965226205.1. Lineage (GTDB taxonomy): Bacteria > Verrucomicrobiota > Verrucomicrobiia > Opitutales > UBA2987 > JAJFLU01. The sequence goes on along the minus strand of CBDDCJ010000026.1, from coordinate 384,215 downwards.
GTATCTAATCCACAGATGCCGGACTGGCCTCGTGTGCTTTTAACAACCGTGACATTTGAGGATGACGGGGCCAAGACCAAAGTGCGGCTGGTTTGGGCGCCCTTTGAAGCAACCGACGCCGAGATCGCCTGATTTGCTGGCGCTGTTGACAATATGGGCAAAGGATGGGAAAGCGGTTACGCCATTATGGATGAGATTTTCGCAGAGTTGCAGGCAGAGAAAGAGGGAGGCGATGAACGATAAGACTGTTCGCGGTGTTCACTGGAGTTTCTGGGTAATCGGCGCTGTTGCACTGATCTGGAATGCTATGGGCTGCATAAATTTCATCATGCAAATGAATCCCGACTTACTCGCGACAATGCCCGAAACACATCGCACGATAGCCGAAAGCCGACCCGCATGGGCCACCGGAAGTTTTGCCATATCCGTGTTTGGCGGTGCGCTCGGCTGCATTCTGCTTCTACTCAAGAAGTCGACTGCCCTCTATTTGTTTATCGCGTCGCTGCTTTGCATGATTGTGACAATGATCCATGCCTTTTGCATTGCCAGTTCAGCCGTCAACTTTAGTCCCTTCGAGATCGTCTTGGCTGTCTGGATGCCGCTCGTAATGACGGCCTTTTTGATCTGGTATGCGAAGTGGGCCGAGAGCAAGGGTTGGATCAGCTAGGTCGTGTTAACACCGGAAATTTAGATCCGGCTCTGACCTGCTTTACTTTCGTCAATTAACTATCTTAATCCTCATCTAGCATGGCGATACGCCCGGCATGGCGGCCGCCCTCAAACTCCGTGTCGAGCCAGATGAGGACGATGGCCAGGGCGGTATCGAGGTCCATCATGCGTTGGCCGAGGGAAATCATGTTGGCATTGTTATGCAGGCTGGAGAGCCTGGCGGACTCCTGATTCCAGCACAAAGCGCACCGAATGGACCGCAGCCGGTTGGCGCACATGGCCTCCCCATTTCCCGAACCGCCCAGGACGATCCCCCTTTCGCAATCACCGCTGGCCACCGCCTCGGCGGCGGGCCGGATAAACTTCGGGTAATCGACCGATTCAATGCTGCGGGTCCCGAAATCCACAACCTCGTGGCCCAATTTTGAAAGCATTAATTTAATAGCTTCCTTGTATTCGTATCCGGCATGGTCGGAACCTATGGAGATTTTCATGGCGATTGGCGCAAATGCGTTTAGAAGGTGAAGGCTTGTTTTGTCGGTCAATCGTAATTAAGCAATTAACCCGTTCCCTTTATTTAAAATTTTAAATTGTCCAAAGTTGTAATGAACAACCGGCCCCGGCTTCAAGTTTGAAACTGATCCATCGCTACATTTTTCAATCCGTCATTCTTTCTTCGATGTCGGCCGTTGGGCTGTTCGTATTTGTCTTGCTGGCCGGAAACGCCTTGAAAGAGATCATCGGCCTACTCGCCGCGGGCCAGTTGACCGGCGGGATGTTTGCCAACCTGCTCCTGCTGTTGATCCCCTATGTCGTTTCCTATGCCCTGCCTCTGGGAATTTTGACCGGTATTCTGATGGTTCTGGGCAGACTTTCGGCGAGACGGGAAATAATCGCTTTCAAATCGGCCGGAATATCGCTCTGGCGGTTGTCGGCCTCCCTGTTCGCGGTGGCCCTGATCGGTGTTTTCCTCTCGCTGGTCATCAACAACCGCTACGCCCCGGAGGCCCGGGCTCATTTTAAAAGCATCCTCAATAATCTCGTGCGCGAAGACCCGCTGCGTTTCATTGTCGAGCGAACATTCATCAAAGATTTCCCCGGCTACGTTCTCTACGTGAATTCCAAGGAAGGCCGCGAGTTGAACGATCTGTGGATATGGGAACTGGATGACGAGTATCGCGCCCTGCGGATTCTGCGCGCCCAATCGGGGCGATTCGACTACGAGGAGGCCACCGACACGCTCATCCTCACATTGAAGAACGCCACCGCCGAGCTGCGCAGCGAAAACCGGCCCGAGGACATGCAAGCCATCCGCCCCACCGCATCATTCCGGGAAACCCGGCTGCGGCTGCCGCTGGATCGTCTCCTGGGCTCCAAACGGCAATACGTTAGCCTTGCCGCCCTCAACCTTACCACTTTGCTGGAGCGCAAAAACACCTACGCGAAGGAACTAAAACGGCTTCAGCGCATCCCGGAAACGCCTCCGGAGCTAATACAAAAAATCAAAAAGGAAAAAATAAAGATTCAGCTGCGCATCCAGAAAAATTTTGCCATGGCCTTTTCCGTATTGTCCCTCGCTATGATCGGCATCCCGTTAGGGGTGCGCGTGGGCCGCCGCGAGACCTATGCCAACGTTGCCCTGGCCCTCGTCCTGGCTATGACCTACTATTTCCTCATCATTATGGTCGGCTGGTTGGAAAACGAACCCGCCCTGCGCCCCGACCTCCTCATCTGGCTCCCCAACCTCATCTTCCAAACCCTCGGCCTCTGGCTCCTCTTCAAAGCCAACAAACGTTAAGGATAAAACTCATGACCTTCCCGATGGAGGATTGATATTTTGGGAATATAAAAATCCTCTTCTCCGCTAAAGAATTACAAACTTACTTGCAAAATTCGGCCAAAATTTTATCCTGCCTAATCATGGGCTGCGCAGACGCTGCCAACAATATGTACGATGTCAGAGATTGCCCCAGTGATAGGAAGCAACATCGTTCCTATGTGGACTTTAAACCAATAGGCTGGTAGGGAGACCGCATGAATACTTCTCAAGAAAGCAAGAATCCGGACTCATCCGAGCGAGACAGTCGTGGGCGGCTATCCCGGCGGGATTTCCTGGCAGCGCTTCACACCGCCTGCTCAACCCCATCGACGCTATCTTCCGCGGACAACGTGGATCGGGGGCCGCTGCATTACCTGAGCCTCACGGAAGTCGCCCGATTGGTTGAATCGCGAGAGATCTTTCCTGTCGAACTCACGCAGATGATGCTGGACCGGATCGATACGCTAGATGCCCGGCTGCACAGCTACGCAACGGTAATGACGGACCGCGCCCTGGCTGCCGCACTTGCCGCCGAGCGCGAGATTCAGTCCGGAGTCTATCGAGGCGCTTTGCACGGCATACCGATCGCGGTCAAGGACCTCTGTTACACGAAGGGTGTGCGGACCATGGGCGGCCTGAAGGTACTGAGCGATTTTGTCCCGGATTTCGACGCTACGGTGGTCTCGAAGCTTGCAGCGGCCGGCGCTGTTTTACTGGGAAAGCTGAACCTCACCGAGGGCGCCATGGCAGGTTATCATCGCGATTTCGATATTCCGGTCAACCCCTGGGGAGAAGAGTTTTGGACGGGAATGTCCTCCAGCGGGCCAGGTGTGGCAACGGCAGCCGGCCTGTGCTTTGCCTCGCTCGGAACGGACACTGGTGGGTCGATTCGCTTTCCGGCAATGGCTAACGGCATCGTTGGTCTCAAGCCGACCTACGGCCGTGTCAGCCGTTACGGCGTCCTGCCGCTTGCGGAATCTCTCGATCATGTGGGTCCGATGACGCGAAGCGTCCGCGATGCGGCTATCGTCCTAGAAGCGATCGCGGGTTTCGACCCCAACGATCCGACATCCCTCAAGGTCCCGGCGCCAAAGATGCTGGAGGAACTCGGTCAGGGCATCGAGGGCGTCCGCATCGGGTTCGATCGCGTCTATGCGTCGGACGGAGTCGAGCCCGGCCTGGCGGTGGCGATCGAGACTGCCGTTGAGAGTTTGGAGCGCTTGGGGGCGGATGTCGTCGAAGTTCAGATCCCCGACGTTATCGAGGTTCTAGGCGCCTGGTTTATCATTTGCGCGGCCGAGGCGGTGAAAATTCATCGGGCGAACTACCCCGCCCGGGCGGATGAGTACGGCGCCTATTTCCGCGGGTTTCTCGACTTTGGGACCGAAGTGACTGAAGACGATCTCGAATATGCGAATGGCGTCCGAACCAAATTTTCGAAACGGTTCACGGCTTTTCTTTCCAGTGTCGATGCGGTCGTGTTTCCGGTTTCAGTTGGACCTCCTTTCGCGCTTGACCGGCAAGCCCAATACGGTTCCCTGACGGAATTCGCCGAAGCCGTTGCGGAGAGTACGCAATCGCGCGGTGTCGGAAACGAATTTACTTATCCCCTCAACTTTGCGGGAACGCCGGGCCTTGTCCTTCCCTGCGGCTTCTCCGATGAAGGCCTCCCCTACACCATGCAGCTCGCCGGCAGTCATTTGAGCGAAGCAATGCTGTGCCGGATCGGTCACGCCTACGAAGAGTCAACAGAATGGCACAGAAGACACCCGCCCGTGTGACTCCTCACAACGAATGCTTAGAACGGTTTGGCGAGAAAATTAATGATTAAGCCGCCTCACAAAACAAGGATGGGAAGCCAAGGCAAGTATCTGTTTAGCGTAATTTCGACAGGGGTTGGTTAGGGCGGCTGCTATTGATGCTTCGGTGGTTGGAGCACACTGAAAGTGTGGCATTCAATAGCCCCGGGTGCAACCCGGGGGTTTTCCCGGCACACACCACCCTTTGCACGCTGAAGGCGTGCTATTCATTATCAATGACTTGACGGTTAATTCCACCGAATAAGGAATGAAACCCCTTCAGGGTTTTTGATATGCCACCGTGTGTCCAGGGGTTTCACCCCCTGGCTGGCGAATGTTGCCCTTTCAGGGCATTTGACATGGAAGCGTGCCGACTGTGGTAAAGAAATGCCACTGGGGACAGCGACATCCACCTATTTTTGGCGAATGTCATCTCATCAGGGCGCTTTGCAATCTTGCCGCATACGCTAAACAGATACGAGGCGAAGACTCGGTTCTATTCGGTGGTTCATGATTCCCCGGGGGTAAGGGGAATCGTTCTGAGCTGCGGGAATCAATGAACGGCCGATGATGCCGGTCGCTCTTGCAACGAATATCCATTTCTACGGTTTGATACCTGAAGACGGTCTGGAATTCTTCGATGAAGACCGCGTTCGATTTCACTGCCCAAGGGCATGTAAACTGAAGTTTCAAAACGCGAAATTCCGTTCCGCAGGCGGAATACGGCCTTCTGTTTTGCCGGGCGAGAGGGGGCCATATTCGTTTAAGTTGCTCTTTATTAATATGTTATAGGATCAATTCGAACTGGCATGGATAATTATGAAGGGCAGGAGATTTTGATTTGTAAGGAAAAGAACTAAAACACGACCTAGAGAAATGAAAATAAACAATTTCGATTACCATGAGAAACTTCGAGCTGTCCGGGAGAAGAATACGGGCATATCGGCGGAAACTTCGAGAGTGAGAAAGATTCCATTCGTGTGGGCGCTCTCCCTGGCTGCTTCACTTTTTCTCGCCTTACCGGTTACTCTGTTTCCCTCCGAGAATCAGAACGCCGTAACTTCGATGGTGGCGATCAGCATGGTGGACCTCCCTCCGCCCCCGGCGGCGCCCATTCAGGAATTACCTGAATCAGAGATCGAAACGCCCGAACTGGATCAGTTTATCAATTCGAATCGGAGCGCGCCGGAACCGGCATGGTATCGCATACAACCAAAGGAGAGACCTGACAGGGCGATCACCATAATGATACCGGATGACGCCACTTTTCGGGAGTCCTATACCCGCTCTCCGCTTGGAAAGGTTTCCCATCATACTTACACCGCAAAGGGGGAGGGAGCTACCTTTACGGCTTCCTACTCAGTGATCCCGAAGATTGCACTAGCGCTTGCCGGAGAAAAGGCCATTTTCATAAAAGCACGAGATACCGTCCTGGAAAGGGCCTTCGCAGAGCAGAGTTCCTTGGAGCCGACCTATTACACGGATGATATCCGGGGAATGAAGTTGGCTTACAGAACAAGACCGTTAGATGGAACGCCTTCATTCAATGGAGTCGCCTACATGTATATCACTGGTCGAACCCTCGTTGTTTTCAACGCGGTTCTTTCGAATCTGCGTCCTGCCGGCTTCGCTGACCGTTATTTTGGGTCTATCGAGGTAACGCATTCTCTTGCCGCCGCCGATGGACTCAATCAACCCACTAGTTGTCAAACGACGTAAAGCTCATTAATGAAGGATTACTTGAATGTATTTCTTAAAAACGTCCTTCAGAACTTTAATCGGAGCCTCATAAGGGGTCGATCTTCAAAAAAAAATTATCAGATCGATTTGAGATTTGAGGGGAAGGCGACTAAATCGGCGAAGGCGGTGAGTATCTTGCGCGGGGGCTGGACGTTCATTCTGCCGTGGCCGGTGAGGATATTATCGAGTATGAGGAGGTCGCCCTTTCTCCATGCAAAAATAACGGAATTTTCCCATGTGGCGCGCCGGATCTCCGCCATTTCCTCATCAGAAATGGGCGACCCGTCACCATAGGAGATAGACAGCGGCATGGCGTCCAAATTATAGAGGATGGCCGCGCCAAACTTGAGAAAGGCATTGTGGAGGCGATTCTGGCGCGGTCTTACTTCGTCGAGATCCAGTAGGACGCTGGTCTTGTGAAAGGCTTGCAGGTTAAGGCATAGGTCACCTGTTTCGGGATGAACAGGCAGCGGATCCTCTGCGTTCTCAGTATGGAGGATGCGGCCGTTCTTGTGCCATTGGCAGGACATTCCTCGTTTTCTGGCAGCTTCTTCGATAGCAGCGCGATCCTCTGTTCCAAAGGCTTCCATCCAGGTGCGGTTGATCTCGGAGGCCCAACCACGCCGCCATTTCGGCAGTCGCCGGCGATAGCGCACTTTCTTCTCCAATAGTTTCGCGCGAACTTTAGAATCGAGCGCGCCGGCCGCGGCGCGGGAGTCGAAAAGGGGGGTCTCTCCAAAACGTTGGGGCGCAACCAGGCAAAAGAACGCTATCATTTTAAGTCGCCGATCCAGGAAACTGTTCTCGTTATGGGCCAAAATGGGGTAGCAGTCCGGCGTATCCGTGGACGTGAACACCCTGTCGGCGACATTGCTGCGCGGACTCGTGTCCATCGGATTCCGGCTCATAACCTAGAGCGAGAAGAATCTCTTTGAAATTCCCAGCGTCGTTCAGTTCAAAGCCGCGCAGAAGGATACCCCCATAAGTCAACATATTCTGGCGTAATCTCTCACTTTCAGCGGTCACGAAAGAACGAAGGTCCCGAAAAGACCGGGCGCCCTTTGCCTCCAGCACGAGGGGCAGATCGGAACGATTCGTGGGGCGAGTCAGTTCCGATGAATGCAAGAACCTAGAGGTGACCATTTTCTTCCAGAATTGATAAGAAATCGCTTATCGCGACCCAGCAGCACCCGTAAATCAAGAGCTCTCTGGAGAAGCGTTTCCATAGAGGCAAAGTGCGATGAGGGAGGAACAAGACAAGCAAAAAGTGTGCTTATGTGCACTGAAAAAAGTGGGCATCACCCAATATTTTCCCCAACCTCTGGAATGAATGTGGTCGATCTACTTTTTAAAGAGTCCCGCGCCGAGATCGCTTCCCAGTGTTCCGGGCACGACGTGGAGATAATTGCGCGGCATATCCCTGCTCATTTCCGCCGGGCGTGGTTCGTCCGTTACCAGTTCGATAGTACCCGTTTTGGTCATGTTGGTTTCATCGAAAGTAATGCCGCTGTCCGTTTTGGCGATGGGGCCGCTGGCATTGCCGTATCCGGAGTAGTATTTGATATCCGTCACAATGCTGTCACGCAACGAATAAGTTTGTGTATTTCCTTCGTTCCGCATGAAGAAGTAATCGCATTGTGTGATGATGTTGTGATGAAAATCGAAATCTTCCGCAGCGGTATTCGTGACCCACACACCTGTCCTGCAGCCCGTAGGTTGTTCTCCCGTTAATGCCGAGATCGTTGGTCACTCCGTAATCTTCCGTAGAAAAGGAATACAGGCATTGAATTTGGCCTCCACTCCGGATCGTCGGGAAGGATGGCCGCCTCGATGACCAAACGCTCTTCCCGCGTATAGGGTCGATTATTCCCGAAAAGGACGGGCCACGGACCAATTGCTACGCAATCATTCCACCCAATATATTTCACATCCGGATTATCCCTGGCACAGGCTCCGAAAAGAAAACCCCGGAGTCTATGAGTCCTATGTCGATCTGGTTTCTGGTCAATGGACCGCCATTAAAATTGTGGTTTCCGGTCGGAAGGCGCGGCTATATGTCAACGGCGCGGAACAACCATGCCTGATCGTAAACGATTTAAAACTCGGAGATTCGAGAGGAAAGATTGCCCTTTGGACATCCCGGTCAACCGTGGCCCATTTTAGAAACCTCGTCGTTCAATCGACCCCAGAATGAGAGCGATGAATTTGCTATTCAGGACAGGCGGTGCCACTTAATCATTATGGGTCCTGGAAATAAGGAAGGCCGAACGAATGGCTCCCTCCGCGACGGATTGTTCTTTATGGGCAAGGAGTGGGTTTTGCTTCTGGCTGGCTGGCAAATTCTCGGCCTGGCCGCGGCCCGAGTTGGTTTTTCTCGATATCGAATTGCCGGAATTTAACGGATTCGAGGTGCTTAATCGAATTTCCTGCTCTCCCATGGTGGTTTTTGTAACCGCCTTTAACGAATACGCGCTCAAGGCATTCGAGGAAAATGCGCTCGATTACCTGCTCAAACCCACTTCTCTGAAACGCCTTCAAAACTGTCTCAAACGGGTCCTTAAAGAACGCCGCGGATTGGAGCCCAACCTCGTTGAAGACCTCAAAAACTTAATCCAAAAACGGAATTATAAAAAAATGTTCTCGTTGAAATGCGGAGACGAGGTTCGCTTCATCCCCTCCGCGGAGGTATATTTTTTCCAGGCTGAATCTAAAAGCGTTTTTCTGGCAACCCGCTCCAGACGCCGCCTTTACGATGCCACTTTGAGAGATATCGAGGCTCAAACCGACCCGGATCAATTCGTCCGCATCAGCAAAAGCGCCATTGTGGCGGTTGATAAGATTGATAAATTAAGCCGCTGGTTTCAAGGCAGCTATCTGGCCGTCATGAGTGACGATAATCGGACGGAACTGAAAACAGGCCGAACTTATTTACCGGCGCTGCGCAAAAAACTTCTGTTTTAACGCTTTCCGTGCCGATGATTTCACGCATCACCGGGGCCGGGACCGGGAAGTTTCACTTTTCTTAACCACACCTCGGCTACCTGGCAGCCCCGGCCGTTTCCGCCCAGTCCGCGCTGCCTCCGCCAGCTCAAAGTCAAAACACCGCCCGCGGTGGCCTCCCGGGGAATGGCAAATTCAAGACGGCCGATGGGGACCGGCTTCTCGATTAATGGATGTATTTCAAATTGATCGTTGGCCGTCAGCCGGATTTTCAAGTCCGGGCTGTCCCCGGCATAAACGACCTGCAAGAGGTATTGCGCTTCGGGATCGAGGCCGGTGTATCGCATTTGCAATGGCTCGTCATACAATGTTTGAGCGAAACGCCACCAGTTTATCGGGAAATCGATGAATTCCGCTTCCCGCTCTCCAACCCCCACCAGTGAAGAACGGTGGAGCATCGGGTCATCCTCGTATCCCCTACCGCTCACCACATGCGGCTGCCGGGAGAGATCGCCGAGATCGTCGTAAAACCCTCCCCCTCCCGGATTGTCATGGTTTATCAGTTCATTGATGCCCGCCAAGCGCTCCACTTCGTTATGGGCTTTCAGTTCCTTAAAACGCTTCTTCAGCCAAAGCCGGTTATTCATAGGAAGATCGATCGAGTCCAGGTTCGCCCCCCGGTGAATTTGTGTCGCCTGATACTTTTCGACACTAAGCTGCATGCCGATATTGTGAAACAGGTCATCGGCCAATTCAAATACCCGCTCCCTCCAGTCTGTCGAAACCGGTTCCGATTCCACCCGGTCGAGAATGGCTTCCGCCGCAATCAGGGCATTCAATGAATTCCCCGGTTCCGCTTGGCGAAGCTGTTCAAAAGCAAATTCCTCCAAATAGGTTTCGTGAATCAAACGGCTGCGTAGGTAAGCATCGTAATAAACGCGATAAAGACCCATTTGGAACCGCCAGTTGGATAGCGCTTCCGGCCGGGCCGACCGCTCCATGGATTGAATTTGCTTTAACGTCGTGTAAACTTCCTCATTTTGCAAAAGGGGGCCGTGCCAGTTTCTTTCCAGGGCAAACATAGCCTGCGCGAATTCGTCCGCGTAGTCTTCCCCGATGAAATAACGGCTGTACTCCTTCAGTATTTCGTGGGCGGACGCATTCGGATTCCAGCCCACACTACTGTAAATAACTTTATTCACATCATCATTGACGCCGTCGGAATAAGTAATGAAACCCACTGATTCCCGCGCGTGAAGTTCATTTATGCGTTTGAACGCCAGTGGGCGCGGATTTATGGACTCCCGTCCTTCGGTTATGGCGAAGGCCATATCCCAATCCTGGATTGGGTACTGGCATTGGCGCATGTGGCCGATATCGGGGTAACGCCGCAGTAGATATCGGGTCGGCGTCCTATCCCGCAATTCCTTAACCGAAATTTTCGTGTGGGGGCCATAAACAACCCCTGTCAGCCACTCGGGTTCCTCTTTCAGAAGTTTGAAAAACTCTTCCAGCTTCTCCGTTCCGAAATGCTGGGGTGAAACCCACATCCCGGCATTGGGATGATAACGGCGCAGAACTTCAGCCTGTTTTTCCAGAAAAGCCAACAAATGTATGGGCCGGGTATGGCCGGGATCTCCTCCGGGAACAAAAACCCCGTCCAGCCGCTGCATCCGGCTGAATATCTCTCCCGATTCCTGCAAAGCCTGACGAACCATAGCCGGATCGGTATAATCCTGGAAAATGGCCGGATACCATAACCAGGTATCGAGATCGTAATCGTCCAAAAGGCGTGACAATTGAACCAGCATTTCCATGGGAGGGATAGGGAAGTGGGGGCTGGCGTTTTTCGGGCTGGTTTGCGGCAAAGTCATTTCCACTGCGTTTGTGCCAAAGACAACCAAATCCCGGATATATTGCTCCCATTGGGGTAGTCCCCAGGCGTCATAGGTATTGGCCCCGGACCGGTAGCCCATCTGGTGCCCGCGCATGGCATAAGCCGGTGCGGAAATTTTCCTGATTTCACCGGAAACCTCTATCCGGCCCTTGGACATGGATAAAAGCCTCAGCAGCCGCCCGGCGCCGAATAGAACTCCGCGCGAATCGCTTCCCGCCACCATCACCAATCCCTTTGATCCATTTTGAGTAATGCTGCCGATCCGGTAGCCTTCGGCAGCCGGCGCCGCGCTTTCCTCCAGCCACCCGGCAAGCGGGTTAAAAGGCGAATTCTGCAATAAATCACTCTGCCCAATGGCGATTGCGGGCCGGTCCGCGGGGGGCCATTTTTCCACCGTTGGCAATCGAATGCCGGTTCGCTTTTCCACTTCATCCACCAGCCACTTCATCCACCAGCATTTCAATGGCCTTGTGCTCGGCTCGATTGTCGCCTATTTCGGCCACGATGACTGCATGGCTCAAATCCAGCGACGCCCCCTGCGCAATCCGGGTAAATATTAATAGCAATAAAATAATTAGAGATTTTTTCATAATTTCTACGATTTTATATGGGCCAGAAGATGGGGAGAGTGAGCATGACGACGACGAAGGTGACGATGGAAAGGGGAACGCCCAGCTTCAGGTAGTCGATGAATCTATAACCGCCGGGGCCCATCACAAGGATATTGGCCGGATGAGAGATGGGACTGGTGAAACTAGCCGATGCCGCCACGGCGATAGCCATCATTCCAGCGTGGGGAGAAATGCCCGTATCGGCACAGGTTTTCAGAACAATGGGCGACATCAGAACGACCAGGGCGGAGGTGGGAATTACGGTGGTGGCAATCGCCGTTGCCAAATACAGCCCCATGAGGACCGGCCAGCGCCCGAAATCTCCGAGGGTGGCCACCATTCCCCCAGCCAATAATTCCGCCGCGCCGCTGGTGTGCATGGCCAAGCCCAGCGGCAGCATCCCGGCAATGAGGAAAACCGCCCTCCACTCAATGGCCTGGTAGGCTTCCTCCATTTTCAAACAGCCCGTTAAAACCATCATCGCCGCCCCGCAAACCGCGGCCAGGGAGATAGGTAAATAGCCCGCCAATACGGGGAACAACACCGCTATCATGATGATCGCGGCCAAGGGCCCCTTGGCCGTATCGACGGCCGGTTTTTCGCGCCGGGTGAGGATGAGAAAATCCGGCTCCTCGCCCAGTCGATCCAGTTTCTCCCTTGGCCCCATGAGCAAAAGGGCGTCGCCGAAACGCAGCTCAATATCTCGCAAGTTCGACCGGCGGGGTTTGCCCTCGCGCCAGATAGCCAGAATTTGCAGGCCGTATTTTTCCCGGAAGTGAAGGCTCCGGGGGGTTTTCCCGGCAAGATTGGACCGGGGCGACAGAACAGCCTCGAGCATGCCCTTTTTTTCCGAATCGAGGTCCCTCAATTCAACGGAAGTTTCCTCTTCGATCTTCAATTCCTGGAGACCACGCAAAATTTTCAGATCCTCGGGCCGGCCGTGGATGGTCAATAGATCGCCCGCCCGCAATTCTTCCTCCGGCCCCGGCAGTAATTTCTTTTCCCCATCCCGCGAAATGGCGAGGACTCTTAACCCGAAGGCGTCCCCCAGGCGGCTTTCGGCCAGAGTCTTGCCGGCCAGAAAAGATTTCTTGGGCACCGCCACTTCGAAAATTTTTTGGGCAAAACTTTGCGCCTTTCCCAGATCGGATTCCGTCGCTTCCTGAAAGTTCTCGAAATCGGAGGAAGCCTGTTCCAGTTGATCCAGTTTTTCCCTCGGTCCATGCAAGAGCAGCCGGTCTCCCCCCTGCAGGCGGGGGTTTTGAATTCCCTGTCTTGATGGACCGGCTTTTTTTCGAATCAAGAGCACATTTACTCCGAACCGATTCTTGAAATCCGTTTCCGCCAGGGTCTTGCCGGTGAGCGAGGATTCTGGTTTGAGAAATGCCTGGGCCAGAGACAGATTTCCGGCCAGCAGGTCGCGAGGATCGCCCGGCTCTGGATCGACTGCGAATTCCTGCCAACCCCGCAATTCGTCAAGCCTCTCCATGCGGCCCTGAGCCACCAATCGGTCCCCGGCCCTGAAGACGGTTGCCGGTTCGGGCGCCAGCCGGGTCCGCCCGTCACGCACCAAGGCGATCACATGCAGCCCCAGAGCGGAACCCAGGCGGCTCCCGGCCAAAGTGTTTCCGGCCAGCAAAGAATTCTCCTCCAGACGCAATACAAAGGTAATGTCCCCGAGCGCATATTGTTCCCGCAGAGATTCCGGCGACACTTTGAGGGAATCGGCTTCAGGGTCCACATTGGGCAGGAGATGGCGGCCCACAAAAGCCACAAAGAGGATTCCGGCAGCCATTACGCAAAGCCCCACCGGAGTATAATCGAAAAGACCGAAGGTCGCCATTTCCGCGTCTCGCAGCGCCGTGCTGACGAGGAGATTGGGCGGTGTTCCGATCAAAGTGGTGAGGCCGCCCAGGAGAGTCCCAAATGCCAGTGGCATGAGCAGGCGGGAGGGAGGGCGGCCTGTTTTTCGGGCAATATCCATAACCACCGGAAGGAGGAGGGCGGCCACCCCGATATTGTTCATAAAAGCGGATAAACCGCCGCCCGCCGCCATGATCACGATGATCGTGCGCGCTTCACTCGTTCCGGTCAGACGCAGAATCCATTTGCCAATCTGGTCGGCCACCCCGGTCCGGCTGAGTCCCTCGCTAAGAATGAACATGGCCCAAATGGCCACCACGGCTGGATTGCTGAACCCCGAAAATGCCTCCTCCACACTGACCAGACCGGTCAAAGCGAGCGATCCCAAAACCAGCAGCGCGACCAAGTCCATGCGAATGCGCTCGGTCAGGAAAAGAACGAGCGACACGACCAAAATGGTCAGCACCCCGGCAATCTCCAAAGTCATAAAAAAGTTTTACAGGTTGGATTTCTCACTCCCGAAAGCCCTTTATTTATTCTTTTCTATCGAGCGAACTCAGGGTGTTTGACTTCCGCTTCGATACGTTTTCCGAATCGCTCCTCCGCCACTTCCAGATCGTGCTCGGACTGGAGACCAAGCCAGAACCCGGCGGTTGTGCCAAAATATTTAGAGAATCGCAAAGCAGTTTCAGCCGTTATAGAGCGTCTCCCCTTGACGATTTCCGTGATGCGAGACTGCGGCATTCCCGAATCCTGAGCCAATCGATACTGCGACAGGCCCATGGGCTTGAGAAACTCCTCCAACAAAATCTCACCGGGATGAATGAGTGGTAATTTCTTCTGTTTTTTCATGGTTTAGGTTGTTTCTGATTAATGATAATCGACAATTTCAACATCATAGACATCTCCCGATTTCCATCGGAAGCATATCCGCCACTGATCGTTAATCCGAATACTCAATTGCCCCTTTCTGTTCCCTTTGAGACGTTCCAATTGATTCGCTGGCGGTATTCTAATGTCCTGAAGTTCTTTGGCCTGATTGAGCATTCTGAGCTTTCGGCGCGCCACTTTCTGAACATTGAGAGATAGTTTTCGAGAAACCTCCCGCTGGTAAAGGCGCTTCGTTTCCCGGTGCCGAAAACTACGAATCATCGGTGAAAAAAATGCCACCTCCCATTATATACGTCAAGCGTAATATTTCCTTCTTTCGTAAGTATCGGCTTACCGCCGCAACTTCCTCCATCACGCCAGGTGCGGAGGGCGGCCGTTTTCTCTTCTTTTTCTTTGGGACGGTTCCCATGCGGGGGTCGTGGTTGAGGATGAGTTCCACCAATTGCCGGGTGATGGCCTCGAAACGGTCGTCCGTTTCCCGCAGGTAGAGTCATTTGGGTAAAATTTCATGGGGCGTCAGTTCCCGGAACTGGGCCAAAAGGGATTTGTGATGTTCCCGCTCCGTGGTCACGAGAATGCCCCTCCAGGGTTCTTCGCGGGCCGAGAGAACGAGCACGATCTTGCCGTCGAAATAACACCCGACGGAGCCGAACATCGGTTTAGCCAGAAATGAAGGCTTTCCCGCCAGAGGCTCCACCATCCAGAAGTAAGGGTGCGATTTAAGTTTCATTTATCCCGTCATGTTGTATTTAGGGTAGTCTTTTGGCAATGCCAATGGATGAGGGATAATCATGTTTATCGACGAAGTGACAGTAAAACTGAAAGCCGGGGACGGTGGCAGCGGGTGCGTCAGCTTTCGCCGCGAACGGAATCGGCCCAAGGGCGGACCGGACGGCGGCGGCGGCGGCAAGGGGGGCGACGTGATCCTGGTTTGCAACGAAAATACGGGCGATTTAACCGCATATAAATTCAAACCCCACGCCCACGCGGAAAATGGCCAGCCCGGCCGGGGAAACGATAAAGACGGCAGAGGAGGCGTGGATATCCTGCTCCCGGTGCCGCCCGGCACGGTTGTTTTGAGCAAAAGCACCGGAAAAGTGGCGACTGAATTGATCCGCCATGAGGAGACTATCGTATTGCTCAAAGGCGGCCAAGGGGGCCTGGGCAACATTCGCTTCAAGTCATCAATCAACCGGACGCCCCGGCAATCGACTCCCGGCCAGCCGGGCCAGGGGGGAGGTTATCAATTCGTTTTGAAAATCATCGCCGATGTGGGATTGGTGGGCTTGCCCAATGCCGGAAAATCCAGCTTGACCGGCCTCATCACGCGCGCCCATCCCAAGACCGCGCCTTACCCTTTTACGACTTTGCATCCCAATGTGGGGGTGGTCGAAATCCCGGAGGAGTACGCCAGATTTCTGATGGCCGACATTCCCGGGCTTGTGGCGGGCGCTTATATCGGCAAGGGTCTTGGGCACCGCTTTCTAAGACATATCGAGCGCTGCCCGCTGCATTTGTTCATCATCGACATGGCTGGAGTGGACGGACGGGACCCGACTGAGGATTATGAGCAGCTCCTCCAGGAACTCGGCCATTACAACCCCCGGCTTTTGCAAAAACCCCATCTTGTGGCGGCCAATAAAATGGATTTGGCGGAAGCTCCATCGAATTTGAAATTATTCAGGAAAAAGCATCCTCAGACCAATGCTCTACCCATTTCGTGCCTGCTCCAATCCGGAATCGAGGACTTAAAAATGAAGCTCTATAGCCAGTTGCAGCCAAAGTCTGCCACGCCCTGAAATATAGGTTTTGGACATTGCTCATTTTCCGTCGTTGGCGGCAGGAAATCGCTTTATTAGCGAAATCGGGTAAAATTTAAAGATGTTTCAGGGTTGATTTGTTTTCGTTCAGCTAATACCTTAGTGGCCGATTAATTGTTTTGGATAACAATTATTCAGAATTTCAAGGGGGGCCTATAAATGTCAAAAAACATCCTCATAGTGGATGACGACGCCGATTTTAACAGCTTGTTAACCGATGTTTTCCGGCAGACCGATTACAACGCGGTTGCGGTGCTGGATCCGCGCCAGGCAGTCGAAATTTTCAGCCAAAACCATTTCGATCTGGTGATCAGCGATTACCTCATGCCGGAAATGACGGGGGTGGAGTTTATCCGCGCAATCCGGAAAATTCGGGACGACGTGCCGATCGTTCTGGTGTCGGGGTTTTTGAAAAAAAGTGTGATCAAGGAATTGCTGGAGGAGGAGGTTGAGGGCATATTCCTCAAGCCTTTGAACGTTTTCTCGCTCCTCAAAAATTCACTTTTATTTATCGAGGATCCACCCGCGCCCGATATGCCATTATCGGACGAAACGGAGGAATTTTACCGCCAGGACCTGATCGGGCATACGATATCCTTTCCTTGCAAGTCAGTCGCCAGTCGGGATTTTATCAGCCAATTGTATGCCAGCAGAAATTTTGCATCGACCCTTCTGCTGGAGGGAGAGAAAGGCAGCCAGTTTCAAAGAATCTGCCAGGACCTGGGCAAATTCAGCCACCAGGATGGAGAACAGTTCTACTTCCTTCCGGCGAAAGCCATCACTCCTGAAAGTTTAAAGAAAGACCTTCAGAAACTGGGTGTGAAAACAACCGGGCGCATCACCCTTGTCGCCTTGAATACGGAAAAACTGGGCGAGGAGGAAAGGTCCCTCCTTTGCGGCCTCGCGCAAAGAGAAAAACCGTTTGACGACCTTCCTGGCCAATATCGATTTGTTTTTTGCCTGACCCGGAAATTGGAAGACATCCTTGATAAAGGGCGGATGGATGAGCGGTTTTATCGTTTTCTAAGTTCGGCAAAATCAAAAATCACCGTCCCATCGCTCCGCGATTGCCCGGAGGACCTGTTTTTCATGGGTCGGCAAATATTGAAAGAGGAAGCGGAAAATACCCGGCTGCCCAGGCCGCCCATGATCGAGGGAGCCGCCATTGATTATCTCAAAAACAGAAAGTGGCCGGGTAATTTCGACGAGTTGCGGGAATTGTTGCAAATAACCATGAAAATGGGCAATTCGCTCCTGCTCGAAGTGGATGATTTCCGCAAGGCCCAGGAATTCAAAGACCTCCATCCAAAAAACGTAGCCATTGAAAATTTGCGGGAGTATGTCAAAAAAAACAAAGAAGGATACACCGGCACGGTCTATAATCTATTGCAGGGGGATTCCGTTGAAACCAATGAAGCGCCCGGCATAAATACTGAAACGGCGCAAAAAACCCTTCCCAAAAAGAATGCATCGGCACCCAAGGGTTGAATCAATCCATCCAGCTTAATTTAATCCCAATCCTCTTCGCCCAAATCCATTTCGTCCTCAATACCGATGTCCTCGAAACCGGACTCATCCGCTCCCGCTGCCGCCATTTCCTCAATCTCAGCCCCGGCCTCATTTTCGCCCGCGCCTCCCGCATATTGCCGGTGCAGGTGAAGAAAATACCTGAATTGACGAAATTCTTCGGGTAAAAAAACCTCCAGATTCTGGTGCAGTTCCGAATCATCCATCGCCTTCCACTGCATTTGCAGGATTTGGGGATGTTTCTCGGGTTCGGTTTGCATAAAAAGCGGGCAATCGACACAGTGGGAGCCGCTGATGCGCTTTTTGCAATAATCCAGGTTCTGCCGCCTATATTCGCCCTCCTCATTGGCTTTGCAATAGCTCAGCCTGCAATTGGCAAATTCCGGCTGCAAGAGTGCCGCCAGAAGATAATTCCCCACATGAGCCAGCTCGAATTCAGCCTCAGAATCATCAAGCCGTTCGAGCAGCTCGGTGATCAATTCCGTTTTCCGATCGACATCAAGGCTCTGGGGCTCCCCCTTTTCACCCTTGGGCAAAGACCCTGAAATCCCCTCCTCGTTAGCTAAATCCCAGAGGACGCCGGCATAATGCTCCACCGTATCGGGGTCAATCGCGGCCAAGCCATTTTTGGCGCAAAAACTATCGACAATGGGAGCGACGAGGGCGGCGAAGGCCTCGCATTCATCCTCATTGTGCTGTTCCAGAAAACCCACATAAGCTTCCCTGGTCAAATTAGAGTATTCAAACATTGGCTGGTTCTCCCCCCAGGCTCTCAAGCCAAAAGCGGGCAGAACATGAACAATACTTGCGAAACCCAACCGGCCTTGTCAACTATTCAGGTCAAAACCAGCGCCAAGCCACCTACCAGAATAATCATCCCGCTGGCGGATGAAATTCCCATTCCCTAGTACGGAAAATTAGTTTCCGGTGATCTCCTCAATGGTTTTGAATTCCTTATCGGTAAATGAGTAGTATTTTTCTGTGAATTCCGTTGTCCAGAGCCAGCCATAATCCGCCGAATAGAGGTAAAAACTTAAAGCTCTGGGAGAAGTATTATGGCGGGGCTCTTCCCTAACAATCTTTCCTTCGGTGACTTTCAACCAACCCAGGCCGGGATGGTATATCCAGGGATATCGCTTTATGTTCACATACCCCGCTGCCCGCGTATCCACCCAGCCATCGCCCCAATCGGGGTTGTAGGAATTCTCAACGGCGCCGTTTCGGTAAAGAACCTGCCAAATAAAAGAGCCGAGAACATTATCAAAAGAATCCACTTCTCGCAATGCGATGGAAGGAAAATCCATTTCAAAGGTGGCCTGGAGCATAGTGAGCACCTCCGGACAAAGCATATTGAGTTCCTCCACATGCTTCGTCACAATCACTTCGCTTTCCCGTTGAAAAACCGTCAGGATATGCAATGCACCACAAGGGGCGCCGTTAATTTGTGTAACAAGCACGGTTTCGCCCCTTAAATTTGAACCGGCCAAAAGGGCGATGATGGTCAAAAACAGTCTTAGAATATTGAACGTATGGGTTGTTTTCATTTGTCAGTAATTTCTAATTGTTGTGGTTGTTGGTTCACTTATTGTCATCGCCCTCGACCAGCAAGTCTTCGAGATAAGTCCAGACGGTTTTTGCCACGATTTGGTGTCCTTTGATGTTGGGGTGGATGCCGTCGGACTGGTTGAGGTTCGGCATGGCGGCTACTCCTTCCAGTAAAAAGGGTATCAATTTAATGTTATTTTTTTGTGCCAGACGGGGATAAATTTTGCGGAACGATTTCGTATATTCATTGCCCATGTTGGGGGGCAATTGCATACCGGCGAGGAGGATTTTTACCTCCGGATTTTCCTCCCGCGCCCGGTCGATGATGGCTTGCAGGTTTTCCTTTGTGCTTTCGACGGTTACTCCTCTCAAACCATCGTTTGCCCCCAGGGCTAAAACGAGGATGTCCACCGGCTGGCGCAGCAGCCAGTCGATCCGGCGCAGTCCCCCGGCCGTGGTATCGCCGCTGACGCCGCCATTGACTGCGCGATAGGGCAGGCCGGACTTTTCCAGCTTGCCCTGGATGATGGCAGGGTAGGCATCCTCCCGATCGAGGCCATAACCCGCCGTAAGGCTGTCGCCGAGAAAAAGAATGATTCGAGCGGGGGGCCGGGTTTCCTCCGCCCAAAGGCATTGCGCGGCCCAAACCATCAGGGCGGCCAGGAATCCCTTGAAGATTTTCAATTTTAAACCCATAACCTGCTGCGCGGCCCTCATTTTTTTTAACCACGGATTACACGGATAAACACGGATGTTTTTTAAATAGAACTCAAAGGACACTTTTTTATCTGCGCTTATCTGTGTAATCTGCGGTTTTATGGAAGATGAAGTTTAATTAAATTTGTTGCAACACCTCGCTATCTCTATGGTCTCCGTTATTTGAAAAATGTTTCCATTAAAAGATAACGAAGAGGGTTCCGGCCAGATTCTCAGCGTCCGCAGCCTGTGCAAGGATTTCACCAGCGCCGGGAGGCCGTTGAACGTGTTGAAAGACGTTTCTTTCAGCCTGCCGGAGGGGTCCAGCGTTGCCATTGTGGGTCCATCCGGCAGCGGCAAGACCACCCTCCTCGGCTTGTGCGCCGGATTGGATGAGCCCACCTCCGGCTCGGTGGTTCTCAACGGACTCGCCCTGGATTCGCTGGATGAAGACCGCAAGGCTGTCATTCGCAATCGTTGGGTGGGTTTTGTTTTTCAAAATTTTCAGCTCATCCCAACGCTTACGGCGCTCGAAAACGTGATGGTTCCCCTCGAGCTGAGGAATGAGAAAAATATTGAGCCCCGGGCCCGGCAACTGCTGGCAAAAGTCGGCTTGGCGGATCGGGCGAGCCATTATCCTATCCAATTGTCGGGCGGAGAACAACAGCGTGTGGCCATCGCGCGGGCTTTTATCAACGAGCCGAAAATTTTATTCGTCGATGAGCCCACTGGCAATCTTGACGGCGATACCAGCGACCATGTGGTCAACCTCCTTTTCGATTTAAACCGGGAAGCCGGCACGACCCTCGTCTTGGTGACCCACAACCCGGCCCTGGCCGGACGAACCGAACGGATTTTAAAAATTGAAAATGGCCGCCTCTCCTCCAACCATACCTGAAAAAGCCGTCCCCGCCCGGCGCGCCTTCTGGCGGTGGATCGCCCTCATGGCTTGGCGGGACAGCCGCGGGGAGCGGCGCAAACTGCTGCTTTTCACCCTTTGCATCGTGTTCGGCATTGGGGCGCTGGTGGCCATCCGGTCCTTCCGCCACAATCTCGAAACGGCCATTGACGAAGATGCCAAAACCCTTCTTGGTTCCGATTTGCGCTTCTCTTCCCTGCGCCCTTTCGATGAGGAAACGGAAAAATTCATCGACTCCCTCGGGGCCGCTCAGACGTCGCGCGAGGTCCGTTTTCGCTCCATGGTCTATTTTCAGGAGCAAGGCGCTACGAGGCTGGTGCAGGTGCGCGCGTTGGAGGGCGATTTTCCGTTTTATGGAGAAATGGAAACCAATCCGGCGGGAATTGATTTTCGGACCGGAGAGAAACCTCTAACCGTGGTCGAGGAAAGCCTCATGCACCAATACGGGGTGGAAAAAGGCGATATTCTCAAGCTCGGCAAACAGGAATTCACCATCGCCGGAAAATTACTGCGCCTACCCGGTGAAACGGAAATTTACGGAATTTTTGCGCCGCGGGTCTTTATCGACCAACGTTATTTGGAACAGACCGGTCTCATCCAGAGGGGCAGCCTGACCTCCTACCGGGTCCACTTCCGGTTTTCCAGGGGATTGACGGCAGAATTGCGGAACCGCATCGAGGAAGTCAAAGAAGGGCAATTCGCCGAGAGCCGGGTGCGCGTCGATACGGTCGAAAGGCGCAAACGCCGCATGGGTGAGAGATTGGACAATCTTTACGATTTTCTCAACCTGGTCGGTTTTGTCGCCCTATTTCTGGGCGGGTTGGGAGTCGCCGGGGCGGTGCAGGTGTATTTAACGGACAAGCTCAACACGGTGGCCGTGCTTCGTTGCCTGGGGGCCTCCGTCCGGCACGCTTTTGGCATCTACCTCATCCAGGCGCTGTCCATCGGCATAGCCGGTTCCTGTATGGGCGCGTTGTTGGGGGTTTCCGTGCAATTCCTGCTGCCCGCCGTGTTGAAGTCCTTTCTTCCTTTCGATGTTGAGGTATTCATATCCTGGGGCAGCGTATTATTGAGCCTCGTCTTCGGTTTCGGGGTGACCATGCTTTTCGCTTTCATCCCGTTGCTAACGGTTCGTTCGGTCACGCCGTTGCGCGCTTTGCGTGTGTCTTTTGAAGAAAATCATCTGTTGCGCAAGGATCCCTATTTTTGGCTCGTGGCCGGAATTATCGCCATCCTGGCGTTAGTATTCAGCCTCCTCCAAACCAGCAAATTCGTTTACGGCGTCGCCTTTGCCGGATCCTTGGCGGTCAGCCTGCTATTGCTCTGCACCCTGGCCTGGGGCCTTCGCCGCGGTTTGAAAAGATATTTTCCCAAAACCTGGCCTTATATTTGGCGGCAGGGCCTCTCCAATCTCTTTCGTCCTCAAAATCGAACCCTTTTTTTAACGGTTACGCTGGGCATGGGCACTTTTCTAATTTACACTATTTACCTCACTCAGAACATTCTTTTGCGGCAGGTGGAACTGGATTCTGACGACAAGCGCCCCAACATGGTCTTGTTCGACATCCAGCCCGATCAAATCGAGGACGTCGAGCGAATCGTCCAGAACGCCGGTTACAAAGTATGGGAATCGACACCCCTGGTGAACATGCGCCTGTCGGAAATTAACGGCCGCACGATTAAGGAAATTCATAATGATCCCCAATCCAGGACCGACAGCTGGACCCTGCGCTGGGAATACCGTTCGACTTTCCGCAATCATTTGACCGACACCGAGAAAATTATTGCCGGCAGTTTCACCCTCCGCAGCGACGGCTCCGAACCGGTCCCCATATCCATCGAAAAGACGATTGCCGAAGACCTTGATGTGGCCCTCGGCGACACCCTCGTTTTCGATGTGCAAGGAGTTCCCATAACCGTTGTAATCGACAGTGTGCGAGAGGTGGACTGGGCACAATTGCGGCCTAATTTTTATATACTTTTCCCTGAAGGTGTTCTGGAGGAAGCGCCCGCTTTTTATGCCCTCGTGACCAAGGTTCCCGGCCGTAACGCCCTGGCCGGCCTACAGCAGAAAATCGTCGAGTCTCACCCTAACGTATCGGCCATCGATCTTTCGCTCGTGCTGGAAACGCTGACTTCCATACTCGACCGGGTGGCCTTTGTCATCCGGTTCATGGCTTTGTTCACGGTGGCCACCGGGCTCATTGCGCTGGCCGGTTCGGTCATGGCCAGCCGTTATCAACGCATCCAGGAAAGCGTTCTTCTATGCACCCTGGGCGCCACCGGCGGCATGATCCGCCGCATCATGACGGTGGAATACCTCCTGCTCGGCTTTTTGGCCGGTTTAACGGGCGCCATCCTGTCCATCGGGGCCACCTGGGCGCTCGCCTTTTTCGTATTTGAAATACCCTTCTCGATCTCCTGGACAGGATTCCTCGGAGCGATCCTGACCGTCACCCTCCTGTCCCTCGCCACCGGCCTCATCAACAGCCGGGGCATCGCCAGCCACTCGCCCCTGGCCATCCTCCGGGCCGAAGGGTAAGGAGATAAATTTAAAATCTTTCTCATTTTAACAGTATGTTTTAATGAAATCGGAATTCTTTCTCTACTCTTAACTCCTCCACAGCCGGAGAGGCTGATCGATGTTTTTTTGCATATTGAGTGAGTTGAAAAAGGAATAACCGAAAGGAATACTGTAAGTTATCTTTTATTGTCAGGAATCCTTAAGACCATCCAATAGCAATACCTGCGTTATTTACTCGAAACTTGGTTCATATTAACCCGAGGGGTCCAATAAGCCGATTGTTTTTTTCTCTTATCTGTGGACTGCTTAATTCCCAAGCTAAATTTCCGTTTAAATGAGTGATAATAACCTTATCGATACCCCATCCATTTTGCCCCATTGATCTAGCTAGAGGCTGTCCCAAAAATATAAAGATTTTGTAGTCAACTGGATGACGTTTATAAAAATAGCCGGAAAGAGCATTTTTTTGCTCGATCCGGCTAAAAAAGGGTTCTATAATTGCGTTAGCGAAAATCAATATAGCCCTTTCTATGAAAAATATAGCCATCCAATGCCTCCTGCGTCCAGCTTTAACTGTGGTCGACCGTTGCCTCGATTACGATAACTTTCGCGCCACCATCGAGCGTATCGACCGGCTGCTGATCGATTCGGAGGTGGAATCGCAGGGCGTTGATCTGGCCTTGGAAAGAGGCCAGCCAATGAGTGTAAAGGCCCGGCAAAAGCGGGCTAATTTTGCCCTCAAGGCGTTGCGTATGGAAACGCTGCGTTATCTGCTCGGTGGGATTTCGTTTCGGCATTTGTCGAGGGCTCTGGGCAGCAGCGATCTGTTGGCTGACTTTTGTCGTGTCCGCCATATCGACGGCATAAGGGGCATCTCCAAGAGCACCCTGGAACGGGCCTCGAAGTTTTTCAGCGAAGAGCAGTTGAGGGCCTTGCACCGGACCTTGACTGAGGTTGTGGGCGATGCCGATCTGGCCCGGCAGGTGGTGGGATTGGACAAGCCGATAGACACCACCATTTGCCTGATCGACGGCACCTGTTTGGAGGTCAACATTCATTGGCCGACGGACTGGGTGCTGCTCAAGGATGTAGCGGGCACGCTGCTCAAAGCGATCCGGCTGATCCGTGAGAAGGCCGGTTTGCGCCATCGCATGCCGATCGAACCGGAGCCCTTGGCTCGGCAGATGAATCGGCTGTGCATACAGATGACCCACAGCCGGCGGCGAAAGGACAGCGCGCGGCAACGCAAGGGTATCTTGAGGCAGATGAAAAAGCTGCTCAAACGGATCGGGGAGCATGCCCGCAGTCACCGGGAATTATTGCAAGCCTGCTGGGAGCAAAGCGATTACAGCGAAAAACAGGTCCAACAGATCCTTACCCGGATGGAGCGCATGAGCGAGCTAATCCCGGTGGTCATCAAGCAAGCGCACGAGCGAATCATTGGCGGCCGCCAGGTGAAAAACGCAGGGAAAGTTTTGAGTGTTTACGAACCCGATGCGCAGGTGATTGTGCGAGGCAAAGCGGGCCAAGAGGTTGAGTTTGGCAACACCCTGTTTTTGGGTGAAAGCGTTGAAGGATACCTGCTGGACTGGAAACTCTACGACAGCCGGACGCCAAGCGAAAATGAACAAATGCAAGAGAGTTTGCAAAGACAGAACCGCTTCAACCTAGCCGAACCCATAGCGGCCATGTGCGCGGACCGGGGATTCGCCTCCCAGCGGGCCCGCCGGCAGTTAGCCCAGGAGGGCATCTACGATGCGCTCTGTCCACGCGATCCGAAGCAGTTGAAAAAACGGATGGAGGAACCACACTTCAGGCAATTGCAAAAGCGCCGGGCCAGCACCGAAGGGCGGATCGGGGTATTGAAGAATCGCTGGCAGGCCGGGCGATTGCGCAGCAAAGGCTTTGCCAACCGCTCGATCAGCGTAGCCTGGTCGGTCCTCTCGCACAATCTATGGAAAGTGGCCAAGATGCTGGCCCAGCAAGATGAACTAAAAACCAAAGCGGCGGCCTAAATAAAGAGCGGAAAAGCAAGGACAATACTTTTTCACAGGCCTACTGTCGGCCCATACAAAGAAAACCAGGCAAACGGACCCCAAAACCAGAATCCTAACGTCATAGGAGAGCAAAGTCACCCCCTCCCAAAAGAAAATACCTCTAAAATGAACACTCTTCAAAATCCCCTCGCAAAAATCACCCTTTTGGGACAGCCTCTATTTAGAGGCTGTCCCAAAAATATAAAGATTTTGTAGTCAACTGGATGACGTTTATAAAAATAGCCAGAAAGAGCATTTTTTTGCTCGATCCGGCTAAAAAAGGGTTCTATAATTGCGTTAGCGAAAATCAATATAGCCCTTTCTATGAAAAATATAGCCATCCAATGCCTCCTGCGTCCAGCTTTAACTGTGGTCGACCGTTGCCTCGATTACGATAACTTTCGCGCCACCATCGAGCGTATCGACCGGCTGCTGATCGATTCGGAGGTGGAATCGCAGGGCGTTGATCTGGCCTTGGAAAGAGGCCAGCCAATGAGTGTAAAGGCCCGGCAAAAGCGGGCTAATTTTGCCCTCAAGGCGTTGCGTATGGAAACGCTGCGTTATCTGCTCGGTGGGATTTCGTTTCGGCATTTGTCGAGGGCTCTGGGCAGCAGCGATCTATTGGCTGACTTTTGTCGTGTCCGCCATATCGACGGCATAAGGGGCATCTCCAAGAGCACCCTGGAACGGGCCTCGAAGTTTTTCAGCGAAAAGCAGTTGAGGGCCTTGCACCGGACCTTGACTGAGGTTGTGGGCGATGCCGATCTGGCCCGGCAGGTGGTGGGATTGGACAAGCCGATAGACACCACCATTTGCCTGATCGACGGCACCTGTTTGGAGGTCAACATTCATTGGCCGACGGACTGGGTGCTGCTCAAGGATGTAGCGGGCACGCTGCTCAAAGCGATCCGGCTGATCCGTGAGAAGGCCGGTTTGCGCCATCGCATGCCGATCGAACCGGAGCCCTTGGCTCGGCAGATGAATCGGCTGTGCATACAGATGACCCACAGCCGGCGGCGAAAGGACAGCGCGCGGCAACGCAAGGGTATCTTGAGGCAGATGAAAAAGCTGCTCAAACGGATCGGGGAGCATGCCCGCAGTCACCGGGAATTATTGCAAGCCTGCTGGGAGCAAAGCGATTACAGCGAAAAACAGGTCCAACAGATCCTTACCCGGATGGAGCGCATGAGCGAGCTAATCCCGGTGGTCATCAAGCAAGCGCACGAGCAAATCATTGGCGGCCGCCAGGTGAAAAACGCAGAGAAAGTTTTGAGTGTTTACGAACCCGATGCGCAGGTGATTGTGCGAGGCAAAGCGGGCCAAGAGGTTGAGTTTGGCAACACCCTGTTTTTGGGTGAAAGCGTTGAAGGATACCTGCTGGACTGGAAACTCTACGGCAGCCGGACGCCAAGCGAAAATGAACAAATGCAAGAGAGTTTGCAAAGACAGAACCGCTTCAACCTAGCCGAACCCATAGCGGCCATGTGCGCGGACCGGGGATTCGCCTCCCAGCGGGCCCGCCGGCAGTTAGCCCAGGAGGGCATCTACGATGCGCTCTGTCCACGCGATCCGAAGCAGTTGAAAAAACGGATGGAGGAACCACACTTCAGGCAATTGCAAAAGCGCCGGGCCAGCACCGAAGGGCGGATCGGGGTATTGAAGAATCGCTGGCAGGCCGGGCGATTGCGCAGCAAAGGCTTTGCCAACCGCTCGATCAGCGTAGCCTGGTCGGTCCTCTCGCACAATCTATGGAAAGTGGCCAAGATGCTGGCCCAGCAAGATGAACTAAAAACCAAAGCGGCGGCCTAAATAAAGAGCGGAAAAGCAAGGACAATACTTTTTCACAGGCCTACTGTCGGCCCATACAAAGAAAACCAGGCAACCGGACCCCAAAACCAGAATCCTAACGTCATAGGAGAGCAAAGTCACCCCCTCCCAAAAGAAAATACCACTAAAATGAACACTCTTCAAAAAACACTCGCAAAAATCACCCTTTTGGGACAGCCTCTATTTAGATGAAGCGAGAGAGAAAGGAGTTTCCTTTTTGTTCCGTGGACCTTCCCTGCAAAACACCAGGTTTCTTGGAACAATAGACGAGTACCGAATTAGCTACTTTAGAGGCTGTCCCAAAAACCCGAATTTTGCGAATTGAAATATTCGACTCCGAACTGTATGGGAACGTAAGTCATTCAATTCCGTCAAAAACGCTGTATAAGGCCTCTTTTCGTTATAAATATAATCGCGTCAGACAGAGGTCTATGGTAGAATTGTATTTGAATATGCAAAACAAGAGAAAGGCTGACGGTGTTATAGACATCGAAATTGCCCAAAATCCTCTAAAAACGGTCTTTATAACAGCTTTATAAACAAGTTAACTCACTGTAAAACAAATGGTTATAACTTTGGGACAGCCTCTACTTTAGTAAGGGTTTTGACTTTAATATCGGAGATAGAAATTACTCACTATCCCCTTTAACGGAGCGCTTTGGTTATGGAAGAGGACTGGAATTTAATGTCAGGCATAAAAAGATCAGTGCCGGCTCGTTTTATATGAAAAGCCGCTGGGGGGAATCAAATTCAACCGAGTTTGGAACATATTTAAATAAGAGGGTAAATAACTCTTTTGAAATTAAAGCAAATTATCTTCGAAAACGACGTAGCCTTGACCTGTCATCGAAAGAGGTTCACGAGAACATCTATAGTATTGAATCAAATTATAATCCAGGCAAGCTTCTCGATCTTGACCTTGAATTTGGTTTTAGCAACACTGATATTTTTGAGGGTAGTAAGGCCTTTGCCCTTAGGGCTGAAGTGAAAGGAGAGTTGTTTAAGAAACTCAGGTATTCTTAAGAAACTCAGGTATTCAATTGAGAAAGTATATGCAGAACCTATGTTTGCTGGATCTTATCGAGATACCGATGCCCTGGTTGCCGGAATCGAATTATCAATTACTAAAAAGCTGAGAGGAACTTTTTCATTCAGGGAGCACGATGGTAATCTTGAACTTGACTTAAGGAATAGCGGAGTTGCCAACAGGGTGGAACAATACCAAGGAAGAATCTATTATAGACTTCCTGAGAAGACAGAGGTTTTCCTGGGGTATGAATATCTTAAAAAACATGATAGATTATTACCTCGGGATTTTCACTTCGAGGAGAAATCTGTAAAATTTGGCGTAAGCCATCGTTTCAATCACCTCAGTTTTCAAGCCTCTGCTGAAATAGGTCAAGGAAGAGATCACCTTACAAGCAATACTTTTAATACCTTTGGCAGGTATAGTTTATATACTTTCTATCGTCCAACCCAGCGACAGACTTATGCATTATTCACTTCTGTGGGGCCAAGTCGATTTACCGGCATTCCAGATAAAACACTGACTGTCGGTGCTTCCGCCAGTTTGAGATTCAGTGATAACATGTCATTGGACATGCAATATTCTAGATCAGAGCAAACTGAGAATAAAAAGCAAGTGCGGGATAATTTCAATGCTTCCATAAGGTCACAGTTGTCCGGTTAACCTGAATTTAAAACTTTGTAAATCGTTAATTTTTATAAACTTGTGAGTTATTTTTAGTGTGACGCATTTGAACTTCCATCAATTTCACTATATTTTGGGGTATAAATTCTGTATCTTGTTGATCATGAATCAACAACGTATGGTTTTCTCCCAAATTTTTGACCTTTTGCATCGTGAACAGTTTCAACGATGCGTCAAACGCTATAGTGGGGACAAGCGTGTCCGTTCCTTTTCCTGCCGGGATCAATTCTTGTGCATGGCCTTCGCTCAATTGACTCGACGTGAAAGTCTCAACGATATCGTTATCTGTTTGTGTGCCCATAGTGACAAACTCTTTTCTATGGGCATTCGCAGTAATATCGCCAAGAGTACTTTGGCCGATGCCAATGAACAACGCAACTGGCGCATCTATGCGGACTTGGCATACGTGCTCATTAAAAAGGCTCGCAGGCTCTATGCCGATGAAGCGTTGGACTTTGAACTCGAAGAGACCGTTTATGCTTTAGACGCCACGACCATTGACTTGTGTTTGAGCCTCTTTCCATGGGCCCATTTTCGTACAACCAAAGCGGCGGTAAAGCTGCACACGCAGATCGATTTGCGCGGTTCGATTCCGACCTTTATCGAGATCACTCCGGGAAAAGTTCACGACGTAAACATGCTTGATGCCCTTGTTCTTGAGCCTGGAGCCTATTATGTGCTTGATCGCGGCTATGTCGATTTTGCCCGCTTGTTCCTCTTTAGCGAAGCGATGGCCTACTTTGTCATCCGCGCCAAAAGCCATTTGAATTATAATACCATCCCATAGGGGCGAGGCAAGCTTCGTAACCCATTGATAATCAATGTGAGTTTTTGACTTTTGGGGGAATCGAATTTTTGAAATTTTATCACATGTTTCTCTTTTATTGCTTTTGCCACCTTGTGCTGTCCCATAGGTTTTCAACCAAACCCAGGGAAATAAGCCTGCTGGGGAGTCGCTCGCATTCTAAAGCGTCCACCGGCTGTCCCATAGAAATCGAGCAAGTCCCGCAGGTTAAAGCGATCCCAAAGCACGCCTCTGACAAGTGTGAACAGGCGGACAAAACTATGCTCCCAGCGGCTCAACCAGGCCTGGAAGCGGAGCAGCACATAGAGCAGCAAAGCGCTCCAAATCTGCCAGCGCACGGCATTGGCGCTATGGCCGAGGAAATCGCACAAGTTGAGCGTTTGTTTGATCTGGCGGAAGAAGGTTTCAATGGACCAGCGGCAGCGATACAGTTCGCTGATCGTATGGGGCGACCACTGCAAATTATTAGTCAAAAATTCCATCACTCGCCACTGGCCATCAATCTCCACCCATGCCGTTACCCGGCGCATCGGCTGGGGATAATCCTGACGGGATTTTTTGTTCTTAAGGACCACCAGATCGTCGCGCAAAATATTGCCCTTGGGCTTCTTTAGCAGCCTCTTGACACAGCGCAAGGCCATGTTCTCTTTGGCCCGGGTGACAAAGTAAATGCCCCTCGAGGACAAGTCAAAGAGGTGGGCCAAATCGATGTAGGCCTTGTCAAACAATACGATTTCACCGGCTTTGAGGGCGGCGCACATTTCGCGGGCTCGTTTGGCGTCATTGTCCCTGGCCGTGTCGATGATGGCAAACCGGGGCAGAAAACTTTTCAAATCCAGGCGCAAGTGACATTTGGCGGCCGCCTTTCGCCGACGATGTTTGGCCCAATCCATGCAGTTGGCGACCAAACCGATAGTGGACGAATCGACGATGTTGATAACGCGTTTGAAACGTCGGGGAAACCCCTTGAATTTACCACCCGCAAACCCCGGAGACAACGACTGCAAGTGCTTGAGCACCGACCAAAACAGTTCTCCCGACATCGCGGCATCGCGATGCTTGTTGGCGTAGGAAAGCCCGTTGCGACTGGGAGCGCTGGCCCCCCGGATACTGGCCAGCAACCCTCTGTGATGAGCGAGTCCGTCACAGACATCATTAAGCCCAATAGCATGAGTGATCTGAGCATAGAGCAAACTAACGATATGGCTCCATGGACTGAAACTGCGAGCTTTCTTATCGACACCATACTGGCGGGCCAACTTGGCCACCAGATGTCCCGGAATAAAATTGCAAAGCTGTCGCAGAACGCACACCTTGCATTTGGCTGGATTTGCTTTTTGTTTTTTCATAGTAACCTGCTTCTAGTGAAACAGGCGAACAAGAGCAATTCCAGCCGTTTTACGTTATTTCCTATGGGATGCTAATGTTTGAATTATATACGTTTGCGTTCCCTCAAAGTAGTCCACGGCAGTGGTATTTGCAGTGACCAAGTAATTCACTTTAGAGGATTCTATGCCTCCAAAGATTATCCCCAGAAGCTCAGGCGTAGACGCTTTTACGATGCAGATAACGGTAGGCATTTCATCTATTTGCCCAATAATTTTACCCTTCCAGCCTTGATTATCTGCCAGATGTATAAAGGGCGTTGGAAAATCGAATTGTTTTTCAAGTGGATTAAGCAGCACTTACGGATCAAAAAATTCTTTGGCATTTCGCCCAACGCAGTAAAGACGCAAGTATGGATTGCCATCAGTGCTTACGTGTTGATGGCGATCCTAAAAAAACAGTGGCAATTGGAATTGAGTCTTCACCGAATATCACAGGTATTGAGCTTGAGCGTTTTTGAAAAAGTCCCTCTCTATGAACTACTTACAAAACCGGATCACAGCAGTGCGAGCAGCGATCACTCTAACCAGTTGACCTTCAACTACTTTTAACCGGACACTACTGCCATAAGGTATATTTTCAAGAATCGAAGCAGTCTTACCTTGACTGCTCGTTGGTCAAAGAACAGCTTCACCAATAAACCAGAATCATCTGTCTTCTTGATTTATTCAATTCCTTTCAATATACCACTGTGGAAAAAGAAGAATATCGGATCGATAAAAGGTCGAATATGGGATCTGAAAAATGCAGAACAGAAACCTTTACCAGGAGTATTAATAACCGCAAACAATGCAACGGCAATAAGTGATGAAAAGGGCGAGTTTATCTTCCCTTCCTTAATACCTGGAACTTACACCTTACAGGTGGAGCAGAAGACTATTGGTATTAATCGAATTACAACGAAGAGACTACCTCTGATGGTAGAAATAGAACCTAAGTCAACAGCTTACGTTGAGATTGGTGTGGTAAATTCATCTAGTGTCACTGCAGAGGTCTCAGTCTTTGGAAGAGAAGCGAACAGCCTTAAAGGCTCTCATGATCAATCGTTAGTTACTCAAAGTGCCCTCAGTATTGAAACACAATTCAATAAGAGTTTATTAGAGGAAGAGTTAAAGAAAATTACAGGAATAAATGGAGTCCTCGTTGAGATCACGAATGGAGCAGAGGTTTATAAGCAATTTTCAGATAGAAATGGAATTGTTTCGTTCCAACATTTAAGGCCAGGGACATGGCAATTGAAAGTGTATAAAAATGATCTTCCTCCCCACCACTATTTTGAGAATCCAGAAATTGAAGTTGAAGTCAGGCCAGGTGAAAAAAGAGAAGTTACTATGAGAGCTCTACCAAGGTACAGACCTGTCAATTTAATTGATCGTGGAGAGATCGTATCGAGACTGCGATAAAACAGCTGTAGAAGTAAGAAAAAACGCCTCCTCACTACTACGGGCCTCTCCGCCACCCGGCTCGACCCGCCCCCACTCTCACGAACTAGCGGTTGAGGACTTCCACCCCATCGAACCGGGCTTGCCGTGTTCCTCCAAGACTCCTGCTGCCAACATGCCATCACCATTACCCCGGCGAACCCGCAGGTCACTCTCGTCGCTCGCTGACCCTCTTGCAGGGTCTTTTATACGGCAGTACTCGAACGGCTTCGTTACCTCCACCGTCCCTGCCATTGCTACTGGGTGGAACGACCGTTCCCGGATGGGTATTATCTGACTCTCCCACTGAAGTCTTGTGGCTTTCCACGGCATACTGAATTAGAGGCTGTCCCAAAAACCCGAATTTTGCGAATTGAGATATTCGACTCCGAACTGTAAGGGAACGTAAGTCATTCAATTCCGTCAAAAACGCTATATAGAGGCTGTCCCAAAGTTATAACCATTTGTTTTACAGTGAGTTAACTTGTTTATAAAGCTGTTATAAAGACCGTTTTTAGGGGATTTTGGGCAATTTCGATGTCTATAACACCGTCAGCCTTTCTCTTGTTTTGCATATTCAAATACAATTCTACCATAGACCTCTGTCTGACGCGATTATATTTATAACGAAAAGAGGCCTTATACAGCGTTTTTGACGGAATTGAATGACTTACGTTCCCATACAGTTCGGAGTCGAATATTTCAATTCGCAAAATTCGGGTTTTTGGGACAGCCTCTATATAGAGGCTGTCCCAAAAATATAAAGATTTTGTAGTCAACTGGATGACGTTTATAAAAATAGCCAGAAAGAGCATTTTTTTGCTCGATCCGGCTAAAAAAGGGTTCTATAATTGCGTTAGCGAAAATCAATATAGCCCTTTCTATGAAAAATATAGCCATCCAATGCCTCCTGCGTCCAGCTTTAACTGTGGTCGCCCGTTGCCTCGATTACGATAACTTTCGCGCCACCATCGAGCGTATCGACCGGCTGCTGATCGATTCGGAGGTGGAATCGCAGGGCGTTGATCTGGCCTTGGAAAGAGGCCAGCCAATGAGTGTAAAGGCCCGGCAAAAGCGGGCTAATTTTGCCCTCAAGGCGTTGCGTATGGAAACGCTGTGTTATCTGCTCGGTGGGATTTCGTTTCGGCATTTGTCGAGGGCTCTGGGCAGCAGCGATCTGTTGGCTGACTTTTGTCGTGTCCGCCATATCGACGGCATAAGGGGCATCTCCAAGAGCACCCTGGAACGGGCCTCGAAGTTTTTCAGCGAAGAGCAGTTGAGGGCCTTGCACCGGACCTTGACTGAGGTTGTGGGCGATGCCGATCTGGCCCGGCAGGTGGTGGGATTGGACAAGCCGATAGACACCACCATTTGCCTGATCGACGGCACCTGTTTGGAGGTCAACATTCATTGGCCGACGGACTGGGTGCTGCTCAAGGATGTAGCGGGCACGCTGCTCAAAGCGATCCGGCTGATCCGTGAGAAGGCCGGTTTGCGCCATCGCATGCCGATCGAACCGGAGCCTTTGGCTCGGCAGATGAATCGGCTGTGCATACAGATGACCCACAGCCGGCGGCGAAAGGACAGCGCGCGGCAACGCAAGGGTATCTTGAGGCAGATGAAAAAGCTGCTCAAACGGATCGGGGAGCATGCCCGCAGTCACCGGGAATTATTGCAAGCCTGCTGGGAGCAAAGCGATTACAGCGAAAAACAGGTCCAACAGATCCTTACCCGGATGGAGCGCATGAGCGAGCTAATCCCGGTGGTCATCAAGCAAGCGCACGAGCGAATCATTGGCGGCCGCCAGGTGAAAAACGCAGAGAAAGTTTTGAGTGTTTACGAACCCGATGCGCAGGTGATTGTGCGAGGCAAAGCGGGCCAAGAGGTTGAGTTTGGCAACACCCTGTTTTTGGGTGAAAGCGTTGAAGGATACCTGCTGGACTGGAAACTCTACGGCAGCCGGACGCCAAGCGAAAATGAACAAATGCAAGAGAGTTTGCAAAGACAGAACCGCTTCAACCTAGCCGAACCCATAGCGGCCATGTGCGCGGACCGGGGATTCGCCTCCCAGCGGGCCCGCCGGCAGTTAGCCCAGGAGGGTATCTACGATGCGCTCTGTCCACGCGATCCGAAGCAGTTGAAAAAACGGATGGAGGAACCACACTTCAGGCAATTGCAAAAGCGCCGGGCCAGCACCGAAGGGCGGATCGGGGTATTGAAGAATCGCTGGCAGGCCGGGCGATTGCGCAGCAAAGGCTTTGCCAACCGCTCGATCAGCGTAGCCTGGTCGGTCCTCTCGCACAATCTATGGAAAGTGGCCAAGATGCTGGCCCAGCAAGATGAACTAAAAACCAAAGCGGCGGCCTAAATAGAGGCTGTCCCAAAAACCCGAATTTTGCGAATTGAGATATTCGACTCCGAACTGTAAGGGAACGTAAGTCATTCAATTCCGTCAAAAACGCTGTATAAGGCCTCTATTCGTTATAAATATAATCGCGTCAGACAGAGGTCTATGGTAGAATTGTATTTGAATATGCAAAACAAGAGAAAGACTGACGGTGTTATAGACATCGAAATTGCCCAAAATCCCCTAAAAACGGTCTTTATGACAGCTTTATAAACAAGTTAACTTACTTTAAAACAAATGGTTATAACTTTGGAACAGCCTCTAAATAAAGAGCGGAAAAGCAAGGACAATACTTTTTCACAGGCCTACTGTCGGCCCATACAAAGAAAACCAGGCAAACGGACCCCAAAACCAGAATTCTAACGTCATAGGAGAGCAAAGTCACCCCCTCCCAAAAGAAAATACCACTAAAATGAACACTCTTCAAAATCCCCTCGCAAAAATCACCCTTTTGGGACAGCCTCTCAATAGAGGCTGTCCCAAAAACCCGAATTTTGCGAATTGAGATATTCGACTCCGAACTGTAAGGGAACGTAAGTCATTCAATTCCGTCAAAAACGCTGTATAAGGCCTCTATTCGTTATAAATATAATCGCGTCAGACAGAGGTCTATGGTAGAATTGTATTTGAATATGCAAAACAAGAGAAAGGCTGACGGTGTTATAGACATCGAATTTGCCCAAAATCCCCTAAAAACGGTCTTTATGACAGCTTTATAAACAAGTTAACTTACTTTAAAACAAATGGTTATAACTTTGGGACAGCCTCCAAATACTGTTTTTTCGGACTGATTTATGCAAAACCGAAAAATACAAAGGCAGACACGTAGTCATTAATAACCTCAATCAGTTGAGAATCAAGTATTGACTCGTTTTGAACTTTTTCTTTTTTTTACAGATGGGGTTGACCCTATAGCTAAATAAAGACGAGCATAACGGTCAAGAAGTCCAGATAGACCCTTTTCGATAGCGGGGTGTTTTTGAGGTGTTCGAATTTTACGCAGCATTCTAATTAGAGGCTGTCCCAAAAACCTGAATTTTGCGAATTGAAATATTCGACTCCGAACTGTATGGGAACGTAAGTCATTCAATTCCGTCAAAAACGCTGTATAAGGCCTCTTTTCGTTATAAATATAATCGCGTCAGACAGAGGTCTATGGTAGAATTGTATTTGAATATGCAAAACAAGAGAAAGGCTGACGGTGTTATAGACATCGAAATTGCCCAAAATCCTCTAAAAACGGTCTTTATGACAGCTTTATAAACAAGTTAACTCACTGTAAAACAAATGGTTATAACTTTGGGACAGCCTCTAATTAAGAAGTCTCCATTTAACTTAATTATAAGTTTTTTATGGTTGTAATATATTTCACGAATCCAATTTAATTCACTAACAGCAGTTACATCTATATTTTTTGATCTGGTAATAATAAACCCAAGGTTACCATAGTCTTTACCCAAATAACTAAGCATTTGCCTAAATTCATCTCTTCCCAAATCCTTCGAATAATTCTTTACTTCAAAAATAACCTGCCTAACAGAATAGTCTTCTTTTATGCGTTTCCACACATTTGATTGAGCATCATTTGTTGCTATTATATCTCTACGTTGTGTCGCATCTTTATTTGATTTTAATTGAACATTAGATAAATCACCCGCATAAATAATTCTTATTACATGGGCACACCATTCCTCAAATAGGGCAAAATCTTTGATCCCTTCTTTAATATCAAGATACTGCATCATTAATTGACCGATTTTTCTATGTCTTTGTTCTCTTGTTAATGAAGATACTTCGATTGAATATTCATCGTATATCTCTTGAGTTTCATCAGGATTCAGTGCCTTATCTTTTATATTTAATGCAACCCAATAACATGGATGGATAAGTAATATTGAATCATCATTAAAAACGACATTTGGTAGTTTTCCATCGTGACAGAAAATGAATTTTTCTCCGAATTCTGATTTCATACCAATGAAACCAATGCTGTATAGCTGACGAACAATTTCATCAATTGATCCCATAATTTCATAATGTTGTAATTCGATTGGTTTTAGCAAAGAAAGTCTATCTGTAAGAATATCAAAGAAATTGGAATAACTATATTCAGAGCGACCCTCCGAAAATGTCCCTATAAATTTATTAATTCCAGGGAATACGGTTGAATACTCTTTAATGAGATCCTGTAAGCGATTTGAAGAAATCTCTTTTGCACTAGTTTCAATGTCGCTATTATCGATATGTTTCCTATCTTGCCGAAGAGCTTTATTACAAGCATCGTTTAACAAAACAATAAGATCTCGAGGACGATACAGGGTTAAGCGAAGACAACGACGAAACCCATCCTTTCCTTTTATATCCTGAGCAGTAAATACATCCCAAATCCGAATGCTTTTTTCATATTTAGAGGCTGTCCCAAAAATATAAAGATTTTGTAGTCAACTGGATGACGTTTATAAAAATAGCCGGAAAGAGCATTTTTTTGCTCGATCCGGCTAAAAAAGGGTTCTATAATTGCGTTAGCGAAAATCAATATAGCCCTTTCTATGAAAAATATAGCCATCCAATGCCTCCTGCGTCCAGCTTTAACTGTGGTCGACCGTTGCCTCGATTACGATAACTTTCGCGCCACCATCGAGCGTATCGACCGGCTGCTGATCGATTCGGAGGTGGAATCGCAGGGCGTTGATCTGGCCTTGGAAAGAGGCCAGCCAATGAGTGTAAAGGCCCGGCAAAAGCGGGCTAATTTTGCCCTCAAGGCGTTGCGTATGGAAACGCTGCGTTATCTGCTCGGTGGGATTTCGTTTCGGCATTTGTCGAGGGCTCTGGGCAGCAGCGATCTGTTGGCTGACTTTTGTCGTGTCCGCCATATCGACGGCATAAGGGGCATCTCCAAGAGCACCCTGGAACGGGCCTCGAAGTTTTTCAGCGAAGAGCAGTTGAGGGCCTTGCACCGGACCTTGACTGAGGTTGTGGGCGATGCCGATCTGGCCCGGCAGGTGGTGGGATTGGACAAGCCGATAGACACCACCATTTGCCTGATCGACGGCACCTGTTTGGAGGTCAACATTCATTGGCCGACGGACTGGGTGCTGCTCAAGGATGTAGCGGGCACGCTGCTCAAAGCGATCCGGCTGATCCGTGAGAAGGCCGGTTTGCGCCATCGCATGCCGATCGAACCGGAGCCCTTGGCTCGGCAGATGAATCGGCTGTGCATACAGATGACCCACAGCCGGCGGCGAAAGGACAGCGCGCGGCAACGCAAGGGTATCTTGAGGCAGATGAAAAAGCTGCTCAAACGGATCGGGGAGCATGCCCGCAGTCACCGGGAATTATTGCAAGCCTGCTGGGAGCAAAGCGATTACAGCGAAAAACAGGTCCAACAGATCCTTACCCGGATGGAGCGCATGAGCGAGCTAATCCCGGTGGTCATCAAGCAAGCGCACGAGCGAATCATTGGCGGCCGCCAGGTGAAAAACGCAGAGAAAGTTTTGAGTGTTTACGAACCCGATGCGCAGGTGATTGTGCGAGGCAAAGCGGGCCAAGAGGTTGAGTTTGGCAACACCCTGTTTTTGGGTGAAAGCGTTGAAGGATACCTGCTGAACTGGAAACTCTACGGCAGCCGGACGCCAAGCGAAAATGAACAAATGCAAGAGAGTTTGCAAAGACAGAACCGCTTCAACCTAGCCGAACCCATAGCGGCCATGTGCGCGGACCGGGGATTCGCCTCCCAGCGGGCCCGCCGGCAGTTAGCCCAGGAGGGCATCTACGATGCGCTCTGTCCACGCGATCCGAAGCAGTTGAAAAAACGGATGGAGGAACCACACTTCAGGCAATTGCAAAAGCGCCGGGCCAGCACCGAAGGGCGGATCGGGGTATTGAAGAATCGCTGGCAGGCCGGGCGATTGCGCAGCAAAGGCTTTGCCAACCGCTCGATCAGCGTAGCCTGGTCGGTCCTCTCGCACAATCTATGGAAAGTGGCCAAGATGCTGGCCCAGCAAGATGAACTAAAAACCAAAGCGGCGGCCTAAATAAAGAGCGGAAAAGCAAGGACAATACTTTTTCACAGGCCTACTGTCGGCCCATACAAAGAAAACCAGGCAAACGGACCCCAAAACCAGAATCCTAACGTCATAGGAGAGCAAAGTCACCCCCTCCCAAAAGAAAATACCTCTAAAATGAACACTCTTCAAAATCCCCTCGCAAAAATCACCCTTTTGGGACAGCCTCTATTTAATATCAAATGCAAACTTTACCCCATTGTTTCATAAATTCAATCAGATTCAAGACTGTGATCCGCATAAACAAAGGGACTAACGTGCAAAAAAGGTATATTGCTGAACTTCACAAAAAGTGAAGATACAAAAATGGATTGATAGAGCGTTATTATGGTTGTTTATGCCGCATTCAGAAGGTTTTTACTCAATATTTATGAAACAATGGGGTTTACTCTGTTGCAAATCATATTGAATAGATCGTATTCATCCCAGTGTAGTCTCAATATAGAACCTTCAAAATTAGGTAGAGGCTGTCCCAAAAACCCGAATTTTGCGAATTGAGATATTCGACTCCGAACTGTAAGGGAACGTAAGTCATTCAATTCCGTCAAAAACGCTGTATAAGGCCTCTATTCGTTATAAATATAATCGCGTCAGACAGAGGTCTATGGTAGAATTGTATTTGAATATGCAAAACAAGAGAAAGGCTGACGGTGTTATAGACATCGAAATTGCCCAAAATCCCCTAAAAACGGTCTTTATGACAGCTTTATTAACAAGTTAACTTACTGTAAAACAAATGGTTATAACTTTGGGGCAGCCTCTAGGTAGTGTATAAAAAAAGAATGTTATTTTGTATTTTTAGCTGTACAAATAGCGTTAGGCAGTTTATTCTTAGTGCATGGTTACTAAAATTATTAATTGTCGGCACTGTGGAAGTGAAAATATCATTAAATTTGGCAAGACGCCCAACCATAAACAGCGCTACCGCTGCCATGATTGTGGTAAACAAAGCCGCGAAAACCCCACAGTGAAATACACCGAAGAGCAAAAAGAAATGATCCTTCGAGTCTATCAGGAACGCAGCAGTCTACGCGGTTTACAGCGCGCCTTCGGGGTGAGTCCCAACACCGTTTTGAGTTGGTTAAAAAAAACGACAATCGCTGCGATCGCTCAAAAGCACGATTCTTGCGGCCCGCCGTCATGATGTCATTGAACTGGACGAACTGTGGTCTTTTGTGGGGCGCAAGAGCGATGCCCAATGGGTTTGGATCGCTCTTTGCCGACGCACCCGTCAAATCCTCTCCTATGCCATTGGGCCTCGGGATTGGTATCGTTGCCGGGAACTTTACGAGCGCCTGCCACGGGCCTACAAAAGATGTGCCACCTACAGCGACTTTTGGTCCACTTATGATGAAGTCTTTCCTCATAACCGATCCGTGGGAAAAGAAACCGGTGAAACGGCCCATGTGGAACGATGGAACAATACCCTGCGCCAACGACTGGGTCGTTTCACACGCAAAACCCTCTCCTTTTCCAAGCTTAAGAGTATGCATGAAACCTGTCTGAGACTTTTCATTCATCAATATAATCAAGAATTAGCCACCATTCCTACTTAATACACTACCCAAAATTACGTGTGTAATCGGGATCTAATCTTGCGATTGATCTCGATATATTATCTCGTAGGAATACATATGTTATAAAATTCTCTGAGCGAATATTTAATCCGTTGATGGCTTCGATGATTCCAGCAATTAACCCAATACCATTAGTATCACCAATATAACCTTCATCAAGACGATCTATTAATAGAACGACTCGATTCCTATTTTTTGCCAAAGCTTTTATAAATATTTCAGTTAAGTTTTTGAAATCGCTATCTGAAACAAACTTTGACAACCAAACATCATCCTTCTGGTATTTACTAAATAATTGAGCAAATAGATTTATTAATCGCGAGAAGAAATCAGAACCTGACTTCTTAAACTCCGATGTTGCTTTAATCAGAATTTCAAACTCTTTGTCTTCACGAATTTTGTAGTATTCAATAAATTTTGATGACACCTCAAGTATTAGTGCATATTGAAATAGTACTTTTGAGAAAGATTTTATTATGTTATATTCTTTATTATATTTTTTGAAAAACCCCCGCAAGGCCTGCACTTCATAATCTTCCGGAGCTAATGTTATTAAACTCGTATTATGCATTTGATTGAATCTATCAGCAAATCGTAGATAGATCGTACTTTTACCGGTTCCTCGTCTTCCTACAATAAGCGATTTATCTGATGATTCCAGAAGAGATTTAAAATCTGGAGTTTCGTAGAAAGCCGATTCTAACATTCGACCATCATTTTCGGCACGTAGATCACCAAGAGGATTGAGTTTACTCATTATTTTCTAATATTTATAGTTAAAATATTTTATAGAATATTTTTTTAAATACAAGTAGTAAATAAATTACAGAAAATCTTAGATTGTTTTTTCAAGGAGGGAAGAAAAAAGAGTCAACCTGTATAAAGCTTTTTGGGTAGAATTCTTGCCTAAGAGACTTTTTTTGGCTATTTAGAACTTCGATGAGCCAGTTTTGCGATTTGGAGGCTGAAGCAGGATGAGCGAGTATTTTGTTGACTGGGTGCGGTGCTGATCGCCGCTTAATTGAAGAAAGGTTGGGTATTCGGCACGTTTTTTTGCTGATTTAAGGCTCTCACGAAACGCTGCAAGGGAATGTCGGCGTACATTTTGCGGAGGCAGTGGATCGGTGTGGAGTTTGTCCATTGTGGGACATTTTGTTTTTTTTTCTGTTTTTTTTGAAGTTTAATCCAACGCATCAAACGCAGCCAACCTATCCATTGACGTTTTGGGGGTTTGTGATATCATGGTGCACTTTTTTAAAATAAGCACAAATATCAAAAAGTTTGACCTGAACCCTTGTCATCCCTCTTTTCCACGCCCATTGTAAGCTAAGGTCTCAACTAAAATCCATCAGACCCATGACACGTATGCTTTACTTTAGCAGTCAGCATCCAATTGACCAATAAAACCACCTCCATGCTCTCTCTAGAAGCATCCGTTCCTGCCTAGGGAGAAGATTTTTTCTTGAAATCGTCCTGTCATTTTTTAGACGACGATTAAGGAACCCCTATTTGAACCGATATGTCATATTTTATTGGCTAGCAAAGATATTCCAACGTATGAACCAATTAAATCAAAAATTTCAACCGATTTTTTAACAGCCAGGTCAACACTCTACCAAGGGATAGGCTCTGTAATGAATATTGGCGGAAACCATTACTTATACAATCGGTCGCGAACCCCGAGAGAGGCTGATAGTTTGGCCATGAGAATGGATTGGGCAGTGGTTGGCCAAGATATCAGAAATGTCCTAAGCAGGGGGGTTGTTGATATTGAGGCTCAAAAAGATGACCGCCAAATACGAAAAAGAGAAATTTGACAAAAAGTATAAAATGAAACAAAAAGCACCCTAATTTCAGCGACTGTCAATGCTCATAGGGGAAATCCCGGAATTACCTCGTTCGACACCTAAATCCTACCCCAAACCACTAAAAACAATTGAAGCAAGAGTTGACAATTGGTTTCTTGCTATTGCTCCCATCGGTTGCCCATGGAGTGATAATATTCCAGCCGGACACGGCTACGGCTTCGAGTGAGTTCTCGTCGTCCTTCGAT
Organism: Opitutales bacterium; assembly: GCA_965226205.1. Classification (GTDB taxonomy): domain Bacteria; phylum Verrucomicrobiota; class Verrucomicrobiia; order Opitutales; family UBA2987; genus JAJFLU01. The sequence goes on along the minus strand of CBDDCJ010000026.1, from coordinate 341,668 downwards.
GTTGGTAACGCGATTGACGGTTCGGGATTGCCGGTAGAGTTTACCATCGATGACGCGCATGCTGATTATGCGGTCAATAATCATTGGACAACAGCAAGCAACCCTTCTTTCCCCGTGTCCGCAATACTTGGTTTCAATACACCGGTGACCATAGGGCAATTTTTTCTTTGGAATCATCGCTCGAACATCATTGCCAACGATGCATTCTACGAAGTCATCCAGTTTGACCTCATCCTGAGAGATTCCGGAGGCAACGATCTACTAACGCTCAATGATCTAACGGCCACGGGTGATACCGCATTTGCCCAGGTTTACGATCTCCCCCTCACCAGCGGAGTCTCGAGTGTGGAATTTTTAATCGATGCAAATCAGGGTTCAAGTTTTACCGGGGTTGCCGAGTTCGCTTTTACATCAATTCCTGAACCATCGTCTGCTCTTCTCCTTCTGGCGAGTTCTGGGCTCATGGCAATCGCGTATCGGAAGCGCAATCTGCCCCCTCCCATCCCCTGAATATCGATTTCGTATCCATAAGAATCACTGGGCGCCGTCAAGTTTGACAAAGGTGTTACCGTTCCTACTTGGCGTCTGATGTTGGAAATAATTTTTCTCACGGACGCGGATCATGGAGATGATTGACCGCGAAAAATGGCTGAAATGGGTTTGGCGGGGAAAAAATTGGACTTTTTTTAAAGTTTAATCAAACGCATCAAACGCAGCCAACCTATCCATTGACGTTTTTGGGATATTATGATATCATGGTGCACTTTTAGCGATCAGCTTAGTTGAAACTGTAATTTTTGTAATTTGATGAAAGAGGCATTTAAGGAATATTTGGAGGAGGAGCTTCGGGGCATCGAGGCGGCCGGGCTTTTTAAGCGGGAGCGTTTTATTACGAGTCCGCAAAGGGCCCGCATCCTGGTGGGCGATGGGCGGGAGGCGCTTAATCTTTGCGCCAATAATTATTTGGGTTTGGCGGATCACCCGGAGGTGGTGACGGCGGCCCGAGAGAGCCTGGACAGGCGCGGCTTTGGGATGGCTTCGGTGCGATTTATTTGCGGGACCCAGGATATTCATAAGGAATTGGAGGCCAGGATTACCGATTTTCTGGGGACCGGGGACACTATTCTCTATCCTTCCTGTTTCGATGCCAATGGCGGGCTTTTTGAAACGCTTTTGAGTGGGGAGGACGCCGTGATCAGCGACGCCCTGAACCATGCTTCGATCATTGACGGTATTCGCCTTTGCAAGGCCGCCCGTTATCGTTACGGCAACAACGATATGGATGACCTGGAAGCCAAACTGGGAGAGGCCCAAAGCCAGCGGTTCCGGCTCATCGCCACGGACGGGGTTTTTTCTATGGACGGCACCGTTGCCAATTTGCAGGGCATCTGCGATTTGGCCGACAAATACGATGCCCTGGTCATGATCGATGATTGCCACGCGGCCGGTTTTCTTGGCCCCAATGGCCGGGGAACCCATGAGTATTGTGGGGTGATGGGGCGGATCGACATAATTACGGGAACCTTGGGGAAAGCACTCGGCGGGGCCAGCGGCGGCTACACCAGTGGCCGGAAAGAGATCATCGAAATCCTGCGGCAGCGTTCCCGGCCGTATCTTTTTTCCAACTCGGTGGCCCCGCCCATCGTGGCGGCCTCGATCAAGGTTTTTGAGCTGCTGGAGTCTTCTTCCGATCTGCGGGAGCGGCTGATGGATAACACCCAGTTTTTTCGCCGGGGTTTGACGGATTTAGGCTTCGAGATAAAACCGGGCAATCACCCCATCGTGCCGATCATGCTGGGGGAGGCCGCCCTGGCCCAGAAATTTGCCGCCCGCATGCTGGAAAAGGGCGTTTATGTGGTGGGTTTCTTTTTTCCGGTTGTGCCGAAGGGTACGGCCCGCATCCGCACCCAACTATCGGCCGCCCACAGCCGTGGGGACCTCGAGTTTGCCCTCGATAAATTCGCCGAAACGAAAGGAGAGTTTGGGCTTTAGAGAGCGATCTAATAGCTTGGCAGGCGGGCAACCTCCCCTATCGTAATGTTGAGGAAAACGTTTATTTTATAGTAACTGGAGAACCAAAATTTTATCAAACCAATCTAATCAGCATGGAGAAAACTAGTATACCCCCCCTCCCCGACGATCCGGAGGCAACCGCAACGGATCGCAAATACATTGAGCGCACTTATGAAATCGCCAGGAATGCGGTGGCCAATGGCAATCATCCCTTCGGGGCGCTGCTGGTGCGCAATGGCGAAGTAATCATGGAAGTTGAAAACTCCGTGGAAACCCAACGGGACGTGACCAAGCATGCGGAGACGCGGCTCATCAGCGAGGCCACGCAAAAATTCGATCTTCAGACTTTGGCCGAATGCGCTTTATACACCAGCACCGAGCCGTGTGTCATGTGCTGCGGGGCCATCTATTGGACCGGTCTGAAAAAGATCGTTTACGGCACAACCGCCGATCAAATGATGAGAATCTTCAGTTCGGATGAGTATAATGGTTTTCCGGTCAAGGAAATTTACGCCCGCATGGCGCCGCAAGTGGAAGTGGTAGGGCCCGTCGAAGAAAAGGAAGGACTGGAAATCCACGCCGGGTTCTGGCCGGCACATTCTTAACCAAAGGAGGCAACCCATTATGAGCGACGAAGATTTGGGACCGACCGGGGCCATTCTCCATGATTTGCCTTCGCCCTACCAGGCGCACCCGTGCGGGCTGCTGCACTTGCCCCGGTTCATCGCTAAAATCCGTAAACACCTGGCCGGGGAGCTGCCAAAATCCTACCAGCGAAATTTTACGCATGGGTTTGACGGATTTCTCTGCCTTCATCTCGGCATCGACCCGAAGGATGTCATCGAAGCCGTCCGTGAAAGCGCCGATGAGGAGGCATTGGAGGAGCGCCTGGCCGGGATTCTCCCAGCCGATGTGAGAGCGGCGGTGTGGAATCATAAGCTGACCCACATGGGGATGAGCCCGATGGGCAAAGCAAAGTTGATGGAGGTAAAGGAGATCATGGGGCTTTCCGAGCGGGACAATGTGGTGAATTTTGCCGATATGATCGATGCGGACGAGGGCCGTTTAAAGTAAAACCACTACTCCCTCTCCTAACAGTTTGCATTTTCGCCGCCGTCATTTAGCTTTTCATTGTGAACCTGACGCGAAAATCGCTTTACGGGATCGCGGGAGCCTGGGCAGCCTCCCTGGGATTGGCTTTTTTGGCGGGGATCGCGATACATATGCAGTTCTCCGGCCAGAAGGGCGACGGCTTGGGAACCCAGAGCGGATTTGCAAGCGAGATGGCTCTGGAGAGACACCTGCTCATTCGCAAATTAACGGGAAAACCCCTTGAGCCGGCCGCCTCCGCAGAAAGTTTTTCGCCGCCCGTGCAGGAAGCCCTTGAAGCAGCCCTGGGTAATGCCAACACGAATTTTCGCAACCACGCTTTTGCCGTAATTTTTTCCGGACTTGCCCTTGTTGATATTGGCGAAGCGGTCGATTTTGGCAACCAACTACCGCCCGGTGTGCGCCGGGATGAAATTTTTGTCGCCCTGCTCCGGCGTTGGGGTGAACTGGATGGACGCTCCGCCCTGGCCTATGCCCTGGAACAAACCAATGCCGGCAACCGGGATGAAGGCATCGCAGGGGTTTTGGCCGGATGGGCCACATACGATCCGCAGACTTCCTATCAATGGGCTCTGGTCAATCCGGGGGAAAACCCGTTCCAGAGCGAACGGCTGAATGCCGTCATTGGCCAGATAGCCATCGGCGATCCCGCCATAGCCTTTGCCTACGCTTCGGAACTGCCGGTGGATTCCTTCCGCACCGGCGCCCTGCGCACCATTGCCGACCAGCTTCATGCAGAGGGAAAACTGGGCATGGCGCTGCCTTGGTTTGTCAATCTAGCCGAAGGGCCGGTAAAGGAAGTCGCCTTTGAGCATGTGGCCAGAATCTGGAGTTCCTACGAGCCGGTTTTTGCCGCTGAATGGGTGGAGCAAAATTCCGGGCAAGTCGTCCATGCGCAGGCCATGAGCGCGGTTGCCGCGACATGGGGAAGAACGGATCCGCGGAGGGCCGCGGATTGGGCCAGTGAACTGCCGGTCGGGAGGGCGAGATCGGCCGGTGTTTCCGCTGCCGTCGGGACTTGGCTGGACCTGGGAGAAGTCAACGATGTGGCCGCATGGCTGAACCGGCAGCCGACGCACCAGGATTTTGATGACGCAGTGCGAAAAGTCGCCCTCGCCTCCATGTATGACGATCCTGAAACGGCCATGTCCTGGGCCGATTCCATTATCGAGGAGAACTTGCGCAGTGTCACCACGAACATGGTGGGCCAACGATGGATGAATCTCGATCCGGCGGCGGCCCAGGCTTATTATGAAAATTCCGGGCCGGAGACCGGACCGGCGGAAACCTACCTCATCGAAGGGCCCGGATTGCAGGTTTTTCAGAGTGATTCCGAAATGAATACTGAAACTGAGCCACTGCCCACGCTGGATTCGCTGCCATTGCCTATCGATCCGGGTATCGACGACTCTTATTCTCCAGAAGGAAATCTCGAAGAGCCGATGCCCCTGGAATCTCCTTGAGGCCGGGGCCGGGGCCGGGCTTCTTGGTCAGTATCGAGTCATTTGAGGCTCGCACAATTCCGCCCAGGAATGGATTCCCCCGGCCAGGCTGGTGGCCTTTTGGAGGCCTTTTTCCCGCAAAACCCGGGTCACCATGAGGCTTCGTTGGCCGTGATGGCAATAGATCAATATGGAACGGTCCCGTGGAAGGGTATCGATCGCCGCCGGGACATCGCGCATGGGTATATGACGACTCCCGCTTATTTGGCATACCTCCGTTTCAAAACCCTCGCGCACATCGAGTAGGTAGGGCGGATTTTCCGAATCGAGCCATTTTTTCGCCACCTCGACGCCGACTTCAATGGGATGCCCGGATTCTTCATCTTCCTCCCCGCCGGGAGGCGTTTCCCCCTCCTTGGTGCGGCAACTGAATTCGTAATTTTCTTCGCTCAGTTTCAGAATGGAAGGATGGGTTCCACAGAGCGGGCAAGCTGGATTCTTGTTCAAACGAAGGGTGCGGAACCTCATGGCCAGCGATTCGATGACCAGCAGCCTGCCCATCAGGTTTTGTTCGAGGCCGAGCAGAAATTTAATCGCCTCCATGGCCTGGAGACTGCCCACCACCCCGCAGAGGGCGCCGAAGACGCCGGCTTCCTCGCAGTTGGGAATGGATCCCGGCTCCGGCATGTGCGGGAAAAGGCACCTGTAGCAAGGCCCGCCGCCCGCCGGGTGAAACAGACTCAGTTGCCCCTCGAACTGAAAAATACTGCCATAAACGAGGGGTTTTCGGGTAAAAAAAGCGGCGTCATTGACCAGGTAGCGAGTTGGAAAATTGTCCGATCCGTCGAGGATGAGGTCATAGTCGGAAAATAAGCCGAAGGCATTGCCGATGATGACGCCCTGTGGGTGTTCGCGAATGTTAATGTGCGGGTTGAGACTGCTCAACCGGGCGCGGGCCGAATCGATTTTAGAAGCGCCCACCATTTCGGTGCTGTGGAGGATCTGCCTTTGCAAATTATGCGCCTCCAGTTTATCCATCTCCGCCAGGCCCAGTGTGCCGACCCCGGCCGCCGCCAGATAAAGGGAAGCCGGACTGCCCAACCCGCCCATGCCGATCAGCAGGACGCGCGCGGCGGTCAGTTTTTTCTGCCCCTCCAACCCCACCTGCGGAAGAATGACATGCCGGCTGTAACGGGCAATCTCCTCCGGGGAAAGTTCAGCCGAAGGCGGTGGTGATGTTGTTTTCTTCAAATCAATACTCCTATGTCTTAAAAAACCCCGGTATCACAAAGTGTCAACCCTGCCGCTGAGATCAGATTCACCCATATTATTGATGAAAAATTATTGAGTGGCCTTGAAAAACTTTTTTGGCGACAATACTCGTCAGAAATTATGAGCCAACGATTTGCCGTTATCATGGCCGGGGGACGCGGAGAGCGTTTCTGGCCGAAAAGCCGTTTAACGCGGCCCAAGCACCTCTTGCCCATTGTCGGCGATACCACCATGCTTGAGCAAACACTGGCCAGGCTTGAGGGCCTCGTGCCGCCCGAAAATGTCTTTGTCATCACCAATCGGGAGCAGCGCGCTAGCGTGCTTGATACCTGCCCCGGCCTTCTCCCGGCCAATGTGATCGGTGAACCGGTTGGGAGGGACACGGCGGCAGCGGTGGGGTTGGGCACCGTTTTGGTAAAAAACCGTGACCCAGAGGGCGCTTTTGCAATATTGCCAGCGGATCATGTCATAAATAATGAGGAAGGATTCTGGACAACCCTGGAGGCAGCTTTCGACGCGGCGGAAATGGGGGAACATCTGGTGACCGTGGGCATAAAACCGGATAGTCCGGCCACCGGCTATGGGTATATTCAAAAAGGTGAACCTTTTATATTTTCGAAAAAAGAGGACGTTTTCAAAGTTAGACGCTTCGTGGAAAAACCCGACCTGCCCACAGCCGGGAAATACCTGAAATCGGGCGATTATTTTTGGAACGCCGGAATGTTTGTCTGGCGGGCGGATGTAATTGGGCGGGCTCTTTCCTGTCATGCGCCCGATCTCTGGCTGGCTTTGGGGAAAATCGAGGATGGCATTCGAGTTGGGAAAAATCTGGATTCTCTTTTGCAGGAGCACTATGCGAAGCTCGAAAAAATTTCCATCGATTACGCAGTTATGGAAAAAGCGGACAATGTCCTTACCGTGGAAGCCGGTTTCAATTGGGATGATGTGGGCGAATGGCCGGCTATTGCCCGACACAATAAAAGCGATCCACAGGGGAACATAATACAAGGCAAGGCAATGATTCGGGATGGATCGGGTAACATTGTTGTCAACGAAGAAGGGCATTTCACGGCCCTTATCGGGGTGAACGATTTGATTGTGGTGCAAACCAAGGATGCTACATTGGTCTGCCCGAAATCGAAGGCCCAGGAAATAAAAAAACTTGTGGCGGAAATCGCAAAAAATCCCGATTTGAAAAACCTGCTTTGAGTTAACGGCACAGAAGCGGGTTAATTGGAAAATGAATTATCTGGGCATTGATTACGGGGAGAAAAGGATCGGTCTGAGTTTTGGCGATGAACTCGGATTAGCCGTTCCTCTGGCGGCCGCCGCCCAAAAAACGAAGAAGGAGCGTATGGCTCATATCGGGCTAATGATCGAGCAAAGAAAAGTCAAAGCTCTGGTCGTGGGCTACCCTTTGAATATGGATGGGAGCGCCGGTTTCAAGGCTCGGGAGGTCGATGCTTTTGTCGATTTGCTGGATAAACGATTTGGGCTGCCTGTGCACCGGGCCGACGAGCGTTTGTCCACCCATCAGGCCCAAAGCGATTTAAAGAAAACAAACAAAAAGACCAGCCGTAAATCCGGCGAGATCGATTCTCGCGCGGCCACGGTCTTTCTCCAGGATTTTCTATACCAGCAGGAACAAACTCCAACCGCCTGAGACAGGTCAATTAATCGGTTTGTTTTTCTAGGGATTTTTTTCTTTTTTTCATCCATTGCCGAAACTTTCCGCCGCGCCAGGGTGGAAATTTTCTGACACCTCGCCAGGCTTGCAGGGCCGGGATGGGGAAGGCCTGTCCGGGAGGATAATTGAGGGCGTAGCCTAGACGCAAAGCGGCTTTCCAGGCCGTCGGATGGGTGGACATGACTGCCCAAATGCCGAACGGAGGCGTCCCTGCCCCTGCTTTTTTGGGAGCTTCCCGTTTCCCTTTGTCGCGCAGGCGCAAGAGCAGGTCGGGGATGGGAATATCGACCGGGCACACCTCCCGGCAAGCGCCGCAGAGACTCGATGCTTTGGGCAGGTCGGCCAATTGGGCAAAGTTTTCCCCAGCCAACAGAGGACTGAGGACCGACCCAACGGGCCCGCCGTAGGTTCCACGATAGGCAAAACCAGTGGCCTGCCGATAGACCGGGCAGATATTCTGGCAGGCTCCGCAGCGAATGCACCGCAATATTTCCCGGCAGTTCGAGGCCAGCACCCCGGTGCGTTTGTTGTCCACAAAAACGACGTGCATTTGCTGCGGCCCGTGGGGCTGGCCGGCGGCTTTTGGGCCCCCGATAAACTGGTTGTAAACGGTCAGCCGCTGGCCTGTCCCGGAGCGTGCGATGAGATTGTGAAAGAGGGCCAGGTCGCGGTCGCCGGGGATGATCTTTTCGATCCCCACAATGACGATGTGCAGGCGCGTGGCCGCCATGCAAAAGCGGGCATTGCCCTCGTTCGTAACCAAAGAAATCCGCCCGCTCCCGGCCACCACGAAATTGGCTCCGGTGAGCCCGGCATCAGCATCCATATACTGTTTGCGCAAATAACTTCGGGCCCGACGAGTGATCACTTCCGGCTCGTCATTGTAGGCCCCCAAACCTTCCCGTTCAAAACATTGGGCCACCTCCCGCCGATTCTTGTGAATAATGGGCGCGATGATATGGCTGGGTTGGTCGTGGTCTAGCTGCACGATCAGTTCCCCCAGATCGGTCTCCACGCTCTCGATTCCATGTTTTATCAGAAAGCCGTTCAATTCCGTTTCCTCGCTCAACATGCTTTTGCTTTTAACGATCTTTCGACAGTCATTCTCCCGCAAAATATCAAGGACGATCTGGTTGCAGCGATCCCCCGTGGAGGCAAAATGCACATGCGCCCCATTTGTCCGGAAACTCTTTTCCGCCATTTGCAGGTAATGGTCGAGGTGTTCCAGGGTGTGCTGTTTGATCTGCCCGGCCAGCCGCCGCAAACGATCGGGGTCGGCGTAATCCCTCTCCAGGGCAGTGACTCTCTTCTCGGCCAAGGCGGCCGCCACGGAGTAAACGGCGGCTTGCCGATCCGGACTGGCATCGCGGGCATAGCGATCAATTTTCTGGAAGGTTTTCACAACAAGCCTCCGTTTTTCAGCGAATCGCGCATAACCTGGGCCAGGTGCAGGCGCGGCAATGGCATTTCCTCCTTGTCGATCATGCCTCCTAGATGGAGCAGACAGCCCATGTCCGCCGATACCAGAAAGTCCGGCCGGGACGCGGCAACATTTTCAATTTTTAATTGGCCCATGGCGGCGGATATATTGGGGAAACTGACGGAAAATGTGCCGCCGAAACCGCAGCATTGATCTTCTTCCCCAAACTCGGCCAATTCAAGCCCTTCGATGCTGGACAGAAGTTGCCGGGCCGCCTCCACGCTGTCGCTGCCCCGGCTGTGGCAGGAGCGGTGAAAGGCAATTTTGTGGGGGAAACAGCCTTTCCATTCCTTCATGCCCAGGCCATTGACGATGTAATCGGCCAGTTCCCAGGAGCGTCCGGCGAGATCCAGCGTTTTGTCCAGGTCTTCCTCCTCCTCGAATTCCAGAGGGGCGCCGTGGATGAGCATGGCGGCGCAGGAACCGGAGGGCGCCACTACCGGCTCTGCTCCCTGGAAAACTTCCAGGGTGTGCCGCACCACCTTGCGGGAAGCCTTCCAGTCACCGGCATTGAAAGCGGGTTGGCCGCAGCAAGTTTGTCCCTCGGGAAAAACAACCTCGCAACCCAGGTATTCGAGCAATTCCACTGAGGCCTGAGCCACGTCATCAAAAAAGGCGTCGCAAATGCAAGTGCCCATAAAAAGCACTTTTTTATCTTTGGGAAGCTGGCGTGCGATGGATTCCATAGCTATCGGTCAATGCGTTGGCAAATGCTCGAATTGCGGCAGCCCATCGTTTAATTCGACCCAGGAGATTTTATCTTCCAGCCAGATATGGCCCTTGGGCGGGTAGAGGTCCGGGTGATCCATACTGCAAACGGTCACATCGATGTCATCCGGGTATTTAGGATTTTGAAAAGTCAGCGGCGTCCCGCATTGAGGGCAAAAAGAGCGCACTCGATTGGCGTGTTCCATTTTCGCCGGTTTTCCCCGCAAAATTTCAAAATCTTCCTGCTTGCAAAATACCCACGCCACAAAAGGCGCGGCGCTCGCCCGCCGGCAATCCTCACAATGGCAATTATAGCCAATATGAACTTCTTCCCGTATGGCATAACGAATGGCTCCGCACAGGCAGCCGCCTGTTTCTTTTGATGAATGTTCCATGTTTAATATGATAATATTAATCGTGAACAGGCAAAGTTTTACTATTTTTAGTTATCTTCTCACCCAATTTTTTAAGGTAATCGATGCGGTCTTCGGTCAGGGGGTGAGTGCTGAAATATTTTCCCCAGGCGGATTCGTGCCCTATGTTCTGCATTTTATCAAAAAATTCGAGGGCGCCAGAGATATCGCCGTATTTATTTTGCACCATGCGCAGCGCGAATTCGTCGGCCACGCGTTCTTTACGGCGTGAGTAACCTTTTTCCGCCACTTCCAGGGCCAGGTTAGCCGGGGACAGGCCGTCGTAGTTGAATAGGAAGGTCGCCGCGATACTGAACAATAATCCCCGGCTCAGTCCCTCAATGATATGGCGATTTTCATGATGTCCAATCTCGTGGGCCAATATAAAGGCCATTCCTTTTTCCTTTTCCAGAAGTTCGATGAGCGGGGGCGTCAATCCGATGCCGCCTCCGGGAACCGCCACGGCGTTGGGTTCCGGGTTTTCCAAAATAAAAAGAGCGTAATCGAGGTCCCGCAAAGATTCATCGGCCATCAACCTATCCAGAATTTCCTGAGGATAATCGAGCAGATCGGCTACCGATTCTTCATTTTCCGGGAAATAGGTTTCGCCTGCCAGCTTTCGTTCCCAATGGTCGGGAATGAAGCGGGAGATGCCAAGGGCCGCAAATCCGAGAAGGATGTAAATAATGGCCAGGATCAAAACAAATCCGGCAATGGTTTTGAGACGATCCCCGGGCCGGCGCAGGCCCCGGGATAGGTCACCCGTTTTGGGGAGGGTTTTAGGGACGAATTTCATCAGCGTAAACCACCGCTGTGGCATAGGCCAGGGCTTCCACGCAGCCCACTGATTTTTTCTTCCCCCTGGATATACCGGAGGTTTCCACCCTTAAATTAAGGAAAAGATCGGCATGAGGGCAGGACTCTTTCATGCGTAGAACAGCTTCCCGGCGCGCGCGATCGATCAACGAGGCGTAGGAGGCTACCTCCCCTCCGAAAAAATTTCTCAGGCCGGCCAGAAAGCGTTTGTAATAGTCAACCGAGACCACCACGGAACCCGTCACCAATTGCAAATTTTTGACCGGGCGATCCTCTGGCAGATAATCGAAGGAGACGACCGGAATAGGCAATTTATCCAGTTCTCGTTTATGAATACTGGCGTAGTGACTCGATTCATTGCGTTTGCCCACAATAAAGCCCAAGACGAGTAAAAGGAGGAAGATGATCAGGTTTTCCATGTCGCTCCAGGCGTTTCCGATGATTCCCTTCCCACCCCCTAAATGCGAACCGCCGTGCCGTAAGCCAATATCTCGGCCGCTCCCTGAGCTACCGAGGCGGTCGAAAAACGAACATTGATGACTGCATTGGCGCCCATTTCCCGAGCTTGAGCGATCATGCGCTCGACGGACTCGCTGCGGCTTTTCCGCAGTAGTTCGGTATAGCCTTTGAGTTCCTCCCCAACGATGTTTTTGAGCCCGGCCATGAGATCGCGCCCCACATGTTTGGCCCGGATGGTGCTTCCCTGGACAATTCCGTAATGTTCAATAATGGGTTTCCCCGGAATGTTATCAATATTAGTGACAATCATGGCAATCTTTCCTCGTTTTTAAATTCCTGCCGCAGGTGGGGTGTATGATTTTTTTCGATCAAGCTTTGGTCAAGATAAATAACCGTTGGCGGCAGATTCAGGAATTATCCAGGCCGGGTAAATTTTCAACGATCAACCGACCGATATTGAGGGCTACCGTGGCGGCCGGCGAGGGTGCGTTGCAGACATTGACGACGCGCCCTGAGCTTTGGATAAAAAAATCGTCCAGCAGCTTGCCGTCGGGGAAAAGCGCCTGGGCGCGGATGCCTGCCGGGGCGGGTTCGAGGTGTTCGCCGCGTATTTCCGGGATGAGCCTTTGCAGGGCCTTGACGAAGGCTTTTTTGCTCAGGGATCGCCACATCTCGCCCACTCCGATGCGCCAGTATTTGCAGGAAACTTTCCAGAAGGCCGGGTAGCCCAAGGTATCGAGGAGTTCCGCCAGGTTTAGATCGGTTTTAAAATAACCTTCCCGCCCAAAAGCGAGAACGGCGTTGGGGCCGCACTCGAAGGAACCGTCGATCATGCGGGTAAAATGGACCCCGAGAAAGGGAAAGGCCGGATCGGGGACGGGATAAATGAGGTTTTTGCAAAGGTGCTGGGCCTCGAGTTTGATCTCGAAGTACTCCCCGCGAAAAGGCACGATGCGCATTTCCCTTTTCTGGCTCATGGCGGTCACTTTGTCCGAATAAAGGCCGGCGCAATTGATGAGAAAATCGGCCTCGAAGTCTCCCGCCGTGGTTTCCACGATCACCCCTGCGGGCTGTCCGCAGTTGACCAAACCGGTGACTTTCGCGCCGGTTTTGACTTCCCCGCCCCATCCGGAAATGATTTCGGCTAGACGGCGGCAAACCTGCCGGTAGTTGACGATCCCCGTCTCCAGCACATGGATGGCCTTCAAGCCGTTGCAATGCGGCTCAAGCTCCCGCAGTCTTTGCGGGCCGATCATCTGGCATTTAACGCCATTAGCCTGTCCCCTTTCAAGGATCGCTTCCAGGCGTGGAATTTCGAAATGTTCCGTCGCCACGATCACTTTTCCGCAAATATCGAAATCGATGCCTTCCTCCATGCAGAAACGCTCCATCGTTTTTTTGCCCTCGCGGCAATTGCGGGCTTTTAAAGACCCCGGTTTGTAATAGATGCCCGAATGCAGGACGCCGGAATTGCGGCCGGTTTGGTGCAGGGCCAGCTTATCCTCTTTTTCCAGCACAAGAACCTTCAAATGCGGCCGTTCCCGGAGGAGATTCCAGGCAGTGGAAAGACCGATGATGCCCCCTCCCACGATGATGACGTTGCAGCGTTCCATGGGCCGGAAACGATGTGGGTATTGACGGCCTGCATCAAGCTCCAATACATTGCCTCCTTCGTTCAAGAATCCTCAATGCTCCTGCGTGTGCGAAAAAATCTTCTTCCCCTTCTGGCCCTGGCGGCTCTTTTCAACTTGCTGGCGGGTTGCCAACCGGCACAGCAAAGAAGCGATGCCGCCAACGCCAATCCATCCGATCAGCCAATATTGATCAAACTGACCTCCTTGTTCAACCAGAGCGCGCCGATTCATGGGCCGACCATAAAGCACCTGTCCAACCTGGTGGAAAGGGCAAGTGGAGGGAGCATCCGTTTTAAAATTTACGATCCGGGCAAGCTGGTGGCTTCAATGGAAGTGCTCGACGCCGTAGCGGCGGGTAAAGTGGACGCGGGCTTTTCTTCGGCCGGCTTCTGGATGGGCAAAATCCCGGCCTCTCCTTTTTTCACGGCGGTTCCCTTTGGCCCCGATTCGAGCGAGTTTCTTTCCTGGCTCTTTGCCGGAAACGGAGAAACGCTTTTTCAGGAGATGTACGACCGTTATGGATTCGAGGTAAAAGCCATGATCTGCGGGATGACTCCACCGGAAACTTCCGGCTGGTTTGCCCAGGAAATTGAATCCCCAGAGGATCTCGATGGGCTAAAAATGCGTTTTTACGGTTTGGGGGGCAGCGTTATGGCCAAACTCGGAGTGTCGGTCACTCTTCTCCCACCAGGGGAGATTTTCCCTGCGCTTGAAAAGAGGGTTATCGATGCTACCGAATACGCCATGCCGAGCATGGATGAGGATTTAGGTCTCTACAAAATCGTGAGTTACAACTACTTTCCCGGCTGGCACCAGCAATCATCCGCCTTTGAACTACTCATCAATAAAGAAACTTGGGGAGAACTTTCCTCTACCCAACAAACCATTATTGAAATGGCCTGCCGGGACACCATCGTTTTTTCCATTGCACTCGGAGAGGCTACCCAGTCGAACGTCATGCTGCGCAACGAGCGAGAGCGGGGTGTAAAAAACATCACCTGGCCGCCGGAAATGCTCCGTTTAATGAAACAAACCTGGGAGGAAGTGGCCGCGGAACAATCCGCCGCCGATCCATTTTTCAAAAAAGTCTATGATGACTATTCTGAATTTCGCAATAATTACGCCGTTTGGGGCGGTATGGCCTATTTGCCCAGAAGCGCCGGGGATTGAGACCTGAGATGAAGAATACTGCCGTTTTAATCCTCACCCTGGCTGCTATTGCGATGATAGCCTCTCACCTCGGCTGCCAAGGCCAAGGTAGGGTGAATGGCCATGATGAGGCATTCAGCCAAAAAGAACGGCCACTGCAACTAAAACTGGCTTCCTCTTTCAACTCTCATTCGCTCATCCATGGCGAAAGCATCAGGCATCTGGTAGATCGGCTCGAAACCGCCAGCAATGGCACGATTCAAATAAAGGTTTACGATCCGGGCAAACTGGTGGCCGCATTCGAGGTGCTCGATGCCGTTTCGGCCGGAAAAGTGGAAGCCGGGTTTTCCACACCGGGCTACTGGATGGGAAAAATTCCCGCCGCGCCCCTGTTTGCCGCAACGCCCTTCGGCTCCGATGCGAGCGAATACCTCTCCTGGTTTTTGGCCGGCGATGGGATGAAACTTTATCAGGAAATGTATGACCGTTATGGGTTTAATGTTAAGGTTATTATCTGCGCCATAATTCCACCCGACACCTCCGGCTGGTTCGACCAGAAAATACAGTCCGTGGATGACCTTAAAGGGTTGAAAATCCGTTATTTCGGGCGGGGCGGCAATGTCCTGCAAAAATTAGGCGCAACCGTCAGCCTGCTGCCGGGCGGGGAGATTTTTCCGGCCCTGGAAAAAGGGGTGATCGACGCCACCGAATATGCCCTGCCCAGCATCGACGAAGACATGGGTTTCTACAAGATCGTCAAATACAACTACTATCCTGGATGGCACCAACAGGCCTCCGCCCATGAATTACTCATCAACAAAGATGTCTGGAATCAAATCTCTCCCAGGCAAAAGAGCCTTATCGAACTGGCTTGCCGCGATACATTGATTTTCTCCCTGACACGCGCGGAAGCCTCACAATCGGAGGTTATGCTGCGCAACGAGCGGGAGCGTGGGGTGAAAAACATCAATTGGTCACCGGAAATGCTCCAAATATTGAAAAAGACCTGGGAGGAAGTGGCCGCTGAGCAGTCCGCCGCCGATCCTTTCTTCAAAAAGGTTTACAACGACTTTTCCGAATTTCGCAAAAACTATGCCGTTTGGGGGAGCAAGGCGTACTTGCCCCGGCCATCGGCGCCGCTTTAATCATTTCCTTAATAATATGAAAAAAAGAATTTTACTTTATCATGCCGTATCAGTCGGTCTTGTGTTGCTAAGTTTTGGCGGCTGCAAAGGGCCAAGCGCCGAGACCGGAACTTCAGTTTCAACTGAACGGCCCGTGCAATTGAAGCTGGCCTCCTCTTTTCAGTCCGGCGCGGTTCTGCACGGGGAGACCATTATGCACCTGGTCAAACGAGTCGAAGAAGCTAGCGGCGAAGATATAAAAATCAAGATTTACGATCCCGGAAAACTGGTTGCGGCTCTCGAAGTGCTCGATGCCGTTTCAGCCGGAAAAGTAGATGCCGGTTACTCCACACCGGGTTACTGGATGGGGAAAATGCCCGCCGCCCCGCTATTCTCGGCGGTGCCCTTTGGCCCGGACGGGAGTGAATACATGGCCTGGTTTTTCGCGGGCAACGGGATGAAACTCTACCAGGAGATGTACGACCGTTACGGGTTCAATGTAAAGGTGTTTGTTTGCGCGGTTTTTCCGCCGGAAACCTCGGGATGGTTCGCCCACGAAATTCGCACGAGGGACGACTTGAAGGGTCTGAAAATGCGGTTTTTCGGGCTCGGCGGAAACATCATGCAAAAACTCGGGGTGGCCGTGAACCTCCTGCCCGGCGGTGAAATATTCCCCGCTCTGGAGAAGGGTGTTATCGACGCCACAGAGTTTGCCCTACCCAGCATTGATGAGGACATGGGTTTCTACAAGATCGTTAAATACAACTATTTCCCCGGCTGGCACCAGCAATCAACCGCCTTCGAGTTTTTCCTCAATAAAGACGTTTGGGAAAGCCTTTCACCCAGACGCCAGACGATCATCGAATTGGCCACCCGCGACACCATCGTTTATTCCATCGCCAGAGCGGAAGCCACCCAAACGGAGGTGATGCGCCGGAATGAAGCCGAAAGAGGTGTCAAAAACACTGTCTGGCCGCCAGAAATGCTGGAAATTTTCAAGCAAAAATGGCTTGAGGTCGTCGAAGAAGAATCCGCATCCGATCCCTTTTTCAAAAAGGTTTTCGACGATTACAGCCAGTTCCGCAAAAACTACGCCATCTGGGGCAGCAAAGCCTACCTGCCACGGGCCACTCCCGAATAATGCTTTTTTTGCTTAAAGCAAAGTCACTTTAAGGCGCAGAAATTTCTGATCCGATCCAATGATCGAGGTCGATAATTGGACGGTTACGGTCTCGGTGCCATCGCCGTTATCGACTGGAGTCCCGTCAAGCTGGACAAGTCCACTTTCCGAGGACCACCCGGCAGGGCTGAGATCTTCCGACACTTCAACCGTATATCGCACACCGTCGGCCGTGTAATCGACACCTATTGTGCCGGTTCCACCTTTACGCTGCCGATATACGATTTCGATAAAATCCCCCGTCCACCGGGTAACTGGCAGCAGGTTGGACGATTCCTGGCGTGGATGCGTCCGCAATGCAAACTCGATGCCATTGGGAACGCCGTCGTTATCGGGATCAGCCGTAAATCCTGAAATAGCGTCATCGGTCTGCTCTCCGGCATCGAAAAACACGTTCAACCAATCGGAATAAGAGGCCTCGATCAAACCAGCGGACTCAATGGTGAGGCTCACGGTGGCATTGGAATCGATGGCTCTGATTAAAATTTGAAATTCGGCTCCGCCAGCTAACCCTCCATCATCTGCCTGGAAAGTGATATCGACCACTGTGGCTGGCGTAAAACTATTGACCATCCCCTGCCCCACCAATCCGCCATCCGCATACAGGTCATATTGGATTTCAACGATATCCGGCAGTGGCGCGGTCTGCACATTATTTTGCACGAAGACCGGAACCTTGGCCGCCGGGCCCCAAAAGTTTTCCGCGTTCTTTGCCCTCAAGTTCAGAATATGGAAACCGGGATCGACTTCGGAAAAGTCCAATCCCTGCGTGACAATTACGTTCTCAGTGGCAGAAAAGGCGTTAAATATATTGCCTAAGCCGAGTCCTGGATCGCCGTCGAAAAAATACTCAAGCTCATTGATTTCATGAGCCGCCACAGTGGCCAGTCCGGGTTCGATAAAAAAAGAACGGACATTTGTCGGGCTCCATTCTCCATCGGCGTTTTGGGTCCGCAGGTAGAAATTATGGAAACCCTTATCCAGGGCTGAAATGTCCGGCGTGAAAGTCTTGTCAATTGAGGAGGCAGCAGCTATCGGCGTGACCGCCGTTGCCGCGCCGAAACCGGGATCATCGTCGAGAAAATATTCGATTCTGGCGATATTCGGGTCTCCGTTGGCGGCGGCCGAGGTTTGCTGGAAAAACGGATGCGTGATTACCGGCCCCCATGTGCCGTTCGAATTTTGGGCGCGCAGGTTGAAGGTATGAAAACCGTCCGCCAGCGTGGCGAGATCGATTTCTTCCGTTTGCACTACCTCATTGGCCGATGCGTCCACAACAATTGGATCGCCCGTTCCATTTCCGGGGGCCGTGTCGATAAAATATTCAAGGGCCTGAACATCATTGGAAACACCCACTCCCGCATCGACTCCGGGTTCGAGAAAAACTGGCGTGGAGGTAGTGTAGAGGCTGTCCCAAAAGGGTGATTTTTGCGAGGGGATTTTGAAGAGTGTTCATTTTAGTGGTATTTTCTTTTGGGAGGGGGTGACTTTGCTCTCCTATGACGTTAGGATTCTGGTTTTGGGGTCCGTTTGCCTGGTTTTCTTTGTATGGGCCGACAGTAGGCCTGTGAAAAAGTATTGTCCTTGCTTTTCCGCTCTTTATTTAGGCCGCCGCTTTGGTTTTTAGTTCATCTTGCTGGGCCAGCATCTTGGCCACTTTCCATAGATTGTGCGAGAGGACCGACCAGGCTACGCTGATCGAGCGATTGGCAAAGCCTTTGCTGCGCAATCGCCCGGCCTGCCAGCGATTCTTCAATACCCCGATCCGCCCTTCGGTGCTGGCCCGGCGCTTTTGCAATTGCCTGAAGTGTGGTTCCTCCATCCGTTTTTTCAACTGCTTCGGATCGCGTGGACAGAGCGCATCGTAGATGCCCTCCTGGGCTAACTGCCGGCGGGCCCGCTGGGAGGCGAATCCCCGGTCCGCGTACAGGGCCGCTATGGGTTCGGCTAGGTTGAAGCGGTTCTGTCTTTGCAAACTCTCTTGCATTTGTTCATTTTCGCTTGGCGTCCGGCTGCCGTAGAGTTTCCAGTCCAGCAGGTATCCTTCAACGCTTTCACCCAAAAACAGGGTGTTGCCAAACTCAACCTCTTGGCCCGCTTTGCCTCGCACAATCACCTGCGCATCGGGTTCGTAAACACTCAAAACTTTCTCTGCGTTTTTCACCTGGCGGCCGCCAATGATTCGCTCGTGCGCTTGCTTGATGACCACCGGGATTAGCTCGCTCATGCGCTCCATCCGGGTAAGGATCTGTTGGACCTGTTTTTCGCTGTAATCGCTTTGCTCCCAGCAGGCTTGCAATAATTCCCGGTGACTGCGGGCATGCTCCCCGATCCGTTTGAGCAGCTTTTTCATCTGCCTCAAGATACCCTTGCGTTGCCGCGCGCTGTCCTTTCGCCGCCGGCTGTGGGTCATCTGTATGCACAGCCGATTCATCTGCCGAGCCAAGGGCTCCGGTTCGATCGGCATGCGATGGCGCAAACCGGCCTTCTCACGGATCAGCCGGATCGCTTTGAGCAGCACCCAGTCCGTCGGCCAATGAATGTTGACCTCCAAACAGGTGCCGTCGATCAAGCAAATGGTGGTGTCTATCGGCTTGTCCAATCCCACCACCTGCCGGGCCAGATCGGCATCGCCCACAACCTCAGTCAAGGTCCGGTGCAAGGCCCTCAACTGCTCTTCGCTGAAAAACTTCGAGGCCCGTTCCAGGGTGCTCTTGGAGATGCCCCTTATGCCGTCGATATGGCGGACACGACAAAAGTCAGCCAACAGATCGCTGCTGCCCAGAGCCCTCGACAAATGCCGAAACGAAATCCCACCGAGCAGATAACGCAGCGTTTCCATACGCAACGCCTTGAGGGCAAAATTAGCCCGCTTTTGCCGGGCCTTTACACTCATTGGCTGGCCTCTTTCCAAGGCCAGATCAACGCCCTGCGATTCCACCTCCGAATCGATCAGCAGCCGGTCGATACGCTCGATGGTGGCGCGAAAGTTATCGTAATCGAGGCAACGGTCGACCACAGTTAAAGCTGGACGCAGGAGGCATTGGATGGCTATATTTTTCATAGAAAGGGCTATATTGATTTTCGCTAACGCAATTATAGAACCCTTTTTTAGCCGGATCGAGCAAAAAAATGCTCTTTCCGGCTATTTTTATAAACGTCATCCAGTTGACTACAAAATCTTTATATTTTTGGGACAGCCTCTAGTGTAGCTCCAATCGCCGACGGTATCCTTGGCGCGCAGGTAAAGAACATGAAAGCCTGCCGACAGACTCGAAATATCCGGCGCGAAAGTCGCATCGATGGTGCCTCCTTCCGCAATGGTGACCGCAACGCCGCTGCCAAATCCGGGATCGGTATCGAAGAAATATTCCAGCCGGTCCACATCCTGACCGGAAGCCTGAAAAGGCAACACCGCTAGACAAAGGATGGTCAAGCAGATCGTTTTTCCTAAACCGATCATAATCCTGCGGGATTGGAAGCGGCCCACTTAGTTAGAGGCTGTCCCAAAGTTATAACCATTTGTTTTACAGTAAGTTAACTTGTTTATAAAGCTGTCATAAAGACCGTTTTTAGGGGATTTTGGGCAATTTCGATGTCTATAACACCGTCAGCCTTTCTCTTGTTTTGCATATTCAAATACAATTCTACCATAGACCTCTGTCTGACGCGATTATATTTATAACGAATAGAGGCCTTATACAGCGTTTTTGACGGAATTGAATGACTTACGTTCCCTTACAGTTCGGAGTCGAATATCTCAATTCGCAAAATTCGGGTTTTTGGGACAGCCTCTAGTTACGCGCTTTGGCTTTAACGGTGATGGTGATTCCGGAGGTGGGGGAAGCAAAGGTAGGAGCGTTGATTTCGGTGATGGTGGGAAGCGCCGGTATGCCTGAGAGCACATAAGGCTCCGGCCCCGCAAACATGCCCGCGTCTTCACCACTCGGACCTATAGCCAGCGCTGGGCTTAGGTCCTTGAGCACCAAAGAGCCGTCGCTCGAATCGAAGCTGTCGACGAAAATATCGGCCAACGGTACGCTTGTTTGGTTGGTGGAGTTTGACAATGCCCCCTGTGTAGTGGTTGAGATATTATACTGTGGCAGTGTGTTGTTGATTTCGACCAAATCGGTGGTCGTAATGATATTGAACCGGAACGTTGCATTGAATAGCTCCGTTTCTCCATCCTCAATGATGTTATATTCAATGGTCCCGGTGTTGCCGCTAATCATCTTGATACTTTGCGTGCCTCCGCCGCCGAAATTTCTGATAAAATTATTCTTGATTACCATATCGGAATTCGCGCCGTTGATCGAATTGATAGCTCCTTGGTTGCCGAACTGGACGCTGCCGCTAATGTAATTCTGAATAATCAAGGTTTGCGTTACATTTATGCTGCCGGTTCCGAGATCAATCTTTCTTGTCACCCTGTTTCGTTTAAGGGTAACATTGGAATCAAAAACAAAAATATCTTTTACCGTTATCCCAGACAGTAATGTGCCCGCGGCGTCTTCACTTCCACCGGCTCCTATTATAATTGAGGTGAAAGTCGCCGGAGATCCGGCGGCTGACTCTCCCGAATTTTGAGTCAGAAAGAAGCCTGGTCCGAAAACAAAAAGCGATTTCGATATAGTAACGGTTCCATAATTGATGGCCGATCCGGCCACGTAAACGATATCGCCAGCCATCACTTGAGCATCGTCAACGGCAGCCTGCAAATTGGTAAAATCGGCGATGCGTCCCGGATCGTTATCCACCCTCCAGATGGCAGCATTCAGAAAGGCGGGTAGGAACAAAAGCAGAATCAATGGGGCAGTAGTTTTCATAGGATGGATATTTAACTTCTTATGGCACTGTATAGTTAGTGCGCCTTTAGTTTCGAGTGGCGTTATTATCATTTTTTCCGCCTGATTTCAAGGTTAAAATGATTTCAACTATAAGAAGCGGTCGGTTTATCGAGTGCCAACTTTGGCTTGCCCTGAGGTTTCTTTTATTCAATATCCGCTCAACAGGACTCTTTTATGAAAATACGCTTTAGCCTTGGAACCTGTTGCCTGTTGATAACGTCGATGATCTTCGTTGGGGGTTGCGGGAAGCAGTCTTCCACTGAATCCGGGGCGAGTATTGTCGATTCCAAACCGGTCAACCTCAAGCTGGTATCGCTCTATAACACGAGCGCCCCTATTGTGGGTGAAAATATCCTCAGGCTGACCGGGCGCGTGGCTGAGGCCACGAGGGGGGTGGTCCAGTTCAAGGTTTTCGATCCCGGCAAACTGGTCGCCTCAATGGAGGTGCTGGATGCCGTTTCCAGCGGCAAGGTCGATGCCGGTTACGCCACGGCGGGTTTCTGGATGGGCAAGATTCCGGCTGCCCCTTTATTCTCTGCGGTGCCTTTCGGGCCGGACTCCAGCGAGTATCTATCGTGGTTTTTCGAGGGCAATGGGAGCCAACTCTACCAGGAAATGTACGACACCTATGGATTCAACGTCAAAGTGCTCGTCTGCGCCATGATTCCCCCGGAAACATCCGGCTGGTTTGCCAAGGAAATCAACACTGCGGCGGACCTGAAGGGTATGAAGATGCGTTTTTTCGGCTTGGGGGGCGTGGTCATGAAAAAGCTCGGGGTATCCGTCAATGTGCTGCCGCCGGGGGAAATATTTCCCGCCTTGGAGAAGGGGGTCATCGACGCCACAGAATACGCCATGCCGAGCATGGACGAGGACAAGGGATTTTACAAAATCGCCAAGTACAACTATTTTCCCGGGTGGCACCAGCAGGCCTCGGCTTTCGAGTTACTCATCAACAAAGATGTCTGGAACCGGCTTTCGCTCAGCCAGCAGACCATCATCGAGATGGCCAGCCGGGAGACCATCATACTCTCCATCGCCAACGCGGAGGCTACCCAGGCGGAGGTTATGATCCGCAATGAAGAGGAGCGGGGAGTCACCAATATGAGTTGGTCTCCTGAAATGCTCGCCTTGTTGAAGGAGAAATGGGAGGAAGTGGCCGCCGAGCAATCCGCCGCCGATCCTTTTTTCAAGAAAGTGTATGACGATTTTTCGCAGTTCCGGAAAAACTACGCCATTTGGGGCAGCAAGGCCTATCTGCCCCGCGCGGGGAGTGAAGAGTAAACGTTTATTGCCCTTCGTTGCCCCATGCTGAAAAAACTCGATACCCTGGCCGAACGGATCGAGATATTCGTTTACCATACCGGACGGGTGTTTTCCTGGGCCGCTTTGTTCTTGATGATCAACATCTTTGTGCAGGTGGTTCTGCGCTATGTTTTCTCCTCCGATATGGTGTGGCTGGGTGAACTGCAATGGCATTTCTACGCCGTCATGGTGATGATCAGCCTGGCCTACGCGCAAATAGAAAACGCCCATGTTCGCGTGGATTTATTTCACCGCCATTTTTCCCCCAAGGCAAAAACCATCATCGAAGTGGTCGGAATTGTGGTTTTTTTCATCCCATTGTTCATCGTGGTTTTTTGGTACGGCTGTGAGTTTACGGCGGCCTCGTTTCGGATCGGTGAAAAATCCGCTTCTCCCGGGGGGCTTCCCTGGAGGTGGGCGATCAAGGCTTTTATCCCCATCGGGGCTGCATTTTTATTGCTCAGTTCGGTGGCTCGAAGCATCCGGCTGTTGACCGGCAGCGTAAAGGTGGAGGAGGACACCATCGTCGATTGATCCACCCCGCGCGACGGTTATAAAAGTCCATGGAAACAACCACCCTCCTCATAATCGCCCTTTTTGTGTCCTTTGTGACACTGCTCATGCTCGGCGTACCGGTGGCTTATGCCCTGGGCGGACTGTCTGTCGTATTTGTGGGCATCGCAATGCTTTGCGACGCCTATGCGGGAACTTTCATCGGGTTGGACTGGCAATCCTTTTCCCTCGTTATCAACCGTATCTTTGCCCTCATGGAAAACTGGGTGCTGGTGGCATTGCCCATGTTTATTTTTATGGGTCACATGCTGGACCGCTCCGGAGTGGCGGAAAAATTGATGCATGCCATGCAAAACCTGCTGGGCGGCATTCATGGCGGCCTGGCTATCAGCGTAACCGTGATCGGGGTCATGCTGGCGGCGGCCACCGGGATCATCGGGGCCTCCATCGTCCTGCTGGGCATCCTTTCGCTGCCGGTGATGCTTTCCCAGGGCTATAAAAAAGAGTTGGCCGTGGGGACTGTGTGCGGAGCGGGCACCCTGGGGATACTCATTCCGCCCAGTATCATGCTCATCATCATGGCGGACCAACTGCAGTTGCCGGTGGGCAATCTTTTTATGGGCGCGGTCTTTCCGGGGCTGTTATTAGCCTCTTTTTATGTAATTTACATTTTGGTTTATACCAAACTCAATCCTTCCGCGGCGCCCCTTCCCAAGGACCGGCCCCAACTTACAGCCAAGGTTCTCTCGGAACTGGCCCTGGCTATCGTTCCGGCCATGTTTCTGATCCTCCTGGTCCTGGGATCGATTTTTTTCGGCATCGCCACGCCCACCGAATCGAGCGGCATGGGCGCTTTGGGGGCTACCATCCTGGCGGCGACCAACCGCAAATTACACCTCAGCGTGCTCAAGGAAGCCATGGCCGAAACCCTTAAAACAACCGGTTTTCTCTTTGCCATCCTCATCGGGGCGACCTGTTTTTCCCTCGTGCTGCGATTTCTGGGAGGCGATGAATTGATCGAAGGGCTGCTGTTGGGCCTGGACGTATCCCCCAGCAATCTCGTCATCATCATCCTGTTTGTTATTTTCTGTCTCGGCTTCTTTCTCGACTGGATTGAGATCACCCTCATCATCCTTCCCCTGGTGGCGCCGGTACTGGCCGGGCTGGACTTGGGCCCGGTAACGGATTCGCCACTGGAAAAGGCCGGTTTGGTCTGGTTTTCAATCCTCTATGCAGTCACCCTGCAGACCTCTTTTCTGACCCCGCCAGTCGGCTTTGCCCTGTTTTTCGTAAAAGGGGTCTGCCCGCCGGAAATACAGATCAGCCACATCTACCGTGGGGTAATTCCTTTCGTTATTCTACAATTGTTGGCCCTACTCTTTGTCTTTCTGTTTCCGCAATTGGTTACCTGGCTGCCCTTGGTAGCCTATTAATTAGAGGCTGTCCCAAAAGGGTGATTTTTGCGAGGGGATTTTGAAGAGTGTTCATTTTAGTGGTATTTTCTTTTGGGAGGGGGTGACTTTGCTCTCCTATGACGTTAGGATTCTGGTTTTGGGGTCCGTTTGCCTGGTTTTCTTTGTATGGGCCGACAGTACACCTGTGAAAAAGTATTGTCCTTGCTTTTCCGCTCTTTATTTAGGCCGCCGCTTTGGTTTTTAGTTCATCTTGCTGGGCCAGCATCTTGGCCACTTTCCATAGATTGTGCGAGAGGACCGACCAGGCTACGCTGATCGAGCGGTTGGCAAAGCCTTTGCTGCGCAATCGCCCGGCCTGCCAGCGATTCTTCAATACCCCGATCCGCCCTTCGGTGCTGGCCCGACGCTTTTACAATTGCCTGAAGTGTGGTTCCTCCATCCGTTTTTTCAACTGCTTCGGATCGCGTGGACAGAGCGCATCGTAGATGCCCTCCTGGGCTAACTGCCGGCGGGCCCGCTGGGAGGCGAATCCCCGGTCCGCGCACATGGCCGCTATGGGTTCGGCTAGGTTGAAGCGGTTCTGTCTTTGCAAACTCTCTTGCATTTGTTCATTTTCGCTTGGCGTCCGGCTGCCGTAGAGTTTCCAGTCCAGCAGGTATCCTTCAACGCTTTCACCCAAAAACAGGGTGTTGCCAAACTCAACCTCTTGGCCCGCTTTGCCTCGCACAATCACCTGCGCATCGGGTTCGTAAACACTCAAAACTTTCTCTGCGTTTTTCACCTGGCGGCCGCCAATGATTCGCTCGTGCGCTTGCTTGATGACCACCGGGATTAGCTCGCTCATGCGCTCCATCCGGGTAAGGATCTGTTGGACCTGTTTTTCGCTGTAATCGCTTTGCTCCCAGCAGGCTTGCAATAATTCCCGGTGACTGCGGGCATGCTCCCCGATCCGTTTGAGCAGCTTTTTCATCTGCCTCAAGATACCCTTGCGTTGCCGCGCGCTGTCCTTTCGCCGCCGGCTGTGGGTCATCTGTATGCACAGCCGATTCATCTGCCGAGCCAAGGGCTCCGGTTCGATCGGCATGCGATGGCGCAAACCGGCCTTCTCACGGATCAGCCGGATCGCTTTGAGCAGCGTGCCCGCTACATCCTTGAGCAGCACCCAGTCCGTCGGCCAATGAATGTTGACCTCCAAACAGGTGCCGTCGATCAGGCAAATGGTGGTGTCTATCGGCTTGTCCAATCCCACCACCTGCCGGGCCAGATCGGCATCGCCCACAACCTCAGTCAAGGTCCGGTGCAAGGCCCTCAACTGCTCTTCGCTGAAAAACTTCGAGGCCCGTTCCAGGGTGCTCTTGGAGATGCCCCTTATGCCGTCGATATGGCGGACACGACAAAAGTCAGCCAACAGATCGCTGCTGCCCAGAGCCCTCGACAAATGCCGAAACGAAATCCCACCGAGCAGATAACGCAGCGTTTCCATACGCAACGCCTTGAGGGCAAAATTAGCCCGCTTTTGCCGGGCCTTTACACTCATTGGCTGGCCTCTTTCCAAGGCCAGATCAACGCCCTGCGATTCCACCTCCGAATCGATCAGCAGCCGGTCGATACGCTCGATGGTGGCGCGAAAGTTATCGTAATCGAGGCAACGGTCGACCACAGTTAAAGCTGGACGCAGGAGGCAGGAGGCATTGGATGGCTATATTTTTCATAGAAAGGGCTATATTGATTTTCGCTAACGCAATTATAGAACCCTTTTTTAGCCGGATCGAGCAAAAAAATGCTCTTTCTGGCTATTTTTATAAACGTCATCCAGTTGACTACAAAATCTTTATATTTTTGGGACAGCCTCTAATTAGTAGTGAGAGGGCAGGATGCGAGAAACAGGTGTCAGGTGCCAGGAATTGGCAAAAAAATCTCGCGGGATATCGTCAGGACATGGTTTGCGTTTTGGATAGTTGCCTGAACGGGTTTTGAGATTATCTAGGTTAGGCAGTTTGGGCGGCGGGTGTTTTTCACATTAAAAAAGAATACTACCGATTCTTTTCTTTTTCACGACTTTGAAATCACCGACATGGCTGTCCACCAGTTGCACGAAATTCATTATTTGGGCCGTGGGGTCTCCCGAATAGTTGAACAGGATATCCTGCATGGTGAGTGATTCATCCTTGAAATAAAGGTGGTTGGCGGAAACCTCGCCGTAGAGAATACCGCCCGCATAAAAAGTGCCCGGAGCGGCCGCAGACTCACCGCAATACAAAAGGATGGAAGCTTCCACCTGGAGATCGGGTTGGGCGGTAGTGGGCCCCACCGCAGCCTTAACCCCGGAGCCGATGCGAAAACGATTTTGGGAAAGGATGCTCAGCCCGTCGGAATCCATTAATAGATAGATGGTATTCACTGGCTTGGCATTGACGAGCCATCCCCAGTTTTCATCCTGTGACTGGATGAAGGCAGGTATCTCCAATTTGTTGCTCCTTTCGTCGCGAACAATGACAATGCCCGAACCGCCTTTGCGAGCCATAAACCGGCCCCCTCTATTTTGCATCACGATAATGATGCCTTTGGCATTGCCCAGAATCTTTTGCGGGATCGCTGTTTGGGGACTGGCCATGACAGCGGCAAAGAAGGCGTTGATATCGGTCAAGCGGGTGTTTAACTTTTGGGTGTCCCTCTCGATGTTTTGACCGCTCACGGTTTGCAGTGTGAGCAAGCAAACAAGAGTTGTGAAAACCCCCGCAACACCCGTAAAACGATTTCCTGAAATCATTCTGAACATTTCAATGCAAATTAAATGCTGGGCAACCCGCAAATAAGCAACATAAAATTTAAATTTGAAAAGTTTACCCGCCTCGGGAGCGGCTTATAATTTTTATATTCCTTGCCATCGGGAAATCATTGGCAAAATTTTTTTTCGGCATTCCCACTGTTTCTATTGAATAATGATGAAAAAAATTCGCTGCGCCTGGTCGCTTTCCGATCCCCTTTATATACGCTATCACGACGAGGAGTGGGGTATGCCCCTGCACGACGACGGCAGGCTCTTTGAATTCCTCCTGCTGGAAGGAGCGCAGGCCGGGCTCAGTTGGATCACCATCCTCAAAAAACGCGAAAATTATTGCGAGGCTTTCGATGCCTTCGATGCGCGAAAAATAGCCCTCTACGATAAAAAAAAGGAAGCCGCACTGCTGCAAAATGCCGGCATTGTACGGAACCGGTTGAAAATTTCCGCCGCCATCGGCAATGCCCGCGCCTTTTTACAAATCCGGGAGGAGTTCGGAACTTTCCATAAATTCATCTGGCAGTTTACCGAGGGCATTACCATCCAGAACCATTGGCGTTCCCTCGGTGACCTACCGGCATCGACCAAGGAATCCGAAATGATGTGCCGGGAACTCAAGCAAAGAGGATTCAAATTTGTCGGGCCCACAATTTGTTACGCCTTCATGCAGGCGGTGGGCATGGTCAACGATCACACCACCGATTGCTTTCGCCACGCGGAATTATCCTGAATCGGTGGAGGGCTCCGCTTTTGCCGCGCCCTCTTCTTCGGTCCCGGTTTCTATTGCCTCAACCAGTTTATCACGGCTCTGCGGGATTTGGTTGAAGGTGTATTCGGAGTAAACCAGAGCGGCCTCGGACATGACACGGTTGAGGTAGTTTTCCGCATCCGAAATTTCAAAAAATATAAACACCGGCCCCGGTTCGGGTTCCGGCTCTTCTTCTTTCTCTTCCTCTCCTTCGGCCTCAATCTCAACCTCAACCTCTACCCCGGCAACAACCGGTTCCGGCGGGCGGCGCCCAATGCTCAAGGTGTAAACATCCCCGTTGAAAAGCTCCAGAACTATTTGGCGGCTGTTCCGACGGGCGCCCTCGGCATCCTCTTCCCCGGGAGATCGAACATCATTAAAACGGGCGCTCAAAAGAGTGGAGATGAGACTCTTTACTTCATCCTGTTTAAGGGTTTCCCCCTCCACCGGGCCACTCAAGGCGAAGGGCGCATCCGGCCCGGTGCGGGAAATTTCGAGCGGTAAATCCTCCTTGCCGGAAAATTCGAGGCGAAGCCGGGAAACGTCTTTTTGCTCGAAGTTGAGCAGCTTTTTATCGGCCCAATTTTTGCTTTTGGTGTCGAGATATAGACTCAAGTCGGCCAGGTAGGCTTCTTCCCTGCCATCAAGCCGGATAAACAACCCCGAGTTGGAACCTCTTTTACCGGTTTCCAATTCCCACAGTGAATTGCCGTCGTTCGATTTCAAGGTCACCCGGTTGGTTCCCAGTTCCAGGCGCTCCATTCTTTCAGGATTACGGGTGACCAATCGGGTGATGGAGGCATCCAGCAGATTGTCGGAGAGGGTTTTCAGTTTATTAAAATCGGCCCGTAAACCATAATATTCGGGAAGCGCCCAATCGCCCCCTTTTTCCCTTTTCAAGACCACTTTTTCATTTTCGGCTGGTTTCTCAAAAACAATTTCCTCCGCTTTCTCCAGAATGTCGGCTGGGAGCAATTTTTCACCCACCAGGCTGCCGGGATCGACCGCTCGCTGGGCTGGCCGGGTCAACTTCCAACCCACGAAAGCCAAAATAGCGATGACCAAAACCGAGATAATGAGTGGTTTCAATTTCATGCCTGGCTGCCTCTCTGCCGTTTGTGCCGGGCATAGAAAAAGCCCACCCCTGCGATGCCGATGAGGCAGGGCACCGTGAGCAGGTTGATAAGAGCCAGGTTGCGTTCCAGGCTCTCGATGTCCTCCCGCAGTTTCTTCCTGATGCCGCGCAGGGCGGCCCGTTTATCAGCTTCTTCGGCCCTATAATCCTCGATCAACTGGCGAACTTCCGAACCAGCCACCAGGCGGCGCTGGTCGCCTTGTTTTTCCTGCAGCTGGCGCAGTTTTGCCTGCACCTCGGAGAGTTCGGCCTGCAAGTCCTCGTATTCCTCTTTGAATTTTTGCTGGGCCATCATTTCCAGTTCCCCCACTACTTTGAAGGGCCGCACCACCGTTCCTTTGCCCCGCAGGGAAATAAGGTCTTCGCTCCCGGCCAGGTATTCCAGAACATTGCTGACAAAGGCGATGTTGTCGTTGAGGGGCTGTATTCCCTGCATGCCGAGAAAATTTATGCGCCGCACACTGAAGCTGTCGGCCATAAAATCGGTGTCGGCAATCAACACCAAGGTGCTTTCGCCCATCGACTCGGTCAGAAATTCACCATCTCCTTCTTCCTCTTTATCTTCCCCCTCTTTAATTTCAACTTTTGGCCTGCCATCGGGAAAAGCGGTGGTCAGCTTGCCATGTAAAATTCCCGCCAGGACATGGGTTTCGCCACTGGGGTCCACCTGCCGGGCAAGAGCATCCGGCGAGGTAAAATTGAGCAAACTGGCCATCAACCGCTCACTTTGGCCGGAACTTTCCAGAAGAGGAGTTAAAGTCAGGCCGCTATCCTCCCGCAGGCTGAAGCTGCCCGGCTCGACCAGAAACATGTGGTTCAAATCCGCCGTGGGGGGTGCCTCCCCGGAGAGCTGGTCGATTTTAAGCCAGGCCGGGTAGCGCACCCTCGAGCCGCCCGGTCCGGCGACCACGCTTTCGGCATATTGCAGGTCGGCCACAAAATAGACCGGATCGTAATCGATGCCCCATTTATCGAAGAGCCTTGGCAAGTTGCTGGATGTGTTGGGCATGCCGCCCATCATCATCTGCTGTTGATTCATGCTCCTTTTCTGAATATTGGACGACGGATCGACGGCGATGAAAACGGGCTTACCGGAAAGCGTGAACTGATCGATTTCATAGAGCAGCGAGTCGCTCAAACCGGAAGGGTGGACGATTGCCAGCATATCCAGATCATCGGGCAGCTTGTTCGCGTCAGCCGCAACTTGCTCGATGGAAAAACTCTCCCGCAATTCCTGGATGAAGACCCAATCTTCCGGGGGCTGCCGGCCCGGAGGCATCATGCCCGGTTGATAACCGGAAATCACCGGCAGGGAGGAGACCACCCCCAGTTTGGGCAGGTCAAGCTGCTGCACGCGGTGGATGGTCCGGGAAATGTCGTATTCGAGAAAGGACTCCCGCTGCAGGTTGAAAATAGGTATGATCTCCTCTTGCTCCGCCTGAATGGCTTTCAGTCCAAAAAAGAAGTTTTCCCCTCCGGGGAGCTGTTGATTGGAAATACCAGAGCGGATGGCCTCTTCTTCCTCCTCCGTGTCAGGCTTCGGATCGATGATATTGACCACGATATTGCCCGCGCCGGCGCTTTCATACTGGCGCAGGAGCGCTTCCACCCGGGTGGCGTAATTTTTAAACTGGATGGGCACCTCCTCCGCGCTGCGCCGAAAATAGTAATCAATCGTAACGGGTTCCTCGATCTTCTTCAGCAGGGCCTTGCTGCCATCGGACAAAGTGTAAATATTTTCCGCGGTCAAATCCACCTGACCGGGAATGAAGCTGGTGATGATGGTCACCATTATCAACCCTGCCAGCAGGAGCAGTAAGGCAATCCCTTTCGAAGTGGTTTTCATTTTACGATTCGATTAAAAAAACAAAAAATAATTTCCGCTCAACGCTCCAGGGTGAGGACATTGACAAAGAGGCAAAACGATCCCAGGGAGACGAAAAAGAGAACGTCGCGTAAAGTGATCAAACCCCTCACCATGGGCGTGAAATGAGTGATAAAGCTGAAATTGGAAAGACCATCGACCAGCCAGACCGGGAAATTGGCGGCCAGCATGAGATCGCTGAAAACGCTCCAGCCAAGCAGGACCAGCGTCAGGCACACGACCACGCTCAATACAAAGCTGATCACCTGGTTCTGGGTAAAAGATGAGGTCAACGAGCAGATGCTCAAAAAAGTGCCCGCCATCAGAATACCCCCCAGATAACCGCTGAAGATGGGCCCCCAGTCGGGATCGCCGAGGTAGGCCACAGTCAGGGGCATGGTAAAAGTGAGCAATATGCCGACCGAAATAAAGGCCCAGCCGGCCAGGAGTTTTCCGAAAACCGCCTGCCATACGGAGAGCGGCAGGGTAAAAAGAAGTTCCCAGGTGCCCGATCTTTTTTCCTCCGCCCACAGGCGCATCCCCACAGCCGGGATGAGAAACAGATAGACCCAGGGCAGAAAGGTGTAAAAACGGGCCAGGCTGGCGTCGTCGGTATCGAAAAACCCCCCGATAAACCAGGTCAGACCGATGGTCGAAACCAGAAATACTATGAGGAAAACATAAGCCACGGGGGAGCGGAAATACCCCATGAATTCGCGTTTGAAAACTGTTAAAACCGGCTGCATCTATCGTTTTACCTCACTCCTGTCTCAGTTATTAAAAACAACCCCACAGGGGTTGCATCCTCAAGCCCAGGGCAGCGCCCTGGGTTTCTGTTACCCCATCAAAACCAACCCTGTAGGGGTTGAATTCTTTCACTGATAAGCCGATATCCCGCCGGAATGCAACCCCTTCAGGGTTGGTGTCTTTATCTAACTCTAACCCGGTGCCCTGGGCTGGAGAATTAAGCCCTTTCAGGGCATTTTGTCTTCGTGCATTTAAGCTATTTTGGAAAGTCATGTTATGGTTTCAATGTTTAAAGCTGCGTCAGTTCCCAGAAAACTTCTTCCATCCGAACGGGGTAATGGCCCATCCCCGCAACGGGCCAGTTTTCCCGGCTGGCGGTCGCAAATACGAGGCCGTCGATCTTCTCCCCTTTTTTCGGAACGGCAATGAGTTTGCCATTTTCCTCAATAACCTCCCCAACCGTTTCCAATTGTTGGAGGGCTTCAAGGATCGGTTTCGGGTCCCCGCCGTCAAGGTCCAATTCCACCGCATTGTATCGCGGATGGCGGCGGCGCAGGTCTTCCGGCGTCTCGTCGGCTATGATAGAGCCCTCCGCGATGATGATGATGCGGTTGCACATTGATTCGACTTCATCGAGAATGTGGGTGGAAAGCAGGATGGCTTTGTCGCTGGCCATGGTGGCGATGAGGCGGCGCACCTCCTGCTTTTGGTTGGGGTCGAGGCCGTCCGTCGGCTCGTCCATAATGAGACATTCGGGGTCGTGGAGGATGGCATGGGCCATACCCACGCGCTGCCGGAATCCTTTGCTGAGCGTCTCAATGGGTTGATGTCGAACGCCCTCCAGGTGGCAAATTTCCATCACTCTTTGCATAT
The DNA here is from genome assembly GCA_965226205.1 of Opitutales bacterium. Lineage (GTDB taxonomy): Bacteria > Verrucomicrobiota > Verrucomicrobiia > Opitutales > UBA2987 > JAJFLU01. The sequence continues at coordinate 308,952 of CBDDCJ010000026.1, read as the reverse complement.
TCCGCTCTCTCTCCACCCGATTATTCATGCCGCGCATATCGGCCATAAATCCTAGGAATTCGAGAGGAGTCATCTCCTGGTAAAGAGGTCCGTTTTCAGGGAGATAGCCGAAGAGTTTTTTCGCCTTGATGGGTTCTATTTGTATGTCGTGGCCGCCGATGCGGGCGGTTCCGGAAGTGGGCTGCAGGAATCCGGTGATCATTTTCATGCTGGTGGATTTGCCCGCCCCGTTGGGTCCCATAAAACCCAATATGTCGCCTTTTTTCAGCTCGAAAGAAACACCATCCACAGCGCGAATGGAGCCGAAATCTTTAACCAGGTTTTCTGCTTCTATCATAATCGCTTTGAGCTATTGAAAATTGCTGTCATTAATTGTTTTTCTGAAAATCAATTTTTTGAGATAGTCTATTTTCTTCCTTTTTCAAGCTAATTTATGCCCTCAACCAGTTTTTAGGCGGAGCAATACTGGTATTGAATAAATTGTTTCTGCTGCGAGTGACAATAGACCTGATAGTCCGTTTTTTGATCCGTAGACATTGTTAAAACCCGGACCGGCACATGGACCGTTAAGGGGTCGAGATCGAACGGGTAGGGATTGCAGGCTATACGCTTCCGGCCTACGGGTCTCAACTCCATCGTCACCCGATCCTCCCAGTTTCGCCGGGGCACATCGTATAAATCGAAGGCATCCTCCCCCAGCCCCCTGGCTTCACCATTGAGGGGGCAGACAAGCGCGCAACAGAGCGACAACGACAACCCGTCCAATACCTGGAGCAGCCGCACATGGGGTTTTAAATGCTCGGGTTCGCCCCAATTAGCCGACTCGGGATTCTCTCCCAGACGGGCGCTCAACTCTTCCTGCATATCTTTGATTTCCCCGGTGAACCTGCGGGCGCCGTCGAGTTGGTCTGCCATCAGATTTGGGGACGGCTCTTTCGAGAACAACGGATGCGAAAATGCGGGCTCTGAGTCGATTTCAAAATTCCGGGCATAGATCCAATAAGCGTGGAAAGCGATAAGCAGGCTGGCATAGGGGTGATTTTGGCTGAATCGGGAAATGCCCCGCCACCACCGATCCATGCCATCCAGCGTATCCTGCATAAATTCGGAAAGGCCCATCGGCAGGCCGTCAACCTCCGAGAGATCCGGGGCCGCTTCCCATTCCCACCAGCCGTTGTCATGCTGGGCGATGCCCAAAACGGTCTCGGTCCGCAAACGCTCGGGATCGACTGATTTGGCATAATACCCGGGCTGGGCAAAGTCATCGTTTCCCCAATGGGCGGCCATGTATCCTGAGACTTCGGCATGGTCCGGTTGGGTGACCAGCCAAACCGTATCATTTCTCCAGGTTTTAAGCATGATATAACGCGTTATGGCTCACAGTATGAGCATGAAACAAGATTCGGGATACGGCACAGATTCAGGACATGGTTTACGGATTGCCAAAGAAGGCAAGATGTATGCTGAATAAAGGCACGGGATGGCTCACTACCCAAAAGAATTTGCCTTTCCCATCCATCTGCAATATTGCCATTTAAATGGGGCTGTGCATTGGTTGAGTCAATGGGCTTGACTCCTGCCACTTGGCGATCCTTCGCTCTTTTTCTTACCGGTTTGGCTTTAACTGCGCCGTTCCAGGTTCGGGCGGAGGTGGAATTGCTGCCGTTGGAGGCGTTTTTCAGCGGCAATCAATACACCGAGGTCACCATTTCGCCGGATGGCGAATGCCTGGCTTTTCTTAGCCTGGTGAACGGCAGCCGGAATCTTTTCACTTACTCCATTGAGAAAAAACAATACAAAAGCCTGACCGAAGGCGGGAAGGACGCCGTTTTCGATTATGCCTGGGCGGGCAACGAATACCTGGTTTACCAAATTACGCGGGAAGATTATTGGGGTCTGGGTTTGGCCGCCGTTCGCCGGGACGGTAAAAAACGCAATCGGAAAGTGCTTTCGGAGCCAGCCCGGATGGTCCACAGCATGCCCGCCTACCCCAAACACATCCTGGTCGTCCTTAATCCCTACGAGGAACAATTTCCGGACCTGCATAGAGTGGGCATCACCTCCAGATACCGCACCACCTATTTCGAAAATCCTGGCGATGTCGATTACTGGCTGCTCGATCCCGAGGGCCAGGTGAGGCTGGTGAAAGTCTTTACTCGGGGCGACGGCGGCCACGGCCCCGATGTCTACCGCTACCGGGCCACGGTCAAAGAGCCCTGGCAAGAAATCCGGCTGCCCGCGGATACTTATCCGCTGGCCCTCGATTACGGCAACAGCCATCTCTATGTCGCCACCGGCAAAGACCGGCCCTTCACGGCCGTTTACAAATACGACCCGCAGTCGCAGGAATTCGCGGGCCTGGTCTGGAAAGATTCCCAATACGATGTCGTCCCCGGCTACGACCTGAACGGAGCGGGCGATTTCAAGGGCCTCATATTTTCCGATCAATTCCGCACCCTGGCGGGTATCGCCTATGAGCGCAACGGCCCGCAAATTCAATGGTTCCTGCCCTTTTATGAAGATTTGCAGGAAATGATCGATCAATCCTTGCCCGATACCCAAAATGTTTTTCTGGGGCGCGACAAAAGTGAAGAGCACTTTCTCATCTTTGCCTACAACGACCGCGATCCTGGAAATTATTACCTGCTGGATTACCCTACCCGGCACCTGCAGTGGCTCTTCTCTAAAAATCCAGCCATAAATCCCGAACAAATGGCGGCCATGAAACCGGTCCAGATGCCATCGCGGGATGGACGCATCCTGCACGGTTATTTGACCCTGCCGAAGGGGAAAAGACAAAACCTGCCCCTGATCCTGAAACCGCATGACGGACCCTTTATGAGGGATAAATGGGGTTTCGACCCTGAAGTGCAATTTTTGGCCAATCGAGGCTATGCCGTTTTGCAGGTGAACTACCGGGGCTCCACCGGATACGGAAAAGAATTTTTCATGGCCGCCTTTGGAGAGATCGGCAAAAATATGCAAAATGACATCACCGACGCGGTTCGATGGGCCATTTCGGAAAAAATCGCAGACCCGCAACGCATTGCCATTTACGGTGAAGGCTTCGGGGCCTACCTGGCCATGACAGGCCTGGTATCCACACCCGAACTTTTTCAATGCGCCGTGGCCGTGGGCGGCATCTACGATTGGGAGACTTTTCTGGATAACGACAAAACGCCCGTCATGGAACGCAATATACCATTAAGCAGAATCTGGTTCGGGGAAACCGGGGACGAACATAATGATTATGATAATAAGACTAACAACAATAACAATGAACTATTGAAAAGCGTCTCACCGGCTCACCATGCCGCACGGACCAAAAATCCCGTATTACTAATTCCAAAAGCCAACAACGGCCTCCCCATCGACCCCCAAACCCGCCTCATGGCGGAAGCCCTCCAAAAGGAGGGAAAACCGCACGAAATATACGGTCAAAGCACCGACCCAGTTCACCCCCTGGAAAAACCCACCCCCCTCGACCACTACCACCGCATCGAAACCTTCTTGTCCGAAAATCTTTAAGTCGTCACCCCCATAATTCAACCTGCGGAAATGATTAACAACTCGCCTAAAAATCGTAATGGACGGTTTGGCCACTTTTGGTGGTGACGGTGTGATATTCGAGTTCTTCATAACTTTCGCCGTCGATGGTTTCGAGGGTGGCGATGTATTTGCCTTTTTCGGGTCCGGCCACATCGTGATAACCGACACGGGTGACGCCTTTTTCGCTTATGTGATGCTGGGCGGCGGCGGCGAATTGTCTCAGGTTATTGAAAATGGCTTTTTCGGTGGCGGTGCGCTGCAATTGGTCCATGGCCGCCCCGTAGGAGCTAACGATGCGTTTGTAACGGGCCGAAGCCGCTGTTTTCTCCTCTTCCGTGGCCGGGGTTAGGGTGATGGTCATCTTTTGCACCGGGGATCCCACCGAACTGCTGAGAAGAATCTTGTTTTCAAGAATAGTGTACTCGCCCAGGATCAGGGTGTCGTCGAATACGATCAGCAATCGCTCGCCGGGCAGGAATTCGTAGGTGCCGATGGCATTGTTAACGGTGTTGACGACCTTGCCGTTTTCCCCGAAGACAAATACCGAAGTCGGTTCCTACCCGGTGGCGCTGATCAGCCATTCGCCCTTGATTATTTCCTGTGGGCTCTTTTCATCCTGGGCCGCTAAAGCAATTCCGGTCAGAGAAACGGAGAGAGAAATCAGAGCATGAAGAAAACGGGTGATGAAAAACGATCTGAATTTTATTCGCATCGCCATCGAATCCGGTTTCCCGCTTAAGACCGAATCATGGCCTTACCTGACCTTTGCCGAAGATTTGGTATTTGTAGGTGGTCAATTCGCGTAATCCCATGGGTCCACGGGCGTGGAGGCGGTCGGTGGAGATGCCGATTTCGGCCCCCAGCCCAAATTCAAACCCGTCATTGAAACGAGTGCTGGCGTTCCAGAAAACGGTGGCTGAATCCACTTCTTGTAAAAATTTGCGGGCGGCTTCTTCGTTATCGGTGACAATGGCGTCGCTATGGGCGGAACCGTATTTATTTATATTCCCGATGGCCTCGTCGATATCTGAAACGATTTTGATGGATAGGATTAAATCGAGGTATTCCTCATACAATTCTTCTTCCGTCAAGGGTTTGTAAGACACTCCCTCCGCTCCCAGCAAAAAGCCGACACTGGCGCTATCGGCGCGCAGTTCGACGCCTTTTTCGACCAAGGCGCGGGCTATGCGGGGAAGCAAAGCCTCGGCCGCCTCGGCATGGATGAAGAGGTTTTCAATCGAGTTGCAGACACCCGGTCGCTGCACTTTGCCATTGATGGCTATGCTCTCGGCCATGTCCGCATCGGCATCTTTGTCCAGATAGAGACAGCAAACTCCCTTGTAGTGTTTGATGACGGGGATGCGGGAATTTTCGACCACAAACCGGATAAGACCTTCCCCGCCGCGAGGAATGATGCAGTGGACATATTCGTCCAGCTTGAGCAGGGCGTTGAGGGCCGCGCGGTCCGTAGTGGGAATCAATTGCACTGCGGCGGCGGGAACTTCGTGCCGTTGCAGGGCCTCCCCGATAAGGGCCGCCAGCGCCGTGTTGGTGTGAAAGGCTTCCTTGCCCCCGCGCAAAATGCAGGCATTACCGCTTTTGAAACAGAGCACGGCACAATCGATGGTGACGTTGGGCCGGGATTCGTAAATAATGCCGACAACCCCGATGGGCACCCGGATTTTTCGGATGTCCAAACCGTTGGGCCGAACCGTGCTCTCGATCTCCTCACCCACCGGATCGGGCAGGGCGGCCACCTGCCGGACGCCTTTGGCCATGCCCCGGATTCTCTCCGGCGTGAAGGTAAGGCGGTCCAGCAAGGCGTTGGAGAGGCCCGACTGACGCCCGAATTGTAGGTCTTTGCCGTTTGTCTCAATCAGGTTTTCGACCCGTTCTTCGATCAAATCAGCCAAGGTGGAAAGCACTTCGTTCTTCTTTTGGGGAGTCAAAGTGGCCAGCGCCCTGGAGGCCGAAAGCGCTTTTTTGCCCAGTGAAAGCACTATCGAATCGATGGATTCGCTTTCATGGGCGGTATTCGTTGTTGTGGATACTGTCATTTCCAAGCAAATTTTTATGGGAAAACCCCAGCCGGGGGCAAGCTCAAGGAGCGGTGAATTGGAGAAGCTCGCGGTAACGTTCTTCAACCAGGGCAGGGCCGGCCGATTCCAGCCGGTCGCAACTGAAAGCCTCGACGGTCAGGCTGGCGATGGCGGTGGCATAGACCATACCCTGTTTGATCGATTTGAAATCGGTTTTGTCCACAGCGGCCAGATAACCGGCCAGCGCTCCCCCAAAGGCGTCTCCAGCCCCGGTCGGGTCCTGCAAGTTTACCACCGGATAGGCGGGCAGGGCGAAATAACCGTCACGATGAAAGAGGCAGGCGCCGTTTTCGCCTTTCTTGATGATGGCCATGCGGGGGCCGAGTTCGAGGAGTTTCCACCCGGCCGAGATCAGGTTGCGGTCGCCCGTCAGCATGATGGCCTCGCTGTCGTTGATGGCCAGGCAATCGACGCGTTTGATCAAGCTGAGCAATTGGTCGAGTTTGTTATTGATCCAAAGGTCCATCGTATCGGCCACCACAAAGCACTGCCCTTGAAGCTGGTCGAGCACATGGATTTGCAGGTCGGGACCGATATTAGCGAGCATGAGGTAGGAAGTCCGGTGATAGTTCTCGGGCAGTTCCGGGCGAAAATGCTCGAATACGTTGAGCTGGGTATCCAGCGTTTCCCGGCTGTTGTAGTTTTCGTGGTATTTACCGGTCCAGATAAAAGTGGGGCCGGAATCGTCCACCTGCAATCCTTCCAGATCGATCCCGCGGTTGCGGAAACGTTCGATAAAAGCGTCCTCAAAATCGTTTCCGACCACTCCCACGAGGCGAACCGGCGTAAAATAACTGGCCGCCAGACTGGCAAAGGAAGCCGCCCCCCCCAGTATGCGCTCCCCCGTCATGACGGGTGTGATGATATTATCGAATGCCACCGACCCCACCACGAGAACGGGCGAGGAAACATCGGAGGCGGTTTGTAGAACCAGTTTTTCAGCGATTTTGGGCACAGCTTGGGCACAGCTATAGGACTCAACTTATCGGTAAGGGTTTTCCAGCCTTAATTGGAAACGGTCAAAGATGTGACTGTCAGCGGCTCATCGTCAATCTCAATCACCACGCTGTAGTCGCCCGCTTTGTCAAAACTGAGGTTCTGGATGTCGTTGATCAAGTTGATCCTATGGATGGGGCTTTTCGATTCAAAGGGCCGCTGCACGATGACTTTCGCCTCCTCGGTGGGAATGCCCATGGATATTTTCAAAAAGTGCTTGCCCACGGAAACGTCCGAAATGGTGAGAAACCAGACCATGCGGGGATGCCTGGCGGGAAACTTGCGAACCCGTATGTTGGAGAAAGTCCCCATGATATAATGCTTCCCAGTGGACGGGTCGATATGGACACCATCGCACATCATCCAGCAAAGCAGTTGCGGTTTTACATTCACTTTATGCTCAAATCTTGTCTCAAAATGAGCCAAACTCCTTCCAATTGCCAATCATTTAATCGAAGAAACTGTTGAAAACTTTTTCCGGTCCATTTTCGAGTATTGTCTTTTTTTTCTCCGGTCCCAATATTTCATCGCATCATTATTTTAGAGGCTGGATGTTTGCCAAACCGACAAAGAGAAATTCCCATAATCTGCCGAATGCCGGCATTTTGCTTATCCTGACAACAGTTCTGCTACTGGCATTTCCACCAGCCGATGCTCACGGCCAGGAGGGTGATACTTTCCAATCGCTGCTGCAAAAATCAATCCATGCCTTTCAGTCGGGCCGGTATGAAGCGGCAGCCGATTTCTTCGATTCACTCGAACTCCAATTTTCCGAGGAGGACGATTATAAATCGGAAAACCTTCAGAAAATACTCCTGCCCATGCGTGGCTATTGCCTCTTGCGAACGGGACAGGCGGGCCAGGCGGCGGAAACTTTCGAATATTTTTTGCAAACTTATGCGGGGAAAAGCCTGAGGCGGAATTTCGTAATTTACCATCTTGCCCAAGCCTACGAGCAAACCGATGAGGCGGAAAAAGCGATTCTTTATTTCCAGCAGTTTGAATCGGAAAACGCGAACCGGCCCGAAGCCGCCCTGGCCGCCATGAGAAGAGCCGGGTTGCTGAAAAAATCGGGCCGAACCCTGGAATCGATTCAGTTGTTCAATCGCATTTACGAAGGCAGGGCGCCTATCGCGGTCAAGAGGCAGGCGCGATTGCTGGCTTTGCAGGTCTCGATCGAGGCCGCCCAACTCGACACCGCGCAGAATATCCTGCTGACCACCCGGTGGAAAATCGAAACCATGCCGGAATTGGCCGCCCTCGCCTTTGCCGCCCTTCGCACCGCCGATTAATTGCTGGCTGAGAATCGTTATACCGAGGCCATTCGTTGCTACCGCCTGGTTCCTCCCCAAAAAATGTTGCGCGATAATCAAATGGCGCGATTGAGCAAATCGAGGGCATTGATGAGAAAAAACGCCCGGCTGTCCGCGGAACCCGCCAAAACGCTCTGGGAGGAGTATTTCTCCGGGCTCGTCCGGCAGCTAGAAACGGACCTGGAAACCTTGCAAAAATCGGAGGATTATACGGGCGGCTTTCTGCTGCGTTATGGGCAGAGTTTGCTTCTGGCCAACCGGGGCGAGGAAGCCTGGATCGTATTCCAGAGACTGGCGGAGGATGACGTTTTTACCGAGGAAATTCAAACCGAAGGGCATTACCGCTGGATGCTGGCCGCGCGCTCCCTGCAAATGTGGGACGAGTCGCTCGCTATCGCCCAGTCCTTTCAAAACCGCTACGCGGATTCCCCGCTCATGCCGGAAGTCCTCTATCTGGAGGCGGAAATTCATAGGGAACTTCGCCAATTCGAAAAGGCGGCCTCTTTGCTGGGTAACCTGTTGGCCCGCTACAACAACCATGCTCGGCTGCCTCGATGGTTATTTACGCGTGGGCACTGCCGCGTCCTCGACGGGCATTATGCGGAGGCCAGGGAGGATTTCAACCTGTGCCTGCAAGCCAATGTGGAGACCGGTTTGGGGAACGAAGCCCGTCTCTGGCATGCCTTATCCCGGTTTTTTGAGAAAGACTACTCAACTGCCCTGGAAGAATTGGCGGCGTTGGCAAAGACTCTCCAAAACAGTCCCCAGTAGGCGGAAACCGCCTACTGGCGGGCCGCATGCCATTATGCGCTGAAAGATTATGGCACAGCCCTCGAACGGATCGAATTTTACCTGCGAACTTTTCCCGGTCACCGGCGGGAGGGGGAGGCGTCCGTCCTCAGGGGTGATATTTTAATGGGACAAGGCGAGCTATTGGGGGCCGCCGTGGCCTTCGCCAAAGTAGGTCCGGAAGCGGAAAATCTCTTTCCTTATGCCGTCTTCCAGACCGGAAAAATCTACCGCGCGATGGAAGAATACAAGCGCATGGCGGAGCACTTCGAGCGTTACCTGGGACGAACGGATCTGCGGGAAAAACCGAAAAAAAGCGAGGCCCTCTACTGGACGGGCTGGGCTTACGAACAGATGGGAGAAACGGACCGCGCCTTTCCGGTTTTCCGCCAGGCCCTCGATATTTACGGCAACGATGCGGAGGCTTCTGATATTCAACTCATATTAAAATCACTGCACCGCCTCCATAAAAAACAAGGACTTCAATCCGCCGAATCCTTCACCCGATGGCAGAGGGAAGAGAGAGAAAAAGCCTTGGCTGAAAAAAAATTGACCTATCACTCGCGCCTGAACCTTTACCAGGCCAATCTCCATAGTTCCGGCAAACGGCATGATGATGCCAGGGCCCTTATGCTGGAAACCATACGCCATATGCCCATCGACTCACTGGGGGCTGAATTCCTGGGCCGTGCCGGTCTTCTTCTGGTCGAACTTGGTTATCCCTCTGCGGAGGAATACTTCATCGCGCTGGTGGAACGTTTCCCCCATCGTCCGGAAAGGGCGGTGGGCTTTTTTGGTTTGGCCCGGTCGCATTATAAAAACAATCAGCCGGATCAGGCGCTGCCCTGGCTGGAAAAACTGGCCGAAGAATGGCCGCTGCACCCGATCGCTCTGGAGGCGGCTCTATTGCGGGGAAAAATCCTCGTTGACATTGGAAAACCCCGGCAGGCAATTGCGCGATACGAGGAAGTCCTCAAACTGAAATCGGCCCGCGGACGCCCCCATGCGGAGGCCCTGGAGGGAATCGGCCATGCCTACAGGCTCTTGCGCGAACCGCAAAAAGTCATCGGTTATTATCAACGCATCTATACCGTCTATCGGGCTTATAACGATCTGGTGGCCGCCGCCTACCTGGAAAGCGCGGCGCTTTTTGAGGAAATTTCCAACCTGCGGGCGGCCCGCGACACCCTGACGGAATTTCTCGATGATCCCCAACTGGGGGAACCGGAAACGCGATCCCTGGCCCGCCGGGAACATAACCGCCTCGATGCCATGCTGGCCCTGGATGCGGGCTCGGCAAACTCATCGCCATAAAAAACAAAGAGCGATCATGAATTTCGGACCCAATATTATCATTATCCGCATACTCCTTGTATCCCTCGCTTTTTGCCTGCCGGTAAAAACGGTAATTTGCCTGAACGAATCCGAAATTAGAACCCTCCTGTCGGAACCTTTCACGGTAGTCGTAAAAAACGGCTCCTCCTACAAAGGCAAACTCTCCCGCACGGACCAGGGAGATTTGCAAATCCTGATTGAATCTGGTGACGGTGAAGCGATTTTGACCTTTAGAGCGGAGGAAATCGACACCTTGAATTTTCCCGGCGACGCATTGATCCCTCTGGCCAAGGAATGGATCCGTGACGGTAATCTGGCGGAAGCGCGGCCCTTGCTCCTGGCCCTCTACCGGCAAAGACGGAGCTATTTGCCATTTTTAGCCGATTCCGACGTGCTGCTTTTCACCGCTTTGCCGGAGGCTTCGCTGCTCGGCGGCCAACCGGAGGACGCCATCGCCACAGCGCGAAATCTCTTGCCTTATGTAACCAGCGAACCGCTGCGGGAGAAACTCCGGGCGGCCGTGCTTCTGGGTTATTTTCGACTGGGTTTGAAGGAAGAGGCAAGAAAATTGGCCGCCGACTGGATTGCCCGGCGAGACCTCTACGGCGACTCCGCGCTCGGCTGGTGGATTCAGGCCAGGATTGATTTCGAGGAAAAAAATTTCACCGGGGCGCTTTGGACGAGCCTGCATCCCATTGTATTCTCCGGCCAAATGCCGATGGCCTATTTAAGCAATTGCTACGCGCTTGCCATTGCCGCCAGCCATGAGTTGCAAAAAGAGGAAAAAGCCCATTGGCTCCTCAGTGAAATGCAAACACGCGGCTTCCATTGGCCCAAGGATGAATTCTTCGCTCGTTACCGGCTTTTATATGATGAAATATCCCAGGATTCCACCAACAGATAGTTTTCCATTTATGAAAGCGCCTCGCGCAAGTTCCGTTTGGCTTCTTTTTGTCGTTATTTGTGGGTTCCTCGGGATTCACAATCCGGCCAACGCGATGGGAGCCGCTCCGCTGGTTGTATTTGGGCAAACGCAAAGCAAAAGCCTGTGGGGACTGCTCGAACAGGGAGGCTGGGCCATGTATCCTCTGGCCCTGTTTTTTTTGATCATCTACGGCTGGCGGGAAACCAGCCGGGCAAAATTTCTTCCCGGTCCAATGATCGATGAACTCTGCGCTCTGTTCCACCTACGCAATCTTGATGAGGCCGCCAAAATTCTCACTCGGCACCCCAGTGTGCTTTCGAGATGCCTGCAAACCGCTCTGGAGAGGGCGCGCCCGGATATGGCGGACGCCAACAAGGAAAAAGTCGAATCCTCCTTCGTGGAAGTGATGGAAAGCGAGGAAAACAACATCGGGCAGTGGATCCATTACCTCAATGTGGTGGCGGCCGTATCGCCCATGATCGGTTTGCTGGGCACCGTCAGCGGCATGATCGGGGCCTTTTCCACCATATCGAGCGGGGGTATGGGGCGGCCCGAAATGCTGGCTGGTGATATCGGCGAAGCTCTCATCACCACCGCCACCGGGTTGGTCATCGGCATTCCCGCCATGATCGCCTATTTCATTCTCAAAAACCGCCTCGGCAACCAGATGCTGGCCACCACCCAAGCCGCCAACCGTCTCATCGAACACCTCGCCGGCGAAATTGAACCGGTAAAAACTCGCCCACACCCAAAGCAGTCCTCCGAATTGACCCCGTAATTTCAAATTTTCAAATCAGCAATTAATACCGGGCATGGAAGAAATCACTTTCGAGGAAATATCGGACCGCCTCCACAATTATGCCATGCCGGCGGTCGATGGCGTGATCGGCATTCTGGATGGCGGCCTGGTCCCGGCCTCACTCCTGGCCCACCAATTAAAAGTTCCCCTCGCTTTTTTGCGCATCAATTACCGGGATGCGGACAATAATCCGCGCTATAAACGCCCGGTATTGCTGGCAAAGTGCGACCCATTGCCAAGCGGAGGGACTTTGCTCCTGGTCGATGATGTATCGGTTTCCGGAGAAACATTGCAAACAGCCAAAGAGCAACTGAGCCATTGCCGCGTCATAACCCTCGTCCTCAAAGGTAAAGCGGACCATGTGCTCTTTCCGGAAATTGAAGATTGCGTCAACTGGCCCTGGAAAGCTCTTTAGGCAATTTCATGCATCCATTTCCAGCCTTTGGCAGCCCTCCCTAATAGAGCCAGTTGCGGTAGGGTTCGAGGCCTTCGGCGTTGGCTACATCGGCTACTTTGTCGGCGATGGCTTTGCGGTCGCCTTCCGTCAGTTTGGTGAAGCGTTGGGCCATTTCTACGTTTTGGCGGAGGTTGGCCAGGTTGGGCATCCCGCTGACCAGCGAGCAGATGGGCAGCGAGAGAACGAACCAAAAATTTTCCTCCAGCGAGAGGCGGTCGGGCACAATGGATTTGCCGTTGTATTTCTTGAGCGCGCGGCCGGAACTCATCGCTTTCATGGCCAGCGGTGCGTAGCCTTCTTCGAGCAGCCGGGGCAGGACTTTTAAGGTAAAGCTGTCGCGGGCAATCGTATCAATCGGGCTGATGGGCATGAGGCAGGTTTTCAGCGGGCCGCCTTTGGCCAGTTCGAGCACTTTCAAGTGGGCGGAGGTAACGGTGTGCCCGGAAAACCCGCAATGGCGCACCTTGCCTTCCTCCTGCGCTTTGATCATGACGGGGAGCATTTCGGGAACGCGGTTTTCGGCATCTTCCGGGCTGCTCACGGTATGAATCATCCAGAGGTCAAGGTAGTCGGTCTTCATGCGCCGCAGGGCGTCCTCGAGCTGCTGCCGGGGCGACGGGCCTACGCGGGAATCGGCCTTGGACATGATGAAGACATGTTCGCGGTATTTCGGGGTCAGGAACTTGCCGTAACGCTCCTCGCTGAGGCCCTTGTTGTACTTCCAGGCATTGTCAAAAAAACGGACTCCCATTTCGAGTGCGGTTTCGATGATGCGCTCGCATTCGGCCTCGCTGCATTGGCCGATATGATAGCCGCCGACGGCCATGATGGTCAATTGTTCGCCCGTGTCGGCAAAGGGCCGCCGCGGGAGTAAGACCCCCAACTTGTCCGACTCGGCTGTGCTGATTTTAGCGGCATCCGCCAGTTTGGGGATAAGGAGCGGGGCGCCCGCCGCGCCGACCAGGCGGCGTAAAAACTTTCTGCGATCCATGACTCAAATCATAAGTCATTTTTAACGAGACTCAAGACACTTTGCACAATCCGCCCAAAAGACCGGAAAAACCCTGGTTATCAACCGCCGCTCATGGCGGGGAGGAAATGAATTTCACTTTCAGGGGAGACCTTCTGACGAATGCCGAGAGAGGATATTTCTCCGTCCACAACAACGGCTATGGTGAGTTTGAGCTTATCATTCTGGCAGAGCCGGTCCCGAAATCCGCTGTGCGCCCGGTCGAGGTTGGCGATGACTTCACGGACGGTGGCGCCTTCCACCGAGACCTGCTCGCACCCACCGGCAAGGCTCAGCATTTGCGAGGGTATCCAGACCTTCGCCATTTTTCTCCCTCAACCGATAGCGGCCTCGGCCTCCTTCTCCAGACAGGCCGCGAGGACACGGTCGGGCCGCATGGGAAGCTCCCTCAGGCGGACTCCGACGGCATCGTAAATGGCATTGGCTATGGCGGCGGGCGGCGGGGCGATGGAGGCTTCTCCCACCCCCCGCACACCGAAGGGATGGTCCGGGTGGGGAACTTCAACGATGACCGTATCAATCATGGGAACATCAAGGCAAGTGGGCATGCGGTAATCGAGAAAACTGGCATTTTTCATGCGCCCCTCGGAATAGAAATACTCTTCATTGAGAGCCCAGCCGATGCCCTGCACGGAACCTCCCTGCATCTGCCCCTCGACATAACTGGGGTGGATGGCCGTTCCGGCGTCCTGGATCATGGTAAAACGGAGAATTTTAGTCTTTCCGGTTTCCACGTCCACCTCCACATCAGCGATACAGGTGGTAAAAGAGCCCCCCACTCCGCTATTCGGATCCACCGTTCCGGTTCCCACCACCGGCCCGCCCAAATCCACTAAATGACCCGCCAGTTCTTTAAAGGTGAGCCTTTTTTTGGGATCGGTCGAGTGCACAAAATCTCCGTCTTCAAAACGCACTTCTTCCTCGGGCACTTCCCAATAGAGGGCCGCTTTGCAAATCAGAATTTTTTTGACTTCCTGGGCGGCATCGTGGGATGCCCAACCAGTGGCAAAGGTCACCCGGCTGCCTCCTGTCAATTCGGTGTAACCGACCTGAGAGGTATCGCCCACTATGGGATTTATAGCCTCCGCGGGTAGTCCCAGAACCTCCGCAAATTGCATGGCGATGGAGGTGCGGGAGCCCCCGATATCGGTCGAACCTTCCATCAGGTTGATGGTGCCGTCTTCGTTGACGTGCGCGGTCACGGTGGATTTTAAACCGGCATTCATCCAGAAACCGGTGGCCACTCCGCGGCCTTGATGCTTACCGTTCAGGGGCGTCCGATAATGCTCGTGCGCCTTGGCCTGATCAAGGGTCTCGCGACAGCCGACAACCGGGTAAACGGCTCCATCCACCCGCCGGGTGCCCTCCTCGGCGGCGTTCAGGAGGCGCAATTCGATGGGGTCCATCCCCAGTTTTTTGGCAATCTCATCCATCAAAGTCTCAATTGCGATGTTGACCTGGGTGGAGCCGGGGGCCCGGTAGGCGGCGCTGCGGGGTTTGTTCAAAACAACATCGTAGCCGTCAACGAGGCCATTGGGGATGGCGTAGCAGGAGAAAACACAGATCATTCCGGCTCCGATCGGCGACCCGGGAAAAGCCCCCGCGGCAAAGGCGATGTTGGCTTGGGCGGCGAGAAGTTTTCCGGATTTGCCGGCCCCCAGTTTAACTTTTACATAAGATGACGGGGTGGGACCGGTGGCCTGGAATACATCCGCCCGCGTCATGATGATTTTTACCGGGCGTCCGCATTTTTTGGAAAGAAGGGCCGCCTGCGGGGCCAGGTAAACGGGAATCTTGCCGCCGAACCCGCCGCCGATTTCCATCGGCACCACCTTCACTTTGGAAACCGGGAGGCCCAGGATGGCGGCGGTTTGCTTCCGCACACCAAAGGAACCCTGGGTGCTCGTCCAGACGGTCAATTGGCCATCCGTTTTCCATTCCGCGGTGGCATTGTGGGACTCGATATAACCCTGGTGGACGGAGGCGGTTCTAAACTCCTCCTCGACGATAATATCGGAATCGGCGAAGCCTTTTTCCAAATCTCCCAGTTTGAACTGAATATGGCTTGCGATGTTGCTGTTTTTACCTGTGTCTTCGCCAAATTCCTGGGTCGTCAAATCTTCGTGCAGAAGGGGCGCGTCCTCCTGCATGGCTGCGACCACATCATCCACGTGGGGCAGGATTTCATAATCGACTTCAATCAAACTCAGGGCTTCTTCCGCGATGTGCAGGCTGGTGGCCGCGACCGCCGCCACGGAGTGTCCCTGGTAAAGAACTTTTTCTCCGGCCAGGATATTGCTTTGCAGGTATTTCAGCCGAAAAGTTCCCTCCACCAGGTTGAGGACTTGATCGGCTCCCATAGGCGGCAAATCCGCCGCCGTAATGACCGCGCGGACTCCTTCGAGGGCTGCCGCCTTGCTCGTGTCGATGCCGCGAATGCGGGCGTGAGGGTGGGGGCTGCGCAAAGTCTGTCCGTAGAGCATTCCGCCGAGATGCGTGTCGATGCCGTAAACCGCCCGCCCCGTAACCTTGTCCAGACCATCGTGACGAATGGGCCGCGTCCCGATTACCTTATATTTGCTATTGCCATTTCCATTTTTTGAAACGTCTGACATGAACCTGTCCTCCGGTTGGTTATTGGGTTATTGGGTTATTAATGGGTTTCTTCCGCGGCTTCCAGGACGGCCCGCACGATCTTGTCGTAACCGGTGCACCGGCAGAGGTTTCCGGCCAGCCAGTGGCGCACCTGGTACTCGGTGGGGTCGGGATTATGGTCGAGCAAGGCTTTCGCCGCCACGAGGAATCCGGGTGTGCAAATGCCACACTGCAAACTGGCGTTCTCCAGAAATTTCTGCTGCAATGGGTGCAACCCCTCCGGTGAGGCCAAACCCTCGATGGTAAAGACCTTGCGGCCCCCTATCTCGACGGCAAAGACCAGACAAGCATTCATCAGCACATCATCGAGAATAATGCTGCAAGCGCCGCAATTACCGTCGTTGCAGCCCTCCTTGGTGCCGATCAGGCCAAGATCATCGCGAAGCACCTCAAGCAAACTTTGCCGCGGTTCACAGAGAAATTCGACTTCTTCCCCGTTGATGGTGGTTTTTACATAGAGCTTTCTGCTCATTAAAATTTATCTCCCTTATCTGGTTAAAAATTAGTATTGTTTATCGGCCGTTCTCCTGCACCGCGTTGGGAACGAACTCACCTCTGGCCCGGCCAACCGCTCCCCAAAGAGCCCGCTTGGTGAGAACCTTGACCAGGTGTTTGCGGTAATCGGAAGGCGCCCTCATATCGGAGATGGGCCGGGCGATTGACTGGGCGGCCAGGGCGGCGGCTTCAATCGAATCCTGGTTCACTTCCTTGCCTGACAGCAGTTCCCCCGCCTCCCGGGCAAAGAGCGGGGTCGGCGCCACCGCCGCCAATGCGATGCGGGCCTTCTCGAACGTTTTGCCATCCTCACCCAGTTGCACACAGGCCCCGGCTCCCACCACCGCGATATCCATTTCATAGCGCGGAATGAATCGTAAATAATGAGCTCCGCTGGATTTTTGCGTGGGGGGCAAATGGAGGGCGACGAGGAGTTCGCCTTTTTCCAAAATATTTTTCCCCGGCGCGGTGCAAAAATCCTCCACGGGAACGCGGCGATTCCCCTGGGGTCCGGCAATTTCGCACTCGGCCCCGTAAGCAATGAGGATGGGTATGGTGTCCGCGCTGGGCGAGGAATTGCAGAGGTTGCCGCCGAAGGTGGCCCGCCCTTGAATTTGAATCCCACCGATGATGGCGGCGGCGTCGATCAATCCCGGGTAATCATCTACAATGGCGCTGTCGCTATAAATGCGATGGCAGGGCACGGCGGCGCCGATAGTCAAACCCTCCGTGGGATCATAACGAAGCACATTGCATTCCGGCAAATGCTTGATATCGAGCACATAATCCGCCGATAATGCCCCTTGCCGAAGCTGGACAATCAAGTCCGTGCCGCCAGCCAGAATTCGCGTCTGGCCCTCATTGCGGGCCAATAAATTGACCGTTTCTCCCAATGTTTCGGGCGCTGAATATTCAAAGTTTTGCAAGCGCGATTTCCTTTCTGTTTTACCATCCTCCGCTCCAATGCAGCCGATGGAATTTCTCCAGTGTTTGGTTTACATGTCTTTTGGAAGGAGTCAAATGCGTTTTTGTTTTAACAGGATGGCCTATTTCATATTATTGTTCATGCATCTTAAAATAGTATTTTGCACTAAAATTGGCTAAATGGTAGATAAATATCATGGAAAACAATGAAACTCCCCGTAGCAAGCTACGGGGTATCTAAGAAAGAAATTCATGATCACCACAGCATCAATTGTTGCAACTGCTTCTTCGGTTTGCCCTGTTTTCTTACGTAGGCCTCCACACTGGCCCAATCCCCACGCTCCCCTACCGTTCCAACATAATACCCGTCACTCCAAAACTCCCCTCCCCACAGCTTCTCCTTCACCCAAGGTTCGCGCCGAAAGATCTCCCGCGCCGTTATGCTCTTATATTTCTGAACGATTCGCCCGGGTGCTTCTTTCGGATGCGCTCCACACAGCAAATGCACATGGTCTCCATCCATTCCCAGTGCTTCCATCTCTATTTCATAGCGCTCGGCTATCCCAACGCTTGTTTCTTTCAGCACCTCTTGCACCCGCCTTTCCAAGAGCATCTTCCGATACTTCACAGGGAACACCATATGGTAGTGGATCTGCCACACGCAATGGCTCGCGCGCCTCAAATGCTCCCGTTTTTCTTCGCTCATTCATCTCTGTTATAAAGTTACCGCTCCCCGTAGCAAGCTACGGGGTATCTGAAATTAAATAATACTTTTAAAAGACAGGCTTTCATTCCACCAAATTTCCGCCGGATGGCAGGGTTTTTCACCGCCCTGTTTTGTCTTTTTTTCATTTCCAGCGTCATCTCCTATCACCTGACAGTTGATGACCTCCGCGCCACCGCCCCAATAGTCGAAACTCTTGGCCTCTCCGGGGGCGATGGGGAAATTTTCTCCGAATCCAGTCTGCGCAAAATAATCGCAACCGGCGCTTATGGATTGATTGAATCGACCTCCCGTCATTTTGCCACTGCCAGCCGGGAGGAAAAACGGGCCAGGTTCGCTTCCCTCAGCCACGACCTGACTGCGTCAAAGCTGCCCCACAAACAAATCACCGGCGTTTACAAAGGCCACCAAACCGACCTCTCCTTCCTGGTTCTCATGCCAGCGGAAATGGATGAGGAAATTTTCAAAAAAATTCTTTTTTCTCTCGGAGCCAAATACTTGCAGGAATCCATCATATTTTCCGCGAAACTCAGACCCGGTGAATCCGAAAAGCGCAATTATTTGATTTTTACAACGGGAGAACACGCCGGTTATTCACGTTCCGGCGCCGGTTTTATCAAAAACAACAAGGAAAACTACTCCGAGATCATCACTACGGAGGGAGAAACTATCGTTATCGGCGCCTACAACCTGGAAAAAGAATTCCGTAAACACCCGGAGTTAAATCGGAATGGCGGAGATTGAGAATTCACCTTCATTTTTTGCCATTTACATTTCATGGATTAGAACCTATCTCATTTTCGATTGACTACTACTGCTTTCATGAAAAATCCCTTTCTGGATACATCTTTCCATATCCAATGGTCGCGTATGCAGCCGGAGCATATTTCCCCGGCTATTGAAGAGGCTCTGGCTGAGGCTCAGACGAAAATCGATGCCGTGGCCAATCGGGAGAAAGCGGACATTACGTTTGCAAGCTCTTTTTTGGCCCTGGAAAAAGCGACTGAAGATCTCGGCATTGCATGGGCCAAAGTTGGTCATCTCGACACGGTTTCTAATTCACCGGAATTAAGGAAAGCCTACAATGAGATGCTTCCTCAGGTGGCGGACTTTTTTGCCCGCATACCCCTCAATGAAAAATTGTGGATGGTTCTCAAAACCTGCGCCGAAAAAAATAAAAAAGATTCCCTCAATCCCGTCCAGCAAAGGTATCTGGACGAGACTTTGGCTGAGTTCAGAGAGCATGGGGCCGACCTGCCGGCTGGAAAAAAAGAGCGATTGCGAAACCTGGCCCAGGAGTTGGCCAATATCACGCAAAAATATTCCGAAAATGTTCTCGATGCCATCAATGCCTTTGCCCTGGTGGTGCAGGATCGGGAAAAATTAGCTGGATTGCCGGAAAGAGATATCGAACAAGCCCGCCTGGATGCCCTTGTGAATGGCTGCGGCACAGAGGAAAACCCCCAATGGCGCTTCACTTTGCGTATGCCGTCTCTCCTGCCGGTCATGAAATACGCGCACCATGACGGCTTTCGCAAAACCATGTGGGAAGCCGACTCCGCCATCGGCCGAAAGGAACCTGTCAACAACCTCAAGTTGATTGAAAAAATTCTAACCCTTCGCCAGGAAAAGGCGGAACTCCTGGGCAAAAAGCACTTTGCCGACTTTATATTGACCCGCAGGATGGCCAAAAATGGCGCTGCCGCCTTAGGCTTTGTGGAATATTTGAGAGAAAAAATAAACAACGCCTTCGCCCGCGAAAACAAAGCGCTGGAAGACTTCCGGGGAAGGGCATTAAACAACCGGTCCGAACCTCTCGAACCGTGGGAACTGGCTTATTGGTCGGAAAGCATGCGCCGCCAAAAATATGACTTCGAGGAGGAGGATTTGCGGTCCTACTTCCCCATCGAGCCGGTTATCAGCGGGATGTTTCAAATTGCCGAAACCATTTTCAATATTCAACTCAAGGAAAGACCGGTCAAATTTGTCGAACCGGTCCAGGAAAATTCCCCGCATGACGATGTGGTCGAAGGATGGCATCCCGAAGTCAAATACTACGAGGTGCGGGAGCTGGGCGGTGAAATACTGGGCGCTTTTTATGCCGACTGGCATCCGCGGGAATCGAAGCGCGGCGGCGCCTGGATGAATTACCTAATGACCGGGAGTCCACCCAATGGAAAAAGACGGGAGCCGCATTTGGGCCTTATTTGCGGAAACCTCACTCCCTCCATCAAAGACCAACCGGCCCTTCTTACCCATTACGAGGTGCAGACCATTTTTCACGAATTCGGGCATCTCCTGCACCATCTGCTCGGAGATGTGGAAATCAAATCCCTCAATGGCATCAATGTGCCCTGGGACTTTGTCGAATTGCCTTCCCAGATTATGGAAAACTGGTGCTGGCAGCGGGAGGGCCTGGACCTCTTTGCCCGCCATTATGAAACCGGCGAAACCATACCGGAGGACCTTTTCAGGAAGATGACCGAGGCGAGAAACTTCCAGTCCGCCCGCAAAACCATGCGGCAGCTCTCCTTCGGCAAAATGGACCTCGAGATGCACATGGCGTCCCCTCATTTATGGGGTGAAAACCTCGAAGCCTGGGTGGATAATATTTTGCAGGGCTACCAGACTCCAACCAAAACAAAGCCTCCATCAATCATCGGCAGGTTCACGCATGTATTTGCCGACAGCACCGGTTATGCGGCCGCTTATTATTCTTATAAATGGGCCGAAGTGCTCGATGCTGACGCCTTTACCAGGTTTAAAAAAGAAGGCATCCTCAATCCGGCGGCGGGGCGCGATTTCCGGGAGAAAATACTCTCCCGTGGCAACAGCGCCGACCCTGCCGAATTGTTCCGCAATTTCATGGGGCGCGACCCCGGCCTGCAAGCCCTCCTCGACCGCGAGGGCCTGGGCAATAATCAAACCGACTGTGACAAATCCGGTAAAAGTTGAGCCATTTATTCCCACTATCAAATGACCCGTTGGAAAGCCGATCGGCCCGGACTTATAACCTGTTCATGGATGAACGGTTGTGAAAAATTGTGTTTTGCCCTTCACTTTTGGAACTGAACCTGCTGATATCATGTATTACTAACAACCGCTAAACCTTAAATCACCAAACAAATGAGTTTTATCCTCTTTATATTAGTTCCCATCATCATCGGCTTGTGGGCGCAGGCGAAAATATCAGGCGCTTATAGCAAATATTCCAAAATTTCCTCGCGCAACGGCATCACCGGGCGCCAGGCGGCCGCCTACGTCATGCAGAGCGCGGGCATCAACAATGTGGAGATCGTGCCGGTGCGGGGCCATTTGACAGACCACTACGATCCGGTCAACAAGCGCTTGGCCTTGAGCGAGGAGAACTTCTCCGGGCACAGCCTGGCCGCTCTCGGAGTGGCCGCCCACGAAGCCGGCCACGCCATCCAGCACGCCACCGGCTATAAAGCCCTGCAACTGCGCATGAGCCTGATCCCCATTACCAACATCGCTTCCCGAATCCTGCCTTTTGTCATTATCGGGGGCTTCTTTTTCCACATGATGGGCCTGATCAAACTGGGCATCCTCGTCTATCTGGTTTTGACCGTGTTTCAATTGGTGACCCTGCCGGTCGAATTCGACGCCAGCCGCCGGGCCAAGAAAATACTGCCCCATCTCGGAATTATCGATCACGATGAATTGCCAGGGGTGGAGAAAACCCTCGACGCCGCCGCTTTCACCTATGTGGCCGCCTTCATTGCCTCCTTGGGCAACCTGCTTTACCTTTTCATGATTTCCAGGGACTGATCGCAATCGTCCCTCGACCGTCAAATGATTAAATCCGGGCGGCCCGCGGCCCAGATTCCATAGGACAGGGATCTGCCCTCAAGGGGGGTCAGTCTGACAACGCCTCCGGCAGCCTCCACCAGAGCCATCCCGGCGGCGATATCCCAAAGGAAGACGCCCTCTTCGTGATAAGCGTCCAAACGGCCCGCCGCCACATAGGTTATGGCAATGGCGGCGCTTCCCAGCATACGCACCTTTTTGTAACGCTGAATCAAGGCGTTGAGTTTGTCCAGGGCCGGGGTGGACCTATCGGCATTGGCCGGGAACCCGGTCGTAATGGCGGCCTTTTCGATGCTCTCCGCCCAGTTCGATTCGTGTTTTAATCCATTGATACGCAATCCGCTCCCGGCGCCGGTCCCTGGGATTCCCGTAAAAATCTCATCCCGGTAAAAATCGTATATGACCCCGAGAAGCGGCTTTTCACCACAAAGGAGCCCGATGCTCACGCAGGTCAGGGGCAAATCCCGCAGGTAATTATAAGTGCCGTCCAGCGGATCGATTACCCAATAAGGCTCCTGACGGTTGGTCAATTCCGCATCGCCGCCCTCCTCCTCGCCGATTATGGGATAGTCCGCCTCCTCGGAAAAAATGTCCCGGATCAGCTTTTCCGACTCCACATCAGCCTGGATTTTAACATCGTGGGCAAATTCGACATTGACCGTCCGATAATCATCGGTTCCCGCCAGCAGCCGCGCCCCGGCCTCCCTGGCCGCTTTTTCCGCCGTTTCGAGCAGCGCTGGCAGGTCTAGGTCTGGATCGGCCATCATGGTTGGTCAATATCGAGGTTATAGGCTAAAAATGGTGTCTCAATTTTCGAGGTCTTCATTTTTATCCTCCACAGCCTGGAATCCACCCGCCACAGCGTCGATTCCCTCGCTGGTCATGTAGATGCAGCCCAGGGTGGCGGCCGAAGTCAAAATCAGGGCCGCCAGGGACATGCCCCAACTCACCTTCAGGAAAACTTTGGCCAGGCAAACGCCGGCCGACAACAATAGTAGGATCCCCAAGACTGCTTTCACAACTACCTGGAATGTTTCCGAGTCGATTTTCTCCACCAGGTAAATATCATAGGCAGACAAACCCGCCACAATCACCACAAATGTTAAAATCATACCCAAAAATACGAGGACGAACCCCTGCTTGCTCCTCACCACGAAGGAGGCGATGAGCTTGCCGAAAAGCATTATCGAGCCAGCCCCGACCAGCAGCAAGGTATTAAAATGAGGCCCGTCCGGCGCCACGAACAACAACTGTCCCAGCACCGTTTTAACTGTCTCGATCCAAGTTTCCATCTTTGCCTATTTTTTTAAGTTTAATCGGAGCGGCGCCTGCGGGATAAGCGCAGACTCTCGAAAATCGGCCCTTCTTTCAAACCAATTCCAACGCAAAGGCTAACAATCCATTCGGCGGCGCGCATTTCAAAGCTCTCGTTTCATGACGGTGGTATTCTTAGCCTCGGGCAGTTTTTTCGGATAATCGAGAGTATAGTGCAGGCCCCGGCTCTCCTTGCGCTGGAGTGCGCATTGCACAATCAAATCGGCCACCTCCGTCATGTTCCTCAACTCCAGCAAACGCGGTTCCACCTTGAAATTCCAGTAATAGTCATAAATTTCGTTTTTCAGGTTCTGAATCCGGGCCCGCGCCCGTTCCAGCCGCTTGGTCGTGCGCACGATGCCCACATAATCCCACATCGTGCGCCGCAGTTCATCCCAGTTATGGGAGAGCACCACCCGCTCATCGCTGTCCTCCGCATCGCCGTCCACCCATTCCGGCAGCGCCACCGTTTCCGGCTCGTGTTCTTTAAAATATTCGACCACCGCGAGGGATCCCCGGCGCGCCATCACAACCGCCTCCAGCAGCGAATTGCTGGCCAGCCGATTGGCCCCATGCAGCCCCGTGCAAGCCACCTCTCCGCAAGCATAAAGACCGGGCAGGCTCGTTTCGGAGGACAAATTGGTGCGCACCCCTCCGCACAGATAATGGGCCGCCGGCACGACCGGAATCAAATCTGTCGCCATATTGATCCCCTTCCGCGCGCAAACCTCGAAAATGTTCGGAAATCGCCCTTGCAGCACCTCTTCCGGGTGCCCCGTGATATCCAGCCACAAATGCTGCGCGCCAGACTGCTTCATCTCCCTATCAATGGCCCGCGCCACGATGTCCCGCGGCGCCAGATCGGCCCGCGCGTGGTGGTCTTTCATAAACGGCTGACGGTCCGCATTGCGCAAAATCGCGCCCTCCCCCCGGACAGCTTCGCTGATCAGGAATCGATCCCCGGTGGCGCTATAAAGGGAAGTCGGGTGAAACTGGACAAACTCCATGTTAGCCACCTTCACCCCGGCCCTGTAAGCCATCGCAATGCCGTCTCCGGTGGCGATATCGGGATTGGTCGTAAATTGATAAACCTGCCCCAGCCCCCCGGTGGTCAGCATCACCACCGGCGCCCGGAAAACCTCCACACGCCCCTTGAGCACATCCAAAGCATACAGGCCGATCACGCTATCGCCCTCATCGCGGACGGCGAAACCGCTCTTCGTCAGCTTCTTTTGCCGAATCAAATCGATGGCGAAAAAATGCTCCCGCACGGTAATGAAATTATTGCGCGCCGTCGCCCTCAAAAGGGCCGATTCGATGGCCTTCCCGGTAATATCCTTGACATGGAGGACTCGCCGGTGGGAGTGCCCGCCCTCCCGTCCCAGAGAAGGGGAGCCATCCTCCAACTGCGAAAAATGCACCCCGATATCGATCAACTCCTTCACCCGGGCCGGCCCCTCCCTGATGATCTCCTCAACCGAACCCGCATCGCACAAACCATCCCCCGACTCCAAAGTATCCTCCAGATGGCTCTGAAAATCATCATTCTGGGCAGTCACGCAAGCAATGCCCCCCTGGGCGTAATTGGTATTGGAAGCGGCCCGATTCTTCTTCGTCAAAATAGCCACGCTGCGCCCCGCCGAAGCCACCTGCAAAGCAAAGCTCAACCCGGCAATCCCGCTACCCACCACAATTACATCAAAATTCCTGCTCATCACTCAATCCATCCATCCATTCATAAAAATTCAGCCATCCCAAACACCATTTCAATGCCAAACCCAGCACCCAGCATCCAGTATCCAGCATCCTGTATTCATAATTCATAATTCGCGCCCATTAGCATTCATTGGCGGTTCAAAAAAACCCCTTTAAACACTAATTCAAAATTATCTGTGTCCATCTGCGTAATCTGCGGTTAATAAATATCCAGCACACAATATCCGTGTTCATCCGTGTAATCCGTGGTCAAAATATTCCCCATCCAGCATCCAATATCAGTAGTTAAAATCAATAAATCCATATTCGGCAGTGACTATACCACAAAATCCAAAAAATTGCAATAGATAGGTTGGCTGCGTTTGATGCGTTTGATTAAATATGAAAAAAAGGCAAAAAATCCGAAAAAATCATTCGACAAAAGTCAATTTCCTTACTACTATGTAAGAATATTTAGAATCAAGTAATGTAAATGGACATATCAACCATCACCAGCAAAGGACAAACCACTATTCCGGTGGATGTCCGCAGACGTCTTAAATTAAAAGCAGGAGATAAAGTGCGATTTTTTATCGAGGAAGACGGCAAGGCAGTCATCGTTCCCCTTAAAAGTTCCGTTCGCAAGTTGAAAGGCATACTCAAAAGCAAAAAACGCTTCACGGATAAAGAGATCAAAAAAGCCATCGGCGAACATGTGGCTCGAAAAACCCTCAAATCGCTCCAGTCTTGATCAATCTGGATACCAACATCCTCCTGCGCTACATTGTTGAGGACGACTCCGGGCGATTATCCCGCGCGGCCGACATCATCGAGAGTTGCACCGAGGAAGAACCCGGCTTCATAGTCAACGGAATGCTCTTTGAGTTATTATGGGCATTGGAATCCGCCTACAATTTTTCGCGCCAGGAAATAGCCCAAGTAATGGACATCATACTAACAACCCCCGAACTAAAGGTAGAGCACAAAGAATGCGTATGGGCCGCCCTCAAAACCTACCGATCATCCGCCAACATCGATTTCCCCGACGCCCTAATCGGCCAAGTAGGAGCCAAATACAACTGCGCCACCACAAAAACCTTCGACGAAAAAGCCGCCCAAAACCTCCCCCAATTCACCCTCGCCTAAACAAATAAAACTATCTCTTTAAATACCCTGATCGTTATTTGAAAACTTGACATCGAATCCTCGAATCAGTAATATGCTTATTCGAAAGGAATACATCGAAATATGTCATTACGAAAAACAACTAAATCAGATCAGGATCGGCTCGACGTAAATATCTCACCCATGATCGATATGGTCTTCATCCTACTTATCTTCTTCATCGTCACTACGGTATTCGTAGAGGAAAAGGGATTGCGCGCGAATAATCTGGGCCTCGATCCCGGACCGAGCGTAAACGAATCAATTACGTTATTAATATCAAACCAAGGCCAAATAAACTCAGAAGGAAAAGAGATTGGTCTGGGAGGAGTCCGGGCAACCGTGCGAAACAAGATGCAGCGGAATTTGCTTCCAGTACTTATTGAAGTAGAATCAGGAGCGCCATCAGGCATAATGGTTCGCGTCATGGATGAAGTGAAGATCACCGAGCCAAGGGCCGCCGTGAGTCTATCCCAAGCCTCCCGTTAATTCCAATAAAGCTACTGATGTGCCTTGGAAAAACATCAACGCTTAGTCAATCAGGTCGAATCCATCAAGTCGGGCCGCTTTTTTGTCGAAGGTGATGGTTTTTGAGCAATCGTTGGACTCGTTTATAAAACCTAGATAGGCATCTGAAAAATCCACGTTAAGGTTATTCGAGGCTTGCAGGGCTGCCCAGGCTTCGGCGGCGTATTCTACCGTTAGTTCTCGAACACTGAGCAAAGTTTCAATCACCCCGGCAATTTCCTCGCGCGAATATCCATAGGTCCGGCCCAGCACCCAATTCAATTCCGCCAGGACGATGCTGTTGATGAAACCGGGATTTGACTGAGTGCAACTTTGAGTAAGCGCCTGCTTGGCCAATGCTGCCTGGGCCTCATCGTCCTTGACGATAAAACGCACCAGCACATTGGTGTCTATTCCTAATCGCGGCACCGCTTCATCCGTTCAGAAACAGCCTTGGCAATACCGTCATCCACCTCCTCAAGAGTATAAGTCCTCGATGGTTTGGGCAGCATACCTTCCAATTCCAAAAGTGACTTGGATACAGGCGACAAGCTAACATGTCCGTCCTCAGCTATGAAATAGCGCAACTTATCGCCCTTTTTCAGTTTCAAATACCTTAAAATCTTTGCCGGAATCGATGTTTGGCCCTTGCCAGTAATAGTTGATATCTCCATTATTTTTTAATATATCCATGAAATATCTATATTTCAAGGAAAAACATAAGCTTGTGTGAGAGCCTAGGTGGGTGCCGGTGTCGTTCCATTTATAGGACGATACTTGAATTATTTGATAAATAAGCTTGAATAGCTGTGCTTGAAAGGAGTGTTTCTTCCTCGTGATCCGAATCAACGATAATTACCTGAAGCTGAAGGCTTCCTATTTGTTTGCTGATATTGCCCGGCGGGTGCTGGCTCATCAGGAGGCGCATCCGGGCGTGGAAATCATTAAACTAGGCATCGGCGATGTCACCGAGCCGCTCCCGCTGGCTTGCCGGGAGGCTTTCCACAAGGCCGTTGACGATTTGGGCCGCCGGGATTCTTTCCACGGCTACGGCCCGGAGCAGGGCTACTCGTTTTTGCGCGAAGCCATCGCCGAAAATGATTTCCAGAGCCGCGGGACCGATATTTCGGCGGACGAAATCTTTATCAGCGACGGCGCGAAATGCGACTCCGGCAATATCCAGGAAATTTTTGCCCAGGACACCACCATAGCCGTCCCCGATCCGGTTTATCCGGTCTATGTCGATACCAACGTCATGGCGGGCCGCACCGGTTCCTGCGTCGAAGGCCGTTATGAAAACCTCGTTTACCTCGAATCGACCCCGCAAAACGATTACCTGCCCCACCTGCCCGAGCGGCCCGTGGACCTCATTTACCTCTGTTTTCCCAACAACCCAACCGGCGCCACCGCCACGGCAGAGCAATTGCGCCAATGGGTCGATTACGCCCGCCAAAACAAAGCCCTCATCCTCTTCGACGCCGCCTATGAATCCTTTATTCGGGACGACTCCCTGCCCCACTCCATTTACGAGATCGAAGGGGCGCGGCAAACGGCCATCGAGTTCCGCAGTTTCTCCAAAAACGCCGGCTTCACCGGCACCCGCTGCGCCTATACGATGGTCCCAAAAGAATTAACGGCAAAAGATTCCCAAGGCCACGATCAATCCCTGCACTCCATGTGGTCGCGCCGCCAATCGACCAAATTCAACGGCGTTTCCTACCCCGTGCAAAGAGCCGCCGCGGCGGTTTATACAGAAGAGGGCCGCCGGGAAACCACCCAATTGGTCGATTACTACCTGGGCAACGCCCGAATGATCCTGGAAAAGATGACCTCGCAAGGCTTCCCCTGCGCGGGGGGAAAAAATTCACCCTATATCTGGATCAACACGGGCGGAGATTCATGGGAGTTTTTCGATTTGCTGCTGAACAAAGCGGGCGTCGCCTGCACGCCGGGCGTCGGCTTCGGTAATTGCGGGCAAGGGCACATCCGCCTGAGCGCCTTTAACAAAAGGGAAAGCATCGCCGAGGCGCTGGAACGCATCACCTCGGTTTTATAATATAATTCGCCAAAAATGGCCCGCCGGACCGGACCCGCCTATTCCGTTTTTTCGGAAGCCCTGGAAGAACACTTTCCCACCAGGCAATTATAAATCCAGGCAAAGAACGCGCCTCCAATCAGGCCATCGACCAAACCATAGCCCAACCCGATCAAGCTACCCACCGGACTCACGCAATAACCGGGATAAATGCGGCCGATAAACGTTGTATCGCCAGTCGAACCTTCCAGAAAGATCAGCCACCAGGTAGTCAGAAACAAACTGACGCCCCAAAATATTCCAGCAGTCAGGGCAAAAGCTTTAAGGTTTAATTTCATATCATATCCTTTAATTTTATTTCTCCCGCAACTCGAAGTTTGAATCCATTTGTTCATAACATCATGGAGGTTTCACGGTCTGTCAAACCCGGAAAAACAAACAACCACCACACAACCAATCAAATCCGCTCAATGATGCGCTCGCTAAGGCTGTCTGTCGTTTCCCTGCCGCCGATATCGGGTGTGCCCAATCCCGCCGCCAGGGTTTGCTCGACAGCCCGTTTGACAGCCTCCGCGGCAGCGCCCTGCCCCAGCCATTCGAGCATCATGGCCCCGCTCAAGATGGCCCCCACGGGATTGGCGATGCCCTTGCCGGCAATATCCGGGGCCGAACCGTGAACCGGCTCGAAAAGCGATGGGAAGCGCCGCTCGGGGTCGAGATTGGCCGACGGGTTGATGCCCAGACTACCCGTGATCGCCCCGGTCAAGTCCGTTAAAATATCGCCAAACAAATTGCTCGCCACGACCACATCGAACTCGGACGGCCGGAGGACAAATTGCATGGCGGCGGCATCCACATGCAATTTTTCAACCTCCACTTCGGGAAATTGGGGGCGTATTTCCTCCAGAATCTCATCCCACAGCACATACCCGTAAACAAGGGCGTTGGACTTCGTAACAAGAGTCAATTTCTTGCCCCGCGTCAAAGCCAGATCGAACGAAAAACGCAGGATGCGATCAATGCCTTTACGGGTGTGCAATGCCGATTGCAATGCGGTTTCCTCCGGTTTTCCACGGTGGAACCGGCCGCCAAGATCGACGTATTCGCCCTCCGAATTTTCCCGCACCACCACCATATCAATCGGCTTATCGTCGCGCAGCGGATTGGGAATACCGTTAAAGGTGCGCGCTGGCCGCACACAAGCGTAGAGGTCGAATTGCTGACGGATTTGAATTAAAGGAACCAGTGTAACATGGTCCGGCAAACGCTCCGGCCAGCCGATTGCGCCCAGAAAAATAGCGTCAAAAGGCCGCAGGCGCTCGATAAAATCTTCGGGAACAATGCATCCATGAGTTTCATAATATTTCACACCCCAGTCGAACCGCTCATATTCCAGGGCAAAGCCGCCCATTTTACCCTGCGCGGCATCCAGCGCCCGGATGGCAGCCTCTGAAACATCGATCCCGATCCCGTCCCCGGGATAATGAGCAATCCGAAAAATATCCATATTCATCCATTGAATAAAGAAAACTACGGTTGGCAATACCGGATTCGCCGCCCAATTTGATAATATCATAACTTTGTTCGGCCACTGCTGGGGAGGATGCCAGACTGACAAAAAAATAACCATCTACCCAAATATTTTCATCCTGCGGGATAAGATTTTTATCAATACCATCCCATAGGGGCGAGGCAAGCTTCGTAACACATTGATAATCAATGTGAGTTTTTGACTTTTGGGGGAATCGAATTTTTGAAATTTTATCACATGTTTCTCTTTTATTGCTTTTGCCACCTTGTGCTGTCCCATAGGTTTTCAACCAAACCCAGGGAAATAAGCCTGCTGGGGAGTCGCTCGCATTCTAAAGCGTCCACCGGCTGTCCCATAGAAATCGAGCAAGTCCCGCAGGTTAAAGCGATCCCAAAGCACGCCTCTGACAAGTGTGAACAGGCGGACAAAACTATGCTCCCAGCGGCTCAACCAGGCCTGGAAGCGGAGCAGCACATAGAGCAGCAAAGCGCTCCAAATCTGCCAGCGCACGGCATTGGCGCTATGGCCGAGGAAATCGCACAAGTTGAGCGTTTGTTTGATTTGGCGGAAGAAGGTTTCAATGGACCAGCGGCAGCGATACAGTTCGCTGATCGTATGGGGCGACCACTGCAAATTATTAGTCAAAAATTCCATCACTCGCCACTGGCCATCAATCTCCACCCATGCCGTTACCCGGCGCATCGGCTGGGGATAATCCTGACGGGATTTTTTGTTCTTAAGGACCACCAGATCATCGCGCAAAATATTGCCCTTGGGCTTCTTGAGCAGCCTCTTGACACAGCGCAAGGCCATGTTCTTTTTGGCCCGGGTGACAAAGTAAATGCCCCTCGATGACAAGTCAAAGAGGTGGGTCAAATCGATGTAGGCCTTGTCAAACAATACGATTTCACCGGCTTTGAGGGCGGCGCACATTTCACGGGCTCGTTTGGCGTCATTGTCCCTGGCCGTGTCGATGATGGCAAACCGGGGCAGAAAACTTTTCAAATCCAGGCGCAAGTGACATTTGGCGGCCGCCTTTCGCCGACGATGTTTAGCCCAATCCATGCAGTTGGCGACCAAACCGATAGTGGACGAATCGACGATGTTGATAACGCGTTTGAAACGTCGGGGAAACCCCTTGAATTTACCACCCGCAAACCCCGGAGACAACGACTGCAAGTGCTTGAGCACCGACCAAAACAGTTCTCCCGACATCGCGGCATCGCGATGCTTGTTGGCGTAGGAAAGCCCGTTGCGACTGGGAGCGCTGGCCCCCCGGATACTGGCCAGCAACCCTCTGTGATGAGCGAGTCCGTCACAGACATCATTAAGCCCAATAGCATGAGTGATCTGAGCATAGAGCAAACTAACGATATGGCTCCATGGACTGAAACTGCGAGCTTTCTTATCGACACCCTACTGGCGGGCCAACTTGGCCACCAGATGTCCCGGAATAAAATTGCAAAGCTGTCGCAGAACGCACACCTTGCATTTGGCTGGATTTGCTTTTTGTTTTTTCATAGTAACCTGCTTCTAGTGAAACAGGCGAACAAGAGCAATTCCAGCCGTTTTGCGTTATTTCCTATGGGATGCTATTGGATTTTTATCTTTCTGCCGATGGAGAATATGGGTGAAAAAACAAATTAGCTTTTTTACTAGACTTTTGACTAAACCTGAATAAGGTTTAATGAGAAAGAGTCTCAATTTCACGGAAATCTAAATTTTTACACCAATGCTAAACCTGAGCAACTTGTCCATCGGATCAAAAGCGCGTGTCAAGTCCATCGACGCCAAAAAAAGCGTGGATCAAAGGTTGATGGTGATGGGGTTGCTGCCCGGAATGGATGTCAAAGTGGTGCAAGTAGCCCCATTGGGAGACCCCATTGCCATAGAATTTCAAGGCCGGCGCGTAAGTTTGCGAAAAGCCGAAGCGTCCGGAGTTATTCTCGATCTCGTTGTTTGAGAGGCGGTGGCAATACGAAATCATGGCCTTATTGCCTCCATTGGCGCCTGTAAAAACCATCAGGATAGCCTTGATCGGCAACCCCAATACCGGAAAAACAACCCTTTTCAACAATTTGACCGGCTTGCGGCAGCGCGTCGGCAACTACCCGGGCGTCACCGTGGCCAAGAAATCGGGACTGCTCAAACTGGGTAAAGGCAACGGCAACGTGGAATTGGTCGATCTGCCCGGCGCTTACAGCTTGTCGGCGGCCTCCCTTGATGAGCGGATCGTGGTGGACGCCTTAAGCGGGCGCATTCACAGCATGGATGCGCCCGATGTGGTGGCCTGCGTTGTCGATGCGGCCAACCTTTTGCGCAATCTTTTCCTCGCTTCTCAGGCGGCCGAGCTCGGCATCCCCATGATCCTGATACTGAACCAATGCGATGTGGCCCGGAGGAAAAACATTCAAATCGATTGCGAACTGCTCTCCAAAAGATTGGGAGTGCCCGTAGTCGAGGCGGTGGCCACACGGCACGAAGGAACGGAGGAAATTCTCCAAGCCATCAATTCGGTTCTGCGGCGGCCCCGAAGGATGCGCGTCATCCAATGGCCCGAGCCCATCAATGAAGCCACCCAATTGCTGCGGGAGGCCATTCGTACCGAATTGAGAAAGGAGCTCAACTCCACCGAGCTGCACCGAATATTATTCGATGCCGATTGTGCCGTCCTGGACAGGTTCGGGAAGGATTCCGAAGATATTCGATTGTATGTGCAGCAGGCCAGAGGGTTATTGTTCAAAGCGGGCTATAATCCCATGGCGGCGGAAGCCTTGCTGCAATACGAGCACCTGGGCCGTTTGATCGACGGGGTCATCACCCAACCGGGTAGCGCCAAAACTAGCCGCACCGAATCCATCGACCATCTCATGGTGCACCGTGGCTGGGGATTGGTCATATTTGTCGGCATGATGTACCTCGTTTTCCTTTCGGTTTACACATGGGCAAACCCATTCATGGAGGCCATCCAGGCGGGCATCCATTGGCTTCAAGGAATCACCGAATCCTGGTTTGTGGCCACTCCCATGCTGCAAAGCCTGATGGTGGACGGGGTCATCGAAGGCGTAGGCGCTTTTCTCGGATTTCTCCCCCAGATAATGATTCTCTTTTTCTTTATCGCATTGCTCGAGGACACCGGCTACATGGCCAGGGCCGCCTTTTTAATGGATAAAATGTTCAGTTGGTGCGGCCTCAATGGTAAGAGTTTTGTGCCTCTTCTCTCCAGTTATGCCTGCGCCGTTCCCGGCATCATGGCCACCCGCACGATCGAAGACCCCAAAGCTCGCCTGGCCACCATTTTGATCGCCCCCTTCATGAGCTGCTCGGCCCGCCTACCCATTTATGTTTTGTTGATCGGAGCCTTCATCCAACCCGTTTACGGCGCTTTTTATGCCAGTATGGCTCTCTTCTTGATGCATTTTGTGGGGCTTGCCGTAGCCATCCCGACGGCATTTGTGTTAAATAAATTCATTCTCCGCACCCGCCCCCAGCCATTCCTCCTGGAACTGCCGGCCTATCGGGTGCCCCGCCTGCGGGACGTTGCCTGGCGCATGATTCAGAGCGGCCGGGAGTTCATCAAACGTGCCGGCACCATCATATTTGCCATCACCATCATCGTCTGGGCCTTACTCTATTTCCCCAGAGCGCCCGAAGTGGAAACTGCCACCCGCCAAGCCTTTATTCAAGAACAGGCATCAATAAAGCATCTTAGCCGGGAAACCATCCAGACCGAATTGGCCACACCGGATTCGGACTTGTCCCAACAACTGGAATACGTAATCGACAGCGCCTACCTGGAACAAAGTTTTATGGGACGGATCGGAAAAACGCTTCAGCCGCTCTTTGCCCCGGCGGGCTTTGATTGGAAGATTACGGTAGGGGTGCTGGCCAGCTTTCCGGCCAGGGAAGTTGTCATATCGACCCTCGGTGTCATTTACAGCCTGGGCGGGGACGTGAACGAGGAAACCGGAAATTTAAAACAGGCCGTGGCCAATGCCAAGTGGACGGATGGCGCGCGCATCGGTTCGCCGGTTTACATTCTGCCGGTAGTGGTGGGAATCCTCATATTTTTCGCCCTCTGCTCCCAATGCGGCGCCACTCTTGCCATAATTACGAAAGAAGCGGGTTTCCGCTGGGCCGTATTTTCATTTACATATATGACGGCGTTGGCCTGGCTGGGCGCGGTGCTCTCTTATCAAATTGGAATTCGCCTCTTCTAATAAAATGAACGGTTGGCTCGATATCATTGCAGTAACCTCTGTCGTGGCGCTATGCGCGGCTTACCTGGGCTTTTATTTTTTCCGCAGAAACAAGGCCAAGGCCGGGAACGCCTGCGGCAAGAGTAATTGCGGTTGTTCCGGGAAGGCTAATACCCTGCCTCCATTTAAAATAAAACGGTAGAAAACCAAATCCCGCCCAGCTATTCATCATTTTCGGCCAAAAGCGCCTGGCCGGACTTGTAGTCCCCAAAACGAGAAGCCAGATAGTTGAGGGTTTGCTCCAGTCCAGGGTCCTGAATGCATTCCCGGCCCAATATGGCAAAACCTCCCTCAAGTGAGGCGGAACGGGAAAATTAAAAGTATATTCACCGGCGGGCTGCACTACGACCAGGCCACCCTCCAGCTTTGTCTGTTCGGCAATTTCTTCCAAGTAGGCCGATAGAAGCGCGGCCCGGCGGGATTTGCTGTCGAAACCCCGAATGATCCTACCCACCATATCAGGGGAATAAGATTCGCCCTGGATGACTTTGGTGATGGCGCTCGGCAGCAGCCCGCAAGTGGCCGCCAGCTCGGATTTCCTACGACCATCCCGCCGAAGAAATTCTTCCACCGATTTACCCAGCAATTTCATTCTTCTCTTATTTTTAAATTCATTTTTGATATTTATGAATCCGCCATTCTTGGCTTCGATTCTTGGAAACTTGCTCAAAAGATCGACAACTCGCCCATAAAGTTGAGGAAGTTTGCCGCTAATGACGCGCGCGGAATGCCATCCGGGGAAGAAAAACGCGTCTTATAAATCCCGTAAAGGATGATCTTTCACCGGGCAAGAAGCGGTAAAATGCTCTTCCACCCATGCCCGGTCAACCGCTTCCAGAGTCGCCGGCGTCCAGGCGGGATTTTAGTCCTTGTCGATAATCAAGGCGCGGATTCCTTCGGCAAAATCGGGATGAGCCGCAAACTGCATGCTGACATCGTATTCAAGCTGAAACACCTCCTTCAAAGACAGCCGCCTCGCCCTCCGATTCATCTCAAAATCACATGCGCGGAGGTGGGAGAACCGTGAAAAAACGCTTTTCGGCTTCCCGCAATCCAGGAATTCCCGTCATCGGCTTCTCTCAGGGCCGAGGCAAAGTCCAGCAAACTATCGCCCTCCGTGACTTTCTGTATGAAATCGAAATGATTCCGCACATTGGAGACAATGGAGTAATTCTTCAATTCGGCCTCGACTCCGCGCAAATAACTGGAAAGGACTGCCCTGTTATCATCGGAGTCGTCCATCCATGGAAGACCG
The DNA here is from genome assembly GCA_965226205.1 of Opitutales bacterium. Taxonomy (GTDB): domain Bacteria; phylum Verrucomicrobiota; class Verrucomicrobiia; order Opitutales; family UBA2987; genus JAJFLU01. The sequence goes on along the minus strand of CBDDCJ010000026.1, from coordinate 273,274 downwards.
GGCAGGGCGGCGTAAACCTCCTCTTTTTTATTCGAAGGGATAAAATAATCCCCCAAGTCCAGAAAAAGAGCATCGGCGGCGTTCATTGGGGCGCACGTCAGGAAAAGGTAAAGACCGCAGCGGCCCGCCATCCGATTCAAAAACCAGGATCCTCCCACATCGGGATATAAACCAATCGTGACTTCCGGCATGGCCAAACGGCTGCCTTCAGTCACAACCCGGTGGCTGGCCCCGTTCATCAAACCGATACCGGCGCCCATGACAATTCCATGCCCCCAGCAAAGCAACGGTTTCGAGCACGTATGGATGCTGTAATCGAGCCTGTATTCCTCGGCAAAAAAAGCCGCCATCACGGGATTATTTAGTTCCGGCCCGGGGTATTCCAGCATGGACGCGTAAATATCCCGCAGGTTGCCCCCAGGGCAAAACGCTCTTTCTCCGGCTCCCTGAAGCACGATGCAGCAGATTTCGGGATCGGCCTCCCAACGCTGGAGCTGCCCATAAAGAAGCCGGATCATCCCAATGCTCAAGGCATTGAGGGCCTTTTCCGCATTTAAAGTGGCAAAAGCCACCCGCCTGCCGCCAACGGCGCGTTTCTCCGCAAACAAAACAGGCGCGATACTCTCTGGTTCTCCCACGGTAAATTCCTCCACTTTAGATAAGGAGACTGGACAAAGAATGGGTCAGAACCGATATTTGACGCCCATAAGAATGGACCAGCGGGAAGATAGTTGGGTGGTCGCGCTTATTCGATCCTCGTCCAGAAGCGAATCGAGAAAACGATATACAAATTTTCCATTGGTATTCCCAGAGCCATCGGGAAAATGGCGAGCCTCTAACAAAGGGAAATTTCCGCTGTTGGTCCTTCTGATCAGCCCCCAATCGCTGTTTATCAAATTGCCGATATTGAGGATGGCGGCGGAAAATTCGACCCGGTGCCTCTTCAAAAACGTCACCTCGTGGACAAATTTAAAATCGAACTGGTGTATCCAGGGATCCCGCCCCGTATTGCGCGGCACCACCTGGCCCTTGAACAAACTCAAACCCCGGTTGTTTTCCACAAATTCCCAAAAGGCATCCTTTTCCGTTTCCCGGGTGAAAAGAACCAGCGGGTCGTCTCTCCCACTGGGAATATAAATAAGGTCGTTTGAAAAATTCGAGTCCCGGTTCATGTCCGTACGGAAATAGGTATAACTGAAGGGCCGGCCGGTGCGCCCGTCATAGACCATCGAAACGGTTGTTTTGGAGTTTTTCAGCAGCTTCATCTGATAGGAAACGACGCCGACCAAACGATGCCGCACCTCGAAATCGCTGGTCGCGGTTGTGTTGTCGTTGGGATTTTTGGCCTTGTTGGCGCCCCAGATGGAAGAAGCCGAGGAGCCCCTGCCATCGTTGACGGATTTGGCGCTCCCATAAGTGTAGCCAAAACTCCAGTAAAATCCCTCACGCTTCGGTTTCTCCAGTTTAATCGTATAATTGGCCGATTTTCCGAGGCTGGTATTGGTTAGCAAAAAAACATTATCAAATCCCTCGATCTCAAATTCCCGGCGGCCGGAAGGATCCTTGTCATATAAATTTCTTCCATCGGGCAGAAAACCGGTGGCTGTCGGGAGGCTGCGGCCAAAATCCTGGGCCAGATTGAGGTGCTGGTAATGGATGTCGTTTTTCGTCCACGACCATTGCGCTTCAAGCGTCAACTGCATATTCCACCAGGACAATTTGCGGTCGATGGCAATATTGGATTTCCAGGAACTGGGCATCTTGAATTCTTCATCCAGCAAATCCACCGCAAAAGTCGGCTGCACCGTATCGGGAATGGGAGGATTATCCCCATCAGAGGAAAACTCAGGGACATCACGCCGAGTGGGACTCGAGCTTATGATCGTTACTCCATTGTTAACAAACGGATTTGAAAGCCAGACATGAGGCGCCGTCCCGTAAAAAAGTCCTCCACCACCCCTCAGTTGGGTTTTGCGATCCTCATCAAGCGCCCAATTGAAACCCACCCGAGGCTGGATGACGGAATTTCCATCCACGGTGCCCGTGTGCTCGCGTCCAAATTTTTCCACGAACTCTTCATTGAGAGGAATTTTATCGTCAACCGTGGGAATATCGGCGCGTATCCCGGCCGTAATTTTCAGACTTTCAGTTACATCCCAGGTATCCTTGGCAAAGAACGAAAAGGTCGTCAGAGACCAATTGGCAGAGCCTTCGGAATCCCCCACAGGATAACTGACATTATAATTGGCCGCAAAGGCATCGTTCGGTGGTTCGCCTGGCCGCCCCACCGCCCCCCTAAACTCCGCCACATTGTTAAAACGCCAACTTCCACGGCTATTTCTTATGAACAGATTATTGTTGGCCACATTTTCAATGTTGACTCCAGCCGTAAGGGTGTGATTGCCCAAAAAATAATCGGCGTGAAACTGCATAATGGTCGTTTTCACCTCCAGAAAATTGGAATGCTCCCCCGATATTCGGCCAAAATTAATGGAGCCGTTATTGCCGTCAATGCCTTCCACGCTAGAAATCTGCACCTGGGGGGCATCGCTGTTGGGGCTGCTCGTCCTGATGAATTTGCTGAAGGAGATTTTCGCTTCGGTGCTCAGGCGGTCGGACCATTTGCTGAACAACTCCGTCACAAAATTGCTGTTTTCCCGGGTTCGCGTAAACCAGTAGCTGCTCAAAGAAGTGGAGGAGCTTCCCCCGAAAGAGGGAAACTGCGGATCGTCCCCATCATTTCTGGTATAACGAAATGTCAAACGGTGGTTGTCGTTAATATTCCAGTCCAGTTTGACTAAAATCTTGTCATCGGTGGATATTTTATCGTCGCCGGTGTCAAGAGTTCCCGCGTCAAAGCCGTACTCGTTAGCCAGGTCAATAATATCTGCCAAATCCTTGGGAGTTGGATCGAAAAGCCGCACCGGTGGAATTTCGGTTCGCTTAAACCGCTCGAAGGCAACGAAAAAGAAGAGCTTATCCTTGATGATGGGTCCGCCGAAAGTGAAACCTGTGGTGCTCTCATCAAAGCCTTCCAGCTTTAGGAACGTCCCGTCCGGGCCATCGGTCAGATCGGTAAATTCCAGCCGCTTTCCGGTCAGTCCTTCATTGCGAAAGTAATAGTAGAAGCTTCCTTTAAATTCATTGGTGCCGCTCTTGGTAATGGCATTAATGGTGGCCCCGGTGAAACCTGCCTGCAATATATCGTAGGGAGAAGTTTCCACACTGATTTCCGCGATCGTATCGAGGGAAAAAGGCTGCGTGAGGGACGGCAAACCATTTTCCTCCAAACCAAAAGTGTCATTGGTCGGCACTCCGTCGATCATGATCGAATTGTAGCGATTGTTTTGCCCGCCGGCGGAAATGGCGCCGGACTCACGGTCAAAAACCGTCACTCGAGGGTCCAGCCGGGCAAAATCGGTCAAAGAGCGCGAGACGGTGGGCAGGCTCTGCAAATCCGCGCTACTCACATTGGTGGTGGCCCCAAAATTATCTGCCGTAAAGGTCAGATTGTATTGATCGGCAACCACTTCGTAGGCCTCCAGACTGACCACCTCCGCATCATCCAGCGCCAGGGTGAAATCATAGCTCTGGTCCTGCCGCAAGGCCAGATAGACCCCGCTGCGGGTTTCCGAGCGATAGCCAAGGGTGGATATAACCAGCGTGTAGGGACCGCCAACCCGCATGCCGCGAAGATTATAACGGCCATTGGGCCGGATGGTGGCTGTGAAAACCGTTCCCGTCGGGCCGTGCACCGCCCTTATGGAAACGTCCCCGATGGTGGCTCCGCCTGGATCCCTGACCGTTCCATTAATCGCCGTCGAGGTGATGTTTTGCCCTTGCAGCAAACCCGGACCTAACAAAAACCCAAGCGCTAGAATTAGCCCTATGGATTGCGTTAAATTTTTTAACATCATTCGAGGCGTCAGATTAAATTTGCGAATCAGCCTGTAAAACCAACTGAAATAACCGCCCACTACGGATCATTTCAAAGTAAGTCAACGCAGGCGGCCAGTCAACACGTTTCGGGTAGAGGGAAAATGTGGAGGCCGGTATTTCGCGTCCGGCCCCCACTTAATCGACAAATATTTTTAACTTCAAGTTTTCGCTGCCGGAATAATTAATTATTGCCCGAGCGTAACTTCGAATATGCTGTTATCGTCACCCCGCTGAAAAAAGCGCCGGTAGGGAACCGCGGTGTTGTCATCGAAGGTAAAAATCCAGCCCGGAGTCTCGCTGAAGAGATATTCCCAGCGATAAGTGCTTTCAGTCAGGAATATCCAATTCTCCAGTCCAAGATCGAATAGAAAAATCCCATTCGTAGTGCTGCCATCGAAAACGAACTGCCAACTATGCTCATCATGGAAAATCCAGGGCCAAAATTCCACATTATAGTTTTTATACCAGGTAGAAGCCCTCCAGTTGGGGAAACCGTCGATAGGCTCACCTCCGAAAACATCGAGCCCCCCGCCTTCGACTGTTACCGTGGCCGTATCGCTGTCCACGCTCTCGGTATCGGTGCTTATGCGAACCCAATAACTGGTCGTTCCTGTCAGGACCGGGGTGTTGAATTCTTCGTTGGGGCCTACCGCATCCGCATTGGCTATGACAAGGACTTCACCATCCCCCAACGTGGCTTGAATTTCACTTAAGGTAATGGGGTTATTGGGATCGCTTGCTCCATTAAAATAAAGTTCCACCACATACTGGCTAAGGTCCACATCGGCTCCGGTCCCGTTGTAAATTTCGATTGCCTTGTTGTTGCTGCTTCCTTCGATGTATTCGGAAAAGAAAAGATCGGTTGCTTGCGAATCCGCGGTATGCATTCCCAAATCGTCGAAGGTATCTTGTGGAAAACCGGTCCATTCTCCGGTTAAATCGGTTTCATTGCCCACAAAACCGTCTGCGTCCCCCTGGGTTACGCTCGACTTGCGCACCAAGGTATACTCACTGGTTGTAGTGTCGTCGCTGCCCCATTCACTGCCCGGATCGACTCCCACCACACCGATCATGTCGATGATCCCTCCGTCTTTCTTCAGAACCAAGGCGTCATCGCCATTAAAGAAAGTAACCGTGCTGGTGGTGTCAGCCTCAGCTAAAATAGATGGGGCGTCGTCAACGGGAGTGCTGGTATCGCCGCTGAGACCCTGGAACCACTCGTAAACCAAAGTGCCGGGGCCTTCCGCATTGACAGTTAATGGAGTCGTTTCCCCACCGTTGATGGTTACATTCTGTGGCTGATCAATGATGATGAGTTCGGTCGGAATCACGTCTCCTTCCGGATTTTCAGCCCCCGGCGTATCGTCAGAGAATTCTCCTGTGACATCAAAAGAACCAATTACCCATGAATTATCTACACTACTGCGGAATATATGACCGGGAGTGAATGACCCGTCTGGTGGAACGTCCGTCCCCCCAAGGGCGGCCCCATAGGGAGGTTCATCACCCTCAGGTTCTGTTACTGCCACAACATCGATCACCTCGGTCCACGGAAGAGGATCCACATCAACGACTCCATCGTTGTCCAGGTCGATGGTAACTCCCAAATCTCCTTCCTGCTCCGCCTGGACTTCCACGGAGGGCCCGGTGTAACCCCGAACGATCATGTGGGTGGTGCTATCGTTGTTTTCAAAAATCAGGTCAAAAAATTGGGCCGTTGGGGTGGCGGCCAGGTTGAACCCGAACTCAGTGCCAAGAAAAAACCCGCTGGCGGGTATGCTCAGCCCATCAAGGCTGGTGGCGAACTCGATAGTCCCGCTGCCTTTGGTCGGAAGGTTGGGAGCTTGGCCGGAATGGTCGCCGAGAACAACGTACCAGACACCATCGAGCGATTCTCCGGGATCACCAGTTATCTCGAAATACTCGTTATCGTCGGAACCGGGCATATCGATGTGGATTTCGTTGAGTTGCAAAGTGGCATGGGCGAACGTGGCGGTGAAAAGGACCGCAGATAGGGTCAATGAGAGTTTTTTCATAGGTATAGTTGGATTTTCTACAGGTTGGTAGTTTTAATTTGTTATTGAGTATGCAGTGAATAAGATAGGGAACCACTCCATTTGAAACGGTCAAGAAATTCAAACCTAGTGGGTCGCCTTTACTCGGATTCAGGTATGCTCCCTAAAAGAAGATCCTCCTATGAAGTGAGTCAACACGATTAGAGTCAAGAAACGAGCAACTTTATTAAGCCCTGATTAATAAACTGGATCATAAAAACGAAAAGGGCCGGAATTTTCATTCCGGCCCCTCTCCGTTAACCTGAGTTCGACAGTTGGGGGGGGGTAAATCGATTATTTTTAGGGTTTTTCGTGCTGTAGGGCGCATGGTTGTCAGGGTTGGGGTGTGAATATGCCGTGTAGTGCAGACCACTCTATTGCCTTTTCGGAGAAGTAGTGCAGGGTCGGTGTTGATGTATTTGCGTCGCCATCGTCGTCGTAAGAAGGGCCAGGATTATGATTACTGGACGCTGGTGGAGTCGGTGCGCACAGCCAAGGGGCCGCGCCAGCGCATCGTGGCCCACATTGGCAAGGAGCCGGGGCTCGATGAGGATGAGCGGTTGGGTTGGGAGCAGATCGGTCGGCTCCTCGATGGCGATGATGAGGCTGCGGGGGCCGAGCAGTTGGATTTATTTGCCGAGGATAAACCGGAGGCTCCGTTGTGGGCGCAGGTGAATCTGGGTCGGATACGGGTGGAGCGGGTGCGTCAATTTGGCAAAGTGTATGTGGCTCTGGCGCTGTGGCGGCGGCTGGGGCTGCATCGTTTCTTCGAGGAGCATTTGCCGCCGGGCCGGGAGTCGGTGGGCTGGGCCCAGGTGGCCTCGATTCTGGCGCTGGGGCGTTTTTGCGAACAGGCCTCGGAGCTGGCTCTGGCCGAGCGCTGGTATGGCTCGACGGCGCTGGAGGATTTGATGGCGGTGGATGTGGATGAGGTCTATGACAACCGTTTGTATCGCGGACTGGATCGTGTCTTGCCCTTGCGCCGGGAACTGTTCAGTCATCTTAAAGGACGCTATGAAAGCTGGTTTGGGACGCGTTTCGAGTTTCTTTTATACGACATAACGAGCACCTATTTTGAGGGCCGGTGCGAGGGCAATGCCCAGGCCCAGCGCGGCTACAGCCGGGACCAGCGGCCGGATTGCAAGCAGGTATGTCTTGGACTGGTGGTGACACCCGAAGGGCTGCCCCTGGCCTATGAGGTTTTCGACGGCAACCGCGCCGATGTGACCACGGTGCAGGAGAGGGTCGAGTTGATGGAATCGCATTACGGGGTGGCCGATCGCATCTGGGTGCTGGACCGCGGCATGGTGAGCGAGGCCAACCTCGAATACCTGCGCGGCAAAGGGGCCCGTTACATCGTGGGCACGCCCAAGAGCCATCTTAAAAACTTTGCCCTCGATCTGCTCGAGCAAGGCGATTTTTGCGAGGTGCGGGCGGGGGTGGAGGTCAAACTGGTGAAACATCCCGACTGCCCCCAGATCGAGCAATATGTGCTTTGCCGCAGCCAGGGACGGGGTCAAAAAGAAGCCGCCATGCTGAGCAAGCAAAAGGAGCGTTTGCGCAAAAAGCTCGACCAGATCGACCTGAGTTTGCGTCGGCGAGGGCAGAAACTCGATCCGGTTGAACGCCGTATCGGCCGCTGGCTGGGCCGCCACACCCTGGCCGAAAAAATATTCACCGTAGAAGTGCAAATCGACGCCGCCGGACGGGCCTGCGCATTGCAAATCACCGAAGACGAGAGCAAAGCCGATTGGGCCCAACTGGCCCACGGGACCTATCTGCTGCGAACCAACTGCCAGGAGGAAGACCCACAAAAGCTGTGGCGGTGGTATATACAACTGACACAGGCCGAGGCAGCCTTTCGTTGCGCCAAAAGCGACTTGGGGCTGCGGCCGGTCTATCATCACAAAGAAAAGCGTGTGCAAGCGCACATTCTGATCTGTTTTCTGGCTCTGGCGATGTGGCGCGCCCTAGAAAGCTGGCTGCAGGCCAAAGGCCTCGGCACCTGTGCGCGGCAAGTGTTGCACGAACTGGAAAATCTACGCTCAATGGACGTGGTGGCGCCGCTGCGAGGGGGGACGCGAAGCGCGTTTACGGCTGGTAGGCAAACCGGAAAAACTCTGTGCCGACCTCCTCAAGAAAATGGGCCTAAAACTGCCCACCTGCCCCAAAATCATCCAAAATGTAGTGCAGACTAACGGCAAAAATTAATCCCGAATCCGCTTAGATAAGCCCTTTAACTTTTTGAACTGTCGAAGATGGGTTAAAGTTAAGGGTTAATTAAAGGTTGCTTTCTCGCCCTTTGCTTAATTCGAGGGCGGTATGCTGATAATTTCATCATCAGGGTTCTGGAAGAACCTCAGCGCAGGCGTATTCTCCGCAAATGAGAAGTAGTAACCTTCCGGCAGGACTTCCGACAGGAACGGCGACCGGCTGAAGATATACATGAACCTCCAGCTTTCTTCGTTCAGGAAGACCCATTCGCCAAATCCTAGGTCCCACACGAAGATCGTCTCTTCCAGACTCACGTCGGAGACATACTGCCAGCCTGCCTCGTCGTGGTAGATCCACGGCCAGAAGCCCACAAAGTAGTTCTTGTACCAGGGAGACGCTTTCCAGCCCTCGAACCCGTCGATGGGCACTCCAGAGAACACATCCAGCACCGTCACAGTGGCCGTGTCGCTGTCCGCCGTGATGTTGCCGCTTACCCGCACCCAGAAGCTCGTCGTCGCGTCCAATGCTCCGGTGTCGAATTCCCCGTCGGCCGTGCCTAGCAGCGTGCCGGCTGCGGCGTCATTGACGATGACCAGGACCGCCCCATCAGCCAGATCGTCCGCGATGTCGATCAGGGGCAATGTGTGATTCGGATCCGTGGCTCCGTTGTTGTAGCTTTCCACCGCATAGTCGGTCAGGTCCACCACGGCTCCTGTGCCGTTGTAGATTTCGTAGGCCTTGTTGTTGCCACTGCCTTCGATGTATTCAGAGAAGAACAGATCGGTGGCAGCCGCATCGGCCGTGTGCATCCCCAGGTCGTCAAAGGTATCCTGCGCAAAACCGTCCCATTCACCCGTCAAGTCGTCCTCATTGCCGACAAAACCGTCGGCATCTCCGGATGTCACACTCGACTTGCGGATTAAGGTGTCCTCACTGGTGGTGACATCGCCGCTGCCCCAGAAACCGGCTGCCGGGTCAACCCCGACTACGCCGATCATGTCGATGATCACTCCGTCTTTCTTCAGGACCAGGGCGTCATTGCCATTGATGAAGGTGGTCGCCGACAAGTCATCGACCAAATTGTCCCGCAGATCCAGGATGGGCAGTTCCAATGAGTCGTCCAGTGGGGTTGAGGTGTCGCCGCTTTCGCCTTGATACCACTGGTAGGTAATATTATCGCCGGTGGCATCCGTCACCACCGTCAATACGGTCGATTGGCCGGTCGTTATAGTGGCATCCATGGGCTGCTCGGTGATATTGATGGGATCGAAAATGCCGATGTTTACCGTGGCCTCATCCGTATCCTCTCCGTCACCTATTTCGTATGTGAAACTATCCATGGTGGACGTGCCGCCATCATGGGTATAGGTAAAGTAACCATCCGCTCCCAATATCAGGGTCCCGTTGTCCACATCGCTCACCGGCGTGGTGTTTACGGTTAGCACGGCATCAATATCCGCATCGGTGTCGTTGGCCAGGACATTGGGGGAAGATACTGTGCCGCCCGTTGTCGTCGTGGCAATGTCGTCGTTGGCCATCGGGTTCTTGTCATTTACAAGTGTCACCCAGATATCGACTGTTGCCGTGGTTGTGATTCCGGCATTGTCGTCCAATACATAGACGAAACTGTCCGTATAGAACTCGTTGCTGTTGTTCTCGTAATCAAAGGTGCCGTTGGCATTCAAAGTCAGAGTTCCGTGGCTGGGGCCACTCCACAAGCTCGCTGTCAAAGTGTCGCCGGGCAGATCCTGGTCGGTATCGTTGTCCAGTACACTGGTGGAACCATCGTCCAGATTGTCGGCCGAGCCTCCTTCGGACACGGTCATGTGATCGTCGTTGGCCACTGGCGCTTTATTCACCGGATTTATGGTGATATTGACCGTGGCGGTATCCACGGCATTGACTTGCCCCCTGATCTCTCCCGCTGGGTTTGCCGCCGTGTGGATATTCAGGTACCACATACCGCTCTGCAAAGTGGCCGCATTCCCCGCCGTTAGCGTCGCGCTTCCCTCCACTGGGCTATCACTCAGGCCGATGCTCAAATCAACCCCGGCCTCTTCTCCTGGCGCTGCGGGCCCGTGAAAATGCATGGCCGTGGCTGATCCCGTCAACCCATCGTAGGTAAACGTCCACTCAAACAGGTTAGTTACAGGATCGAAAGTAGCCGTCCCGCTGCCCGAGGGGAAAGTAGCCGTCCCGCTGTCCGAGGGGGTAGAGCTGCCCAATTCAAGATCGTTGACGACCTGATCAGAGTCTATCGCGAATGCAAAAGTCATTACCCCGCCGTCGCTGACGATGTAATCAAAGCTGTCAGCGGTGGTCTCGGAATCGTCGTGGGTGTAGGTGAATTCACCATTGGCATCAAGAGTCACCGTGCCCCAAGTGGTTGCCCAACTGCCCGGGTTGGTCACCCAAAGATCATCGCCATCCACGTCCGTATCGGCGTCCGTATCGTTAGCCAATACGCTGGTTACCCCGCCAATCAATTCAGAGGTTGTGCCCCCCTCGTCCACCGTTGCGGCGTCATCGTTGGCCTGTGGTGAGGTATCGTTGACTGGTTCAATCGCGATGGTAACCGTAGTCGCTCTCACCTGATCACCGTCGGTCACACTGTAAACAAAGAAGTCCGAGGTGGTTTCACCGCCATCGTGGGTGTAGGTGAACTCACCGTTGGCGAGAAGATTTACGGTGCCGTTGTCGGTCACGTTGACTCCCGTATTGACAACCGAAAGCGGCGAATTATCCGGTTCATCGGTGTCGTTGTCCAACACGCTGTCGTTGCCGTCATCCAATACCGAGGTGCTGCCGCCTTCAGTCGTCGCGGCGCTGTCCGGATTGGCCACCGGCGGCGAGTCGCTCACCGGATTGACCGTGATATCCAACCTCGCGTTGCGGGCATCCGTCCCATCGCTCACGGAGTAATCGAAAAAGTCGGAGAGAGTCTCGCTGCCGTCATGGGTGTAGGTGAATTCTCCTAACGTATTGATCTGTATGCTCCCATTGGGAGTGGCGATGGAATTCGGAGTAGTTGCCGTTGTTAAAACGCTCAAACCGCCAGGCGTCTCAACATCGCTATCATTGGCTAAAACGCTGGTAACGCCGCCAGCCAATACCGAAACCGTGCCGCCTTCATCCACGGTCGCAACGTCATCCACCGCCACAGGCGGATCGTTGACCGGGTTGACGGTGATTACGACGGTCCCCCTATCGTTGGCCACGCCATCGCTTACTAAATAAGAAAAACTGTCTCTGGTGGTCTCGCTGCCATCATGGGTATAGGTAAAAAAGCCGCCTGCGGCAAAGGTTAAGGTGCCGTTGTCGGGTTCAACATCAATCGTCACGGAAAGCACGTCGCCCGGCAGATCGTCATCGGTGTCGTTGGCCAGAACATCCACCGTATTGATGGTGCCGCCTTCATCCACGGTCGCAACGTCGTCCACCGCCATCGGAGCATTGTCGTTGTCCGGCGTAATGTCGATAGTGACGGTCCCTAAAGCCGTGTTCGCGCCATCGGTCGCTTCATAAACGAAGCTGTCCGTGAAATTCTCGTCCCCATCGTGAGTGTAAGTGAATTGCCCATCCGCCGCCAGGTTGACAGTTCCGTGACTCGGACCGCTGACCGCAGTCATGTTGATGGCGGTGGCGTTTGTGTCATTGGCCAGCAAGCTGGTTGCGCCGTTGTCAAGGACAGAAATGGTGCCGCCCTCGCCTACGGTGGCGGCATCGTAGTTGGCCACTGGAACAGCGAATGCTATTGAGGCCGAGAAAAGTAGAGTCCAAAGAGTGGGAAGGATTTTTTTCATAATTATGGTATGGCTATGGATTATATGGTTTGCGGTTTTGCGGAGTGTGGAAATCCTGACATCCAGGTATAAGATTTCGGAAAATATTGAGTAACAGCTTCATGCCCCCCCGAACATTACGGTAGGTAATTTCCTGCATGTTGGTGGCTTGTCAGGGCTTTGTAAACTATTTTTTTACTTTATTTTAAAAAATCGTATGCCAAATGAAATGGACGGGGAAAACTGGACAGTGGAATAAGGTGGTCTTGAACCACTAAATCCTCTAACCTATGAATGTTATTAAATCACGAAAGAGAAGACAACACGGTGCTGAGTTTAAAGCCCGGGTGGCCCTGGAAGCCATCAGGGGCGCTCATACCATCAACGAGATCGCCGGTCGTTTTGAGGTGCATCCCAACCAGGTGACCCAATGGAAGAAGCAGCTTTTGCAGGGAGCAACGGAGCTGTTTTCGCGCCAGCGGCAGACTCTCAGCAAGGACAACGAGACGGAAAAAGATCACCTTTACCAGGAGATTGGAAAGCTGAAAGTAGAATGCGATTGGCTAAAAAAAAAGTCTGAACAACTCGGTTGGTGAGAGGCGCAAGATGGTGCAACCACTTCAAGGAAAAATCAGTATCGGCAGGCAATGTCAGTTGCTGGGGCTGGCCCGCGGCAGCTATTACTATCGGGCCCGTGCCCAGTGCGAGCAGAACGTTCTCTACATGCATCGCATGGATGAGCTCTACACCCAATATCCGTTTTTTGGTTCTCGCCGGATGACCCAGTGGCTGCGTCGAGAGGGCCATGCAGTGGGACGAGGCCGCATCCAGCGGCTCATGCGCCAAATGGGCCTGGAGGCTATTTATCCGCGTCGAAACTTGAGCCAGGGGCACCGGCAGCACCGCATTTTCCCTTATCTGCTGCGGGGTTTGGCGGTCGAGCGGCCCGACCAGGTATGGTGCAGCGACATCACTTACCTGCGGCTGAGCCGAGGATTCCTTTTCTTGACCGTGGTGTTGGACTGGTTCAGCCGCTACGTGTTGAGCTGGCAGCTTTCCAACACCCTGGAGAGCCGCTTCTGTGTGCTCGCCCTGGAGGAAGCTCTGAGGCGGGCCCAACCTCAAATCTTCAACACCGATCAAGGCAGCCAGTTTACCGGCAGCGAGTTCACCTCGGTGCTGGGGCAAGCCGGGGTGCGCATCAGCATGGACGGGCGTGGCCGCTACCTGGACAACATATTTGTTGAACGCTTTTGGAGAACCCTCAAGTATGAAGACATTTACCTGCGCGAATACGCCACGGCAAAGGAAGCCAGCGAAGGGATAGCCCGCTACCTGGACTTCTACAACCACCTGCGCCCCCACCAAGCCCTGGGCTACCGGACCCCGGCCGAAGTCCATGCAATCGGAGCAAAACCAACCTCCCCGCCAATACAGCTTGCGGGCACCTGCGTGCCCGTCTTTGCCTAAGGACAAAATATATTTTTAAAAAATAATATGAACACGATTTCCACCTTAATCCCACGTCAAAATTGTCCAAACAACCCCGTCCACTTCAAAAATACCTTCTAAAAATCGCCCCCCAAAGCCTCTCTTCTGTATTGCCTGAAAGGACTCTGGATTGTTTGGCGTTATTTGCCCACCCGCCACAGGAATATATTGAGTTCTAATCTCTTTATTGCAAATATTGGCTGGATATGCATGATTTAAACAATTAATAATAGTTAAACCAACATCAATACCATCCCATAGGGGCGAGGCAAGCTTCGTAACCCATTGATAATCAATGTGAGTTTTTGACTTTTGGGGGAATCGGATTTTTGAAATTTTATCACATGTTTCTCTTTTATTGCTTTTGCCACCTTGTGCTGTCCCATAGGTTTTCAACCAAACCCAGGGAAATAAGCCTGCTGGGGAGTCGCTCGCATTCTAAAGCGTCCACCGGCTGTCCCGTCCACCGGCTGTCCCATAGAAATCGAGCAAGTCCCGCAGGTTAAAGCGATCCCAAAGCACGCCTCTGACAAGTGTGAACAGGCGGACAAAACTATGCTCCCAGCGGCTCAACCAGGCCTGGAACCGGAGCAGCACATAGAGCAGCAAAGCGCTCCAAATCTGCCAGCGCACGGCATTGGCGCTATGGCCGAGGAAATCGCACAAGTTGAGCGTTTGTTTGATTTGGCGGAAGAAGGTTTCAATGGACCAGCGGCAGCGATACAGTTCGCTGATCGTATGGGGCGACCACTGCAAATTATTAGTCAAAAAAACCATCACTCGCCACTGGCCATCAATCTCCACCCATGCCGTTACCCGGCGCATCGGCTGGGGATAATCCTGACGGGATTTTTTGTTCTTAAGGACCACCAGATCATCGCGCAAAATATTGCCCTTGGGCTTCTTGAGCAGCCTCTTGACACAGCGCAAGGCCATGTTCTTTTTGGCCCGGGTGACAAAGTAAATGCCCCTCAAGGACAAGTCAAAGAGGTGGGCCAAATCGATGTAGGCCTTGTCAAACAATACGATTTCACCGGCTTTGAGGGCGGCGCACATTTCACGGGCTCGTTTGGCGTCATTGTCCCTGGCCGTGTCGATGATGGCAAACCGGGGCAGAAAACTTTTCAAATCCAGGCGCAAGTGACATTTGGCGGCCGCCTTTCGCCGACGATGTTTAGCCCAATCCATGCAGTTGGCGACCAAACCGATAGTGGACGAATCGACGATGTTGATAACGCGTTTGAAACGTCGGGGAAACCCCTTGAATTTACCACCCGCAAACCCCGGAGACAACGACTGCAAGTGCTTGAGCACCGACCAAAACAGTTCTCCCGACATCGCGGCATCGCGATGCTTGTTGGCGTAGGAAAGCCCGTTGCGACTGGGAGCGCTGGCCCCCCGGATACTGGCCAGCAACCCTCTGTGATGAGCGAGTCCGTCACAGACATCATTAGTCACAGACATCATTAAGCCCAATAGCATGAGTGATCTGAGCATAGAGCAAACTAACGATATGGCTCCATGGACTGAAACTGTGAGCTTTCTTATCGACACCCTACTGGCGGGCCAACTTGGCCACCAGATGTCCCGGAATAAAATTGCAAAGCTGTCGCAGAACGCACACCTTGCATTTGGCTGGATTTGCTTTTTGTTTTTTCATAGTAACCTGCTTCTAGTGAAACAGGCGAACAAGAGCAATTCCAGCCGTTTTGCGTTATTTCCTATGGGATGCTATTGAACCAACATGAATAATTTTGCAAGAAACCTGGTCTTTTATTTTGGATTGATCGTTCTATCCGCTTCTTCAGGTCTCTACGGCCAGGCGGCGGACTTGTTTTTTTCCGAGTACGTGGAAGGCAGCGGGAGCAATCAAGCGCTCGAAATCTACAACGGCACAGGGGCGCCGGTGAACCTCGCGCCCTACGAAGTCGTGCTCTTCTCCTCCGGCGGATCCGAAATTGCCACATTTGCCCTCGATAACACCGGGACCAGCCTTGGGGACGGCGAGACTCTCGTCATCGCCAACGCCAATGCCGACGTGTCCCTGCGTTTGCTCTCCGACGCCACCTCAAACGTTGCTTTCTTTAACGGCAACGATTCGGTAGGCCTGAAAAAAGACAATGACCTCATCGATTTGATCGGCATCATCGGGGCAGAACCAGGCCCCTGGGGAAGCGGCGAGCTGACGACTATAGACCACACCCTGCGCCGTCTGGAGAGCGTGACTTCCGGCGATCCTGATGGTTTTGACGATCCATTGGACCTTTCCGCCCAATGGGCTGGTTTTGAACAGGATAATTTTGATGGCGTGGGAGCCCATCCCGGCCTCAATGCCGGTGGGGGCGGGGGCGGCGGCGAAGACCTCATGGCCGAAATTTTTGAAATTCAAGGCAGCGGAACAAGTAGCGTTTTCGACGACCTGATCGTTACGACGGAAAACAATGTCGTCACAGGAGTAATTTCCAACGGCTTTTTCATGCAGACCCCAACGGAGCGCGACGACGGCAACCCGGCCACCTCGAACGGCATCTTCTTATTTACCGGCGGCGCCCCCTCCGTTGCCGTGGGCGAACTGGTGAATGTCACCGGCATCGTGCAAGAGTTTTTCGATATGACCGAATTCACCACCGGACCTGTTGATGGAATGGATGGACCGATTGTTACCGTCCTTTCCTCCGGCAACCCGCTTCCGGAGCCCGTCCAACTGGACGAATCGAACCCCTCCCCCGACCCGGAGTCTCCCGTCAATTTTGAACGTTACGAAGGGATGCGCGTGGCCGTGGCCTCCGGTATCGTCACCGGCCCGACCGACTTTTTTGGAAACCTGCAAGTGGCGGCCAAATCCACACGCACCTTTCGCGAACCGGGAATCATTTTTCCAGGAGAAACGGGGCGGCCAGTCTGGGACGGCAATCCGGAGGTCTTCGAGCTGGACCCCGATGGGTTCGACCTGGAAGATGTTGAACTGCCGGCCGGAACCACATTCGACGCCTCGGGCGTCCTCTTTTTCTCTTTCGGCATGTATCAAATTCTGCCCGATGTTTTCAATTTTACGGCGTCAACGCTTCCACGGGCAGTGCGGGATAGAAACTCCGGCGAGTTCACCGTGGCAACCCAGAATTTCAGGCAGTTCAGCGATGCCGATGCTGATTTTTCGGTCCGCCGGGAAAAATTTTCCCGGCAAATCCGGGAGGTTTTGCAAGCCCCCGACATTCTCGGTGTGCAGGAAGTGCAAACCTTAAGCACCCTGGAAAGCTTGGCCGCAAGAATACAGCAGGACGATGCCGGCATCACCTACACCGCCTACATGATTTCGACTGGCGGCGCCATCAACAATGGCTTTCTGGTGCGCGGCACCATCACCGTCGATGCCGTCACCGAGATGGGCCGCGATGAAGAGATGTCGATCGGCGGCACCCTGCATGACCGCCCCCCGGTCCTCCTTTCAGGCACTTATACAGGCACTGGCATGAGAGACCCCTTTCCCATCAAGGTCCTCGTCGTGCATAACCGCTCGCTTATCGATTCGAACTTCACTTTTACACAAACCAAGCGGCTGGAGCAAGCGCAGTCCATCGCCCAAATGGCGCAGGACATTCAAACAGCGGACCCAAATGCGCATCTGGTCGTCTGCGGTGATTTCAATGCCTTCGAGTTCACCGACGGCTATGTCGACATGATGGGCCAGATAATGGGAGACATCACCCCGGCAGACAATTCGCGCTCCGGCCCGGACCTGGTCGATCCCAATCTCATCAACCTGATCTTCCGGCTCCCCCCGGGGGAGCGCTACTCATTCAATCTGGATGGCAATTCCGAAGCCCTCGACCACATCCTGACCTCGATCACCCTCGATCCCTTCGTCACGGAAATCGCCTATGGCCGCAGTAATTCCGATGCCCCGGCAGACTTTGACGAAGAGGCCGGCAACGCTTTGCGTTCCAGCGATCACGACGGTTTGGTGGCCTACATTGACACCGGCCTGGAACCGGATGTTTTCGGCGGTGTCGATATCGACGGCTTTGCCGGCTGGAAAGCCTCCGCCTGGTACCTCAACTACAATGTGGATCACTGGCCCTGGATCTACCATGACGAACACGGCTGGCAATTCGTTTTCGACGGCAGCGCCCCGGATACCATCTTCCTATTCGATCTAGGCCTACAGAATTGGATTTTCTTAAATCGATTCACCTACCGCTGGGAGTACCTCTTCGGCGAAAACAAAGGCTGGATATTCACATTCGAGAACAATACCCCCAACCTCCGGTTTTTCCAAAGACTCGACGATGCATCGCTTTTCAGCATCCCTCCCGACGCCTGAAACTAAAATCCGAAAAATCCCGGCAGCCAGAGGCTTAGCCAGGGAAACTTGGTCACCAGGATGAGCGCCGCTATCATGCCGCCGTAGAGCGGAAGCAGTGGCCGGATGACCTCGCCGATGGTGGTCCCGCTAACCCATCTTCGACAGTTCAAAAAGTTAAAGGGCTTATCTAGAGGCTGTCCCAAAAATATAAAGATTTTGTAGTCAACTGGATGACGTTTATAAAAATAGCCGGAAAGAGCATTTTTTTGCTCGATCCGGCTAAAAAAGGGTTTAATACCATCCCATAGGGGCGAGGCAAGCTTCGTAACACATTGATAATCAATGTGAGTTTTTGACTTTTGGGGGAATCGAATTTTTGAAATTTTATCACATGTTTCTCTTTTATTGCTTTTGCCACCTTGTGCTGTCCCATAGGTTTTCAACCAAACCCAGGGAAATAGGCCTGCTGGGGAGTCGCTCGCATTCTAAAGCGTCCACCGGCTGTCCCATAGAAATCGAGCAAGTCCCGCAGGTTAAAGCGATCCCAAAGCACGCCTCTGACAAGTGTGAACAGGCGGACAAAACTATGCTCCCAGCGGCTCAACCAGGCCTGGAAGCGGAGCAGCACATAGAGCAGCAAAGCGCTCCAAATCTGCCAGCGCACGGCATTGGCGCTATGGCCGAGGAAATCGCACAAGTTGAGCGTTTGTTTGATCTGGCGGAAGAAGGTTTCAATGGACCAGCGGCAGCGATACAGTTCGCTGATCGTATGGGGCGACCACTGCAAATTATTAGTCAAAAATTCCATCACTCGCCACTGGCCATCAATCTCCACCCATGCCGTTACCCGGCGCATCGGCTGGGGATAATCCTGACGGGATTTTTTGTTCTTAAGGACCACCAGATCATCGCGCAAAATATTGCCCTTGGGCTTCTTGAGCAGCCTCTTGACACAGCGCAAGGCCATGTTCTTTTTGGCCCGGGTGCCAAAGTAAATGCCCCTCGAGGACAAGTCAAAGAGGTGGGCCAAATCGATGTAGGCCTTGTCAAACAATACGATTTCACCGGCTTTGAGGGCGGCGCACATTTCACGGGCTCGTTTGGCGTCATTGTCCCTGGCCGTGTCGATGATGGCAAACCGGGGCAGAAAACTTTTCAAATCCAGGCGCAAGTGACATTTGGCAGCCGCCTTTCGCCGACGGTGTTTGGCCCAATCCATGCAGTTGGCGACCAAACCGATAGTGGACGAATCGACGATGTTGATAACGCGTTTGAAACGTCGGGAAAACTCCTTGAATTTACCACCCGCAAACCCCGGAGACAACGACTGCAAGTGCTTGAGCACCGACCAAAACAGTTCTCCCGCCATACTGGCATCGCGATGCTTGTTGGCGTAGGAAAGCCCGTTGCGACTGGGAGCGCTGGCCCCCCGGATACTGGCCAGCAACCCTCTGTGATGAGCGAGCCCGTCACAGACATCATTAAGCCCAATAGCATGAGTGATCTGAGCATAGAGCAAACTAACGATATGGCTCCATGGACTGAAACTGCGAGCTTTCTTATCGACACCCTATTGGCGGGCCAACTTGGCCACCAGATGTCCCGGAATAAAATTGCAAAGCTGCTGCAGAACGCACACTTTACACTTGGCTGGATTTGCTTTTTGTTTTTTCATAATAACCTGCTTCTAGTGAAACAGGCGAACAAGAGCAATTCCAGCCGTTTTGCGTTATTTCCTATGGGATGCTAATGAAAAGGGTTCTATAATTGCGTTAGCGAAAATCAATATAGCCCTTTCTATGAAAAATATAGCCATCCAATGCCTCCTGCGTCCAGCTTTAACTGTGGTCGACCGTTGCCTCGATTACGATAACTTTCGCGCCACCATCGAGCGTATCGACCGGCTGCTGATCGATTCGGAGGTGGAATCGCAGGGCGTTGATCTGGCCTTGGAAAGAGGCCAGCCAATGAGTGTAAAGGCCCGGCAAAAGCGGGCTAATTTTGCCCTCAAGGCGTTGCGTATGGAAACGCTGCGTTATCTGCTCGGTGGGATTTCGTTTCGGCATTTGTCGAGGGCTCTGGGCAGCAGCGATCTGTTGGCTGACTTTTGTCGTGTCCGCCATATCGACGGCATAAGGGGCATCTCCAAGAGCACCCTGGAACGGGCCTCGAAGTTTTTCAGCGAAGAGCAGTTGAGGGCCTTGCACCGGACCTTGACTGAGGTTGTGGGCGATGCCGATCTGGCCCGGCAGGTGGTGGGATTGGACAAGCCGATAGACACCACCATTTGCCTGATCGACGGCACCTGTTTGGAGGTCAACATTCATTGGCCGACGGACTGGGTGCTGCTCAAGGATGTAGCGGGCACGCTGCTCAAAGCGATCCGGCTGATCCGTGAGAAGGCCGGTTTGCGCCATCGCATGCCGATCGAACCGGAGCCCTTGGCTCGGCAGATGAATCGGCTGTGCATACAGATGACCCACAGCCGGCGGCGAAAGGACAGCGCGCGGCAACGCAAGGGTATCTTGAGGCAGATGAAAAAGCTGCTCAAACGGATCGGGGAGCATGCCCGCAGTCACCGGGAATTATTGCAAGCCTGCTGGGAGCAAAGCGATTACAGCGAAAAACAGGTCCAACAGATCCTTACCCGGATGGAGCGCATGAGCGAGCTAATCCCGGTGGTCATCAAGCAAGCGCACGAGCGAATCATTGGCGGCCGCCAGGTGAAAAACGCAGAGAAAGTTTTGAGTGTTTACGAACCCGATGCGCAGGTGATTGTGCGAGGCAAAGCGGGCCAAGAGGTTGAGTTTGGCAACACCCTGTTTTTGGGTGAAAGCGTTGAAGGATACCTGCTGGACTGGAAACTCTACGGCAGCCGGACGCCAAGCGAAAATGAACAAATGCAAGAGAGTTTGCAAAGACAGAACCGCTTCAACCTAGCCGAACCCATAGCGGCCATGTGCGCGGACCGGGGATTCGCCTCCCAGCGGGCCCGCCGGCAGTTAGCCCAGGAGGGCATCTACGATGCGCTCTGTCCACGCGATCCGAAGCAGTTGAAAAAACGGATGGAGGAACCACACTTCAGGCAATTGCAAAAGCGCCGGGCCAGCACCGAAGGGCGGATCGGGGTATTGAAGAATCGCTGGCAGGCCGGGCGATTGCGCAGCAAAGGCTTTGCCAACCGCTCGATCAGCGTAGCCTGGTCGGTCCTCTCGCACAATCTATGGAAAGTGGCCAAGATGCTGGCCCAGCAAGATGAACTAAAAACCAAAGCGGCGGCCTAAATAAAGAGCGGAAAAGCAAGGACAATACTTTTTCACAGGCCTACTGTCGGCCCATACAAAGAAAACCAGGCAAACGGACCCCAAAACCAGAATCCTAACGTCATAGGAGAGCAAAGTCACCCCCTCCCAAAAGAAAATACCACTAAAATGAACACTCTTCAAAATCCCCTCGCAAAAATCACCCTTTTGGGACAGCCTCTAACTAGAGGCTGTCCCAAAGTTATAACTATTTGTTTTACAGTAAGTTAACTTGTTTATAAAGCTGTCATAAAGACCGTTTTTAGGGGATTTTGGGCAATTTCGATGTCTATAACACCGTCAGCCTTTCTCTTGTTTTGCATATTCAAATACAATTCTACCATAGACCTCTGTCTGACGCGATTATATTTATAACGAAAAGAGGCCTTATACAGCGTTTTTGACGGAATTGAATGACTTACGTTCCCTTACAGTTCGGAGTCGAATATCTCAATTCGCAAAATTCGGGTTTTTGGGACAGCCTCTAACTAGTGAACATTCGTTTGAATATAAAGTTTCTTTTTTCGGTTCTCCTCCTGAATCTATTTGCTTTTTCATTGGCTGGGATTATTCTCTATAGAAACACTCAAACATACTGAAATACCGTACATCCACCGTTTTTTCAAAATGGCGCTGGCCGGATGGCATACCGCATAACCGATATGAAAATTTGCATTCGCTTCCAAATGATTTTCATTGCCGCTCTCGCCTGGGTGATTTTATTTGCCGAGCCTACCTTTCGGGCCAATGCCCAAGAGGGAGAAAACGAGGGATTGGACGACGCCATCATCGTCTAGATCGAGGAGGGCCTGCGACGCGTCCGAGTTCTCGTCAGGGCCCCCAAAACCGGCATCTGGCATCTTTATTCAATGGCCCATCTGGATGGACGAGCGGGACGGTTGAAGCTCCCGATCCCGACAAGAGTGGTCCTTGATGATATTCGCGTTCAAACCACCGGCGCCGATCCTTTCCCGCACGTCTATTACACTGGAAAACGTCGTTTCGAAGAAAGCGTCACCGATTCCAATGGTGCGGTCTTCCTCGACGGACCCTACGGCGAAGTAACGATCACTGCTAACGACGATCTTGCCGAACCGGTTATTGTATTCGATCAAGGAGAAACCAGAAACCAACCATGCTCTCAACCCTTCGTCTGCCAGCCGCCGGAGAGGACCTCTATGTGCTCGACGACGATCATGCGGTCCTTCTCGCCAATTCTTTATTGAACGACGGTATGGGTGGTTCCGAATTGATAAATGTGGAACTGGGCGGCCCCGAAGCGCTTATTACCAGCCGTCTCGTTTTGCCGGGCTCCTACATAGATAGCCGTCTAGTGGGAGATCATCTCTATGTCGTCTCGCAGTCCCAACGGATTGCGCATGAGGACGGGGTCAATGTATTCCGGCCCAACTATTTCCTCTCCACCTGGGACATGAGCGACCCCGGCAAGCCCTCGCTGCTGGCTGAAATCGAAAAAGAAGGTTCCGTTACCGTGGTCAATGCCACCGGCGAGCACATTTTGATGGGAGCCGTTCATCCCGGCAACCCTGGCACCCATCTAACCATTTTCGGTTTGGACGCCCAAAACGGCCTCCCTTTCGAGATCGCCGCTGTTGTATTGGAGGGTGCCGTAAGTGACAAATTCAAACTGCAATTGCGGGACAATGTATTAACGGGCATTTTCCAAGTTTGGCGTAGCAGCCGGTTGGTGACAAAGCTGGAAACATTCGCTATCGACGAGAAGGCGCAATCGGCGACCCTGCTGGGAGAACTGGAACTGGCCGACAACGAAACGCTGCACGCCACCCGTTTCGATGGGGACCGGGTCTATGTGGTTACCTTTCTGCGAATCGATCCGCTTTGGATTATCGACCTGTCCGATCCCACCTCGCCTCAAATTACCGGAGAACTGGAGATTCCCGGATGGTCCACTTATATCGAGCCGATGGGGGACCGCCTGCTGGCCATAGGGGTGGAAGACCGCCGCGTGGTGGTTTCTCTTTTCGATGTTGCCGATCCGTCCGCTCCAACCCGGCTAGAGCATATCTTTTTGGGCGAGGGAAATTCCTGGAGCGAGGCCAATTACGATGAGAAGGCGGTCAAAGTCCTGCTGGAGCAGGGCCTGGCCTTGGTTCCGTTTCAATCCTATCAGGGAGATTCCACCATCAACGCCGTTCAACTCATCGATTTCGATGCGGAAACGCTGGTCAAAAGAGGCGTTATCGAGCACAAGTTTCCACCTCGCCGGGCAACTGCGCTGGCTGAAAATCTGGTCTCTATTTCCAATCAGGAATTGCTAGTGGTAGAGGCCATCGACAGGGATAACCCGAATCTGCTGTCAGAACTCTCCATTGCCTGGACGACGGATCGGGTCTTTCTGGCGGACGATCATTTGATTCAAATCGAGGATGGATTTTTCTGGGCCTCCAACGGTTCCTTTCTGCGAGTGTCCCCCCGCGACAATCCCGACCACATACTTACGGTACTATCCCTAGGTTTCAACCCGGTGGTGGGCGCCGATTTAAAGGGAAACCGCCTCTATATGGCCCAAATCGAATCTCCCGGATTCAATCCCGATAACCCGGATGAATGGCCCCGGCTAATCACGACTGTCTTCGATGTCTCCGATCCCACAAACCCGATCTCATTGGGAACGACACAGGAAATACTGGAAGATCGCCATTCCAATTTTCAGGTAACGGCCCTCTGGCCCTCGGAGGATGTCCTGGTCTGGCATTCGGGCGATAATTACGTTATTTATCCCTGGTTTATATCCATCGCCGAGGTGGTCACGATTGGAACTGAATTCATCGACCCCATATTGACGACTACCAGCGTGGATTTCGCCCCGCCCTATTACTCATTGCGGGACCGCGTCCAATTGATTGCCGTCGATGTGTCTCTGGCCACGCAGCCGGCAATCCTTTCCAATCTCATTTTGCAACCGGAGGCGGCGTGGCGCTTTAGCGATCCACACCTGCTCAACGATCAAATATTTATCAGTTATGAGACCAGCCGTTGGCTGGAAAGCGATCGCATCTCGGGAAGTTTTCTACAGGTGATTGATTACAGCGAGCCATCGGCGCCGGAATTGCGCCCCGCCATCGGGTTTCCGGGCCAACTAGAAGGTCTTGTCGAGGAAGATTCCGAAACTATTGTTCTCTACTCGCGATTAAGCATACAAATTGATTCACCGCATCCCTGGATTCCTTTTCTATTAAATGAAAACGTTTTCCAGGTTTCCGTTTATGACGGCGTCAACGTCTTTCTCCTGGACGAGTTTATTTTCGATTCACCGGATTTCGCGCAGGTTGTTTTTTCAAAGGGACACCTCTATATCGCCATGGCCAAGAATGCGGCCAACGAACCGGAAATTATTCACCTGTTCCTCAATGACGATGGACAACTGGAAGAACTGCCCTCCCTCACGCTAGAGAGCCCGGCACAGGACATCGCCGTTCTCTTCGATCTTCTAACGGTTATTTCCCATGGGCGGTTTAGCGTGACTGACATCGCGGACCCTTTTCAGATACCGCCGTTTCAACAATTCGCTATTTCACCTATCATCGGGTTCAATCTGGATTTTGCGAAAGTCGATCGCACAGAAGGAATCTGGTTGCCCGCCGGTGTCTATGGAGTCGAATCCGTAGCTGTAGCGCCCCCCGCCGAAACATTATTCAAAAATTCGCTGGGCGCTCTGGCCGATTTGAAACCCTTGCCTGCAACACTCTCAGACACTCAATGGACAGACCTTTCCGCCGGACCCTGGGAACGATCGGGAAAATCGATGTCCGATACTGTTGGAATTCTCATTTTGGAGCCGTGGCTTTTTATTCCCGATGGGTTTCAGCCATTTGATGTCGAAGCGCTTGACATTGGAGACGGTTGGAAAGAATCCACCTGGTTCGGAACCTACCAAGACCGGACCAACCCTTGGTTATACCATGCCAGCCACTATTGGATTTTTATTAATAATAACGACCTTGAGGCCTTCTGGTTCTGGAATGACCAATTGGGCTGATCCTGGACCGGCAATTCAACCTATCCCTATCTCTACACCACAGAACTGGGAGCTTGGCTCTGGTACCAACCCGGCAGCGCCAATCCTGCCTGGTATTACAACTTCACAACCGGAACCTGGATAAACTTATAAATCGGGTTTTACCCCAAAGACTACATTTTAGATTCGACCCATTCTTGCACTTGTTTTTCGAGTAGGTTGAGGGGCATGGGGCCGCCGGTGATTACCAGTTCGTGAAACTCCCGTATGTCGAATTGATCGACCAGTTGTTCTTTTGACCATTCGCGCAGTTCGAGAATTTTCATCATTCCGATTTTGTAGGCGGTAGCCTGCGAAGGCATGACGATGTAACGATTGATGGCATGAACGCAATCGCCCTCGGGATTGGGTGTGTTCTCAATGAGATAATCAATGGCTTTCTGGCGGGTCCATTTTTGGGCGTGAATACCTGTGTCCACGACCAGTCTTGCCGCTCTCCAGACTTCCATGGCGAGGCGTCCGAAATTGGAATAGGGATCGTGGTAAAACCCGAATTCGAGGGGCAGGAATTCACTGTAGAGCCCCCAGCCTTCGGTGAATGCGGTGTAGCGGGTGTGCCGTCGAAAATCCGGGATGCCCTCCGCTTCCTGGGCAATGGCAATTTGCAAATGATGTCCGGGAACCCCTTCATGGAAAGCGAGGGCATCTATTTGGTAGGTCGGCATATCAGCCATTGTTCGCAGATTGGCATAATAAATGCCCGGGCGGGAGCCATCCATGGCCGGTCTTTGATAAAAGGCCTTGCCGGCCGATTTTTCGCGGAAAGCCTCAACCGCCCTTACTTCAAGTTCGGCCTTCGGCGTAGTCAAAAACATTTCCCCCAGACGCGCCTTCATGCTGTCGATGGCCGCTGCCGCCCTATCCAGATACGCCTGCTTGCCCTCCTCGGTTTCAGGGTAGTAGAACCGATGGTCCGTCCGCATGAAATGGAAAAATTCCTTCAAGTTCCCCTCGAATTTGACCGCCTTCATAATCTCACGCATTTCCTGATGAATGCGGGCGACCTCCGTCAAGCCCATCCGGTGGATTTCCCCGGCGGCCAGTTCCGTTGTGGTCGTGTTTCGCAAAGCATTTTTGTAAAATTCATCACCGTGTGGAAACTTCCAGATTCCGTCTTCGTCCGTGGTCCCTGTGGCCAGTATTTGCAGATAATTGATGAGGCGTTCATAGGCCGGGCCGACCGTTTCCCGCAAAGCCTCACGTCCCTGTTGCAGCAGCTCGTTTTTGCGAGTGGGCTCGATATTTTTGAGGGCTTCTAATTTGTCATTAAAGTCCTCCCACAGACTGTTGTCCTTATCCGATTTATCAAAAGGCCGCCCTTTGAGCAAATTGTGACAGGCCGACAGGACTAAAGGGAAAACAAACCTGGAAGGGACAATGCCCATCTTTCTGCGTATCTCCAGGTTTTCAATGAGTTGGTCGAAAACGAAGTCGAATCCTCTCAAACGGGAAATATAAGCCTCCGCATCGCTTTCATCGGAAATATTGTGCGCATTAATGAGGAAAGCGGGAATTTCCGATTGCAATCCGTGCATCTGATTGACCGGATAATTATAAAAACGCCATTGGTAATTGCGAATCTCGCGTTCGGCCCGTTGCTCGAACAGCCGGTAACTGAGGCGCGATTGTGAATCCAGTTTCTCAAAATCGGACTCGTTGCGCAGGACTGCCAGTTCGGAGACCGCATTGGCTAATGATTGGGTGGCGAAAGCGTCCGATCTATCGGTCCATTGGCCGTAATCTGTTTTAATTCCAAGCCGCGTTTGAAATTCAGGATCGCGAGCCAGTTGATTTTCGAACGAAGTCTCGAAAAATTCACGGAGACGGGCAGCTTCATCAGATAATTCTTCAACCGCACCGGCCAAGGGCATAAGAATCATGGCCGGGATCAGTCGGATGGCAAACCGGTTTAAAAATGTCACTTTCATAAAATATCGGAAATTTTCTTGCAGGAGGACAATTTTATAAGCATATTTACATCCTGACTCGAAATAGAAAGCAGAAACTAAACCCCTTTGCCCAATTCCGGGCAAGGCTATCAATAAACCCCCAGAAAAAGGAGTAGATATGGCGGAACCGCAAATCGCCCAAAAAAGACCCTACGTTCAGCCAGTGGATCCGGGAACCTATTGGTGGTGCGCCTGCGGGAGATCCTCCGGCCAGCCTTTTTGCGACGGCTCCCATAAAGGCACCGGATTAGCGCCGGTAAAAGTGCAAGTAGAAAAAGCCACCCGGATTGCCTTTTGCGGCTGCAAGCACAGCGGCAGCGGCGCCTACTGCGACGGAACACACAGCTCGCTCTAATTTCGCTTCCTCATCTCATCCGGCCCATTGTGCGGAAGGGTTGGAACTATTGCTTAAAACCTTCCATTGGGTGAGAAATCGATTTCCCAAAATCTTAACCGAAATTCGATGTAAGTATTGTGGAAGGGCAGCGTCTTAATCTCCCAATAAATCAATCATTTTGGAATTTGAATTTATAATGATATGAAAAACGAAATTGAAAAACGAATAAAAGGCGCAGTATGGGGCGCGCTGGTTGCCGATGCCGCTTCATTGGGATTGCATTGGCTCTATGATCAAAAACGTATCCGCAAAGTCGCCCCCGAGTCACCGGAGTTTCGGATCCCCGATCCTGCGGATTACGAAGACGTTACAGGATATTATGCCCATGGCAGGAAACAGGTGGGAAATTTTTCCCATTATGGAGAACAGGCTATGGTTTTGCTGCGTTCGCTGGCTGGCAATAACGGTCGATACTATAAAACGCATTATGAAGACCTGTTCCGGGAGCATTTTGGCTATGGCGGCGATTATGTGGGCTATATCGACCATCCCATGCGAGATACTTTGGACAATATTGCAGCAGCCGAACATCAAGCCCTCAAGCGAGCCGAAGCCATACCTTTTGATGGTGACGAAAACACCAAGCACCGCATGATCACCAAGGTCCTTTCCAATGTAAAACAGTCAAAAGGTGAGGAGCTTCGCAAATATATCGAAGCAGCCGTTCGGATGACTCATGACGATGATGACATAGTCGCTTATGCTTTCAAAATTCTCGCTGAATTGGAAAGCGTCGGAGGTTATCACGGGGCCGATGACGAGCAAATGCCGGCCATCGCTAAATTGCCCCCATTGGTGGCTGTCTATGCAGGAGAGGAATCCCTTTGCGAAGTGGTGGCATCAGCAGTCAGAGTAACCAACGATAACGAATTGGCGGTTTCATTCGGCCAGGCGGTTGCGAAAATGATTGAATCCGCAATTCATTCCGCTAACACGGATGCCGCCATTGAAGCCGGCCGGCTAACGGCGGAACCTAAAGTCGCACGATTAATCGACGAAGCGCTTTCTTTAAAAGATAAGGACAACCCGGCCGTGACGGCGGAATTCGGTATGAGCTGCAACCTGGTATTCGGCGTTCCCAGTGCGGCCCACAATCTCGCCACATCGGATTCATTCACCGAGGCGGTCCGGGAAAACATCTACGCGGGAGGAGATTCCTGCGGCCGTGCCATTCTCCTGGGATCTGTCCTGGGAGCCGTCCACGGTATTGGAGGGGACAAAGGAATTCCGCAAAAGTGGATTGATAAGCTGACCCACAAACAGGAAATTGAAACCCTTTTGGAAAAACTTGTATCGAGCCGTCGAAAGGAGTTAGCGCAGGCATAAGCGGAAAAATATTTAAATTATCGTTAACAGGGACAAGGCAAACCAAGTAGTCTTGACCCTTGCCATTATATGCATTAGGCGGTGTTTCTTTATTAACCATTTGATAATGAAACTTTCCGTTATTATCCCCTGTTATAATGAAGAAAAAACGATACGGGAAATCCTGGGGAAGGTCGAGGCCGCCCAGGCAAACCTGCAAGAGATTATAGTCGTCGATGACGCCTCAACGGACGGCACCAGGGAAATTTTAAAGGAAAAAGAAAAATCGAAAAGTGGCCTCTATCGCCTCTTTTTCCATGAAACCAACCAAGGTAAAGGCGCCGCCATACGAACCGGCATTCCGCATCTAACGGGAGAATTGGTAGTCATTCAAGATGCCGATCTCGAGTACAGTCCGCAGGATTATCCCAAGCTGCCGCAACCGTTTTACGATGATCAGGCGGATGTTGTTTTCGGCTCCCGCTTTATGGGAGGAGACGCCCACCGTGTTTTGTTTTTCTGGCACATGGCCGGCAACCGGCTTCTCACATTAGTATCGAATATATTTTCCAATATTAATCTGACTGATATGGAAACCGGAATGAAAATGTTTCGCCGCGAAATCCTGCAATCCATCAAAATCGAAGAAAACCGATTCGGTTTCGAACCCGAAATAACCGCCAAAGTCGCTAAAATGGGTTGTCGAATATACGAAGTGGGTATTTCCTATTATGGCCGCACCTATCAGGAAGGCAAAAAAATTACCTGGAAAGACGGCTTAAAAGCATTCTGGGCCATTTTTAAATACAATATTAAAGGATAAATCGAATTCAATTTTCGGCGGAAATGAGCAAATTCCGTCCCTATTAATGTATTTGTGCCCCATTCTGTTAAGTGATTCAAAAAGTGATTTCAGGGTGTTTCGATTACGAAGACATTTAAACAGAGAATCTCTAATTATCAGAAAATTGAGATAATAATTTTGATCGATTTATAGTGTAAATAAATAGTGTATATTTTCCTGACTTGTAAAAAGGATTTCTCTTTTCGGGAAAAAATTGACGATGAATTGGCGGATTTTCTTCTAAGGAGACAGATAATGGATGATTCTGACCGACCTCTGTTGTAGTCACCAAATAATAGTTCTCAATATTAGGTTTTTCAGTTAAAATATTTGCAATATCATCATTGTATTCCGGGATGAGCCGTTTATACCCAGAAGCCAAAAAAGGCCTGGGAAGTAAAGCGTTGGATCTAAATTCGGAAATTAAAAAACTGTTTTCCGGAATATTGTCATCAATCCATTTTATGGCGGCGTAATTATACGCCGCTGACAACATTGTGTTTTCTCTCGCAGAGAATGATAATGCGCCTGGAAATAAAATAAACGTCCCAACAAGAATTGAAACGAATACACAAAGTAATTGCAGGGATAATCCTGTGGTAAATAATTTCATTCCCCTTGTCCTCATGTTATTACAAGACCCCATTCCCGCTATCAAAAAATAATAAGGTTCTAGAAATGTACGGCTTGTCAATTGACCAAGCAGTGCGACAATGATAAAACAATAAAGGGCGAGGCCAAGTATGAAAAATTCCTTTTCTTGTCGATTTATCCGGCGAATAAATACAATTACGAACAACCCAATTCCAAGGGTGTGAGGGAAGACTCCGGCATGACTGGGAACAATCAGACCCAAAGGCATATCAAAGCCATTATCCCTATAATCACCTAATCTTTCCATGATCATATATTCATAACCGTAAGGATTCAAAATAAAGGAAAGTAACGGCGATACGGGATCGCCATAATATTTGTAATTCACTATATGGAACGGTAATATGAAAGCTGAATAAAAAAAAGCAGCCAGGGCAATACTAGTCCCAAGTTGCCCGCTCTTCTTTGCTTTGTAACCAATAAGTAAAAGTATTCCGGACCCTGTTAAATAGAGGCTGTCCCAAAAGGGTGATTTTTGCGAGGGGATTTTGAAGAGTGTTCATTTTAGAGGTATTTTCTTTTGGGAGGGGGTGACTTTGCTCTCCTATGACGTTAGGATTCTGGTTTTGGGGTCCGTTTGCCTGGTTTTCTTTGTATGGGCCGACAGTACGCCTGTGAAAAAGTATTGTCCTTGCTTTTCCGCTCTTTATTTAGAGGCTGTCCCAAAAACCCGAATTTTGCGAATTGAGATATTCGACTCCGAACTGTAAGGGAACGTAAGTCATTCAATTCCGTCAAAAACGCTGTATAAGGCCTCTATTCGTTATAAATATAATCGCGTCAGACAGAGGTCTATGGTAGAATTGTATTTGAATATGCAAAACAAGAGAAAGGCTGACGGTGTTATAGACATCGAAATTGCCCAAAATCCCCTAAAAACGGTCTTTATGACAGCTTTATAAACAAGTTAACTTACTGTAAAACAAATGGTTATAACTTTGGGACAGCCTCTATTTAGAGGCTGTCCCAAAAGGGTGATTTTTGCGAGTGTTTTTTGAAGAGTGTTCATTTTAGTGGTATTTTCTTTTGGGAGGGGGTGACTTTGCTCTCCTATGACGTTAGGATTCTGGTTTTGGGGTCCGGTTGCCTGGTTTTCTTTGTATGGGCCGACAGTAGGCCTGTGAAAAAGTATTGTCCTTGCTTTTCCGCTCTTTATTTAGGCCGCCGCTTTGGTTTTTAGTTCATCTTGCTGGGCCAGCATCTTGGCCACTTTCCATAGATTGTGCGAGAGGACCGACCAGGCTACGCTGATCGAGCGGTTGGCAAAGCCTTTGCTGCGCAATCGCCCGGCCTGCCAGCGATTCTTCAATACCCCGATCCGCCCTTCGGTGCTGGCCCGGCGCTTTTGCAATTGCCTGAAGTGTGGTTCCTCCATCCGTTTTTTCAACTGCTTCGGATCGCGTGGACAGAGCGCATCGTAGATGCCCTCCTGGGCTAACTGCCGGCGGGCCCGCTGGGAGGCGAATCCCCGGTCCGCGCACATGGCCGCTATGGGTTCGGCTAGGTTGAAGCGGTTCTGTCTTTGCAAACTCTCTTGCATTTGTTCATTTTCGCTTGGCGTCCGGCTGCCGTAGAGTTTCCAGTCCAGCAGGTATCCTTCAACGCTTTCACCCAAAAACAGGGTGTTGCCAAACTCAACCTCTTGGCCCGCTTTGCCTCGCACAATCACCTGCGCATCGGGTTCGTAAACACTCAAAACTTTCTCTGCGTTTTTCACCTGGCGGCCGCCAATGATTCGCTCGTGCGCTTGCTTGATGACCACCGGGATTAGCTCGCTCATGCGCTCCATCCGGGTAAGGATCTGTTGGACCTGTTTTTCGCTGTAATCGCTTTGCTCCCAGCAGGCTTGCAATAATTCCCGGTGACTGCGGGCATGCTCCCCGATCCGTTTGAGCAGCTTTTTCATCTGCCTCAAGATACCCTTGCGTTGCCGCGCGCTGTCCTTTCGCCGCCGGCTGTGGGTCATCTGTATGCACAGCCGATTCATCTGCCGAGCCAAGGGCTCCGGTTCGATCGGCATGCGATGGCGCAAACCGGCCTTCTCACGGATCAGCCGGATCGCTTTGAGCAGCGTGCCCGCTACATCCTTGAGCAGCACCCAGTCCGTCGGCCAATGAATGTTGACCTCCAAACAGGTGCCGTCGATCAGGCAAATGGTGGTGTCTATCGGCTTGTCCAATCCCACCACCTGCCGGGCCAGATCGGCATCGCCCACAACCTCAGTCAAGGTCCGGTGCAAGGCCCTCAACTGCTTTTCGCTGAAAAACTTCGAGGCCCGTTCCAGGGTGCTCTTGGAGATGCCCCTTATGCCGTCGATATGGCGGACACGACAAAAGTCAGCCAACAGATCGCTGCTGCCCAGAGCCCTCGACAAATGCCGAAACGAAATCCCACCGAGCAGATAACGCAGCGTTTCCATACGCAACGCCTTGAGGGCAAAATTAGCCCGCTTTTGCCGGGCCTTTACACTCATTGGCTGGCCTCTTTCCAAGGCCAGATCAACGCCCTGCGATTCCACCTCCGAATCGATCAGCAGCCGGTCGATACGCTCGATGGTGGCGCGAAAGTTATCGTAATCGAGGCAACGGTCGACCACAGTTAAAGCTGGACGCAGGAGGCATTGGATGGCTATATTTTTCATAGAAAGGGCTATATTGATTTTCGCTAACGCAATTATAGAACCCTTTTTTAGCCGGATCGAGCAAAAAAATGCTCTTTCTGGCTATTTTTATAAACGTCATCCAGTTGACTACAAAATCTTTATATTTTTGGGACAGCCTCTAGTTAGAGGCTGTCCCAAAAACCCGAATTTTGCGAATTGAGATATTCGACTCCGAACTGTAAGGGAACGTAAGTCATTCAATTCCGTCAAAAACGCTGTATAAGGCCTCTATTCGTTATAAATATAATCGCGTCAGACAGAGGTCTATGGTAGAATTGTATTTGAATATGCAAAACAAGAGAAAGGCTGACGGTGTTATAGACATCGAAATTGCCCAAAATCCCCTAAAAACGGTCTTTATGACAGCTTTACTAACAAGTTAACTTACTGTAAAACAAATGGTTATAACTTTGGGACAGCCTCTATTTAGCATCACAGTTGTCCGGTTAACCTGAATTTAAAACTTTGTAAATCGTTAATTTTTATAAACTTGTGAGTTATTTTTAGTGTGACGCATTTGAACTTCCAACAATTTCACTATATTTTGGGGTATAAATTCTGTATCTTGTTGATCATGAATCAACAACGTATGGTTTTCTCCCAAATTTTTGACCTTTTGCATCGTGAACAGTTTCAACGATGCGTCAAACGCTATAGTGGGGACAAGCGTGTCCGTTCCTTTTCCTGCCGGGATCAATTCTTGTGCATGGCCTTCGCTCAATTGACTCGACGTGAAAGTCTCAACGATATCGTTACCTGTTTGTGTGCCCATAGTGACAAACTCTTTTCTATGGGCATTCGCAGTAATATCGCCAAGAGTACTTTGGCCGATGCCAATGAACAACGCAACTGGCGCATCTATGCGGACTTGGCATACGTGCTCATTAAAAAGGCTCGCAGGCTCTATGCCGATGAAGCGTTGGACTTTGAACTCGAAGAGACCGTTTATGCTTTAGACGCCACGACCATTGACTTGTGTTTGAGCCTCTTTCCATGGGCCCATTTTCGTACAACCAAAGCGGCGGTAAAGCTGCACACGCAGATCGATTTGCGCGGTTCGATTCCGACCTTTATCGAGATCACTCCGGGAAAAGTTCACGACGTAAACATGCTTGATGCCCTTGTTCTTGAGCCTGGAGCCTATTATGTGCTTGATCGCGGCTATGTCGATTTTGCCCGCTTGTTCCTCTTTAGCGAAGCGATGGCCTACTTTGTCATCCGCGCCAAAAGCCATTTGAATTATATACGTTTGCGTTCCCTCAAAGTAGTCCACGGCAGTGGTGTTTGCAGTGACCAAGTAATTCGCTTTAGAGGATTCTATGCCTCCAAAGATTATCCCCAGAAGCTCAGGCGTATACGCTTTTACGATGCAGATAACGGTAGGCATTTCATCTATTTGACCAATAATTTTACCCTTCCAGCCTTGATTATCTGCCAGATGTATAAAGGGCGTTGGAAAATCGAATTGTTTTTCAAGTGGATTAAGCAGCACTTACGGATCAAAAAATTCTTTGGCACTTCGCCCAACGCAGTAAAGACGCAAGTATGGATTGCCATCAGTGCTTACGTGTTGATGGCGATCCTAAAAAAACAGTGGCAATTGGAATTGAGTCTTCACCGAATATCACAGGTCTTCACCGAATATCACAGGTATTGAGCTTGAGCGTTTTTGAAAAAGTCCCTCTCTATGAACTACTTACAAAACCGGATCACAGCAGTGCGAGCAGCGATCACTCTAACCAGTTGACCTTCAACTACTTTTAACCGGACACTACTGATTTAGCATAAAAAGCATGCGAGTTTGGTTGGAAGAGCCGGTTATTTCCGGTTCTTCTTTTTTTAGCAATGACAAGACCGGGCCCGGATTGTTCGGAAGGTTGTCCCGATTATCGAAAGCAATACAATTGTCAGCCCAGCTCGCCTGGCTCATACCCTGAGGGTTGCCGGACTTTGACGAGGGTCGCGATGACTCGAGTTTCGTCCACCTCGGTTATGGTCACCTCCAGTTGCTCCAATACCAGGGTTTCCCCACTGGCGGGAATTCGGCCCAGTTCAGCCGTGATCAACCCGCCAAATGAGGCCACTTCATTTTTATTCTCAATCGAAATCTCCAGGGTCTCCTCCATATCCCGGATCGAAGCCAGCCCGGAAATCGTATATTCATCGGTTCCCGTAGATTGGATGAGTTCTTCCTCGGCATCGAATTCGTCCTGGATTTCACCCACCAGTTGTTCGAGGATCAATTCCAGGGTAACGACCCCGTTGGCGCCGCCGAACTCATCCGTCACCAGGGCCATGTGGGTTTTGCGCAAAAGGAGCTTGCGGAGGACTTTTTCCAGCGGATCGTTTTCGTTAACCCCAATCATTTCGCGCTTGATACGCCGAAAATCAAGAGCCTTGGGGTCTTCCCTGGATCGAAAAATATCCTTGATGTGGATGAGGCCCAGGCATTTGTCCAGATCGCCGTCGCATAGAGGAAAGCGGGTGTGTCCGGTCTCTTCGGCCAGTTTGAGGTTGACGGTGTTTTCGACATTGACGTCGAAATAACGCACCTGGTTGCGCGGCAGGAGGATGTCCTGCACTTTCACTTTCCACATTTGCAAAGCGTTCTTAATTACTTTGAGCAGAACCTGGGAGTTATTCGGGCTCTCCTTCAGGGAATCAAGCTGCTGGTCAATATCCAGAGCCTCCCATTCCAGACCGGATTTCACACCGAATCGCATCAAGATAACCCGGGAAAGCCTTTTGAAGGGTCTGACCACCAGGAAACCGGTCAGGCCAACCAATCTCAGGGGCAGGGTGGCGGTGTGCAAAACACGCACCGGAGATGCCACGGCCAAACCCCGAGGGAGCAGGTCGCCAAACAAATAATAAACTGCGAATATTAACAAAAAAGCCAAAAGGCGGGCACTCCAGGCATCCAGCAAACCACTTTCGTTGAGGAAATCATAAAAAAGTGGATAGGCCGTGAGGGCATATCCCAGGGCGCAAAGTAGAATTCCGAACCGCGCTGCATTAACGGATTGGTCTATATTTTCGAGCAATGACTGGGGGGGTTTTCGCCACTTGGGGTCTTCCAGATAATCCGGATTTAAATAACTCAGCCTCAATTTAATAATACTGAACTCGCCGGCTACGAGCAAGGCGTTCATAAAAAGCAAACCTATTGCGCCAAGCAGGCGCAGCAGCATCTCAACCTGTTCAGGATTCACAAAAGAGCCGTAATTATTAGCAGCATCGTCTTAGGTTAATTCCCAAAAAACTCGCCCAGAGCATTGAGCAGGCTCCGGTTCTGGTCTTCCGTGCCCACGCTGATTCTCAGATGTTCGGGAAGGGCATAGCCTGTGAGGGGGCGGACAATGATTCCTCTGTCATGTAAATAAACATATACTTTGTCAGAATTCCCGAACCGGACAAGGATAAAGTTGCCCGCGCTGGGCACATATTCCAGCCCGAGTTGATCAAAGCCTTCCTTTAATTGAGCCATACCGTCGAAATTGGTGGATTTGGACTTCGCCACAAAAGCCTCGTCCTGCAGCGCTCCCAGCGCCGCCGCCAGCGCCACCGAGTTTACATTGAAGGGTGGACGCACCCGGTTGAGCAAGTCCAGAAGGTCAGGGTGGCCATAGCCGTAACCGATGCGCAATCCAGCCAAACCGTAGATTTTTGAGAAGGTGCGCGTGCAGATGACCTTCCGTCCCTCTGAGATGAGCGGTCTCAAATCCGGGGGGTGATCAAGGTATTCGGCATAGGCCTCGTCCAGGCAGAAAACCACATGATCGGGCAAGCTGCGGACAAATTCCACGATTTCCGTTTCCGAATTGCAGGTTCCGGTGGGGTTGTTGGGCGAGGGCAGA
Organism: Opitutales bacterium; assembly: GCA_965226205.1. Lineage (GTDB taxonomy): Bacteria > Verrucomicrobiota > Verrucomicrobiia > Opitutales > UBA2987 > JAJFLU01. The sequence continues at coordinate 236,461 of CBDDCJ010000026.1, read as the reverse complement.
AAAATGAGCCGGGTTTGCGGCGTCACCGCGTCCCTCATGGCTTTCAAATCGTGGCGAAAATCGACCAAGGGGACCTTCAGGCAATTCCCCTCCTGCAGCAGGGTGGAAAGTTTGTAGGCGATAAAAGCGTGCTCCCCCATGACCACGTCAACTCCAGGCCCCACAAAAACGGCGCAAAGCAATTGAATAATCTCGCTGGAACCATGACCGACGACCAGTTGATGGGGAGGCACTCCGCGGATTCCGGCTAGTTTTTGACGCAAAAAATAGGCGCTGTTTTCTGGGTATAAGGACGCTCCGGAAAGCGCTTTACGTGCCGCCTCAAGGCCCAATGGGGACGCCCCCAGAGGATTCTCGTTGGAAGCCATTTTGAGGATTGCCGCAGGGTCCAAATCGCATTCCACAGCCACCATTTCAATGGGTTTGCCAGGGTAATAAACCGGTTTATCAAGAACGGCTTTTCGGGCCAAATCGCTGTAGGATGTCATCTTAAAACTTCAAAGCTTCAAAACTTGCTCTAAATTGGCGCTATGGCAATATCTTCCGCATCAAAGCAGCATTGAATAACCAAATGCACCTATTGCCCGACAGGTCTGCCAACGCCTTCGACAACATGGCCGAAGACCTTCTCCTGCTGGAAGACTACCCGGAGCCGGAGGCCGTGCGCTTCCGTCACTACGGTTGGACCGGGCCGCCCGCCTTCACCTTTGGTTATAGCCAGAAGTTTGCCTGGGTGGAGGCCCAAATAGCAAAACCGGGCGTCCAAATTTGCCGGCGGCCAACCGGTGGAGGCATTGTCGATCACCGTCATGACTGGACCTACAGCATCGTCTTTCCGCCCAGCCACTCATTTTCCAAAATGGACGCCACCCATGTTTACAATGCAATCCATAAGGCCCTGGCTAACGCCCTCATAATATGTGGCCTCCAGGCGGCACTCGCTCCCGCTCCAGAGCGTAACGAAGGTAAATCCTCACGGCCAACAGTATGCTTTGAAAAGGCGGAGCCCTGCGATGTCATCAACCCCGCGACAAAAAGAAAAATAGCCGGGGCCGCCCTCAAACGCAACCGCCACGGCCTCCTCCTGCAAGGCTCAATCACCCAAACCCCCAAACAATTACCCCAAAAATTCAAAAAATATTTCACCAGCGAACTCGCCCAACTAACCAACCCTCAAACCGACCCCCAAGAAAAACCCTGGCCCCACTACCCCCCAGAAAAAGAAAAAACCACCCGCCGCCACTACCACACCAAAACCTGGAATAAACGCCGCTAATTACAAATCGACCGAGCCAAGGTTCCTGATTACAGAATTCACAAACCTCTTGACATGGTATCATTTTTTGATATCTTATTAAGGTGAATAAGAAAAACCGGAGGACTCTCTCCAAGATTTTTGAGCAGCCCGAACGATCCGATATTAAATGGAAGGAGATCGAAGGACTTTTCAAGGCGATGGGCGGAGAATTTTCCGAGGGGCGCGGTTCACGAGTGCGAGTTTGCCTTTCAGACGTGCGAGCAGTTTTTCACCGGCCGCATCCGCAAAAGGAAGCCAACAAGGGCACGGTCAAATCAGTACGGAGATTTATTTTAGAATGTGGAGTTGATAAAGATGGAATATAAGGGATATATTGGAAAAGTGGAATACGATGAAAATGCGGAAGTGTTTCACGGTGAAGTGATTAATCTTCGAGACGTCATCACCTATGAAGGTAAGACGGTTGAGGAATTGAAGCGCGCATTTACAGAGTCTGTTGATGATTATCTCGATTTTTGCCAGGAGCGCAACGAAGAGGCCGAGAAACCGTTTTCGGGGAAATTCCTGGTGAGGATCGATCCGGCTCTTCATAAGAAGATTCATGTCCGATCGAAGCTCCAGAATAAAAGCCTCAATTCCTGGGTTAATAAAGTCTTGGAATCCGCTGCGGAATAAAGGTTATTTGGCAATTACCCTTTTTGCAGGGTGGCGATGGTTTCGATATGCCGGGTTTGGGGGAAGAGGTCGAAGGGTTGCATTTTTTTTAATTGGTAGCCTAATGCTGCCAATAAATTCAGGTCGCGGGCCTGAGTGGCGGGGTCGCATGAGACGTAGATGATTTTTTTGGGTCCGTATGCGGCCAGTAGTTCGAGAAAATGGTTTCCACAGCCTTTTCTGGGGGGGTCAATGACAACCGAGGTAAGTTCAGGGTCAAATTCAATGGAGGAAAATAACGACTCGGCCTGGCCGATGACGAATTGACAGTTTTCGATTTTGTTGAGGAGGGCGTTGGCATTGGCCAGGTTGATGGCCTGGGGGTTGATTTCCACTCCGGTTAGTTTTTTAAAATAGGGACTGGCCGATAATGAGAAGACTCCCACCCCACAGTAGGCGTCCACGAGGAAACGGGTGCCTTGGCCGCGAGCCTCGTTAATGACATAATCGACCATTTCCGGTAGAATGAAGGGGTTGTTCTGGAAAAACTCTCCGGCCTGGACCTGGAACAGAAGCGCGCCCACTTTTTGAGTGATGATCTTTTGGGGATCGGTGGCGACGCCATCATAGGAATCCCGCAGCAGGAGAGTGGCCCCTTTGCGGAATTTTCGCCGCCCGGAGAGCACAGACTCCCTCTCTTGCGGAAGCGCTTCATTAATGGCCTCGGTGGCGATGGGGCATTGGGGCACATCGACAATGCTCCGTGAGGCGGCCCGCAGAAACCCGATATTGAGCGGTTTGCCCTCACGTTTTTTCTGGAAATGGGGCGTTATTTTCGACCGGTAACCGTATTTTTGGGGTGAAGCGCGCACCGGCTGCACCACGGGGTCTTGAAAGTCGGCGATCTTTTCCAAAAGCTCTTCCACCTGGTGTTTTTTCCAACGCAACTGGGCGGCGTAATCAAGATGCTGGTACTGGCAGCCTCCGCATTCCCCAAACAGCGGACAACCAGGCTCCACACGATCCTCGGAAGGTTCCAGCACTTCGATTAAATCGGCTTCCGAATAATTTTTTTTGTTCCGCCAGACGCGGGCCCGCACCTTCTCCCCGGGGAGGGCGCAGGGGACCATGATGACCCAGCCATCCACCCGCCCCAAGCCGGAGCCAAGATTCGTCAAAGCCGAAATATCCACCACCACCTCATGGTGGTAGGCAAAAGGTTCATCCACAAAATCTTTGGGCAGTCTCATCGATATTTATGAAAATTATAAAACTGCCCTAAAAAATAAAAGCTGATGTTGACGATTATAAAATTTAAATTATATTGCAATATAGCCATAATAAAGTATGGTAAAAATTAAATGACAAGGAGTTTTGAATGGGATTCGGAAAAATCCAAATCAAATCTCGAAAAACACGGGATTGATTTTGAAACGGCAACAGCAGTATGGAACGACCCCAACAGTGTAGAGGTGGAGGCGAAGCGAATAAAAGGTGAATCTCGTTTCGGCATAATCGGAATGATTTCCGGGAACCTATACACTGTTTTTATTACCTATCGCAACCAGCGTATTCGAATTTTTTCCGCCCGTTCACCAAGTAGATTAGAAAGGAATATTTATGCTCACCAAGACTAAAGTGAAAACGATTACGGCAGAGGAGTACGACGCCAAAGTGGACCGGGGCGAAGATGTCAGTGAATATTGGGACCTCTCCAAAATCAGGCGGGTCAACGAGGGGGGGCTTCCTTCCATTATCGAGATCATTATCGAGGATCAGACGGAGAAGATCACCATCCCATTGACCAGTTACAGCGTGGCCTATTTCAAATCGGTGGCAAAAAAGCATAAGAGCAGCTACCAGAGAATCATCCGGCGGCTTCTACACCAATATGCCAAGCATGAGAGTCAAAAGGAAGCCGAAGCCAAGAATCTGGAAAAACAATCAGCTGCCCCCAGAAAGCCGAAAAGAAAAATCGCGAGAAAGAAGGCTAAAAGGGTTTCCGCGCGGGTGGGTTAAATTAACATCCTGTTCCGGCAAGTCTGTGCCGCACTGGTCAAAGCAAAAGCCAATCGCCGATTGATTGAGGGCGTCATGAAGATCGAAGTTATCCAGAGTCCCCACAATCCCCGGGTGAAAAACCTGGTGCGATTGCGCCATGCCCGCCATCGCAAACGGCAGGGCCTGTTCCTCATCGAAGGGCATCGGGAGACCTCGCGGGCGTTGGATCAGGAAGTGGCATTGCAATGCTTGTTTTTCTGTCCAGAAGACTTTAAATCCGGCGAGGCCCATGAGATCGTCCACAGAGCGAAAGAACTAAGTGTGGAAGTGGTTCAGCTGTCGCAGGCTGCTTTCGCCAAATGCTCCCCTCGGGAAAATCCGGATGGTTTGCTGGCCATGGCTCAGGTATGGGAAACCGGGCTTGATGAAATCCGGTTCGCCACATCGGCCCTTTTGTTGGTGGTGGAAAGGGTGGAAAAACCGGGCAACCTGGGCAGCCTCATCCGCAGCGCCGAGGCGGCCGGGGCAGACGCCATCATCGTAACCGATCCAGTGGCCGATGTTTTCAACCCAAACGTTATCCGTAATTCCCAGGGAGCCCTTTTCGGATTTCCTGTTGTCGTTTGCGAGAACGAACCTGCGCTTGCCTGGTTGAAGTCTAAAGGGATTCAGGTTTTGGCCGCCACCCCGGCGGCTAGCGAGAAATACTGGCGAGCCGATTTCAAGGCTGCCGTAGCCATCGTGGTGGGAAGCGAAAAAGATGGATTAAGCGATTTCTGGCTGACCAGGGCGACCCATCGCCTGAAAATACCGATGGCCTGCCACTCCGATTCCCTCAATGTAAATGTGGCCGCGGCCATTGCCCTTTTCGAGGCGGTCCGGCAGCGATCCACTTAGCCGGAGTCCGGTTTTTGATCATAGGACCTGAAATGCTCAAGGTATTCGGCCATGCCTTGGCGGGTGGACATTTTTGGCTTGTAACCGAGGTCTCCGCGGGCCGCCTGGATGTTAAAATAATGATCCTTGGCGAGTTCCAGGGCAACGAAGCGGGACATGGGGGGCTCTCCTTTGAGGTGTAGGATGTTATAAATAACTTCAAGGCAAGCGCCAACGGCATAGGCATTCTTCAAGCTGATTTTTTTGACCACTGGCGGTATCGAAAGCCCTTCCAGCATCTCATTGATCCACGCCCACAGGCGCACCGGCTTTCCCTGCGAAATAAAATAGGCTTTGCCGCCAGCCACGCCGGATTCCAGCGCGTCGAGGGCGAGTAGGTGCGCATCGGCTGCATTTTCCACATGGGTGATGTCCACCCGGTTTTCCCCGTCGCCGATAATGCGCAAGCGTCCTGATTTCGCTCGTGCGATTATACGCGGGAGCAAATGGGGATCGCCAATTCCCCATATCAAATGCGGCCGGAGCGCGATGGTTCGCAAACCCCTCGGCTGGTGTGAATAGAGCACCTCCTGTTCCGCGATGGATTTGGTCCGGGCGTAATGGCAGAGCCAATCGTGACCGTAGGGAGTGGATTCATCGGCATTTTCAAAGGATTGGCGGTTAAAAACGACACTCGGGGTGCTGGTATAAACAAGGCGGCCTACCCCGTGTTTGTGACAGGCCGAAATTACATTGTGAGCGCCGACGATATTAGGCTGATAATAACTATTCAGGCTGCCCCAGATTCCTGCTTTGGCGGCGACATGAAAAACCGCGTCCCGGCCCCGGCAGGCGGCTTTAACTAATTTAACGTCCGTCAGGTCGCCCTGATATAGCTTTATGCCGCGTTTTTGCAGGTCCGGTTGGGGCGAGCGGCCCAGGATGGCCACCGCGCAGCCGCGCCGGAGAAGCTTTTTGACAATGTAACGGCCGAGGAACCCACCGCCGCCTGTAACCAGTATTTTCATCGGCATGATTGAAATTTTTTGGCCAATTCGAGGCGGTTAATTTTGGCGTTATGACGCACATCAACGGGAAATTTTTTGGCGAAGAAAAAGGTTTCGATATTCCGGGTTAGTGGATTGACCGCTCCCAATGCGCGCAGTTTGGAGATAAATTCCTTCTTTGCCCCTGCGCTCCGTGGGTATTTCCCTTTTTCCGGTTCGATCAGGATGGCGGGAATCTTGTATTCCGGGCCGCCAATGCCGATCAGGGTCGACCGAAAAACGTTTGCATGACGGTTGAATATGGCCTCGCAGCAATCGGTGAAATAAACGCCTCCGGACGTGACGACGCGTTCGGCTTTTCTCCCGCAAAACCAGAGCAGCCCCTCGGAATCAAGGTAACCAAGGTCTCCCATGCGGTGCCAAACCTCGCCATTTTCGTTTATTTTTGCTTGGGCGGTCTCTTTTTCCAACTGGTCATAGGTCCTGGTTACGACCGGGCCCTTGACGATGATTTCGCCGATTTCCCCCCCACCCAATTCCATAGATGGCTCGAATGAGGGCAGAATTTTTTCCTCGATGCGGATGATTTTTACCTGCATTCCGGGAACGGGAATGCCGACGCAGGTTCCCTTACCTTTCTTGGTAAGCTGCCAGGTTTTTTCCAGAATATCCGGCCCGCGGTGGGAACTGACCGGCAGGCATTCGGTGGCGCCGTAGGGCGTATGCACCTCCGCATGGGGAAGAACGGGCTGCAATAGCCGAACCAAATCGGGCGAAACCGGTGCGCCCGCAATGAGCACCCGCCGCATGGAGGGCAACTGTATATCCCACCGCGTGCAATAACGGCCTATTTTTTGCCACAGAACCGGCGAACCGAAGCTGGTGGTGATACCGCATTGGCGGATGGCCCGGACGATTTTTGCTGGATCGACCGCGGCGGGTTTGCTGGGATTCAATTGCGGAACCACCGTGGTCATTCCCAAAGCGGGATTGAAAAGGGCAAAAATGGGCAGCATGGGTAGGTCAATCTCCCCCGGTTCGATCCCGTATTGGTCGCGAATCAACCGCACCTGGGCGTCGAACATGCCATGCTCGTAGCAGACGCCCTTGGGCGGCCCGGTGGAGCCCGAGGTAAAAAGTATGGCGGCCAGGTCGTCGGACTTCGTCGCCGCCAAGGGAAATGCCTGACCGGAGCCACCGTAGTTTTCCCCTAATTTCAGGAAGCTGTTGCGGCCCGCTTTTATGTGGATGCGGACCGTCCTGAATGCCCGCCGAAAGATTCGGCTGATCCCAAGGGCCAGCGGGATGCCGACGAGAGCTTCCGGCTGTGACCGGCGGACGCAGTTGAGGAATGATTTCAAACCCATGCCCGGATCGACGGCCACCGGCACTGCGCCCATTTTAAAGAGCGCGAAAGTCGTCAAGATTAGGTCCAGCCCCGGCCGCACCATGAGCAAGACCCGCGTTCCCCGGACAATGCCTTTTTCCTGGAAAAACCGAGCCACGGCGTAGCAATCAGCCTCCAACTCGGCAAAGGAACGCTCCAGATATTCGATGCCCCCCCCCCTCAAGCCAAGAGGAACCATAACCGCGCAATGCCCCGGAACCCGCCGGGCCATCCGCGAAAGAAATCGAGCCACATTGGCCGACTCCTCATCCAATTTATAAGCAATACTCAATTTTTCGCCGTTCAAATTAGAATTCCCAAAGATTCAAAAAGTTGACCGCTGATTATACGGATACTGGATGCGAGATGGTGGAACGGGCTGTCCCCAGCACGTTTTAGGGATGTCGGATGATGAATTATTCAACCACAGATTACGCGGATAAACACAGATAATTTGTTAAAGAGCGTTCGAAAGACAAATTCTAGTTGAAATATGATATCAGCGTTTATCTGCGCAATCTGCGGTTTTATGAAACATTGAGGTAAACATCATAAGAATGGAAGAAGGAGACAAATTAACCTGCGCCCACCGCAAGAGTCAATAGCCAGTTAACCTGAGTTCGACAGTTGGGGGGGGGGGTAAATCGATTATTTTTAGGGTTTTTCGTGCTGTAGGGCGCATGGTTGTCAGGGTTGGGGTGTGAATATGCCGTGTAGTGCAGACCACTCTATTGCCTTTTCGGAGAAGTAGTGCAGGGTCGGTGTTGATGTATTTGCGTCGCCATCGTCGTCGTAAGAAGGGCTAGGATTATGATTACTGGACGCTGGTGGAGTCGGTGCGCACAGCCAAGGGGCCGCGCCAGCGCATCGTGGCCCACATTGGCAAGGAGCCGGGGCTCGATGAGGATGAGCGGTTGGGTTGGGAGCAGATCGGTCGGCTCCTCGATGGCGATGATGAGGCTGCGGGGGCCGAGCAGTTGGATTTATTTGCCGAGGATAAACCGGAGGCTCCGTTGTGGGCGCAGGTGAATCTGGGTCGGATACGGGTGGAGTGGGTGCGTCAATTTGGCAAAGTGTATGTGGCTCTGGCGCTGTGGCGGCGGCTGGGGCTGCATCGTTTCTTCGAGGAGCATTTGCCGCCGGGCCGGGAGTCGGTGGGCTGGGCCCAGGTGGCCTCGATTCTGGCGCTGGGGCGTTTTTGCGAACAGGCCTCGGAGCTGGCTCTGGCCGAGCGCTGGTATGGCTCGACGGCGCTGGAGGATTTGATGGCGGTGGATGTGGATGAGGTCTATGACAACCGTTTGTATCGCGGACTGGATCGTGTCTTGCCCTTGCGCCGGGAACTGTTCAGTCATCTTAAAGGACGCTATGAAAGCTGGTTTGGGACGCGTTTCGAGTTTCTTTTATACGACATAACGAGCACCTATTTTGAGGGCCGGTGCGAGGGCAATGCCCAGGCCCAGCGCGGCTACAGCCGGGACCAGCGGCCGGATTGCAAGCAGGTATGTCTTGGACTGGTGGTGACGCCCGAAGGGCTGCCCCTGGCCTATGAGGTTTTCGACGGCAACCGCGCCGATGTGACCACGGTGCAGGAGAGGGTCGAATTGATGGAATCGCATTACGGGGTGGCCGATCGCATCTGGGTGCTGGACCGCGGCATGGTGAGCGAGGCCAACCTCGAATACCTGCGCGGCAAAGGGGCCCGTTACATCGTGGGCACGCCCAAGAGCCATCTTAAAAACTTTGCCCTCGATCTGCTCGAGCAAGGCGATTTTTGCGAGGTGCGGGCGAGGGTGGAGGTCAAACTGGTGAAACATCCCGACTGCCCCCAGATCGAGCAATATGTGCTTTGCCGCAGCCAGGGACGGGGTCAAAAAGAAGCCGCCATGCTGAGCAAGCAAAAAGAGCGTTTGCGCAAAAAGCTCGACCAGATCGACCTGAGTTTGCGTCGGCGAGGGCAGAAACTCGATCCGGTTGAACGCCGCATCGGCCGCTGGCTGGGCCGCCACACCCTGGCCGAAAAAATATTCACCGTAGAAGTGCAAATCGACGCCGCCGGACGGGCCTGCGCATTGCAAATCACCGAAGACGAGAGCAAAGCCGATTGGGCCCAACTAGCCCACGGGACCTATCTGCTGCGAACCAACTGCCAGGAGGAAGACCCACAAAAGCTGTGGCGGTGGTATATACAACTGACACAGGCCGAGGCAGCCTTTCGTTGCGCCAAAAGCGACTTGGGGCTGCGGCCGGTCTATCACCACAAAGAAGAGCGTGTGCAAGCGCACATTCTGATCTGTTTTCTGGCTCTGGCGATGTGGCGCGCCCTGGAAAGCTGGCTGCAGGCCAAAGGCCTCGGCACCTGTGCGCGGCAAGTGTTGCACGAACTGGAGAATCTACGCTCAATGGACGTGGTGGCACCGCTGCGAGGGGGACGCGAAGCGCGTTTACGGCTGGTAGGCAAACCGGAAAAACTCTGTGCCGACCTCCTCAAGAAAATGGGCCTAAAAAACTGCCCACCCGCCCCAAAATCATCCAAAATGTAGTGCAGACTAACGGCAAAAATTAATCCCGAATCCGCATAGATAAGCCCTTTAACTTTTTGAACTGTCGAAGATGGGTTAACTCATTCAACCAACTGCAATTAATCCCCATGCAGACCAAATACCTAAAATGGAACCACGAAAGAAAACAAATTGGAGTTAAATGGGAGTAGTTAAGGAGCTTCAATTCAGCTTAAAACTAAACGGCTGAATACGACTAATTCTTACGGCCTTTCCGTTCAAGATGCCTGGCTCGAATATCCATTGCAGGACCGCCTCAATGGACGGCCTTTCAAATTCCTTGTTGCTGGACTCATTGACTTCCGCTTTGATGACTTTTCCCCGTTCATCTATGAGGATCATCAGTCTGACCCAGCCTTCAATGCCGTCTTTCCTAAATTGAAGGGGATAAATGGGGGGATTAGCTTCGAGCCTATTGGGGATTTTATCAATTTCCTCATGGTCCACCCATTCAATTCCCTGTAATTTCCATTTCGCCGGAATGTTCCCTTGGTCAGCCGCTTTTTGATACCATTTTGATGCCTCTTTGGAATCCTGAGACACCCCAAAACCGTTCCTGTACAATTCCGCGATCCCGTATTGGGCCCAAGCACTGCCTTGTTCAGCTGCTTTTTTAAACCATTTGAATGCCTCTGTGTAATTCTGTTTTTCCTGTTTTCCATCGCGCCTTCTGTAATACAAGTCTCCAAGACTGTATTGTGCCTCAGCGTAACCTTGCTCAGCCGCTTTGCGAAACCAGTTGTGAGCTTTTTTATAACTCTGATCTAAACCCAATTCTCCAAAGAGATACAGTATTCCAATAGCATCCCATAGGAAATAACGCAAAACGGCTGGAATTGCTCTTGTTCGCCTGTTTCACTAGAAGCAGGTTACTATGAAAAAACAAAAAGCAAATCCAGCCAAATGCAAGGTGTGCGTTCTGCGACAGCTTTGCAATTTTATTCCGGGACATCTGGTGGCCAAGTTGGCCCGCCAGTATGGTGTCGATAAGAAAGCTCGCAGTTTCAGTCCATGGAGCCATATCGTTAGTTTGCTCTATGCTCAGATCACTCATGCTATTGGGCTTAATGATGTCTGTGACGGACTCGCTCATCACAGAGGGTTGCTGGCCAGTATCCGGGGGGCCAGCGCTCCCAGTCGCAACGGGCTTTCCTACGCCAACAAGCATCGCGATGCCGCGATGTCGGGAGAACTGTTTTGGTCGGTGCTCAAGCACTTGCAGTCGTTGTCTCCGGGGTTTGCGGGTGGTAAATTCAAGGGGTTTCCCCGACGTTTCAAACGCGTTATCAACATCGTCGATTCGTCCACTATCGGTTTGGTCGCCAACTGCATGGATTGGGCTAAACATCGTCGGCGAAAGGCGGCCGCCAAATGTCACTTGCGCCTGGATTTGAAAAGTTTTCTGCCCCGGTTTGCCATCATCGACACGGCCAGGGACAATGACGCCAAACGAGCCCGTGAAATGTGCGCCGCCCTCAAAGCCGGTGAAATCGTATTGTTTGACAAGGCCTACATCGATTTGACCCACCTCTTTGACTTGTCATCGAGGGGCATTTACTTTGTCACCCGGGCCAAAAAGAACATGGCCTTGCGCTGTGTCAAGAGGCTGCTCAAGAAGCCCAAGGGCAATATTTTGCGCGATGATCTGGTGGTCCTTAAGAACAAAAAATCCCGTCAGGATTATCCCCAGCCGATGCGCCGGGTAACGGCATGGGTGGAGATTGATGGCCAGTGGCGAGTGATGGAATTTTTGACTAATAATTTGCAGTGGTCGCCCCATACGAGGTCGCCCCATACGATCAGCGAACTGTATCGCTGCCGCTGGTCCATTGAAACCTTCTTCCGCCAAATCAAACAAACGCTCAACTTGTGCGATTTCCTCGGCCATAGCGCCAATGCCGTGCGCTGGCAGATTTGGAGCGCTTTGCTGCTCTATGTGCTGCTCCGCTTTCAGGCCTGGTTGAGCCGCTGGGAGCATAGTTTTGTCCGCCTGTTCACACTTGTCAGAGGCGTGCTTTGGGATCGCTTTAACCTGCGGGACTTGCTCGATTTCTATGGGACAGCCGGTGGACGCTTTAGAATGCGAGCGACTCCCCAGCAGGCTTATTTCCCTGGGTTTGGTTGAAAACCTATGGGACAGCACAAGGTGGCAAAAGCAATAAAAGAGAAACATGTGATAAAATTTCAAAAATTCGATTCCCCCAAAAGTCAAAAACTCACATTGATTATCAATGGGTTACGAAGCTTGCCTCGCCCCTATGGGATGGTATTGACAGTATTCCAAGAATATGTTGTGCGTTAGCCTGCCCAGAGCTTGCCTGTTCAGATACTATTTTTAACCATTTTATCGACTCGCGTTTGTTCCTTCTAACCCCGCGTTTGTTCCTTCTAACCCCCTTACCAAAGTAATACACATAAACAAGGATTGATTGGGCAAAAACATCTCCTTGTTCGGCCTGTTCTTTAATCCATTCGACAGCTTCTGGGTCGCCCGTGTTAGCAGCCCTTCCATAATATAAAACTGCTTTGGATTTATCCTGATCTACCCCGAAACCGTTGCGATACATTAACCCGAGTAAAGCCATCGCCCGAACGTCCCTTCCTTTAGCCTTGCGAAACAACTTAAACGCCTTCTGGAAATCCTGATCTACTCCTTGGCCCTTAAAATATATCAATCCCAGGTTAAATTGTGCTGGGGCGTAATTTTGTTCCGCCGCCATGTGAAACCATCTGAATGCCTCCAAATAATCCTGGGTAACTCCTTGACCCTCGTAATACACCAACCCAAGGTTAAATTGAGCCTCGGCAAGGCTTATCTGCGCTATAACATGTCCCTGCCCGGCGGCTTTACTAAACCATTTGGCCGCCTCGGCGTAATCCTGAGTCACTCCTGTTCCTTCGCCATACATTACCCCTAGGTTGTATTGGGCCTCGGTGTTTTCCTGTTCGCCCGCCTTGAGATACCATTTGAGTGCCTTGGTGTAATCCTGGGTCACTCCTACGCCCAATTCATACATCGATCCAAGGATGGCTTGTGCCTCGGCGTTACCTTGTTTGGCAGCCCTGCGAAACCAACTGAGCGCTAGTTCAATAACCTTCGGAACACCTCTGTCGAAATAATACATCAACCCAAGGTTGTATTGGGCCTCGGCGTTTCCCTGTGCGGCGGCCTTGCGAAACCACTTGAGCGCCTCCTTATGATCCTGAGCCAACCCACGACCATTTGCGTAAAGCAACCCTAGGTTGTATTGGGACGATGCGTTACCTTCTTCGGCCGCCTTACGAATCTTGTTCAGGGCATTGCCGTATCCCTGTTCAGTTTTCCCCGTCCATTTCAGCGATACCATTTGAGGGCTTCGTTATCATCCTGAGCTACCCCTTTTCCCAGTTTATACATTAATCCGAGTTTGTATTGGGACATGGCTAAGCCCTGTTCCGCCGCTTTTCGAAACCACTTAACGGCCTCAGCATAATCCTGGGCTGCCCCGTTGCCAGAAACATACAATCCAGCAAGATTTTGTTGGGCGACACCTGATCCTTGTTCCGCCGCCATTAGAAACCATCTGGAAGCTTCCGCTAAATCTTTTGGAATAGCTTCACCCGTGGCATACATGACACCTAGGTCAGTCTGTGCCTCGCGATCCCCATTTTCTGCCAGATATCTAAGGGCCAAAAATTCGGCAGTCTCTGCCCCCATTGAGGAAGCGAGTAGCAGGCAGCTTGCGATTAGAGTAATCCACCAAAGCCGACGTCGGTGTTGTAGAAGGGTAGTACAGGGCACAGGGTGTTTCTATGCCAATGGGCCGCTGTTTTTCAAACGTTTTATGAATTATTTTTGCTTGGAATACTCTATCCAGGTTTTGGGATGGTGTCCTTGTAGGTTGGCCAGTTGTTGAGGATTTTTTGGATGACGGTGGTGGCGGTTTTTTGGGCGTTTTGGAGGGAGGGGGCGTAGGCGGGGTAATGGGCGTCTCCCTGGGCGTCTCCGAAGAGGTTTTGGAGGACTGTTTTGCCGGGTGGGGGGTAGGTGAAGTTGCTGGCCGTGCGCAGCAGGAGGACGCGGTCGTAATCTGCTTTGCCCATGCGGGAGAGGTGGCGGAGGGCGTGGAGGGTGCCAGTGTCTTCCATGGCCGAGGTGTAGAAGGTTCCTTTGCCTTCCGTCCAATAATCGACCCAGCGTTCGGCCCATTCCGTCATTTTTTTGCTGTGCCAGTAGCGGCCGGTGGTCAGGTTGCCCCCGCACAAGACTTGGGGCGGGCCCTGGATGTTGGGATAGCCGATGTAGGCCCGGCGTTCCGCTTCCATTTCTTCATTATCGGTTAGGGGAATGTCTTTGGTCAGGTTAAAGGCCCATCGGCAGAGGTCCGGGTTTAATTGGCTGACTTCATACCTTTGGCCGAAAGCGGCATCGTCGATGGAGTGAGGTCCGTAGGGTTTCTTGGCCCCGATGGGGAGAATGCCGGTTGACCAATCTGCGGGCATGTCTTCGGGGGAAATTTCGAAGGCCAGGTCGCCGTCCACGGCCCAATCGGTCCAGACCACGCTGCCCAGGGGGCAGTTGCGGGGGTTGCCCCCGGAAATGCCGGAAATGAGCCAGTAGGCTTTGCTCAAATCGTAACCGCCGGCCAGGCCGAGGGCCATAATGGATACGGCGGTGTTGGGGTTGCCCACGCCGGCGTGGAGGGCGAGCAGGCCGTCCTCGCGCTCGTAGAGGCGGCCCGGCAGCCCGGCGGCGTCCGTCTGCACGGGTTTGAGATTTCCGTCTTTGAGAAATACGCCGAGTTCCCCGAATTCCTCATCGGAGGGTTCATACATGGCGACGAGGACCAGTTTGGCGGAAGCGGGAGGAGGCATATTTTAAAAAGGATTACGGTGTTAAAAGGACCGAAGTTAAGGTTCCGAAGATGGCCCGGCAATGGAATTTTGGCTGTGGGCGCTCGAATTGGGAGGAAAAAAATATGCTTTTCAAATGCGATGCATGCTCTAACATGGAGATTGGCATAAACCTGTAATCAGTGAAGGAAAGCGTCATTAAAAATGATGTTGAAGTATTCTCAAATATTTCAACCACGGATAGACACAGATAATGTGTAAGGTCACGTAACAATCGAGATTTTATACCGAAATCCGCGGTTTTATGAAATCTTTGGGTTTATCATTGTTAAAATGAAAATTATAATAGTGGGCGCAGGGGAGGTGGGAAGCTACCTTTGCGGGTTGTTGAGCGGTAAGGCTCACGATGTGACCGTAATCGAATCGGACGAGGCCATCGCCCAGCGGGTGGATGAGTTGATCGATGCCAAGGTGCTGACCGGGAATGGCAGTTCGGCCGAGACGCTGGTCAAGGCCGGAGTGCGCGAATGCCATTTTTTTCTGGCTATGACGAGCGAGGACCGGACCAACCTGGTGGCTACCTCGCTGGCCAAGGTGCTGGGGGCGCAGGCGACCATTACGCGGGTGCACGATCAGACTTATACGGACAATTCTTATGTCAATTACCAGTTGCACTTCGGCATCGACCATATGATTAATCCCGAGGGCTTGTGCGCGGTGCAGTTGGCAAAATCGATCCGCAACCCAGGGCGGGTGGCGGTCGAGTATTTCTCCCGCGGGCAAATCGAAGCGCAGCAGGTAACCGTTACCAGACGCTCCCGTTTCATCGGTAAAAAGCTGCGGGACATACCGCTGGAGCAAGTCCGCATCGGTTTTATCCAGCGGCGCAAGGAAGTGGAAGTGCCCTCCGCCGAGACAGTGCTGGAGGAGGATAACCGGGTGACTATTTTCGGCCATCCGGACGTCCTTTTGAAAATGAAAACCAAATTTGATCCTGAGAGCAAAGAAGAGCCGGTGAGGGTGGCCCTTTATGGCGGCGGCGAAACGGCTGTGGCCCTGGCCCGGCTATTGGCCAATCCGCGTTATAAAATCCGCATCATTGAGAAAGATGGCGCCATTTGTCGGGAACTGGCGGATAAATTTCCCAGGGTCACGGTGATCAATGGCGATGCCACCTCGCTGCGGCTTCTGGAGGAGGAGCAGATTGGCAGCGCCGATTATTTTGTGGCCTCGACGAAGGACGATGAGGACAATATCATGACCGGTTTGCAGGCCTCCAAACTGGGGGCCGCGCATGTGCAACTGGTCATCAACAAAACCGACTACGAAGATGTACTGGATGGACTGAAAAGCTCGCTGGGGGTTGAAATGATGGTTTCTCCACGCGTGACGACGGCCCGGGAGGTGCTGCGCTACCTTTCCACCGAGCCAATGCTGGAACTGGCCACCCTACCGGATGGAGTGGGCAAAGTCCTGGAGATCCACCTGAGCCACAACAATCGATTCGCCGGCCAGCCGCTGCGCCAAATTCCTTTACCCAGAGGCTGCGTAATCGTAGCCCTGCTGCACAAGTTTCAGGCTAAAGTGCCGGGAGCGGATGATATCATATTGGGAGGCGACCGCATTGTGCTGATTTCCCAGGAAGGCAATACCAAGGAACTGCAAAATCTGGTGTCGGCGGACTGACAAACCGCCTCCTGATGAAAAGAGAGTGAAGCAATCCTTCGCTGTTTTATAAATGAATTACCCCATAATATTCAGGCTGCTGGGCACTATTTTGCTGATTGAGACCATTGCTTTTCTGGTCAGTTTGGGGGTTGGTTATCCCTATCGTTCATTGAGCATAGAGCAAGACGCTATGAGGGGGTTCGGGTTGAGCGCCGCCATCGCTTTTGCCATGTCCATTGGATTTATTTTTCTGGGCCGAGAGGGGAATTTGAAAATGTTCCGCAAGGAGGCCCTCTGTGTAATCGGCTTGGGCTGGATAATGGCCAGTCTGGTCGGCTCGCTCCCCTATTTTCTTATCATTCCGGGTTGTTCTCTGGCCAATGCCATTTTTGAATCGACCTCCGGTTTAACCACCACCGGGGCTTCGGTTTTTTCCGATTTGGAGAAAATGCCCCACAGCCTGTTATTCTGGCGCAGCCTTAGCCAATGGATCGGGGGTCTGGGCGTGGTGGTCTTTTTTGTGGCCATTTTGAGCTTCCTGGGAGTGGGCGCGAAAATCCTCTACTCAAGCGAATCTTCAGCCCATTCCACGGACCTCGATTCGGGAAGAATGCAAACGGGAGTATTGCAGATCATGGGGCTCTACGGGGGCCTGTCGGCGGCTTGCGCGATAACCTACCGGTTGTGCGGATTGAGTTGGTACGATGCTGTATGCCACATGTTTACATCGGTGGCGACGGGCGGTTTCAGCACCAGGAGCGCCAGTGTGGGAGCCTTTCAAAATCCTCTTCTGGAATGGATGGTCGTCCTCTTCATGATCCTTGGGGGGACCAGTTTTATAGTCATGCTCCACGTCATCAAGGGTCATTGGAGGACGGTCCGCGAAAGCACAGAAACGGGCGCTTTTTACCTCGTTTTGGTGGTTGTATCTCTATTGATGATCTGGCATCTGATCGTTTTCGAGGTAAGTGAGTCCTGGCAGGAGGCCTTTCGGCTGGGTACTTTTCAAGTGGTTTCCTTATTGACCGGGACCGGGTATTCCACAGCCGATTTTGACTCCTGGCCGCCCTTTGCCCATGCCGTCCTCCTGATTCTCATGATGATTGGGGGAAGCTCCGGCTCCACGGCCGGAGGTCTCAAGGTGATCCGCATTGTGGTGGCGGTCAAAGTATCCCTCATCAACATCGAAAAAGCATTTCGCACCCGCGTGGTTCGCTCGGTGAAAATCAATGGGAGAAATCTCGACCGATCCGCCCAGGAAGGCATTATCAGCTATCTGGTGCTCGCTGCCCTGTTGGCTAACTTGAGTCTTTTTTTAGTGATATTTTTTGAGCCCTATTTGTCAGTGGAGGGGGCCATTTCCACCGTTCTGGCTTGCCTGTTCAATGTCGGGCCGGGTTTACAGGAAATCGGCCCGGCTAAAAACTACGCATTTTTCCACGATTACACAAAATACGCCCTTTCCCTTCTCATGATCATGGGGAGGCTCGAGCTTTTCGCCATCCTGGTCCTGTTTTCGCCCTCCTTGTGGAAGCGCTTTTCCTGAGGGACAATCCATCGTAAACTACCTGGAAATCAGTCGTCGCCATCCTCGCCGATGGCTTCTACGGGGCAGCCTTCGAGGGCTTCCATGCACAGTGCAATATCGTCCTCGTTGCCGGAATCAGGTTGTTTGTAAACATAGGAGTATCCGCCATCGTCATCGCGCTTGAAGAAATCGGGCGCCGTTTCACGGCACAGATCGCAATCGATGCATTGTTCGTCCACGTAAAATTTGCCAACCGCATTTAGCGGCCATTTATCATCTATATCAGCCATAGCACAGAAAAAGTTTGTTATTTCCAGTGGAGTGTCAAGAAGGATTGAAAAAAACTTGGACAGTCCCGGACCTTCAATAATAATGCTTAAACTGTTGTTAGGTAGAGGCTGTCCCAAAAATATAAAGATTTTGTAGTCAACTGGATGACGTTTATAAAAATAGCCGGAAAGAGCATTTTTTTGCTCGCTCCGGCTAAAAAAGGGTTCTATAATTGCGTTAGCGAAAATCAATATAGCCCTTTCTATGAAAAATATAGCCATCCAATGCCTCCTGCGTCCAGCTTTAACTGTGGTCGACCGTTGCCTCGATTACGATAACTTTCGCGCCACCATCGAGCGTATCGACCGGCTGCTGATCGATTCGGAGGTGGAATCGCAGGGCGTTGATCTGGCCTTGGAAAGAGGCCAGCCAATGAGTGTAAAGGCCCGGCAAAAGCGGGCTAATTTTGCCCTCAAGGCGTTGCGTATGGAAACGCTGCGTTATCTGCTCGGTGGGATTTCGTTTCGGCATTTGTCGAGGGCTCTGGGCAGCAGCGATCTGTTGGCTGACTTTTGTCGTGTCCGCCATATCGACGGCATAAGGGGCATCTCCAAGAGCACCCTGGAACGGGCCTCGAAGTTTTTCAGCGAAGAGCAGTTGAGGGCCTTGCACCGGACCTTGACTGAGGTTGTGGGCGATGCCGATCTGGCCCGGCAGGTGGTGGGATTGGACAAGCCGATAGACACCACCATTTGCCTGATCGACGGCACCTGTTTGGAGGTCAACATTCATTGGCCGACGGACTGGGTGCTGCTCAAGGATGTAGCGGGCACGCTGCTCAAAGCGATCCGGCTGATCCGTGAGAAGGCCGGTTTGCGCCATCGCATGCCGATCGAACCGGAGCCCTTGGCTCGGCAGATGAATCGGCTGTGCATACAGATGGACCCACAGCCGGCGGCGAAAGGACAGCGCGCGGCAACGCAAGGGTATCTTGAGGCAGATGAAAAAGCTGCTCAAACGGATCGGGGAGCATGCCCGCAGTCACCGGGAATTATTGCAAGCCTGCTGGGAGCAAAGCGATTACAGCGAAAAACAGGTCCAACAGATCCTTACCCGGATGGAGCGCATGAGCGAGCTAATCCCGGTGGTCATCAAGCAAGCGCACGAGCGAATCATTGGCGGCCGCCAGGTGAAAAACGCAGAGAAAGTTTTGAGTGTTTACGAACCCGATGCGCAGGTGATTGTGCGAGGCAAAGCGGGCCAAGAGGTTGAGTTTGGCAACACCCTGTTTTTGGGTGAAAGCGTTGAAGGATACCTGCTGGACTGGAAACTCTACGGCAGCCGGACGCCAAGCGAAAATGAACAAATGCAAGAGAGTTTGCAAAGACAGAACCGCTTCAACCTAGCCGAACCCATAGCGGCCATGTGCGCGGACCGGGGATTCGCCTCCCAGCGGGCCCGCCGGCAGTTAGCCCAGGAGGGCATCTACGATGCGCTCTGTCCACGCGATCCGAAGCAGTTGAAAAAACGGATGGAGGAACCACACTTCAGGCAATTGCAAAAGCGCCGGGCCAGCACCGAAGGGCGGATCGGGGTATTGAAGAATCGCTGGCAGGCCGGGCGATTGCGCAGCAAAGGCTTTGCCAACCGCTCGATCAGCGTAGCCTGGTCGGTCCTCTCGCACAATCTATGGAAAGTGGCCAAGATGCTGGCCCAGCAAGATGAACTAAAAACCAAAGCGGCGGCCTAAATAAAGAGCGGAAAAGCAAGGACAATACTTTTTCACAGGCCTACTGTCGGCCCATACAAAGAAAACCAGGCAAACGGACCCCAAAACCAGAATCCTAACGTCATAGGAGAGCAAAGTCACCCCCTCCCAAAAGAAAATACCACTAAAATGAACACTCTTCAAAATCCCCTCGCAAAAATCACCCTTTTGGGACAGCCTCTATTGAGGAAAATGTGCCTGCCGGCTTAGACGTGCATGTGGTTATGGACAATTATTCCAGCCATAAACATCAGAAGGTTAGAAACTGGTTCAAACGCCATCCTCGCTTCCATGCGCACTTCACCCCAACCTACTCGTCCTGGCTCAATCAAGTGGAAAGATGGTTCGCATTAATTACCCAACGGGCCATCCGTCGTGGATCATTTACCAGTACCAGACAACTACGCCAGAAGATCGACGCTTTCGTAAGGGCGCATAACCGCGAGGCCGAACCATTTGCCTGGACCGCCACCGCTGAATCCATCTTCGCCAAGCTCGCACGTTTGTGTTGTATAACTTTAGATACATCACACTAGATGAACCGAGTCCTTACAGCCGCCTTTGGGAACCTTACAACGCTCATTGGAGCGAAAAGCATTTAATTGTGGCCTATGTAGAGGCTGTCCCAAAAGGGTGATTTTTGCGAGGGGATTTTGAAGAGCGTTCATTTTAGTGGTATTTCGATTTGGGAGGGGCGACTTTGCTCTTCAATAACGTTAGTATACTGGTTTTGGGGTCCGGTTGCCTGGTTTTCTTTGTATGAGCCGACAGTACGCCTGTGAAAAAGTATTGTCCTTGCTTTTCCGCTCTTTATTTAGGCCGCCGCTTTGGTTTTTTGTTCATCTTGATGGGCGAGCATCTTGGCTACTTTCCATAGGTTGTGCGAGAGTACCGACCACGCTGATAACGTAGGATATTTTTCGCACATTTTTTGTGGAGAAAAAGGAAGGTCCAAATTAGAAAGACAAAAAGATGGACCAAATATTAATAGAAGAACCTAAAGAAGAGCGGAAAATCATCAGTATCGATGAAGGCCAGGTGCGGGAGCATCTGGACAAGATGGTGCTGAGCAGCGTGGAAGAGACCTTAAACGGTTTACTCGATGCCGAAGCGGACCGATTATGTGGAGCCAGCCGCTATGAGCACAGTCCGGATCGAGTGGACACCCGTGCCGACCATTACGAGCGCAAGCTCCATACCAAAGCCGGGGAGGTAAAGCTGAGGGTGCCGAAGTTGCGCACAGTGCCGTTTGAGACACAGATTATCGAGCGGTATCGTCGTCGGCAATCGAGTGTGGAGGAAGCTCTGATCGAGATGTATCTGGCCGGAGTGAGTGTGCGCCGGGTCGAAGATATAACGGAGGCCTTGTGGGGCACTCGGGTGAGCGCCTCGACCGTCAGCGATCTGAACAAGAAGATCTACGTGCATATCGAGCGTTGGCGCAACCGTCCGTTGGAAGGGAAGTATCCCTACGTGTATCTGGACGGGTTGTGGCTGAAGCGCAGTTGGGGCGGCGAGGTGCATAATATAAGCCTATTGGTGGCCATCGGGGTCAATCAGGAGGGCTATCGCGAGGTGTTGAAGGGGCCAAGGAGGACAAAGCGAGTTGGACGGCCTTTCTACGACACTTGAAGCAACGGGGACTCAAAGGAGCCAAGCTGATAATATCCGACAAGTGCCTGGGCCTGGTAGAGAGCCTTGGCGACTTTTATCCGCAAGCCCAATGGCAACGCTGCGTGGTCCATTTTTACCGCAAAGTATGGACGGTTGTGCCCAACAGCAAAGTGAAAGTAGTGGCGGCCATGCTCAAAGCGGTGCATGCCCAGGAAGACCACGAAGCGGCGTTAGAGAAAGCCGCCGCGGTAGCCGAAAAACTACGGACCATGAAGCTGTCCAAAGCGGCCGAAAAATTTACGGAGGGGATAGAGGAAACCCTCACCTACATGAAGTTTCCCCGTGAACACTGGCGTTGCCTACGAACCAACAATCCGCTGGAGCGGGTGCTGCGCGAAATAAGACGGCGAACCCGAGTAGTGGGAGCGTTTCCCGACGGCCACAGCGCCCTCATGCTGGCGGCGGCCCGCCTGCGGCATGTAGCTGGCACGAAATGGGGACAACGGCGTTACCTGGAGGCTGTCCCAAAAACCCGAATTTTGCGAATTGAGATATTCGACTCCGAACTGTAAGGGAACGTAAGTCATTCAATTCCGTCAAAAACGCTGTATAAGGCCACTTTTCGTTATAAATAAAATCGCATCAGACAGAGGTCTATGGTAGAATTGTAATTGAATATGCAAAACAAGAGAAAGGCTGATGGTGTCATTCCGCACTTCAAACTGTACCACCTTGAGGGTGATATTAGATACGTTATTGGTTTTGTGGTCGTCAAGGTTTGATTTTGGTATTTTCTGATTGTTCCCCTAGCCGGGGGTGCGGGGGCGGCAATGAGCGCCCCGCTAAATGTGGTTGATGGGCGTTTTATTCGGTTTTGCAGTTGCGCAGGCGGTAGCTTCGGCCCTGGATTTTGATGACATGGGCGTGGTGCAGGAAGCGGTCGAGGATGGCCGAGGCGATGGGCACGTCGCCGATGAGTTTGCCCCATTCCTCTAGGGGGCGGTTGGAGGTCATCAGGGTGGAGCGCAGTTCGTAGCGGCGCATAATGATCTCAAAGAGGTATTCGCCGCTTTTGGGAGGGAGTTGCTTGATGCCCATATCGTCGATTATGAGAAGGTCGGCTTTGAAGTATTTGCTCAGGATGCGCTCGTGGCGGGCGGTGTCTTCGTCGTTACGCAGTTGATCGACGACGTCGAAGATGGAGCGGTAGAGGACGGTTTTGCCGAGCTTGATCAGTTGATATCCAATGGCTTGGGCGAGGTGGCTTTTGCCCACTCCGGGTGAGCCGATGAGAAGGATGTCCTCGGTCTTCTCGAGGAAGCGCGCGGTGGCCAACTGGTAGATCTGGGGTTTTTTGACCGAGAGGTTGAAGCTGAAGTCGAAGTCTTCGAGGCTGCGTTTGTCCCGGAAGGCGGCCGCTTTGGTGCGCCGGACGATGCGGCGGTTGGCGCGGGTTTCGAGTTCATCCTGCAGGACCAGTTCGAGGAACTGCTGGTGGCTCAAGCGGTTGCTCCGGGCTTCCTGCAGGCGTACTTCCAGGGAGTGGGCCAGGGCCGATAAGCGGAGCGTTTTGAGAGATTGTCTCAAGGTGGGTGTAATCATGGTGGTTTCTGTTTTGATGGGGTTAATGTTAAGTTTAATTATGTTATCGTTTCGAGGTGTTCATCATAGGTGTTCAGTGGGCGGATCAGTTCGTGTTTTTCAAGATAGCCGAAAGTCGATTGGTGGCGCTGGGGCTGCAAATGAGCGCGCAGGCTCCGAAAGCGGTAGTGGCCGTTGTTAATGGCCTGACGGCAGCCTTCGTTGAGTCGTTGACGGCTGTGTTTTTTATTTAGCGAAACCAGCCCCTGCATCATGCGCAGAGCCCGTTCGGGATGCTGCTCGATCACTCCATCGGCCCAGCGGGCACACTGGGGGCCCAACCGGACAATCCGCCGATACCAGTAGGCAATGCTCTTTTCGACCGTCTGGGGACAGCCCTCAAGGCCCAGGGTGCGGGTGAACTGGCCGGGCTGCAGGCGGGCATACAGGCGGATCAACTCCATGTGCCGGTTGAAGATGCGCACCACCCGGCCGTCCCAGCGCACCCACACCGGTCGGCCGATATATTCCTCGGGAACTTCGTAATAGGAGCGCTTCAGTTCCACATAGCTGTCCCGGTGGACCCGTCGGTGCCCCTCCTCGAAGCAGGGAAAAAGGCTTCCGGGCAGTGGCAAAAGGGCGCTTCGTTCGCCCTGTTCAAAATGCTCTCCGACCTGCCTCTGGGTAGTGCGTGGATGCGCTTGTCAGCCACCTGCTGTTCCCACCATAACAAATGATCGTTGATCTCTTGCAGGCTTTTGAAGACTTTCCCCTTCAAGGCATTATCTTTGACATAGCCGATGCCCCTCTTCGATCTTGCCCTTGTGCTCGGGCTTGTAGGGGCGCGTGGGCATCAGCACAGTCCCATAATGGCGACCGAAAGACTCTATTTTCGGATTGAGAAGAGGATCATACCAATCCGGCTGTGTGACCGCCGCCTTGAAGTTGTCCAAACAGATGCGCCGGGGCACCCCGCCAAAATACCCAAAAGCGTTCTCCAGGCCTCGGATGAAGCTCTCGCTGTCCTGCCGCAGGATCGCCTCGCTGTAACCCTTGCGCGAATGGCTGAGCACGGTGCGTAAAATAGAGGCTGTCCCAAAAACCCGAATTTTGCGAATTGAGATATTCGACTCCGAACTGTAAGGGAACGTAAGTCATTCAATTCCGTCAAAAACGCTGTATAAGGCCTCTATTCGTTATAAATATAATCGCGTCAGACAGAGGTCTATGGTAGAATTGTATTTGAATATGCAAAACAAGAGAAAGGCTGACGGTGTTATAGACATCGAAATTGCCCAAAATCCCCTAAAAACGGTCTTTATGACAGCTTTATAAACAAGTTAACTTACTGTAAAACAAATGGTTATAACTTTGGGACAGCCTCTAAAATATGCACTTTGCGCCGCCGGCCCCGGCTGCCTTCGAGCAGATACATCGAGCCGAAATCCACCTGCCCCTCTTTGCCGGTCCGCACAATGGTACACTTTGAGCCTCCTTGGCTTTCCCCCTCTAAATGCCGCGTCACCGTATCGCGGTGGATGCCCAGTTCCCGCGCAATTGAGCGCTTCGAGCGGCCCCGCGCGTTCAAGTTTTGAATCGTATGTACCTGTGCCATTTTGAGTTGATTTGCCATGACCGTTTTTTACTCACGGACAACGCTTCACCACTACTCAAAATGGTACACTTTGAAGTGCTGTTTGCTGGTACACTTTAACTGCTGACTGACACTGACGGTGTTATAGACATCGAATTTGCCCAAAATCCCCTAAAAACGGTCTTTATGACAGCTTTATAAACAAGTTAACTTACTGTAAAACAAATGGTTATAACTTTGGGACAGCCTCTACCTGGACATGTCCCACCTCAGCAAATACCAACTACCGGCCCAAGCCTCGTGACTTCAACCGGACAGTTATTCGCACCTTCGTTTCCGACGAGTTATATGGACCCATTCTCAACGAAGCCCGAATAACTGTCCTCGCAACAGAAAAAACCCAACCGAAAACCTTCCCAATTAGAGGCTGCCCCAAAGTTATAACCATTTGTTTTACAGTAAGTTAGAGGCTGTCCCAAAGTTATAACCATTTGTTTTACAGTAAGTTAACTTGTTTATAAAGCTGTCATAAAGACCGTTTTTAGGGGATTTTGGGCAATTTCGATGTCTATAACACCGTCAGCCTTTCTCTTGTTTTGCATATTCAAATACAATTCTACCATAGACCTCTGTCTGACGCGATTATATTTATAACGAAAAGAGGCCTTATACAGCGTTTTTGACGGAATTGAATGACTTACGTTCCCTTACAGTTCGGAGTCGAATATCTCAATTCGCAAAATTCGGGTTTTTGGGACAGCCTCCAATTAATCCACCAAAAAAAGTGCGAAAGATTTTGGACACTACCCGTTGATGTGATGTCGGCGTGGCGGGCACAGGTCGGTTTCCGTGGCCACTATAAGACTGGGCTGGCACAGATGCACGATAGAACCCTGCTCGCCTCGCCAGAGTAGATGGGCAAGCGATCAGGAGATAACTCCTCGAAAGTTGCACGAACACGGTCTTTTGGAAGCACTGATGGAATTTCTCAGGCGTCGATGCGGCGGGTCATGGCAATGAAGTCGGCATCGGAGAGGCTGCGGTGGTGGAAGAAGGTTTTCGGCCAGTTCAGGTGGTCGGCGTGTTCAGGGATGCGGACGAGGGTGGCGAGGACTTCATCCCAGGTGCAGCCTATATCGCGGGGACGGAACCGTGTGCCGCAGGACTCGAGGTGTTTTTTCGCTTCATCAAACGACGAGCCGTAAATGTGGCAGCCAATGAGGGCGCCGAGGGCGACGGCCTCGGCATGGATAAGATCACGGCCGTGGGTGAGGAGAAATGTGTTGTCCAAGAGATGGCAGACGATGTGGGTCGCATTCAGCGAAGCAAGTTTCAGGTGGTGGCGTTCGCGGTTGACCTCGGCGGCAGTCCGTATGGCGCGTTCGCCGGGACGGGCGTCGTCGTCAAGATCGCCGGCGTAGTCCGCCATGCGGGTGCGGACCCAGTCGAGCGTTTCGGAGGCGACGGCGTCATCCCAGGGTGGGCCGTCCAGTCCTTCGCAAACCCACCATTTCCAGGAAGCGACGGCACCCATCAGGCAGAGGCACTCGCCCATGCCCGCAGCGTTGAGGTGAGGGGGGGCGGCGCGGATGACATCGGTGTCGAAGAGGAGGCACTCGGGGGCGGCAGTCTGGAGAATATTGTCGATTCTGCCGTTGCGTCTAGTTGGGACACAAGGGTTAAAGACTGCACCGGTGGAGACGATTGTCGGGATCAGAATGTACGGTTGTTCTTTTCTGGAGGCGACGAACTTGGCGGCGTCGAGGGCCTTGCCGCCACCGATTCCGAGGATGTAGTCGGCATCAGGGAGATCTTCGGCGAGGGCGAGGAGGTAATCCTCCTCCTGGTTTGTGACGAACGCTTTCCCAAGGGGCGGGGCGGGAAGGAGGGGTTCGACGGCGCGCCATGCGTTGGGAGAGGTCAAGGCGATGTAGGAGGTGAGACCACCGCATTCGCGTTCAATCACTCGGGATCCGTAAAGGGCTTTCCAGTCGTCAAGGTTGCTCATTTTCGTTTACCAATTTGTGAAGGAGCCGTCATGGCGGGTCCAATGTGGATTTTCGTAATATTTGAAGGGGTAATCGCGGGCGGCGGCTTCGTTGAAGGTGACGCCGAGGCCAGGGGAATCGTTGGCAAGCAGTTTGTCGCAGTTCCTGACGAGGGTGTCCGGGAAGAGGTCATGGGGGACGTCAGCGAAGACGTCATTGTATTCCAGGACGGAGAAATTGTTGATCGCAGTGCAGAAGTGGGCGCAGCCGGCGGTGGAGATTGGTCCTAGGGGGTTGTGGGGCATAACATCAATGTAGTGCGCCTCACACCATCCGGCGACTTTCTTCGCTTCGGTGAAGCCACCGACATTGCAGAAGTCGATGCGGGCGAAGTTCGCGAGACCCTGTTCGATGTAGGGAAGGTAGGCCCATTTGCTGGAGAACTCCTCCCCGATGGCAAAGGGGGCGTCGGTCATTCGCCGGAGCGCTAAGTAGGCCTGTGAGTTTTCGCAGCGGATCGGCTCCTCGATGAACATCAAGTGGACGGGTGCTACCTTGTTGCAGAAGTCAGCGGCTTCTGCAACGCTGTATCGGTGGTGTATATCGATTCCTAAACGGATCGAAGAGCCGACGGCCTTCCTCACTTCACCCAGCCAGTGCACTGCTAGCTCGATCGACTCCTGCGGCTCAAAAGATCCTTCCCTTAACTGATCCCAGTTCTCCAAGTCCATCCCTGGCAGGAAGCGGATGGTTTGCCAACCTTCATCTACTAGTTTCTGCGCCTTCTGGACGCAGGCAGGTCCGTTGAGGGTGCCGGCGTCCGCGAAGCAGGTGACATAATCGCGGGAGCGCCCGCCGAGGAGTTGGTAGACGGGGACGGAGAGGTGTCTGGCGAGGATATCCCAGAGAGCGATGTCGATGGCCGACAGCGCCGCGGCTTGGATGGTGCCGCCCTCAAAGTACTGGCTGCGGTAAATGGTTTGCCAGATGTGTTCGATTCGGCGAGGGTCCATGCCGACGAGGAACTGTGCGAGGTGATCGATCATGCCGCCAAGAGCTTTTTCACGGCCGCAAATGCCTGCTTCACCGAGGCCCGAGATGCCAGTGTCGGTTTCGACCTTAACAAGAAAAACGTTTCTTTCATTGATGCCCAGCGCGAACCATTTTATCGATGTTATCTTCATGACCTGCTCCTCCAATGCGTCTCTACAGTCTGATGGTACTCTTTTAGGGCGTTTTCAAAAAGTCCGGCGTGCATCGCCAAATCATCGGGTATGCCCGTCTTGGGCTCTCCCATTATATGGCCCTCGAATGATTCCAGAAACTCTTTGACCTTAGCCAGTTGATCTCGCATAACTCTCTGCCTTTCTCAATACAGGTTGGTGGCCCCGTCAGCATTCTCACGCCGCCTATCCTCCAGGGCTCGAAAGGACCGCGACTGCACTAATTCCATGTCCAGTTCCACCCCTAGACCAGGACGCCGACCCAGTTCGTCAACGTCGATATAACCTCCGACGAGCGGCACCCTCAACTTCTGCACCTCGTCGAAATACGGTCTAAACCGGCAGTGCTCCAGGATGAGAAAGTTTTGCATGGCCGCTGCTGCGTGGGCCGAAGCCGCCAGGGCCACCGGCCCGTAGGGATTGTGCGGTGCGATGAGGATGCCATAGACCTCAGCGAAGTGGGCAATCTTCATCAGCTCGCTCAACCCTCCTGTGTGGCTAATGTCGACCTGGCACAAGTCGATGGCCTGTTGTTCGAACCACTCTCGGCAGTCCCAACGCGTAATCCAGCGCTCCCCAGCAGCAAAGCACATATTGGGAAAGTCGCGTTTCAGGCGTAGATACGGTTCTATTATGCTCTGCTCCAGTGGCTCCTCGATAAAGAACATATCCAGAGGCACTAGTGCCTCGATCAGCCGATGTGCTGTCTGAGGTGTGAATAATCCGGCGCAGTCAATCATAAGCGCTACTTCCGGTCCAAGCGCCCGCCGCAACCGTGTTAACTCTTCTAAGGCCACGTCTACCTGCCGATTCAGATCGAAGGGAGAGGTCGGTTTCCCGTAACCATGTTTAAAGGCGTCGAAGCCCTCTTCCAACGCCTGGGCAGCGTGTTCTTCCAAAGTATCGTAACCCAGATCCGCTCGGGCATAACAGCGCACCCGGTTCCTCACTTTGCCTCCCAGCAACTTGAATACTGGTTGTCCCGCTGCCTTGCCGGCGATGTCCCATAGCGCTTGATCGACTCCGCTGATCGCGCTGGTGTGTACCACACCACGCTTCCACCAGAAGTCGCGGAAACCCATTTGCCACGCGCGCTCCACATCGGTAGGATCTATTCCTAATAGTCGAGGCTTCAATTCTTTTTCAATTTGTGCCTTAACCGCCATCTCGTGGTATTCAGTTGTCGCTTCCCCGATCCCAGTAATCCCTGCGTCGGTCTGTACCTCCACAAATATCCAGTTGCGGCGAGTCGTCTCCCCATCAATGCCCGGAATATTCATGACATGGGCTTTGACATTCACGATCTTCATTTCACGATCCTATAAAATATTGGGTAGTGTTAACATTTTGAATGTTTAAGCTGTACTTTTTAGCGTGATTATGCTGTAAACTGGGAATGGTCCATATCACAGTAAAATGTCCTCAATGCGGAAGCGATCACATCATCAAGCACGGCAAGGATCCGAAAGGGGTTCAGAAGTATCGATGCAAGGGGTGTGGTTATCAGTTTCGGCTTCACCCTAAAAGTCGTGAGCGTCCCCCGGCACTGGTCGAGCAAGTGCTCCGTGCGCATCAAAACTGGATGAGCCTGCGGGCTATCTACCGTACCTTCGGAGTAGCCCCAAAGACGGTCATCGAATGGATTAAAAAAAAGTCCTGAGTTTGCCGAAGCTGGAGTCCACCCTGCTTGCCCGCCAGTGTAATGATGTGCTGGAGCTGGACGAGGTGTGGTCATTCTGGGGCCATAAGCGTTCGGGGCAGGTATGGCTATGGGTTGCATTGTGTCGACGTACCCGACAGGTCGTCGGTTTTTCTCTGGGTGATCGTAGCGATCAAATGTGCCGGCAGTTGTATCGCAACTGTGCCACCGTAAGCGATTTCTGGGAAAGCTACGACAAGGTTTTCCCTCACAACAGCGCCAGCGGGAAACAATCCGGCCAAACCGCCCATATCGAACGCTGGAACAATACCTTGCGACAGTCTCTGTCACGCTATGTCCGTAAAACGCTGTCATTCTCCAAGTCTTTGGTCATGCATTTTCGCGTCCTGTGCTTGTTCATCTGGGAATACAACAGCAATATCAAACATTCGTCATGTTAACCCCATTGTTTCATAAATTCAATCAGATTCAAGACTGTGATCCGCATAAACAAAGGGACTAACGTGCAAAAAAGGTATATTGCTGAACTTCACAAAAAGTGAAGATACAAAAATGGATTGATAGAGCGTTATTATGGTTGTTTATGCCGCATTCAGAAGGTTTTTACTCAATATTTATGAAACAATGGGGTTAACACTACCAAATATTGTTACTAATGATGGTCCAAAGATTCCGAATCCGGTAAATAACGAGAAACAGGACTCGCCGTATAGCCATTTAGCTTCATTTGTTGTAATCCCCAGGATGTTAAAGATTCTTGCTCAAGTTGATTTTCTAAAACCTGAGATATTTGCTTAAGAATTTCGTCACTTTCATCCTCTTCCATATCTCTATCCTTGACACCAACAAACCATAAGGCGCCCAGCTTTGAATCGAATGCACGAATGCCGATTAATCGTTGCTTGAAATCCCCAACCCAATCCTTGACTATAGCTTCGGCGTAACCAGGTTCGATCGTATCGATAAATTCATCAACGGACAGCCCCTTTTCGAAGAGCCCATGTATGCCACTATTGAATTGTCCTCCTTCATTGCCGGATGTGGCAGGGAAGCCCCTTCCGCCTGGATAGCTTCCAGCGATAGGAACAAACTCTTCTGTATCCTCCCTCGGGTTCACACCAATAATTGCAGGAACTATTCCACACAAGCGAACAAATTCTTGATGCACCTGCTGGCTGGTAAGATAACGTAAGAAATCAATAGCCACATCATGATGCTCGGACTGGCGGGTTAGCCCAAAGGTAAAGTGGCCTGCAAACTTCAATTCTGATTCTCTTCCAAAATAGTGCTTCCCGTATTTCGGGTCATCTTCATCGGGCATTGGATTCTTCATCACACCCAATGGAAAGGCCACCTGACTCTTTATGCTTTGCACTTCCAAGCCATTAGTCTCAATCATTAGTGCTCTTTCCTGCAGAAAATAAAAAAGCGCATCTTGTTTTTTCTGTTGCATAAAACCCGGTTGGTACTGTTTTCCCAACTTTTGCGCCAATTCCAGTCCTAACCTTATTTGTTCGCTCCTGAGGCTCCAATCTCCGCCAATATAGGTTATTAACCGTTCGGAGGCTACGGCATACAGCCGACGCGTCTTATTCATTTTTAAACTCAACGAATGTGTTTGACTTGCCATGACTTGTCTCATTAACAAATCATCTTTTCCATAACCGACTATCGGCATAATATTTTCTTCAATTCCTCGATTAAAGGCATGCACCTTTTCACACAATTGTAGAAATTCACCAAAATTAGTCGGAACAGTTTCGTCACCTGCTATTTTCTGAAATAGTCTTTTGTTATATACAAGCCTAGAATTTCTTGGAGAAAGCAAGACACCGTAAAAGTTGTTGAGGTGAGCGATATACCCGCTTAATTGCAGCGCATCAATGAATGTCATGCGCCATGGTAGACCCTCTAAACTGGTGTTTTTGTTATAAGGATTCGGCTCCTCGAAATATTGGTCCAATGCGACAAACTCAGATTGCAGTAACAATCCAACGCCACCTCCTGAAAACATATATGGCATAATATCCGGCGCAAAATCTCCAATGAGTCTCGTTTTTATCCAGATTGAAAAAATAGATTTGGGAACAATAATTTGTTCAATGAATACTTCCGGATGTCTATCCATATATTTATCCGCGACCATTGCGAACGCATTCACTATACTGTCATCCTGCAAAAAATGTGCGAACCTTATAATCACGCGATTTTCAATATTTCTTTGCAAAAATCTTTCAAGCAGCCTACTTGCGGAAAATACAAAGCAACACCCTACGAGGATGAATCCAATTATATTTAAAGTGGGTTTAAATTTCATATTCAAATTTACTCTTCAACACTTCTCAATCGGTCGTTAATCAATCCGTTCCGTGCGTCGATAGGAAATTCCGTCAAAACTTTATTGTAGAATTTGCTCGCTAACTTATTCAAGCCTTCTACGCGCGCAAGTTCCGCAATCATTACATACGCATCAACTCGCGCCCGCCAATTTACAATTCCAGCGTCAACTTCAACTGCTAGCAAAAGGTGATCCATCGCTTTCCTTCGGGATAAATCAAGCCGCATAGCGGCTTCTCCCATATGGTAGTGAAAATGTGCTTTGATCGGAGCAATCGTCAGTATTGTCGAGAGGTTATTAAGACGATCAAAACGTTCCTCCCTTTCCTTTTTAGAAACTTCATCATACAACAGAGTAGTCACATATTTACTAAGCCCTAGTTGTCCAAAAAAATGATCTGGATGGTCCTTAATTAGTATTTCATATATTTGAGCAGCTTCCTTCCAATTAAATGGTGTTTGATGGACCTGTGCAATGCGGGCCATATAGTACAGCGAGGCGATGCCTAAATCTTTTTCGGGTTGCTTTTCATACAAGCACAAAAGAAGTGAGCCGGCTTTTTCGATATTGACCTTGATACGCGGTTGCCGATTCAATAAGGTAATGGCATAACCAAATTGTAAGTTATCAATATCCCGATTTGAAGGGTTTTTTAATAGTTTTTCAAATTTAGTGTTCGATACATTAAATCGATGGTGTATTACATCCATCCATGCACTGTCACTGGATTCTGACACGTGCATAACAAACATCCACATTATTGTGGCAAAAAATAAAAACAATGTCTTGTTAATCGATGGCATTTCTTTATATTGTCATGGTAACGTAACTTGTTTATGGGGAATAAGAAAAAAGTCAAGAATCTTCATTGGGTAAATCGCTAGTAGTATTCTGTTTACCCCATTGTTTCATAAATATTGAGTAAAAACCTTCTGAATGCGGCATAAACAACCATAATAACGCTCTATCAATCCATTTTTGTATCTTCACTTTTTGTGAAGTTCAGCAATATACCTTTTTTGCACGTTAGTCCCTTTGTTTATGCGGATCACAGTCTTGAATCTGATTGAATTTATGAAACAATGGGGTTTAGTCTTAATGTGTTGTTATTAATCGGAAGTGTTGGCATACCTCATTGAGAAAAGCAGCAACTTCAAGTTGCACATGAATTCGATGAGCCTTTGCGTCTGTATTTTTGGATGGGATCTCAACGATTTTAGCCGTTGTGAGATGTTTTGCCCAAATTTTAGCATAACCGTAAGGGTGGATAATGTCATTACGATTTGCGAGTATCAATGTGGGTACATCGAGTCGTGCAACCTCGGACCAACTTTCAATAGGCGTCGAATGCGTTAAATAAAGTAAACGATTGGCTCTCTCATACGCTTTTGGCTTACTGAATTGACCAATTAATGACTCATAGCAGCTTGGGGAAAAACGCGCAATTTGAATTATTTCCGGCTTTTGTTTAAATAGGCGTTGGGCGATATCGATTCGGTTATCGCGCATCAATTGTCCTGCGTTTTCCAGTAATCTAAGATTTGGAGGTGAGGGAAAATTGAGCCAAGCGGGACGGATAAGTACCATGGCTCGTATCATTTTAGGATAGCGCACGGCGAAGGCAACGCTTACGCCTGCTCCCATTGAAATTCCCGCAATTACTGGTTTATCGACTCCAAAGTGATTTATGAAAGCGGCAATATCTTCAGCAAATGTAGAAAAATTGAGTTTATCCGATGACCCCGTTGGTTCGGTCAATCCATGTGATCGGCAATCCAGGAGGTAGAGCCTTATCCCTTTCAGTTCCCCAATCAGATCTTTAGGTTGATTTAGATCTCCACCCAGTCCATGACAGAATACTACAGAAATCCCTTCTCCAATTACATCGAAGTTGAAGCGCGTACCGTCGTGATCGAAATGACTCAAAATAAGTTCTCGGGAAATGATTCAATCATAACTCATATAGTTTTTTCATAATTCCGGCTAGATAAGCCCGCGCCTGCGCTACTCCGTTTTCTGGTAAACTATGCATAATTAATGGCCCTTTAAAACCGTATCGGATAAGCGTCCCTAAATACAATTTCCAATCTAGATTTCCTTCTCCAGGTACTGCCATGGTTTTATTCGGATCGATTGGAATCTCTTTAGCATGAGCCATGACGGTTTCTGGGGCCAATAACTCAAGCGCATTTTCGAAAATCTCAGCCATCGTGTCCAATGGCTGATTGCCTATCAAATTTGCTCCATCAATAATGATTTTTAGGGCCGGAGAAGCTATTTCATCGAGTAGTTTGCGTGCCTTTGCAGGAGAGTTAATCACATTACCTGGTTCGGGTTCGATTCCAAGAGAAACGCCATAGTCTTCTGCAGTTGCAAGCAAGATCTGTAATGTCTTTAACAAATCGTTCCATGCCTCAGACGTACCATTTTCCGTATGCCATGACCACATATTTTGCGGATTACGGGTGCCAGTGCTTAAAGAAACCAGTGGAGATCCTAGTTCAGGTGCATTTTTTATTAGCCTGATGCATCCTTCTGTAGCATTTTGTCGCGATTTCATATCAGGGTGAATCACGTTGAATGTGCCGGATATTGAGGCTACTTTAAGTCCTCTATCTTTGCATAGAGTGCTTATTTTATGGGCACCGATTTTCTCTATGGTATCAGCCAGCGTTATTATATCCGAATCTGGGAGGCTGAAGTGCAGTTCCTTAATTCCGACTTCCCTGATTGCATCGAAAACCGACCCTGTGGTAGATCGCTTAAATACGCGTGTAAAAACTCCTAGTCGCATTGGTTTACGCTATACTAATGGTTCAACCACAACGCGTTGACTATTGTCAGCAACCGACGCTTTCACAGCCTCGATGATTAGGATTGCGGCTAAGCCATCTTGTACATCGGGGACCGGCTCTCTCTGGTATCGGATGGTCTCGGCAAAATCGTCTAATTGTTTCGCGTAAGGATTGCTAAATGCGCCTAACGGTTGCATCCATTTTTGTTGCTCTGCCTTAAAAATTTTTATCTTCGCAGGACGAATGTAGAAAGGCAAACCGAACTCGACCTCCACACTTCCTTTTTCGCCATGGACGATATAACCTTCAGCGATGTCCGCGTTGACTTTGACCGAAATCTCAAAATGTCCCCGACCCCCATTTTCAAATTCGAGTAGACCGTGCCAGGAGAACTGGCCAAATTTTGAAGCAACGGTAGCGGTTACAGCACGTACCTCACCGGCTAAATAACGCAACATATCAAATATATGGGCTCCGTGTGTTACCAAACTATAGCGCTGAATGTTCGTCTTGGGATCAACTTTTGGTTTTTTCGCCGCCGTACTGCTATGCGGTGGATTAACCACCGCTTTTTGCATGATTGTACGAAACAAACTATCCCGATACCAGGAAGACACGGAAAGAAGTTCTCCCATCTCTTGGCGTGCAAAAACATGTGCATCGTAAATCCCTGGATAATGGCGCTTCATATTCCCTACTTGGAGTATTAAACCTGACTCTTCAACCACTTTCGCAATTTCACGACATTCATTCGATGTCTCTGCCAAAGGTTTTTCAATCAGGACATGCTTTCCGGCAATTAAAGCTTCTATCGCTAGGGATTTGTGGAATGCATCAGGAACCGCAATGAGGACGGCCTCTATTTTGGGATCATTAAACAGTTCACCGTGATCAATGTGTGTCCGGGGAACTCCAGTTATTTCAGACGCTCTGCGCAAGAGTTTCTCATCAGTATCGCAGAGGCTCACCAATTTCACGTTGCTACATCGCGCTAAAGCAGGAATATGTGCATATTGAGCAATTGTCCCACAGCCCAATAAACCTATAGGAAGTCGTCCCATACCTATTTCCCTGAATACCAAAAATTACGGCGCCAGTAATGACCGCGTAATTTCTCCTCCAAAGAATCCGACATTGGCTCCGCGCTACCTACAGCACAGTTTAATTCGGCTTGCCTCTCATTGCGAATACCCGGGATGACCGTTGAAACACATTCTGGTTTGAGAACAAATTTAAGCGATGAAGCCGCTAAATCCGGCTCTTCGGTGCCAACAGTTTTTCTAATTTCTTCGACTCGATTAACAGTTCGCTCTAACCGGTCTCCGGCAAAATAGTTTTGTCGCATATCGCCTTCTGTAAAAGTCGATTGTGCAGTAAGTTTACCTGTAAGAGCTCCTTCATCGAAGGCGACACGCACGATAACAGCAATTTGGTGTTCCGATGCAATTGGGAAAATTTCCGATTGGGCCTCCTGATTAAAAATATTGTAGATAACTTGCACACTGTCCACCCAGCCATTTCGCATCAAATCGACCACCGCCTCTTGATCATGTTCCGGTGTGCTTACACCGATAAACCTGATTTTGCCCTCTTGCTGGCACGCCCTTAACACCTCGAATGGTTTTGGATCCCGGTTCCAAGCCCTTGACCAGGTATGAATTTGCATCAGGTCGATACAATTGATGTCCAGATCCCGCAAACTTTTTTCCAATTCGCTTCTGATATGCTCTTCAGGATATCGATCATTCATTGAATCATATGGAGAAGGAGGCCAATCGCCGGGCATGAATGGCGGGATTTTTGATGCCAAATATATACGCTCCCCAGACCGCTCTTTCAATACGGAGCTTATTATTCGTTCACTTTTACCGCCTCCATAGGCCCGAGCTGTATCAATAAAATTACATCCCAGATCGATAGCCTTGTGAATCGCTTTGATAGAGTCTGCATCATTTTGCGAACCCCAATCACTTCCCATTGCCCAAGTTCCGCACCCAATCGAGGAGACATTCCAATCGGTTTTTCCAAATTTTCTATATTTCATTATTCTGATTCATCTTAAAATTGAAAGAGTTGTGTAAAGGCAGAAGCTTGATGTAACGCCAGAGGGTGAGTGGCCGGTTCTTGAGGTCCTTTTTGTCAAGGTTTTCCCTGACCGCTCCGAGGTCGTAGCGAACCCAAAGCGGCCGCTGGCAGGCCGGGCAGAGATTGTGCACCCTGCTGGCTTCGTATGATTTGCCGTAATGGGCGCATTCCAGTTGGGTGACATAGGACATGACGCTACGGCTTGTCCGCAATTCTTTTGCTAACGGGACCTCTGGCTGCTTTAAGGTTCTCCACGGTCAGCGCATTTGGTCCGAAAATTCGAGCGTAGGGCGTTGCGTTTTTTGTGTCATTGGTCGCTCCGTCCATATAACAAACACTGAAGGCGCGCCGACTTTGGTTGCTGCGGTTGACGTCGGACGCATGCAGCAAATGGTTGTGGAGCAAAGCGACCTCGCCGGCTTCCAATTCGAGGTAGACGCGCTTCTCGTCGGGGCAAAACTTTTCCCCTTGGGCTTTGGTCAAAAAGCCTGAGGGATGCGCAGGATTGATGAGGCCAAATTTGTGGCTGCCCGGTATGATTTGCACACAACCGTTTTCGATCGTGGCCGGGTCGAGGGCGGTCCAGACGGTGAGAATGGGGTCGCGGTCGAGATAATTCCAGCGATCCTGATGCCAGGGCAGCCATGTGCCGCGGTTGGCGGGTTTGTTCATGAACATACAGCGAAAGCTTGTGATGGGAGTATCGGGACCGTAGAGGCGGTCGCAAAAATCTTTAAAAATGGGGTGCTGCGCGTATGTCAGAAAGACTGGGTCGAACTCAAGTTTCTCAATTTTTCGGTAATTCAAGGTGGAGCCCTTGTGCCCAATGGTTTGCTCGGCCATGTTGTTATATTTGCCGGTGGAACTGTCCAACTGCATCATGATCCGATCGTAATCAAGGTCAGCCTGACCGAGCATGATGGCATCGATTTCGTCCTGCAGGGCCTTGAGGTCTTTTTCGCTCAAACGCTCGTCCAACTTAAGCCAGCCTTCATCTTTAAAATGCTGCCACTGTTTTTTCGTTACCGTCTTCATAGCAAGTTAATTCATGGATAAGAACTATCTCAAATACGATTAGGTTTAAAATCTAATTAATATAATGCCAACTCTGTGAATGGCTCTTTTGCTTCTTGAGTGCCGGGCCGAAGGCGAAACACGAAGCCATGGCCAAGCGCAATGGTGAAATTACTGTAAGAGTTTTGTAAATTCTGAAATTCAATTGGGTATGCTCTTGAGCTTTTCTGTCGCCGCCATTGCTTACCATTTGCAAACCTCGCTCTGAATCGCTACCACTCATTTTGTTTTATAAAGCAAATACAATTAGAAGCTATCTTTCACTTAACAACCGAAATCTATTGAATTTGTTCATTAAATTCGAATCCAAGTTCGATGAATTTCTTTTTAGTTTTCTCCAAACCTTCTCTGATGAACATTAGGTCCATGCCATAACATATCAAACTAGCACCCAACTCAAGAGCTTCTTCTGCACTCCGTTGATTAAACACGATTGTTCCAAATCGCTTACCCGCGGCAATTGCTTGCCGTGCAGTTTCAGCACGAGCCTTTCGTATAATCGGATTGTCGAATTGACCAGGAATTCCACTCAGCACGCTGAAATCGGCTGGTCCAAAAAACACAACATCGACGCCCTCCACATCCGCAATTGCTCCTGCCTCTTTAACCGCTTCGGGAGACTCTACTTGGATGACAATAAATGTTTCATGGTTAGCAAATTTTACGTACTCCACTATATCCATAGAATTATATGGTTGATCAGCGTTTGCCCCCATGAATCCACGTTCTCCAAGTGGGGCGAATTTCGACCATCGAATAACTTCTTTGGCCTCTTCAGGACCATCGCATCGGGGATACATAATGCCCATTGCTCCAGCTTCAAGTAAACGGCCCATGCGCATGAACTCGCCTTTTCCCGGCCGCACCATAACATCGGCATCCCCCACACGGGCTGCGCGAATCATGTTTGCTATTGTTTCGACCGAGTTCGCTTGGTGTTCAGCATCCATCCAGATACAATCGAAGCCCAACAGGCTGATCAATTCAGAAGAAGCCGGATCTGTTAAACCAGCCACTGTGGCCAAGACCGATTTTCCCTTATCCCAACGTAATTTTACTCTACTATGACGCATAATTCATATTCACATTAACACAGATTTCAAAGCGGTTCAGTTTCCAGATTCAATTAAAGCGGATGGGATGATACATTTCCAATTTGGTTCATTTTTTTATACCTAAACCAACTTAACAATAACGCCCCAAGAATTTGACAATAAAATACATTGGCGTAATCCAACAGTGAATACAGCTGGGGGAGCATGAAATCGCAGCTTTTATATTATCCACAAACTCTGCCCAAAACTCCATGCACAATAGATCTTTCTATGTCTCAAAGAGACAATGAATCCAGTATTTCTGATATTTTTTACAAGTATATATTTTCTCATAGTTGTCCGGTTAACTTGGATTGATATTTTTGTAAGTCGTTAATTTTTATAAATTTGTGAGTCAAATCGAGTGTGACGCTTTTGAACTTCCATCATTTTCACTATATTTTGGGATATAAATTCTCTATCTTGTTGATCATGAATCAACAACGAATGATTTTGCCCCAGATTTTCGACCTTTTGCATCGTGAACAGTTTCATCGGTGCGTCAAACGTTATAGTGGCCACAAGCGTGTCCGTTCCTTTTCCTGTCGGGATCAATTCTTGTGCATGGCTTTCGCTCAATTGACTCGACGTGAAAGCCTCAACGATATCGTTATCTGTTTGCGTGCCCATAGTGATAAACTCTTTTCGTGCCCATAGTGATAAACTCTTTTGCATGGGCATTCGCAGTAAAATCGCCAAGAGCTCTTTGGCCGATGCCAATGAACAACGGCACTGGCGTATCTATGCGGACTTGGCATACTTGCTGATCAAGAAAGCTCGCAGCCTCTACGCCCATGAAGCGTTGGACTTTGAACTCGAAGACACCGTTTATGCTTTGGACGCTACGACCATTGACTTGTGTTTGAGCCTTTTTCCTTGGGCCCATTTTCGTAAAACCAAAGCTGCCGTAAAATTGCACACGCAGATTGATTTGCGCGGTTCGATTCCGACCTTCATCGAGATCACCCCGGGAAAAGTTCACGACGTAAACATGCTTGATGCCCTTGTTCTTGAGCCTGGAGCCTATTATGTGCTCGATCGCGGCTATGTCGATTTTGCCCGCCTGTTTCTCTTTAGCGAAGCGATGGCCTACTTTGTCATCCGCGCCAAAACCAAATTGAAGTATATACGTTTGCGTTCCCTCAAAGTCGCCCCCGGCAGTGGTGTTTGCAGTGACCAGGTAATTCGCTTGAGAGGATTCTATGCCTCCAAGGATTATCCCGCGAAGCTCAGACGCATACGCTATTACGATGCAGACACGAAAAGGTATTTCATCTTTCTGACCAATAACTCTACCCTTCCAGCCTTGATTATTTGCCAGATATATAAAGGACGTTGGTGAATCGAGCTGTTCTTCAAATGGATCAAGCAGCATTTGCGCATCAAAAAATTCTTCGGCACTTCGCCCAACGCGGTAAAGACGCAAGTATGGATCGCCATCACTGTTTACGTGTTGATGGCAATCCTTAAAAAACAGTGGCAATTGCAATTGAGTCTTCACCGAATATCACAGGTCTTGAGCTTAAGCGTTTTTGAAAAAGTTCCTCTCTATGAACTACTTACATAACCCGACCACAGCTTAATACAAAGTGGACTTCGCAATCAATTGACATTCAATTACTTTTAACCGGACAGTAGTGATATGATTCCATTTTTTAAATTTTCTTTTCTTAAGTTATGAAGCTCGCTTCTCAACGATCAATGATTATTCGCTGGTTTTATTTAGGGACTTTTCAGGATAAATTGAAGTGGACCCTTTCTTTGGGCAGAGATTGAGTGGATTTTAGTTGTAGAATCACTAGTGTCCAGTCAAAAGCCCTTGAGCATCAACTGTTTATGTAATGCTAAGTCTGCCCTCCTTGATTCGAAGTTCGTAAGAAGTTGATATACAGGCTCTGGTAGTGTATAAAAAAAGAATGTTATTTTGTATTTTTAGCTGTACAAATAGCGTTAGGCAGTTTATTCTTAGTGCATGGTTACTAAAATTATTAATTGTCGGCACTGTGGAAGTGAAAATATCATTAAATTTGGCAAGACGCCCAACCATAAACAGCGCTACCGCTGCCATGATTGTGGTAAACAAAGCCGAGAAAACCCCACAGTGAAATACACCGAAGAGCAAAAAGAAATGATCCTTCGAGTCTATCAGGAACGCAGCAGTCTACGCGGTTTACAGCGCGCCTTCGGGGTGAGTCCCAACACCGTTTTGAGTTGGTTAAAAAAAACGACAATCGCTGCGATCGCTCAAAAGCACGATTCTTGCGGCCCGCCGTCATGATGTCATTGAACTGGACGAACTGTGGTCTTTTGTGGGGCGCAAGAGCGATGCCCAATGGGTTTGGATCGCTCTTTGCCGACGCACCCGTCAAATCCTCTCCTATGCCATTGGGCCTCGGGATTGGTATCGTTGCCGGGAACTTTACGAGCGCCTGCCACGGGCCTACAAAAGATGTGCCACCTACAGCGACTTTTGGTCCACTTATGATGAAGTCTTTCCTCATAACCGATCCGTGGGAAAAGAAACCGGTGAAACGGCCCATGTGGAACGATGGAACAATACCCTGCGCCAACGACTGGGTCGTTTCACACGCAAAACCCTCTCCTTTTCCAAGCTTAAGAGTATGCATGAAACCTGTCTGAGACTTTTCATTCATCAATATAATCAAGAATTAGCCACCATTCCTACTTAATACACTACCCGTGGTTGTAGTCTCTTTACGCAATGACGCCTCTGACAATCGCTTTACCGGCGGCGCCCCCGGTTCATGCTAGTGGTCGTGGAAAATCCCCGGTTGCGGCGTTTTGGCTGGGGTTTTTGCTCCTCCAGGATGGGAGTCCATTTGTAATCAAAATCGTCGATTTTTTTTCGCTCGATTTTTTGACCGATAAAATCCTCGATTTTTTTCAGGAAATCCTGGTCGCTGGCCGTAAAGAGAGTTACTGCATCGCCTTCATTATTCATGCGGCCGGTTCGTCCGATGCGGTGGACATAGTCCTCCCGATGCTGCGGTATATCGTAGTTGATAACGTGGCTCACGGCCATGATGTCGATACCGCGCGAGACAATATCCGTGGCCACGAGGATTTCCACCTTGCCGGATTTAAAGCCTTGCATGGCCTTGTCGCGCTCTTTTTGGGAGCGATCGGAGTGCAGGATGGCCGTCTTGTGGTGGGTGTTTTCGAGCCACCGGGCAATGATATCAGCCCCTCTTTTAGTGCGGCAAAAAATGATCACGCTGCGATAGTCGATCTTATTTAAAATCGCCACCAGAAGATCGAACTTCTGGCGCTCGTCCACCGGATAGATGGCATGGGTAACCGTCTCGGCGGTGGAAACGCCGCCGCCAATGTCAATGCGAACCGGGTTGCGCAGGACCCATGCCGCCAAATTTTCAATTTCCGGAACCAGAGTGGCGGAAAAGAGCATACTTTGCCGACGCTTGCTGGCGCACCGCCCGATGATCCGCCGCACATCGGGCATAAATCCCATATCGAGCATGCGGTCGGCCTCGTCCAGAACGAGAAAATTTATTTTATCGAGCGAGAGCGTATTGCGCCCTAAATGGTCGAGCAGGCGTCCCGGTGTGGCGACTACGATATCCGTTCCCTTGTGCAATTTTTCCAACTGTTTCCCATATCCTACCCCGCCATGCAGCAAGGTTGTTTTCAGATCCGTTTCTTTCCCGTAAGCGTGAAAGGCATTTTCCACTTGCTGGGCCAATTCCCGGGTCGGTTCAAGGATGAGGCAGCGCAGGTCGCCGTGCCGATTGAGGAGAGAAAGAATGGGCAGGGCGAAAGCCGCCGTTTTGCCCGTTCCGGTGTGGGAAGCGCCAATAATATCCCTCCCGCGCAAAACCAGAGGGATGGCCTGGGCCTGCACCGCGGAGGGTTTTTTGTAGCCCTTGTCTGCGATGGCGCAAAGCACTGCTTCGCTCAATCCAAGGCCGGAAAAATCTTCCGGCTCCTCCAAGTCTAATAAAATTTCTTCTCGATCATTCATAAAAGATTCAAATTGTCATAAGGTCACTCGTGCGATTTCGATAAATATTGTTAAGAAAGGCAAAGACTTTTTCCGATTGCCAGTTCCAATGGAGGCCCAACAGGATTGCTTTTCCGATGCCCGATGACAATACCTCGATAACGGCTCCCTACCGGGGCCGTCTGGCGCCCACGCCTTCCGGCTATTTGCATCTGGGCCACGCCCGCACCTTCTGGACTACCGACCAGCGCTGCCGGGAAAATAAGGGCGTCCTTATTTTGAGAAACGAGGACCTGGATCAACAACGCTGTAAAGACGCCTTCACCGAGGCCATGATTGCAGATTTGCTCTGGCTGGGCTGCCGTTGGCAGGAGGGACCGGATATCGGGGGCCCGGCCGAACCCTATAATCAGAGCGAGCGCATAAATCTCTACTTGCGGGCATGGCAGGAACTCAAAAATGACGGCGCCATTTATCCGTCCCCCCATTCCCGAAAAGATGTGGAGAGAGCATTGACGGCTCCCCATGAAGGAGAGGCCGATCCTCCCTTT
Source organism: Opitutales bacterium (assembly GCA_965226205.1). Taxonomy (GTDB): domain Bacteria; phylum Verrucomicrobiota; class Verrucomicrobiia; order Opitutales; family UBA2987; genus JAJFLU01. Next base: position 193,074 of record CBDDCJ010000026.1, on the reverse strand, counting down.
CCACTGCATTTGCGGCCGCCGGAAGGGACTGGCCGCGACGAACCGGAACCGGGCCGAGTGAACTGGCGGTTTCGTGTTCCGGTAGGAGAATCGATCTCTTTTCAAGACTGTAATGCCGGTTTGGTGACAAAGGAGGCCGGTAAAGATTTTGGTGATTTTCTGGTCTGGCGAAAAGATGGCTTTCCCTCTTATGAATTGGCGGTGGTGGTGGACGATTGCAAAATGGGCATCACTGAAGTGGTGCGCGGTGAGGATTTGCTCACTTCAACGGCCAGGCAGCTCCTCATTTACAAGCAACTGAATAGGCCTCCGCCAGCGTTTTATCATTGCCACTTGGTTCGAGATGAAAAAGGGGCCCGCCTTTCGAAAAGGCACGATTCCCTCTATATCAGAACCTTGCGTGAGAATGGCTGGGAGCCGGAGCAGGTTCGAGCCGGATGGGAAAAAATTCCGCCATCCAGGTAATCGAGTATGATTCATTTCAGGTTTCGGGTGTCGTGTGTCAGGATGCAGGATACCTCGAGTGCTGGCACCTCTCTTCCCAAAAATAGGCGGGCCCCCGCCCTCTAAGAGAACGGGAGCCCTCTCCCAATATGCAAAACACCGACAATCACGAAAAAAGATCAAAAAATACTTAAAGTCAATTAAAATTTTCCGGATTATGAATTTTTTTATCAAATAGTGACGAAATACTTTGACGCTGCCAAATTGTGACCTGTGAAACGCTCCATTGGAATTTGCGGGCGTGTTCGCGGATTAGAAACGGCATGTCTTTTTCGTCCAGAAGCTCAAAATTCCGAGAGAGTTCACCCTGTAGCGCCCTGGAGGGATCTTCCTGGCCGTGGGAAGCGCCGGGCCAGTTGGCGGGTGGCGTAAATTCCTCCAACCAAGTGTGGGGCGTGGCCAAAATAAGCTGGCCGCCCGGTTTAACGAGATCAGGCAGCCGTTTGATCAAATGCCCTGGATTCGACATCCGGCAGAGCAGGTTGGCGGCGTGAACCACATCGAAAGGCTCGAACCGTTGTGGGTCGCAGTGGGCGTCCCCGACCGAAAAATGCACCCTTTGAGGATCGATGTCAGTGGGCAAGACGGCCACCGCAGAAACTTCCAGGTTAGCCATTTGCTTGATTTTATAATCGAGGAACCCGCTTTGTTGTAGAGTCTGGGCCGCCAGGATAAAGGCTTCCGAATAATCGATGGCCTGAACCTCGGAACAGTACCGGGCCAGCTCGAAACTGGAACGGCCCACGGCGCAGCCAAGGTCAAGAGCGCGAGATTCGGCGGGCAGTCCATCGGGGCGTAGACATTCGCTCACCGTGCGTCGGGGAAAACCGAGACCCTCTCGCGGGCCGAATTCGTAGGGAAGGATTTCCTCCGCCCGGCCATAATGAAAGAGCAGGTATTGGTGAAGGATGCTTTTGCTCTCGTAGCCGGTCGCGCTTGCCGTCATGCGGCTGTGGTTTTTCTTTCCAGCAGTCCAATTATATAGGCGGTCGGCCGATAATGGCGAATAATCACCTCGGTTTGACCGCCGCGCACCATGCGCACCTCGGGCAATTTGAATTCGGGGGTTTTATGGGGCGCGTAGAGTATATCGTCGTGGGAGGCATTGGCTTTTTCCTTAAACAAATCCGGGGTCAGGTGGCCGCCCAGGTGGTCACTGCGTCCGGTGGCCACATGGACTGTGCCAAGAATTTTCTCATCCTGTATGTCGCGACCGGAAAAGGGAAGGACCTGGGTACCCAGGCCGAGTTCGCCAATGGCCCCGGTCATGGGATCGGAGAGCAGTTTTTTATTATGGGCTTCGACCTGGGCGGAATCTCCGCTGATCAGCCGGGCTTCTTTAATGAACCCTCCGGCTACCCGCAATATGCTGATGGTGCCGTCGCTGTATTTGAAAGGGAAGCTGCCCTCGGCCCCCTCGGGGACATAATAAACCTCTCCGGCCGGCAGATTGGCCACATCGGGTTTGCCAGGCGGGCATAGGCCGTGGCTTTTTTGAGCTTCCTGCTCATTGCAAATGATCCGGAGGGTCGATTTTTCCTCGCCGACCTCGAAATCGATCTCGAAATAATTGGCCCGTGTCAGACCGAGCCGGAGGGTTTCGGTGTCATCGCTCACTTCATTATAATCGACCGCCAACCCGGTGTTGAGGATCACTTGGTTGAGCCCGTGCAAGGTGGCCCCCCGAAAACCGAACTCTTTGGCTTTGGCCGTCAAAGGCGCCGTAGCGGAAAAGTTCGAAACCGTGAGGATGATCCCGTAATGCGGGTAAATATCCTTGTCCAGGCTCAGTTTATTGCCTTGGGGATTGTAGATATCGTCATCCATATCGAGGTTGCTGCCGCCGGTTTCCCGGTAGGCAAAAAAATCGCAGCTTGTAAAGTTTAAATCCTCCATCGCCCCCTCGTGGAAACCCTTGTAAAACACCTCGTAGCCGTATTTCTGGATGGTTCTGGCCTCATCTTTTAAAAAGGCAAAATCCTTAACCTGAGCCGGATCTGGCAGATCGATTAGTATGCAAAGGCGCTCGCCCCGGCCTTGGCCAAAACAGGTGCGCATCAGCCGCGTCAGGCTGAACGAGGGAAAATTTCTTTCGGAAGGGTCCAGGATCATGATGCTTATTTTATGATTTTATGTTTAGTCTCCAATAGTAAACGATCCTTACAAAAAAAACTGATCAAGTGGATTTTCCAATTTTGTGTGCGGCAATCAAAGGCAGGAAGTGGGAGAGCCATTTACGGGAGTTTTGCGGGCCGATGCCGGGGATGGCGATGGCTTCCTCTTTGGTCAAGGGCTGGGCAGCGGCCAGGTGTTCCAAAACCTGATTGGAAAAAATACGATAGGCGCGCAGGTTATGTTTTTTGGCCAGGGCGAAACGTTTTTCTTTCAGGATTTGAAACAGTTCAGGGTCGCTATCTTCATCGCCTGCCAATGGCTGCACTTTTTTGGATCGGGGGTTTTTTATTTCGGCTGTGGTGGTTTTTTGCTTTGCCGGCCAGGCCATCTGGATTTCGCTTTGGCCTTTCATAACAGACTCGCCAAATGCCGTCAGGGTAAGCAAGGGATACTCGCCCCCGGTTCTAATCACTACCCCGGTGCGCTCCATTTCCAAAAAGAGATTTTTAAGATAGGTAGAACCTTCGTCCTTGAGAAGACCATAGGTGGTCAGCCGGTCCAGGCCATTGTCCACAATTTCCGCCCGTTTGCTGCCCAGGAGCATTTCCATGATGCGGTTTTTGCCAAACCGGGGCCGCCAGCCCTCCCCTTCGCCCCGCCAAGACATGCGCGCCACGCCGCTGAGGGCTTTTTGCAGGATGATTCGTTCTTCTTCTGCCGGGGCGCGTTCTTCTGCCGGGGCGCGCATATTTTCCGGCGATTGGCTTTGGCAGTTGTCGCAGCAGCGGCAGGTGGCTACTTCCGTCTCCCCGAAATAACGAAGAATCCACGCTTGGCGGCAGCCGGAGGCATAGCCGTAATCGACCACTGCCTGGAGCTTATTGTCATCGCGGTTTTTCTTCTCCGCGAGGACTTCATCGTCGATGGGAAGATCGTGCGCGGCCAGCTTTGGGTTTAAAAGGCGGGTGCCGCGGATGCGGGCGCCGGGAATGTCGAAGCGTTCAATAACGTGGATGCGATTGAGATGGGAAATGGCCGAGCTGACCGCCATGCCGTTGGTCCGGGCTCCCAGTTCTTCCGTCAAGTCCTGAATGGAGATGCGAGCGGTATGATTCTTATCCGCACGGTCCCGGAGTAAATTATAAACATTTGTCATCAACTCCCGGCCCGGGTTGCTTCCCTCAATGAAAAACTCCTGGATTCCCCGGTCGCGGTAGCCGAAAAACATTTCGCAGATGGCCGGAAAACCGTCCCGCCCGGCCCGGCCCGCCTCTTGGTAATAGGCCTCCACGCTACCTGGCATCTGAAAGTGAATGACGAAACGGATATCGGCCCGGTCGATGCCCATGCCGAAAGCGTTGGTGGCCACGGCAACGTCGCAGCGCGATTGCATGAATTGTTCCTGAGCCGAGACCCGCGCCTCGTCCTCCATGCCACCGTGGTAGGCGATGTGGGAAATATCCCATTCGGCCAGGTATTCGGCCACCGCCACCACTTTTTTACGGGTTGCGCAATAAATGATGCCCTTTTTATGCCTCTCGATGAGGTCCGACAGCCGGGCCAGCTTCTCCTTCTCTTTGTTGAGGATGGAAACGCGCAATTCCAGGTTGGGGCGTTCGAATCCGGACACAAAACGCAAGGGCTGGCGAAGGCGCAGAAATTGATCGATATCTGCACGCACTTCCGGCGTGGCGGTGGCGGTGAACGCCGACACGGGCGGATTGCCCAGCCGGTCGAGGGCCTCCCCGATACGCAGATAGTCTGGCCGGAAATCATGCCCCCACATGCTCACGCAGTGGGCCTCGTCAATGGCCATGAAGGCAATGCGGATTTTTCCCATCGTCTCCACAAACCGATGGTTGCGGAAACGCTCCGGGGCCACGTAAACCAGTTTATAAACGCCCTCAGCCAGTTTTTGCAACCGCTCGCTTTGTTCCTGTAGGGAAAGGCTGCTGTTGATAAAGGTGGCTGCGATTTTTTTCCCCCGCAAGGCATCCACCTGATCCTTCATTAGGGCGATCAACGGGGACACCACCACGGTGACCCCTTCCATGAGCAGGGCCGGCAACTGAAAACAAAGCGATTTGCCAGCCCCGGTGGGCATCACGACGAGGGCGTCGCGTTTCTCCAGAATGGCCGTGACGACGCGGTCCTGGCCGAGGCGAAAAGCATCAAATCCAAAGAATTTATGAAGGGCTTGCTCGGGTTTCATCCCAGAGGGTGTCGGAATCGGGGCGTCCATTTTTTTTAAATTTCCAATTATTGAGAAGAAGCGCCAGTTAAAAAAAAGCAATCTCGCTTATTTTAGGACTAGTGCTGGACGAGCGCCGGAGAACGGTTGTATGTTTTCCGGCCTGGTGAATGGGTTGCGTAAACTTTCAGTCAATATCCGTCGCGGCATTGTTTATTTAGCGCAATATAACCGCCTCGAATTCATTCCCTTGGCAAAGGCATTGCGCGGTTATGGGAGCGCTGAAGCCAAGCGGGATATTAAGGCCGGCATCAATGTGGCCCTGCTCGCCCTGCCCCAGGGAATGGCCTATGCCTACATCGCGGGGCTGCCGATTCATTACGGCATATACGGCTCCGCTCTGGCCACCTTGGTGGGGCCGCTCTTTTCCGGTACCCGCTTCATCATGCTTGGGCCAACCAATGCGACGGCCATTCTGCTTTTCACCTCTTTTATGGCTTTCAATGTCACCCAGGCGGAAAAACTGGCTTTGATGCCTCTTCTGGTTTTGATGATTGGCCTATTCCTGGTCGTGGGCGCTTTTTTTCGTGTCGCCAATTTCATCCAGTATGTCTCCCGGACCGTCGTCACGGGCTACATTACGGCGGCCGCCCTTTTTATTGTGATCAACCAAATTCGAAAGGTCCTGGGGGTTGATTTTGTAATCCCCGAGGGAACCACTTTTTTCGGATTGTTGGGGCTGACTTTCGAGTCCGTGCCGGGTTCTCATGTTCCCTCGGTCGTCCTTGCTCTGGCCACTGCGGGCGCTTTCGTCTTTTTGCAGAAAAAATTCCGCGCCCTCCCTAATGTGGCCATCTGCATGATGTTGGGCTCTTTGCTGGCTTTCGGGCTGGATATGGCCGCCCGCCAATCCGACACCCTCTCCAACTGGCGGATCGGCGAAGTGCAAATGCTTACCGCCATCGACGTCACAACCTGGTCGCTGACCCTCCCCCCCCTGGACCCGGCCTGGATCAGCCAATTGGCCGGAACGGCCCTCATCATCGCCTTCCTCTGCATCCTGGAGGGAACTTCCATCGGAAAATTGCTGGCCGCCCAGTCCGGCCAGCGTCTGGACGCCAACCAGGAAATGTTCGGCATGGGCATGGCCAACATAGCCTGCGCTTTTTTCTCCGGGATGCCCGCCTCGGGCTCGCTCAGCCGGTCCAAACTGAACGCCGCCAGCGGGGCCGCCACGGGTCTGGCCAGCCTGCTGTGCGGAGCGGTTTGCGCCTCCCTGGCCCTGGCCCTGGGGTCCTTCACCCGATTTATTCCACAACCAGTGCTGGGAGTGCTGGTAATCGCCATCGGGCTTTCCCTTCTCAGCCGCTTCAATATCCGCATCGCCATTAAAACCACCCGGTCGGACGCCATCGTCTTCGCCACCACTTTTTTGGCCGCACTCTTCATCAAGCTGGAGTTCGGCATCATTTTGGGAGTCGTTACCTCGATTATTCTTTTTCTGAACAAGGCCGCGGTGCCCGAATTGGTCGAATACGCAGCCAGTGAGAGCGGTCAATTGACCCCCCTGGGCGAAGAATGCAAACGACCAGACCCGAAAGTTTCCATCGTCCATGTCGAGGGCGCACTGTTTTTTGGGGCGGCTGAGCTGTTTCGAGACCAGATGCGACGGGTAGTGGAAGACCCCAACCTGAAAATTGTGATTTTGAAAATGAGAAACGCCCACCACCTGGACGCCACCAGCGTCCTTGCCCTGATGGAACTGATCGAATCCATGCGGCGGCATGACCGTCATTTACTGGTCAGCGAGGCGCGCAAACCGGTGATTCGGGTTTTTAAAAATTCGGGCCTCATCGAGGTTATCGGGAGGGAGAATATTTTTGCCGACGCGGCCCAGAACCCGACCCTTTCCACGGCCAAGGCGCTGCGGCGGGCAAAGGATATTCTCGGAGGGAAAGAGGCCGAGGTCAGCATTTATGTGGGGAGCGGGAAAAAATCAAAAGAAGACGATAGCTCCGAGAGTTGAGCCGGGGCATGGTTATGGGCTCACAATGGCCGAGAATTTTTCCCGATCCGAAAAAGGCCCCGGCCGATGCTCCTTTGGCTGTGGGCGGTCCTCTTTCCGTCGAAATGTTGCTTTCGGCTTATGCCCAGGGCATTTTCCCCTGGTATAGCGAGGGTGAGCCCGTTTATTGGTGGAGCCCCGATCCCCGCATGATTCTGCCCCTGGCGGATTACCACTGCCCCCACGGGCTCAAACGGGTCCTTAAAAAAGGAGAATGGGAAATCACTTTTGACACCGATTTTATGGAAGTGGCAAAATGTTGCGCAACGGTTAAGAGGCGTGGACAAAAGGGCACCTGGATTACCTCCGAAATGATAAGAGCTTATGGAGAACTGCACCGCAAAGGATTCGCCCATAGCGTGGAATGCTGGCAACAAGGCCGCCTGGCAGGCGGACTTTATGGAATTTCCCTGGGCAACATATTTTTCGGGGAGTCGATGTTTCAGCATGTTTCCAATGCCTCCAAGGTGGCCTTGCATTCTTTGGCGGGGCGATTGAAAGATTGGAATTTTTCCTTCATCGATTGCCAATTGCCAACCTCTCACCTGGCAACTTTCGGGGCCTGTCCGTGGCCCAGGGAAAAATTCCTCCATGCCCTCGAAACCGGACTTAAATACCCGATCCGCAAGGGCAGTTGGAAAACTTCTCCCCAAGCCCCAACACTGAAACCATTTAATTAACCCATATTTGCTATTTTATCATTGGAACTTTGGCTTGTAATTATCGCTATATTTTTGATAATAATTCCTCTACAACGACATTACAATGAGAGAAAACGACACCAAAACCGCTGGTTCCGCTGCTGAAACTAGCGATAAGAAAAAACGATTAGCCATTTTAGCTATTGTTTCTTCCATTGTGATCGTCGGCTATTTGTTTTTCCTAAAGACTTTCGATCCGTACCATTACATAGACCTAGAAGTCTATGAAAAAAGGATTTTTTCCCAAAACGGAGAAGATGGTGTAATCAATAAAATTTTTACGATCATTGAGCCTTGAAGTGGACGGGGTTGTTTGGACAATTTTGACGTGGGATTAAGGTGGAAATCGTGTTCATATTATTTTTTAAAAATATATTTTGTCCTTAGGCAAAGACGGGCACGCAGGTGCCCGCAAGCTGTATTGGCGGGGAGGTTGGTTTTGCTCCGATTGCATGGACTTCGGCCGGGGTCCGGTAGCCCAGGGCTTGGTGGGGGCGCAGGTGGTTGTAGAAGTCCAGGTAGCGGGCTATCCCTTCGCTGGCTTCCTTTGCCGTGGCGTATTCGCGCAGGTAAATGTCTTCATACTTGAGGGTTCTCCAAAAGCGTTCAACAAATATGTTGTCCAGGTAGCGGCCACGCCCGTCCATGCTGATGCGCACCCCGGCTTGCCCCAGCACCGAGGTGAACTCGCTGCCGGTAAACTGGCTGCCTTGATCGGTGTTGAAGATTTGAGGTTGGGCCCGCCTCAGAGCTTCCTCCAGGGCGAGCACACAGAAGCGGCTCTCCAGGGTGTTGGAAAGCTGCCAGCTCAACACGTAGCGGCTGAACCAGTCCAACACCACGGTCAAGAAAAGGAATCCTCGGCTCAGCCGCAGGTAAGTGATGTCGCTGCACCATACCTGGTCGGGCCGCTCGACCGCCAAACCCCGCAGCAGATAAGGGAAAATGCGGTGCTGCCGGTGCCCCTGGCTCAAGTTTCGACGCGGATAAATAGCCTCCAGGCCCATTTGGCGCATGAGCCGCTGGATGCGGCCTCGTCCCACTGCATGGCCCTCTCGACGCAGCCACTGGGTCATCCGGCGAGAACCAAAAAACGGATATTGGGTGTAGAGCTCATCCATGCGATGCATGTAGAGAACGTTCTGCTCGCACTGGGCACGGGCCCGATAGTAATAGCTGCCGCGGGCCAGCCCCAGCAACTGACATTGCCTGCCGATACTGATTTTTCCTTGAAGTGGTTGCACCATCTTGCGCCTCTCACCAACCGAGTTGTTCAGACTTTTTTTTTAGCCAATCGCATTCTACTTTCAGCTTTCCAATCTCCTGGTAAAGGTGATCTTTTTCCGTCTCGTTGTCCTTGCTGAGAGTCTGCCGCTGGCGCGAAAACAGCTCCGTTGCTCCCTGCAAAAGCTGCTTCTTCCATTGGGTCACCTGGTTGGGATGCACCTCAAAACGACCGGCGATCTCGTTGATGGTATGAGCGCCCCTGATGGCTTCCAGGGCCACCCGGGCTTTAAACTCAGCACCGTATTGTCTTCTCTTTCGTGATTTAATAACATTCATAGGTTAGCGGATTTAGTGGTTCAAGACCACCTTATTCCACTGTCCAGTTTTACCCGTCCATTTCATCACCTACGAGTAAATTCTGTGTTGAAATTGGAGCTGGAGACGGTTTCACCATGAGTAATGTTAAAAATTTAATAATAAATCATGACTGGAGTTCGCTCATGATTGAGGGTGACGAAGATAAGGTCTCTGTAATGGAGAGCCATTATAAGGATTCACCTAACGCAAAGGGTCTTCAGGCCTGGGTTTATCCGGGGAATGTTGAAATCCTCTTTGAAGAAAATGGGGTTCCACTGGACCTGGACTTTCTTGTTGTCGACATAGATAGAGGCTGTCCCAAAAACCCGAATTTTGCGAATTGAAATATTCGACTCCGAACTGTATGGGAACGTAAGTCATTCAATTCCGTCAAAAACGCTGTATAAGGCCTCTTTTCGTTATAAATATAATCGCGTCAGACAGAGGTCTATGGTAGAATTGTATTTGAATATGCAAAACAAGAGAAAGGCTGACGGTGTTATAGACATCGAAATTGCCCAAAATCCTCTAAAAACGGTCTTTATAACAGCTTTATAAACAAGTTAACTCACTGTAAAACAAATGGTTATAACTTTGGGACAGCCTCTAGATAGTAATGATTATTATATCTGGAAAGTGATGCACAAATACCGGCCCAAAGTCATCATGATTGAGCATAACGGCCTATTCGCCCCTCCTCTAAAAATCGTTGCCAATTTCCATCCTATGAATTATTGGGATGGTTCTTACTACTGGGGTGCTAGTATTCAGTCCTTCTACGACCTTGCCAAAGAAAAAGGATACGAACTCATATATGTTGAAAAACGCGGTATCAATTTATTTTTCGTCGATAAAAAATACTACAAACGCTTCGGCATCAAAGATAATTCTCCTAAAAAGTTATATCGACGCTTTAACTATAGTTTCTACATCCTTCCCGAAAATATATACGACTTTGTCGATGAAAACGGCAATGTGATTGAAAGTATAAATAACCCCTATTTTTCTCCAGACCCCTTGACGTGGGATAAATTTGAGATCAAGAAGCGTTTCATTCTTGGAAGATAAGGATAATATTTGATCAATCAAAAGGCCGTCCAGGAGTTCACGCGCCTTTTGCCGGGTCGATATTACCCAAACCTGGGCAAAGGAAGTTTAATCCCATATTTTCCATTTTATCATAGAAAATTTGACTTGCAATTATCGCTATATTGTTGATAATAATTCAATTAATGCGACAACAACCTGTCTCAAGATCGCATATGAATGATGTTTGTAGCGTCACGCCGTCCCCCGATTACAATTCGGTGTATTTGAGGCAATTGCCCCGTGATTTTTCTACCGGGTATTTGAGGGCATTTCGCTCCAGCTTCCCGGCAATTGCCTCAGTCAGATCGATACCGGCCTCATTGGCGAATTCAATGGTGTAAATGACGATGTCGGCAATTTCACGCGCAATTTCGTCCGATTTCCCAGGATCGGCTAATTGCTTCCGGCTTTGATCGGCGTCGTCCCACAGAAAATGCTCTATCAATTCGGCTGCTTCGGCCGCAATGGCCATGGAGAGGTTTTTGGGAGAATGAAACTGCTGCCATTCCCTTTCTTCCACAAAAGACCGGATTTTTTCTTTGATTTGAGCAAAGGTGGTGGTCTGGTCGGACATTATTTAAGGTATGAAAAAGGTAAAACTATCAACCAATAGAGGGCATCTTATTGCTACGGACAAGGGTAATTTGTTCACAAATCCCTCACAATTACTTAGTTACATAATAAAAGAAAACATTCCTGCGGGTGCAGGTTATGGGTTGCAAAGCGAGCCAAAATAGTTATTTTGTTTTTTGCGGTTTTTGGCTGAAAAATTGGCCGGAGCCGATCCGGTTATAAATTACTACTTTGGAAAACTGCCTGCAATGTTGCTGTTGTTCTTGAATTGCTGTTGTTCTTGAATGGAAAAACTTCCGAGCATGAGAATGGGAGACCAAAGTGGTTTATGCATCCGGCATTCCCATTTTCTGAATTTTAATATTTGTGCACATAATTAATTATTGATCAATCATACGCAAAAGAAGGAAGAACATAATGAATCATAATCCCCTACATGTAGGTATTAATAAAAACGGGCGAGGCTTCACTCTCGTCGAAATCATGATCGTAGTGGTCATCATCGGTTTGCTGGCGGCCATGGCGATTCCCGCCTTTAACAAGGTCAGGCAAACTTCTCAGGATAAAGCCGTCCTCAACAACTTGCGCCAGTTTGCCTCCGCCGCGCAGCAGTACATGCTGGATGACGGGGTGTCGCAGGTGGGTCTTACCAATATTTTAGGCCCCGGCCTGCATATGACGGGCCTATCCAGCGTGGCGGACGAAACCTACGACTTTACCTTGGGAACGAACACAACACGCGTCCAAACCACCATCAACGGACGGGTCGTTAATTACGACTTTTAACTCGCAGACTGCCAAAATAAACCAGCCTGGCCATCACCCGGCATATGGGTGATTCTTTTTCGGCGGACCCGGTAGTCCTGGGCATCGTCGCTCTTTATCTGGCGTTGATGCTCTATATCGGTTACAGGGCATCGAAAAAGATCCGGACCAATGAGGACTTTACCCTGGCGGGACGCCGCCTGGGGCCCGTCCTCCTGGCAGGAACCCTGGCCGCTACCGAGGCAGGCGGTGGAAGCTCAATGGGTGTTGCCGAAAAAGCCTATGGAGACTGGGGCCTGTCAGCCGGTTGGTACGTGCTCGCCATGACGATAACTTTCGCCCTCCTGGCCATCCTGGCGCCCAAGCTCCGCCAAGCGGCCGTGGCCACCGTGCCGGAGTTTTTTCGGCGGCGCTACGGGGAATCCAGCGGAATTATCACAGTTGTCGTCATGATTCTCCCGCTGATTGGATTAACGGTCATTCAAATCATCGCTTCTTCCGTTATTGTTTCGGTCATGACAGGGTTACCCTACTCCTTATGCGTAATGCTCGTGGTGGTGGTGGTTACGGCATACTCCGTCATGGGTGGATTATGGAGCGTCACGCTGACCGACATCGTGGCCGGCTTGCTGGTGGCTGTCCCCTTTGCCCTCCAGCACGGCGGTGGCTGGAAGAAAATCATGAATTTTGTTCCCCAAGAAAAACTCAGCCTGACAGAGGGCATTGGAGTGGGGACTATCATCTCCCTGATTGTCATTTATGTAACCTCATTCGCCGTCGGGCAGGAGGCGGTGCAAAGATATTATGCAGCCAAGGACGGCCGCTCAGCCGCCCTCGGTTCCCTTTACGCCGGAGCGATTTACCTGCTTTTTGCATTCATTCCGGCCCTGCTTGGGGTGATTGCTTACAGCATGGCGCAAAGCGGGCTCATTGACGAGGCCTTAATCGCCCAACAGGGGGATAAATATGTATTGCCTCTTCTGGCCCTGGAGGTGATGCCTTCCTGGTTGGTCGGCCTGGTTTTTGCCGCCCTCATCTCCGCTACCATGTCGAGCGCGGACTCCGATCTGCTGGCTGCGGGTTCCATTTTCGCCAACGATATTTACAGCAAATGGATCCGCCCGGAAGCCCCCGTCAGTGAATTACTGCGAGTCACTCGTTATACCATGATATTGGTGGCGATTCTGGCTATGGTAATCGCTTTAACGCACTCCGATAGCCTCATCACAATTCTCATGTTCTCCTTCTCCCTGAGAGCTGGCGGCGCTTTTTTCCCTTACGTCATCGGTCATTATTGGAAAAAAGCCAGCTTGGCCGGGGCCCTCGCTTCATTGGCTGCGGGCAGTCTCACGGTTATTCTGGCCGAGCGGTTCAAAGAATCTTCTTATGGCCTGGAACCAGTCATTCCGGGATTGATTATCAGCCTCGTCGCATTCGTCAGCTTTTCCAGCCTCATGCCCGGAAAAGAAAGTGCCGCCAGGGAAACCTGAAGCCAGATTATTGAAGCTCTAAAGCCCGCTGCTGATACCATCTTCGAGCGATTGCGTGGGCTTCCTCAGCCTCGAGGGCGGAGAAATTGGCGCCCAGAGGAATGAGACTGGCAAAGTAGAAACTATCGACCAGGATGCAATACTGGTTATTCACCATCAGCCCCAGAAAATCGCCCGTCTGAGCAAATACGAGGTCACCGCGGGAAGGAGAAAATTCACCGAAAATGCGGCTGAAGACCTTGTTCTGCATGCGGAAATAACCCTCCAGTTTCGGGTCGAGCTTAAAACCCGACACTCCGTAATAACTTTCCTCGCTGTTGATCAAAACCGCTTCCGGAAAACGCAAAGGCTCCAGGGCCAAAGGAAAAACCTTGATCCCTTCGTTTTTCACCACTTCGGCATCGACGGGAACGGCCAAGACCCTCGGATCGGCAGCCAGGAATCCCGCCTCGGACATTTCGACCCTCGTTTTGCCCACCAACAAAGTCCCGCTCACATCTTGCAAGTTGGGCGGCTGGCCGGTCAGCCGAAATGGAGTCTCCCGGGTATGAAAAACGGCGTAGGTCTTGATGCCGTCAGTTAAAAAAATGGTTTTTGCCTCGTAGAGCCGATTGCGTCCCCCCCTGAAATCGGCGTCGAAACGGGCTATGGCGCGGTTGTTTTTAAAAGAGTCGAAAATGAGATTGAGGGACAGAGGCTGAATTTGCCGTATTTGCTCCTGGATGGCAGTCGAGGATTGGGCCAGCACACTGACCCCTTCCACCAATTGATCGGTCTGCTTCTGAATGGTTTCCTTTTCCACCCGCACGGTTTCAATTTCCGTCCTCGCGGCCAACAGGTTTTCTTCCAGGATGCGTTTTTCGGTATCCTTTATGAGCAACTCGGTGGAAAGCTGCTGCACTTGACCTTCAACCGCCCGGCGCTGCCTTTGCGCCTCGTTAAATTCTTCCGCGGCCTGCGTCAGTTCTTCATCACGGGACTGCAATTGTTCCTGCAAAAACCGCACTCGCTCCTTTTCCGCGGCGGCGGTTTCGCGGGTCGAAATCAAGTTTTCAACCAGATCGTTCTTTTCTTTTTCGGCGGCGGCCAACTCCTCCCGGGATTGCTCATAGCTTGTCGTCAGATCGGTTTTATCCAGTTCCAGGAGTTTTTGAGTATCGATAAGCTCCAATTTATCCTTCTCCAGTTCGCCCTTTTCCGTGGCCAGCTTTTTTGCTTCCTCCTCCTGCACCAAAAGGGCCTTGTTGAGCGCTTGGCGTTGATCCTCCTCGATTTGCAAGGAAAGCTTGAGGACGTCGATGAGGTCCTCTTTTTCGGCTGCGGTTTCCTTGTTTTCAGCTACTGACTCGGGCGGCTCCGGCGGGGTTGCCTCGTCCGGCTGGTCGAACCGCGCCAGAGCCAGCATGCTGATGAGAAGAAAATCAGCCAGTATCAGCAAGAGAGCTTTGCTCATGGCTTTGGTTTTCCTGATCCTCCTTGATAATAAGGCCGCGCCGGAAGGGGCGCACATGAAAGATTTTTAGAAAGGCAACAAAAATAATTCCGAAAAGGGTGGAGGAATAAGCGGCGATGAGGCTCGCCTGTACAATATCCATGGACAGCAAAATGAGGGACATGACCGTCCCCCCCAGCCCCACATAGAGCCCCAGGTCGAAGAGATTATCCTCGTTTTCCAACAGCTTCATCTTGAAAGCGGGCTTCTCCGTTTGCTTCTTTATCTCCGTTATCTTTATCAGGCAGAAGACGTAGACAATCAGTTGAAGCAGAAAAAACAGCACAATTATGAGTAGGGTAATCTGATCCAGCATGGCGGTCTCCAGGTTCTGCGATTTTAAGGACTGCAAATTATTGACAACATTAAAGTCCAAGCGCAACTGTGCTTTTGGTTCGGGACCGCTCTCAAAAAGGGTTGGTTCCATCAGAACCCACAACGTAATGGCGGCAAAAAGGGAAACGAAGCCGTTTTCCAGCATCATAACCGGGTGAAGCCGGGAAAGCCCGCGTTGGCGCATGAAGATTTCCCGCACATCGCTCAGGAACAAGGCCAGGGCGTAACCAGCCACCACGATGACAATAATTTTTAGATTGAGTGCGGCCTGGGGATGCCGGTGGGTGAAACTGAGCATGGGTGCTTGCGGGATCCAGGAAATAGGCCGGTCCAGCAGTTGGACAAAGGCCGGTGGGCGATAAAGCGGTTTGGTCTGGGTGATCAGTTCCGCAATCGCTCCCTTGCCGGACGAAAGGGCGAAGTCGAGATTATCCCAGCCGCCCTCCGGGTATTTTTCCACATACCGGAAAATTCCCTCCGCATCCTCGGAAAGGAGAATGAGCCCATAGATCAAGTGCATTTTGTCCCCATAGCGGCGAAATGCGGCCGCTGTTTGCTCCACCTCTGTCCAGTTGGAAAGCGACCCCATCAACTCCATCAATTGCGTCCAATTGAACCGCTTCCCCAGACTGAGGAGTGACAGGTAGGTTTTTTCCAGCCGGGACAGGGCGGCCCGTTCACCGGTCCGGGCTTCCTCCGCCAAAAGACGCAATTTCCGAGCCATTTGCGGTTCGATATGATTGCCCTGTAGCAACAGCGCGGTGGTCAGGATGGTTGCTTCGAGAGGCTGACCAGCGGTGGAAGAAACCGGCATAAAGATAACCGTGCCTGTTAACGCCCGGGTGGCCAGGACAGATTTTACGGCCGCGTTGGCGGAATATTCGAGGAAGTCCAGCATCTGCTTTCTGTTTTCGGATGGCAGGAGGAGCGATAGGATGTCCTCCCCCGAATGATTTTCGGGTCCGATGCCGGCTATTTCCAGAAACTGCTCCAAATAAGGCGAAGGACCGCCCGTCAAGGCGTATTGCGGCCTTTCCCTCAACAATTCCTCAAGCCGGGGATGGGTTGGATTCAGCAACGCAGGCGGCCCGGTTTTCCCCGCATCGAGAAAAAGGTCCGTCAATTGCTCGATGGTCGGTGTCCGTCGGCCCGCTTCGACAAGGACCCCCGGAGCCACCGTGCGGAAATGCACCGGAATGCCCGTCCCAAACAGCGCCAGGACACAGGCCAGTGCCAAAAACAAAAGAGCCTCAATGAAAATGCCAAGCTTCAACATGGATAAATTTAAATTCGACTTAAGGTAAAACAATCAATCCGCTGCCGCCAACCCACAAATCAACAGCCTGGGGAATTGCTTCCAGCCTACCCCAACCGGCTCTTTTTTGATTGCCCGCCTCTTTCCGCCGCCCATAGAGATAATCCCGCATGACACTCAAGGTAATCCAATACGGCGAACCGGTCCTTCGCAAAAAAGGCCGGAAAATTGCCATTTTCGACGCCCAGTTGGCCGCATTGGCCAATGCCATGATGGATTCCATGCAGGTTTACGACGGCATCGGGCTGGCTGCCCAACAAGTCGGCAAACCGATAAAACTTTGCCTGGTGGACATGCGCGTGGCCCAGCGTAGAGAGGTTTTTAATTATATCTACGATGGGAAAAGACCGCCCTTGGAACTGCTCATGCCACTGGCCCTGATTAATCCCAAAGTTGAATTTTTAGGCAAAAAAGAAACCGTGCGGGAAGAAGGCTGCCTCTCATTTCCAGAAATTTATGGCGAAATCGTCCGCCCGGAAACCATCCGGGTAAAATTCCAGGACTTGCAGGGCATCGGCCATACCCTCGAGTGCAACGGCCTTCTATCCCGCGTCATCCAGCACGAAGTGGACCACCTCAACGGCATCCTTTTCATCGACCACATGGACCGCAAATCGCTCAAAAAAATTGAGGGGCAGCTCAAAAAAATTAAAAAAAATACAATGGGCGCATTGAAAAAGAAACCGGAGGACGGCCGCTGACCGTGACCTAAAAAGGTCATGCGAAAAATCATCCACATCGATATGGACTGCTTTTATGCGGCCATCGAAGTGCGGGAAAACCCCCAACTGGCGGGAAAACCGGTAGCCGTGGGCGGGCAAAGCCATCGCGGGGTGCTCACCACCTGTAATTATGAAGCTCGTAAATTCGGCTGCCGCTCTGCCCTGCCGACCTATCGGGCTCTGCAACTATGCCCCTCGCTGGTCCTCCTGCCGTCTCGTTTTGAACTTTACCGCTCCGTATCCAACGCCGTCAGGGAAATCCTTCTCCGCCACACCCCATTAGTAGAGCCTCTCTCGCTCGATGAAGCCTATCTGGATGTCTCCGCGCGCAAGGAGTACGGCTGGGACATCGCCAAGGAAATCCGCAAAAATATATTGGAAACGACAAAAATCACCGCTTCGGCGGGGATCGCTCCCAACAAAATGCTGGCCAAAATCGCCAGCGATTGGCGAAAACCGAACGGCCAGTTCGCGGTCACCCCCGAAAAAGTAGAGGACTTCATGGTGGATTTGCCGGTCCGGGAAATCTGGGGTATCGGCCCCAAAAGCATGCAAAGGCTGGAAAGGCGCGGCATCCAAACTTGCGGCCAGTTGCAAAACCTTTCGCGCATGGACCTTTTCAGCCTCTTCGGTAGTTTCGGGACCGAGCTTTACGATCTGTGCCGAGGAATCGACAACCGCCCCGTGGAACCATCCCGAATCCGCAAATCATTGAGTACCGAGCGCACTTTCGAAAAAAATCTGCATCAGTTGGAAGAATGCGTCAGGCAACTGAAACCGATTTATGAAGAGTTGTGCCGGGATTTGCGGGGAAAAAGCGCCGATCTGGCCATCGCCAAGGCGTTTATCAAATTGAAGTTCGCCGATTTCAAGCAAACCACGCGGGAATGCGTCTGTCCCCAACCCGATTTTGAAGTTTACCTGAAATTGCTCGAAGAAGCCTTTCAGCGCAGTACGGAAGGGGTTCGATTGATAGGGGCAGGGGTGCGTTTCCGCCCTCAAGAACCGGGCGCCGGGACCCACCAGCTCGATCTAAACCTTTCCTGATGCCCGCAAAATTCTCCCCTCCCCTCTTCTGGCGCTGGCCCAACATCCTCTCCATAGACGCGGCCTTGATCGCCGTTTCATGGCAATATTTTTTCAGCGCAGCATTCAAAATACCTCTCGCCGGGACGCACTTCCTGGTATTGGGATCAGCGGTCTGGCTGGCCTATGCGGCCGATCGCTGGATCGACGGCCTCTGCCTTGATACGGAAAAAGCGGCCACGCAGCGGCATCGGTTTTATATAGTATATCGCCGGGCCATCCTGGCGGCCTGGGTAATGGTTTTAGTTGCGGCGGTGGGGCTGGCTCACAGCAAACTGGACCGGAAAGACCTTGTGGCAGGATGGGTTCTAGTCGCTGTCTGTCTAATTTACGCCCTCTTGGTGCAACGGCCCGGAAGCATTTGGGGCAGGCTCATGCCCAAGGAGTTGTGGGCCGCTATCCTCTTTGCCGCCGGAGTTTTCCTCTTTTTGGACGGCATCTGGCGGGCTCATACTCCGGTGGGGTTATTGGCTGCGGTGGCGTTTTGCCTCCTCTGTTTCGCCAACTGCAGCCTGATGGGTAAATGGGAGAGAAAGGAAGACCGCCAGCACCGGCAAATGTCTCTTTGTTTGCGCTGGCCGTTTTGGGTCACTGCCGCCAAATGGCTGGCTTTGGGGGCGGCTCTGGTATCCTGGGTTTTTCTCATCATACTGCCGGGCGAAAGTGGTTGGGCCCTCATTGTGGCATTCAATCTTTCGGGGTGGGGGCTATTTTTGATCGATTTAGGCAGCCGTCAATTGCCGGTCGAGGATTTGCGGGTTTTGGGCGACGCCGTCCTGTTTTCTCCCATCTTGGCCCTGGTCCTGTTGTAAGATAACCTACCCGCCCCCTGTTTGGAGCTTGACCCGAAAAACGAAAAATCCAACCTAAGTCCGCTTATGCCTGAACGCGCGCCCTTCAATCTGACCATGGAAACGCTTGTCCCGTTGTGCAAGCGCCGCGGCTTCATTTTCCCCTCTTCAGAAATTTACGGCGGAATCAACGGTTTTTACGACTACGGACCATTGGGGGTGGAACTGCGCAAAAATATCAAGGACGCCTGGTGGCGGGATATGGTCCAGAAACGCGAGGACATCGTCGGGCTGGACGCCTCCATTATCATGCACCCGAAGGTTTGGAAAGCCTCCGGGCATGTCGATCAATTCACCGATCCGATGGTGGATTGCCGGGAGTCAAAACTACGTTATAGGGCCGACCAGCTATTCTTTTCCCCGGTGGCCGTGGATGGCGAAATAATCGGCTACATCTCCGTAATGGAAGGCCCCGTAATGGAAGACGAGGCCCTCGAAAAAGCGGAAAACCTCAAACGTAAACTGGCTAAACAGGGAAACCTGGATTCCCTCCAACTCAAGGATTACACCGAGGTCAAAGAGCAAGAGATAGCCCTCATCCCATCGCCGGCCACGGGTAAACCCGGTTCCCTGACCGCCCCCCGCGATTTCAACATGATGTTCAAAACCTATGTCGGGGCCTTGCAGGACGATTCCTCGGTGGCCTATTTGCGGCCTGAGACGGCCCAAGGCATTTTTGCCAATTTCAAGAACATCGTCGATACCGGACGGGTGAAAGTCCCCTTCGGCATCGCCCAGATCGGGAAAGCCTTTCGCAATGAAATAACACCGCGCAATTTCATCTTCCGCTCCCGCGAGTTCGAGCAGTTGGAAATCGAGTATTTCATACCCCCGGACGACGACCTCTGGCCCAAATACTATCGTGAGTGGATCGATGCCCGCCTGGCCTGGTTTGAAAGCATCGGCATTCCGCCATCCAAACTCAGTAAAGATGTTCATTCGGCGGAAAAACTCTCCCACTACTCGCGCGCCACGACCGACATCACATTCCAATTTCCGTTTGGTGTGCAGGAGTTGGAAGGCATCGCGGCGCGGGGAAATTACGACCTCATGCAGCATCAAAAATTCTCCGGAAAGTCGATGGAATATTTCGACGAATCCCGCCGGGAGCGTTATGTCCCCCATGTCATCGAGCCTTCCCTGGGGGTGGATCGCACCTTGCTGGCCCTCCTTTGTTCGGCTTACGATGAGGATGAGATCGATGGCGATAAACGCGTCGTTTTGCGCTTCCACCCCCGCGTGGCCCCCTACAAGGCCGCCGTTTTTCCATTGTTAAAAAACAAGCCTCCGCTGGTCGAAAAAGCGCGGGAAATCTTTCAAACTCTGCAACGCCGCTGGAATGTATTTTACGACGCCTCCGGGGCCATCGGCAGACGCTACCGACGCCAGGATGAAATCGGCACCCCATTCGGCATAACGGTAGATTTCGACACCATCGAAAAAGACGGCACGGTAACCCTGCGCGACCGCGACACCACCAAACAGGAGCGCATGAGCGTCCAAGAAGTTACCACCTTTCTCGAAGAAAAAATCGAAGGGTAAAAGGATCAGGGTATAGGTTTCAGGTGTCAGGTTTCAGTGTTCATGAAAAGGCATTCTGACACCCGACACCCGACACCTGAATACATCACAGTTATGAATATACCATTAATCGATTTGAGCAGCGATACTTCAACCCAGCCTTCGGCGGCAATGAGGGCCTGCATGGCAGCGGCGGAAGTGGGGGACGAGCAAAAACGGGAAGACCCCACCGTCAACCGGCTGGTGGAAAAGGTTTGCCAATTGCTAGGTAAAGAGGACGCCGTTTTTTTACCGTCGGGCTCCATGTGCATCCATTGCCAGCCGGGCGACGAAATCATCTGCGAAGCCGGTTGTCACGTGAGAAGCTACGAGGGCGGGGGCGCCGCAGCCCTGAGCGGGGCCTCCATTTATTATTTGGAGGGCCAAAAAGGGGTTTTCACGGTCGAGCAAATGGAGGGCGCCGTGCGTCCCAAAGAGCATCATTCCCCTCAATCGCGAGTGGTCTCCATTGAGCAAACTGCGAACCTGGCCGGGGGCGCCATCTGGCCTCTGGAAACGATTCAGGAAGTTTGTTCGCGCGCAGCCGGCTTCGATCTAGCAAGGCATATGGATGGCGCACGACTATTGAACGCGGTCGTGGCAACCGGTATTTCCGCCCAAACTTATGCCGAAAACTTCGATTCGGTCTGGATCGACTTCAGCAAAGGCCTCGGAGCGCCCGTCGGGGCCGCCCTGGCCGGATCCAAGGAATTTATCAAAAATGCCTGGCGCTTCAAACACCAGTTCGGCGGTGCCATGAGGCAATCGGGCATCATCGCGGCGGCGGCCCTTTACGCTTTGGAAAACAATGTGGAACGCCTGGCCGAGGACCACGCCAACGCCAAAATCCTGGCCGTCGGCCTGGCCAACATCGAAGGAATCAACGTCCAGCCCTCGGACACCAATATCCTCGTCATCGATGTTTCCGGGTTGAATGCCACAGCAATGCAATTCAATGAACGGATAATGACGCTTGGCGTGCGTGTTTCCATGCCCGCAATAACAAGACTGCGAGCCGTCACCCACCTCAATATCTCCCGAGCCCAAATCGAGGAAGCCCTGGCCGCCTTTAAAAAAGTCGCCAGTGAGTTCAGCAGTATTCCCAATACCTGAATCATTACTTGGGGAAACCAACAAATGGAGGATAGAGGCGAAAGGGATTTGTCGAAATTGCTGGCTTCTTTGGATCCGGTTCTGGTGGAGGGTGAGTTTGTTTTTTGCCTATTGGACGAGGCTGCTTATCGCTCGCTCAAATGTGACCCGCTTTGTTTTTTTCGGGAGGCGGAAGGTTTTTCCGTGGTTTTGAAAAGATCAGACGCCGACGAGTTGGAGCATTCTTATGAATCGGTCTGGGCGCTCATTACTTGCCGGGTGCGGTCCAGTTTGTTGGCTGTGGGATTGCTGGCCGCGATCACGGGTCGGCTGGCGGCGGCTGGCATCAGCCTGAATGCCGTATCGGCCTATTGCCACGACCATCTGCTGGTCCCGCAAGAGAGGGCCGCCGATGTCCTTGAGCTGCTCAGGAATCCTGGCTCGGCCGCCAGTCGATAAGCTCCATTTGGGGATGCCTGCGCCCGTTCCAGCAGTTCCATTTCAATTTGACGGCCAGATCAATGGATTCGTTGACCGGTGGCACACGATCAGCTTTTTTCCAGGCCACGCCGAAAATCCTTTGTCCGGGAACGGTGTTTAATTGAAAACGAAAATTATTCTGCCCGAAAATTTCCGGTCTTTTGCCCAGAACAACATCGCGAATCCCGAAGACCGGCTCGGGATTGCCTTGGCCGAACGGTTGCAGGCATTCCATATCATCCAGCAAATTCTTGCCCAAATCTACCGGCTCGATCCAGCAGGCCAGCTCCAGATCCCGCGCCGCAGTCGAATTTTCCAACAGTTCCGTTACGGCCCGATGGAAGACCTTTTGCAATTCCATCAAGTTAGACGGGTCCAGGGAAATGCCGATGGCCATGGGGTGGCCGCCCCAGCGATCGAGCAGTTTATGGCAACTTTTCAACACTTCGACCAGGTTTACGCCTTTGACGCTCCGGCCCGACCCTTTGGCCAATTCGCCCTCGTTGCCCATCACAATGCAGGGGCGGCGGTATTTTTGAACCAGGCGGCTGGCCACCGCCCCGACCACTCCCGGATGCCAGTCCGAATGGTGTAAAATATAACCCGCCTGGTCCGATAGACGATCCCGGATGATACCTTCGGCTTGCTCGCAAATCCGGGTTTCGATTTCTTTGCGGTCGGTATTCATTTTTTCCAAGGCGCCGGCTGCCACGACGCATTGCTCCCAGTTTTCGCAAAGGAGCAGATCGACCGGCAAAATGGCGTCCCCGAGACGCCCGCTGGCATTAATGCGGGGCCCCAGGCGAAAAGAGATATCGACAGGCGTGACTTCTTCTCCCAGTGACATTCCGCTGGTTTCGAAAAGAGCTTTTAAACCCAGCCTCTGGGTAGATTTAAGCCTTTCCAGACCCGCCTTGGCCAGTATGCGATTTTCTTCCCGCATTGGCACCAGATCGGCCACCGTGCCCATTGCCACCAGGTCGAGATACTCCTTGAGGTGAATGGTCTGGGCGAGTTCATCGCCATCCCGGCGCAATTGCTTGAGCAACCCGTGGACAAGTTTGAAAACCAGGCCAACCGTGCAAAGATGTTGCCAGGGCTCCTTCTCGCCGTCAAAAATCCGCGGATTGACGAGGATGCAGTCGGAAGGGAGGCTTTCATTGGAAGAATGGTGGTCGATGATGATGACATCGATTTGCCGCTCACGCAATGCGGCTACCTCTTGACGGGAGTTGGTCCCGCTATCCAGGACTATGACGAGATGCGGTTTTTTCCCTTCCAAAATCCGGTCGATTCCTTTGAAAGAAAGACCGTAGCCCTCTTTCAGTCTGCGCGGGATCATATAGCGCGGATAAATTCCATAAAGGCGCAGGATGCTGACCAGGAGGACCGTGCTGGTTACCCCATCGACATCGTAATCACCATAAATAAGGATAACCTCATCGTTTCGCATGGCTTGCCGCAGCCGGTCCACAGCCTTGTCCAGGTGGGTCAGGCGAAATGGATCGTCCAGGTTCCGCAATCGGGGTTCCAGGTATCGCCGGATGGATTCTTCCTCATTCAGCCCGAGCCGTATGAGCAGCCGCGCCACAATCGGATGGAGAGGAAATTGCCTACACAAGGCGCTGACCTGATTTTCAGCGGCGGGAAGGCAGGTCCAACGCATATCTATTCAATCAATTAATTATTTATTTAATGGGTTGATTTGGAAGCCTTGCGCGAAGACTGCCAATCGTATTCGGGAAGAATATGGCGTTCCTCGACATGGCGGCGATCTTCCTTGTGGTACCAAAAAAATACCGGACTGGCGATAAATATTGAGGAAAATGTGCCAGTGAAAATCCCGATGATGAAGACTAGGGCAAAATCTATGACTACCCCGGCTCCCCACAGATATAGCGCCGATGTGGCCAGCAAAGTTGTCAAACTGGTCAGTAAGGTGCGACCCAAGGTGCGATTGATGGCCAGGTTTATGACCCCTCGCAGAATCATGCCGGGATTGAGGGTCAACTCCTCCCGGATGCGGTCGAACACGACAATGGTATCGTTTAAGGAGTAGCCAATGATCATCAACACCGCCGCCACCATGGGGGCGGAAAATTGCCCGCTTCCGATTCCCAGCGAACCGAGCAGAACATACAGGCCGATGCTCATGAGGATATCATGCACCGTCGCCACCACGGCCCCGACACCATACCCGAATTCGAACCTTACAGCCACATAAAACAGTATGAAGACCAGTGCCAGCGATATCGATTTAACGGCGCTCCATTTAACCTCGTCGCCCACCGATGCGCTGATCGTCGTTTTGCCCACCAGTTCCAGACCTGCGTTCGGATGGGCCGCCTGCAATGCGGCCAGGACCCGCTCTCCCATGTCCACCCGGGTGGTCACTTTTAGGTTTTCATGACCTTGGCCGATGGTCGTTTGATAGAGTGAATTTACCTCCCCCAAATCGTTTGCCACGGCCACCTCGGCAACCTGCTGGGAAGTCAATTTTTGCTCGAACTTGAGAATCAGTTCCTCCCCGCCTGTGAAGTCGGTTCCGTAAATATGGTCCTTGTTGATGATAATAGAGGAAAGGCCGATAAGCACCACCGCCCAAGAGCAGAAAAATGCGGGTTTGCGAAAATTGAGGAAGGGAATCTGGGTCGTTTTAAGGAAACTCTTCACCATCATCTTCTTGACCATGCCGGTGTTGACCAGCAACTCGAGCATGGCCCGGCTGACCACCAGGGCGCAGAACATCGATGCCAGTATTCCGATAGCCAAAGTGACCCCGAAGCCCTTGACCGGCCCCGTTCCCATCCAGATTAGGATTCCGGCCGTGATAAGGGTTGTCACATTGGCGTCCACGATAGTTGAGAGGGCTTTTTGATAACCCGTAATAAGAGAGGTCGATAATTGCTTCCCCGCCCTCAATTCCTCGCGGATTCGCTCGAAGATGAGGATATTGG
Organism: Opitutales bacterium; assembly: GCA_965226205.1. Taxonomy (GTDB): domain Bacteria; phylum Verrucomicrobiota; class Verrucomicrobiia; order Opitutales; family UBA2987; genus JAJFLU01. Next base: position 168,106 of record CBDDCJ010000026.1, on the reverse strand, counting down.
CATCGACCGCCATTCCGATGGTTAGAACCAGGGCGGCCACACCGGGCAGGGTAACGGTGGCCCCCAGGCTGGACAATGTGCCGAATACAATAACGATGTTGATGCCCACCGAAATGACCGCCACCAGACCCGCCGATACATAATAAAGAATCATAAAAATGACGACCAGGAAGGCCCCGATCTGGAATGCGGTGATTGAGGCGTCCCGCGCGTCTTCCGCCAGGGAGGGGCCGACTTCGTAAATTTCATCGTATTCCAGCCCCACCTTGAGTGGGTTGTTGAGCACGTTGGCTAGTTCGAGAGCTTCGCGTTGGGAAAACCGCCCCGTGATTTCCGCCCCGCCCCTGATTTCCTGCTGCACGGTGGGCGCGCTGTAGAGTTTACCGTCGAGAATAATCGCCATCTGCCCGATCGAGCCGGTCGATTGGTTTTTTTCCGCGATCATGCGGGTGACGTTGGCAAAAGTGTTTCCTCCTTCACTGGTAAAGCGCAGGAGCACCCGATACCCCCCAAATTCATTGGGCGCGGCATAGGCCTCATCGATAATGTCCCCCGTCATGGCGGGTGGTCGTTTGACATAGTAAGCGATTTCCGAAACTTCTCCCGTCCGCGAATTCTCCCGATCCTCGATCATGGGCACATAGCCGAGAGGTGTCTCCGGGGTGTTGCCCGGATTGGCGGGGCGGTTGACTTCGCAAAATTCCAGTTTTGCCGGTTTCCCGATAACATCGATAATATTCGGATTGTCCTTGGTCGAAATTCCCGGCATTTGCACCTCGATGCGGTTATTGCCCTTTAGCCGGATGATAGGTTCGGCCACTCCCAGGCCGTCCACGCGTTTGCGCAAAATTTCCACCGCCCGCGAGAGTTGGTCATCCCGCACCACCTGGTTGGGGTCCAGGTCGGTTTCGTTCACTTTAAAGGTAATGGCTATGCCGCCTTTCAGGTCGAGCCCCAGTTTGACTTTTCCCTGCGAGTTTTTCAACAGCTCCCCCAAAAGAATTTCGTTGCGTTTACGGCGGTTTTTAATGTCGCTGCCGTCGATTTGCGGAATGAACTTCTGGAAATTGATGGAATCCTCCTCCGATAAATTCTTGAGGGCCACGAACAGACTGGGTTCCTCTTTGCTTTCGACCCGCTCCAGGGCCTTTACTTTAAGCTCGTTGAACTCCTCGGTTTCCGCCGTTATTTGGGTGTCGATGTATTCCTCGAAGGGTGTGTCGTTGGGCGGGACGAGGTTCAGTATGGCCCAGCCCACCACTGCGATGGTCAACAGGCTTTTCCAAATAATGCTTCCAGTCATGGCGATAAATGATGCGGTTAACCGTCTCCGGGAATCGATTTACTTGCGGGGAACGGAATTTTGAATGGAACCTTTGCTGACTTCCACCTTGGTATTCTCGGCAATTCTAACAACGAAACGGTCCTCTTTAACATTGGTGATTTCCCCGTAGATGCCGCCGCTGGTCAACACGGTATCCCCGGTTTTCAACTCCGTCAGCATTTTCTTGTGTTCCTTTTGCCTTTTCTTCTGCGGCGCCAATAGAAGAAACCATAGTCCCGCAAAGAGTAAAAGATAGAAAATGAGCATCGAGCCCATCCCCTGGCTCGAATTCTCGCCCTGGGCCAGGAAGCTCATTTGCAATGTTTGAATAAAGTGATTCTCCATAGAGACAGTGATGGTAAAAATGAGACAATGAAGATGACTGAGATTCAAATAGCAAGGAAGAAAAGCAGTCTCAATACCGTCTTAATTAGCGATGGTTTTTAACTTGTAGAGGCTGAATCGTTTCATGACTATAAGCTCGCCTGCTGACAAACCACTGATGTTTTCCAAGTATTTTCCAGCTCTGACGACATTCCTTTGCGCTATGCCGGCTGCATTCCCCCTGCTGGCGGAAGAAAATAATTCCACCCCCGCCCATAAGTATGCCGACGCCTTGAGGCCTGCCATAAGGGACTATGTTTCAGCGGGAACTTATTTGGCTCTCGGGCTGGGGAGCAATTTGGTCCGTGCACCGGAAGCCCGGTTTGAACAGACTCCCTTTAAGGAACAGCCCAGTGCATCCTTGAACTCCCGTGTCGGCCTCAATATCAGGCTGGGGGACGACCCTGATGATCTTCCCGCCAATATGCGTCATCAGGCAGAGCCGCACATCGCCCGGCATCCCATGAATCCGGACCTCGTGGTGGGCACGTTCCAGGAGGGCCGGTTTACCGATGGCGGAGCGGTAAATTGCGGTTACGCCGTCAGTCAGGATGGCGGGCTGACCTGGAAGCGGGCTCTCATTCCGGGTCTGACCACTGTTTCCGGGGGAACATTTGAAAGGGCCTCCGATCCCGTGGCGGCGGTCGATCATCTGGGCAATATTTACCTCAACACCCTCGGCATCACACCTTTTCCCACCGGCAACTTGATTATGATGAGCAAAAGTTCCGACGGGGGGCTTAATTTCGATTTGCCCGTAGTGGCTGCTGAACCGCCCGGTGAAGGCGATTTCTTAGACAAAAACTGGGTTGCCGTGAACACTTTTGCCGACACGCCCACTGCCGGACGGATTTTCACTTCCTTTACCAATTTCCGGAACGACGATGCCGGTATTCCCATTATGGCTTCCTACAGTGACGATGGGGGAGAAAGCTGGCTTTCTGAACCCATCTTCGTGACCCCGCCCAACTCATTTTGCCAGGGTTCCCAACCCGTTTACCTGCCTGATGGCGAATTGGTGGTCGTTTATTGGAATTTCATCACCCCCGGCGGCGAATTGGCCGACGACCGGATTGAAGTTAGAATTTCCGAAGACGGCGGCGGCATCTTCGGTCCCGCGCGTCTGGTGGCGGGCGGCTTCACGATTTATGATGACCCAGTTCTGCGGAGCGGCGCAATTCTGCCCTCCGCCGTGGCAGACCGCAATGCAGGCGCGCTCTTCGTCACTTATCAGGCGGTTGTGGAGGGCATTCCCAAAGTTGTCTTCACCCGATCAACCGATAAAGGGCAAACCTGGACAACGCCCCTCGCCGCGAGCAATAATCCCGCCGGCAGTTCCATCGCCAGTCCCGCGATCTCAGTTTCGCCCGACGGCCGCCATGTCGCCATAATTTTTTACGATACCCGCGATAATCCGCAAAACGGCAATCTTTTCCATCTCTACCTGGCCGAGTCCTTTGACTCCGGTGATACCTGGAAGCCCAACACCCGCCTCTCGGAAACCCCCAGCAACGCCCTGTTGGCCCCATTGACGCAGCGTGGGCGCATGTTCGGAGATTACCTGGGGGTGGTTTCCGCTTTGGACGGCCAAGCTCCCGCGGTCGCCATCTGAATCGATACCCGCACCGGCTCGCCGGACCCTTTTGCCGTATCATTCGACCGTCCCTTTCCCGATCCCTTCGGAGGGGAAGAAATCGCCCGATTCCCCGGTTGGAACGCATCGCCCTGGTACGACGACTATTATTCGGATTTATGGCCTTGGGTGTATCATTCCCAGCACGGCTGGCAATGGGTGAAATTGGAGAACGGTTCGCAGGGAATATTTCTATTCGATTTGGGCCTTAACCCATCTTCGACAGTTCAAAAAGTTAAAGGGCTTATCTATGCGGATTCGGGATTAATTTTTGCCGTTAGTCTGCACTACATTCTGGATGATTCTTGGGCGGGTGGGCAGTTTTAGGCCCATTTGCTTGAGGAGGTCGGCACAGAGTTTTTCCGGTTTGCCTACCAGCCGTAAACGCGCTTCGCGTCCCCCTCGCAGCGGCGCCACCACGTCCATTGAGCGTAGATTTTCCAGTTCGTGCAACACTTGCCGCGCACAGGTGCCGAGGCCTTTGGCCTGCAGCCAGCTTTCCAGGGCGCGCCACATCGCCAGAGCCAGAAAACAGATCAGAATGTGCGCTTGCACACGCTTTTCTTTGTGGTGATAGACCGGCCGCAGCCCCAAGTCGCTTTTGGCGCAACGAAAGGCTGCCTCGGCCTGTGTCAGTTGTATATACCACCGCCACAGCTTTTGTGGGTCTTCCTCCTGGCAGTTGGTTCGCAGCAGATAGGTCCCGTGGGCCAGTTGGGCCCAATCGGCTTTGCTCTCGTCTTCGGTGATTTGCAATGCGCAGGCCCGTCCGGCGGCGTCGATTTGCACTTTTACGGTGAATATTTTTTCGGCCAGGGTGTGGCGGCCCAGCCAGCGGCCGATACGGCGTTCAACCGGATCGAGTTTCTGCCCTCGCCGACGCAAACTCAGGTCGATCTGGTCGAGCTTTTTGCGCAAACGCTCCTTTTGCTTGCTCAACATGGCGGCTTCTTTTTGACCCCGCCCCTGGCTGCGGCAAAGCACATATTGCTCGATCTGGGGGCAGTCGGGATGTTTCACCAGTTTGACCTCCACCCCCGCCCGCACCTCGCAAAAATCGCCTTGCTCGAGCAGATCGAGGGCAAAGTTTTTAAGATGGCTCTTGGGCGTGCCCACGATGTAACGGGCCCCTTTGCCGCGCAGGTATTCGAGGTTGGCCTCGCTCACCATGCCGCGGTCCAGCACCCAGATGCGATCGGCCACCCCGTAATGCGATTCCATCAACTCGACCCTCTCCTGCACCGTGGTCACATCGGCGCGGTTGCCGTCGAAAACCTCATAGGCCAGGGGCAGCCCTTCGGGTGTCACCACCAGTCCAAGACATACCTGCTTGCAATCCGGCCGCTGGTCCCGGCTGTAGCCGCGCTGGGCCTGGGCATTGCCCTCGCACCGGCCCTCAAAATAGGTGCTCGTTATGTCGTATAAAAGAAACTCGAAACGCGTCCCAAACCAGCTTTCATAGCGTCCTTTAAGATGACTGAACAGTTCCCGGCGCAAGGGCAAGACACGATCCAGTCCGCGATACAAACGGTTGTCATAGACCTCATCCACATCCACCGCCATCAAATCCTCCAGCGCCGTCGAGCCATACCAGCGCTCGGCCAGAGCCAGCTCCGAGGCCTGTTCGCAAAAACGCCCCAGCGCCAGAATCGAGGCCACCTGGGCCCAGCCCACCGACTCCCGGCCCGGCGGCAAATGCTCCTCGAAGAAACGATGCAGCCCCAGCCGCCGCCACAGCGCCAGAGCCACATACACTTTGCCAAATTGACGCACCCGCTCCACCCGTATCCGACCCAGATTCACCTGCGCCCACAACGGAGCCTCCGGTTTATCCTCGGCAAATAAATCCAACTGCTCGGCCCCCGCAGCCTCATCATCGCCATCGAGGAGCCGACCGATCTGCTCCCAACCCAACCGCTCATCCTCATCGAGCCCCGGCTCCTTGCCAATGTGGGCCACGATGCGCTGGCGCGGCCCCTTGGCTGTGCGCACCGACTCCACCAGCGTCCAGTAATCATAATCCTGGCCCTTCTTACGACGACGATGGCGACGCAAATACATCAACACCGACCCTGCACTACTTCTCCGAAAAGGCAATAGAGTGGTCTGCACTACACGGCATTTTCACACCCCAACCCTGACAACCATGCGCCCTACAGCACGAAAAACCCTAAAAATAATCGATTTACCCCCCCCAACTGTCGAACTCAGGTTAACGAATGGATTTTTCTCAATGAAAATACCTACCGCTGGTTTTTTCTCTTTGGCGACACTCCCGGCTGGGTCTGGTCCTTCCCCAATGAAAATCCCGAGGAACGTTTTTTTGTCCGGGCAAACAGCGATTGTATATTCAGCACAACCTCCGGCTGTCCTTAATTCACAGAAGTTTTCCGGGCGCCGTAAACCGCCCTAAAGCCCGGCCGTTTTCGTCTCTTCGACTCGAAGTTCGGGAATGCTGTCGCGCAGTTGGCCCGCCTTGATGGCCCAAATCCAGTAGCCGGGCTTGGCCAGCGTTTCGATAAAATCAAGTTGCTCTTTCACCGCGTCGAATTCTTCCTCTTCCCAATAGTGGATGGCCAGGTTGTAAGCCGCTTCGGCTCGGGTTGAATCGAGCGCGGATTCATCTCCGGCCAGGGTTTCCAAGGTTTGCCGGGCAATACCGGCCTGACCGTTTGATAGATTGGCCATGGCATAACCAAGTTGCGCCCGGCCCGCATAAGGCGTATCCGCTAAAATTTCAGCAGCTTTTTCATAATACCCGGCCGCTTCCTCATACTGTTTTTGCTCGTATTCCTGGTGTGCCGCTTGCAAATAGGCGAACCCACCCAGCGGATGGCTGGAATATTCCGATCCGAAATCGACCAGACCGGCTGAGTTTTCGGTTTCCTGGTAAGCCATCTGAATCTTCTCCATATTGCGTTGGGCAAGATATCCGGAAATCTGGTAAGCCAGCACAGCCACAACCACCAGCGCCACGACCATGACAAGGCGATTCCCATAGAGACCCCATAATTGCAGCGCCTGCTCCTCGAAATCGCCATCCCCAGGTGGTGTTTCCCCAGACCCTGCCTGACGCGGGTCGGCGGTTTCAATATTCCTCTTTTTGGTTGATTTCTTTTTCATTTACTAGGCTAATCCAAGAGGGTTCTCAAACAAACCGGAGCAAGTCAACTATCTTCCTGTGTCCAATTTCCTAACACAAAGATGAAAATTTTTTGCTTGGTGTCGATGCCAGAGTGGGCTAATAGATGGCTCTTTCTCTAAATTTTGTGATTCAAGAATCTTCTACCGGACTATTTATGAAAATGCTCAAAGACGAAGCGGAACCTCGGGATGAGGCCGTAAGCATCCGCAATATCATGCAGAAAAAATTCCTCGCAGAGAGGAAAGTATTCCTTTGGGGGGAAGTAACCGATGAAAGCTGCCGCGATGTGACGGATAAATTCTTCTACCTCGAATCGATCGACCCGGGCAAAGAAATCATTTTTTACATGAACACTCCGGGCGGCTCCATCACCGCCGGCATGGCCCTCTTCGACACCATGAAGCTGATCAGCTCGCCCATCACCGTGGTCGTCACAGGGATGGCTGCCAGCATGGGATCGGTACTTTTATGCGCCGGAGCAAAGGGCAAACGCTTGCTCTATCCTCACTCGCGCGTCTTGATTCACCAGCCCCTTATCACCGGCCGTATGATGGGTGTGGCGGTCGATATCCACATTCAGGCCCAGGAAATGGAGAAACTTCGCGACGAACTCAACGGCATACTCGCGAAAAGTTCCGGCCAACCCATCGAGAAAATCCGCAAAGACACCGATCGTGATTTTTACATGAACGCCCAGGAAGCCATCGATTACGGCCTGGCCGACGCCATCGTGGATAAAGTTTAAGTTCTGACACCAGCAATTTGGCAAATACCGGCTAGCCAATTAGATGCTAGTAGGGAGGAACAGGAATTTGTCAATCCCATCCCACCATTGCCAGTGTGGAAGCGAATTAAATTTTCTTATTTAGAGGCTGTCCCAAAAGGGTGATTTTTGCGAGGGGATTTTGAAGAGTGTTCATTTTAGAGGTATTTTCTTTTGGGAGGGGGTGACTTTGCTCTCCTATGACGTTAGGATTCTGGTTTTGGGGTCCGTTTGCCTGGTTTTCTTTGTATGGGCCGACAGTAGGCCTGTGAAAAAGTATTGTCCTTGCTTTTCCGCTCTTTATTTAGGCCGCCGCTTTGGTTTTTAGTTCATCTTGCTGGGCCAGCATCTTGGCCACTTTCCATAGATTGTGCGAGAGGACCGACCAGGCTACGCTGATCGAGCGGTTGGCAAAGCCTTTGCTGCGCAATCGCCCGGCCTGCCAGCGATTCTTCAATACCCCGATCCGCCCTTCGGTGCTGGCCCGGCGCTTTTGCAATTGCCTGAAGTGTGGTTCCTCCATCCGTTTTTTCAACTGCTTCGGATCGCGTGGACAGAGCGCATCGTAGATGCCCTCCTGGGCTAACTGCCGGCGGGCCCGCTGGGAGGCGAATCCCCGGTCCGCGCACATGGCCGCTATGGGTTCGGCTAGGTTGAAGCGGTTCTGTCTTTGCAAACTCTCTTGCATTTGTTCATTTTCGCTTGGCGTCCGGCTGCCGTAGAGTTTCCAGTCCAGCAGGTATCCTTCAACGCTTTCACCCAAAAACAGGGTGTTGCCAAACTCAACCTCTTGGCCCGCTTTGCCTCGCACAATCACCTGCGCATCGGGTTCGTAAACACTCAAAACTTTCTCTGCGTTTTTCACCTGGCGGCCGCCAATGATTCGCTCGTGCGCTTGCTTGATGACCACCGGGATTAGCTCGCTCATGCGCTCCATCCGGGTAAGGATCTGTTGGACCTGTTTTTCGCTGTAATCGCTTTGCTCCCAGCAGGCTTGCAATAATTCCCGGTGACTGCGGGCATGCTCCCCGATCCGTTTGAGCAGCTTTTTCATCTGCCTCAAGATACCCTTGCGTTGCCGCGCGCTGTCCTTTCGCCGCCGGCTGTGGGTCATCTGTATGCACAGCCGATTCATCTGCCGAGCCAAGGGCTCCGGTTCGATCGGCATGCGATGGCGCAAACCGGCCTTCTCACGGATCAGCCGGATCGCTTTGAGCAGCGTGCCCGCTACATCCTTGAGCAGCACCCAGTCCGTCGGCCAATGAATGTTGACCTCCAAACAGGTGCCGTCGATCAGGCAAATGGTGGTGTCTATCGGCTTGTCCAATCCCACCACCTGCCGGGCCAGATCGGCATCGCCCACAACCTCAGTCAAGGTCCGGTGCAAGGCCCTCAACTGCTCTTCGCTGAAAAACTTCGAGGCCCGTTCCAGGGTGCTCTTGGAGATGCCCCTTATGCCGTCGATATGGCGGACACGACAAAAGTCAGCCAACAGATCGCTGCTGCCCAGAGCCCTCGACAAATGCCGAAACGAAATCCCACCGAGCAGATAACGCAGCGTTTCCATACGCAACGCCTTGAGGGCAAAATTAGCCCGCTTTTGCCGGGCCTTTACACTCATTGGCTGGCCTCTTTCCAAGGCCAGATCAACGCCCTGCGATTCCACCTCCGAATCGATCAGCAGCCGGTCGATACGCTCGATGGTGGCGCGAAAGTTATCGTAATCGAGGCAACGGTCGACCACAGTTAAAGCTGGACGCAGGAGGCATTGGATGGCTATATTTTTCATAGAAAGGGCTATATTGATTTTCGCTAACGCAATTATAGAACCTTTTTTTAGCCGGATCGAGCAAAAAAATGCTCTTTCCGGCTATTTTTATAAACGTCATCCAGTTGACTACAAAATCTTTATATTTTTGGGACAGCCTCTAGTTAAAACGTTAACAGAAAAATACCTGATAGCATGAAAAACAAACTACAAAAAAACTACCCATGGCACCTTCGTTTTGGATGGCTGCTCATTGTTCCCGCGCTTCTATTTGCGGTCAACCTGACTGCCCAGGACGAAGAAGATGAAGAAATGGAACTCGAGGAGTTGATTATTACTGGCTCCCGCATCGCACGCATCGATATTGAAGGCGTTGCTCCGGTGGACATCCTGACACGCGCGGACATCGACCGGGCGGCCACGGTAACCACCGCCGAGCTTCTACGCAAGCTTCCAGCGGTCATCGGTGGCGGCAACATCAGCTCCAACATATCGAACGGCGGCAGCGGTAATGCCTCCGTCGGCCTGCGCGGACTTCCCGCCTCCAACACCCTCATCCTTATCAATGGCCGCCGCGTGGTCAATGTCGGCTTTACGGCCGCCCTCGGCGCGCCCGATATTTACGGCATACCTTCGCAGGCGATTGATACCATCGAAGTTCTTAAAGACGGTGCCTCGGCCATTTACGGATCGGATGCCATCGCAGGCGTGATCAATTTCAAACTACGCGAGGATTTCGAGGGCGCTGGCATTGAAGCCTATTACGGCAACACCTTTGACAAAGACCGCAGCGCCGTAAACCTGAACGCCTATTGGGGCGCCACTTCGGAGAAAGGGCAGGCCTTTATAACGGCCGGATACCGGAAAAGGAACGGCATCATGAGCCGCGACCGTGAGATATCCCATACTGCCGATGGTTCGAGCCTAGGTGGTTTGGATCAGCGCAGCAGCGCTCCGCCCCGGCCCCGGCTGGTTCATCCAACTCTGGGAAACCTCTTTTTGAAGGAGGGCGTTACTCAGGGAACTTCGGTGGACGATTACCGTGGCCAAACTGCCGATGATGTCTTTAACTTCAATGAAATCACGCCATCGGAATTGCCGCAGAACGCGAAAAATATCTCCTTCCTCGGTCAATATGAAATTAACCCCGGCATCACGTTGTTTTCGGAGGCATCCTTTAGCCAGATCACGACCTACAATTCGGCTGCGCCCACTCCCTTGTTCTCTCAATTCGAATCCCGCGCCATACCGATCTCGGCCTTTAATCCGTGGAACCCGTTTACCCCACGGGGCACCGATTCGGTGGACCCGATACCGGGATTGGGCAATATTCTTTACGACAAATCCCTTGTCGTGCGGGATACTGATGGCAATGTTATTTCGGACGGCAATCCTGTCGAACTTAAGTCCAATGGAGAGGACGGCGTACCTGAGGGAACCCTCGTCGGCGTTCGCAAGCGCAACCTGGAAATCGGTCCCCGGACCTTTCTTCAAACCGGTAATATCTTCCGGTTCGTGGGGGGAGCGCGCGGTACGATTTTTGATAAATACAATTGGGAAGTCTCTTACCTCTACAACAAGGACGAACGTTCCGAACTAAGTGGAGGAATCCTCAATTTCGACCGCACCATCGCCTCTTTAGGCGATCCCGATGAATTCCCGGGCGCTGTTGCCTTGAACCTCTTCGGAGCCCCCACTGAAAAAGTCGGAGAACCCAACACCATAACCCAGGATATGATCGATTATATTGCGACTACGAATTCTCGTTTCAGTGTCGCAACTTTGGCCAGCGCATCCTTTCACATCACCGGGCCGATTTTGGATCTTCCCGCAGGAACCCTCGGTTTTGCCACCGGCTTCGACTACCGCGAGGAAACCATCAGTGATGCTCCCGACGCCCTGACGGCCTCTGGAAACACCATCGGGTCGGTCAACTTCGAGGCCACCAAGGGCAGACGCGAAGTATCAGAAGGCTTTTTTGAGGTTAATGTACCGTTGCTTACGGATGTGCCCGGGGCTCAGACCCTGATGCTCTCGGCCGCAGTGCGGTTCTCCAATTACAGTGATTTCGGGACCACCACCAACCCGAAAGTCGGTTTGATTTGGAAGCCTGTTGGCAGCCTGCTCCTGCGGGCCACCTATTCAGAAGGTTTCTCCGCGCCCGCCCTGGAAGACCTTTTCTCCGGCCAAAGCGAATCCTTCGACACATTTGTCGATCCGCTGGCGCCCCCGGGATCCGACCAGATTCAGTTTCTGGTTGTCTCAGGAGGCAATCCGGATCTTTTTGCGGAGACCGCTAAATCGTATACCGCCGGGGCCGTCTATTCGCCTTCATTTGCCAAGGGCCTGACATTCACCTTCGACTATTATCGAATCGAGCAGCTAAATGTCTCCGGCAACCTGAGCGCGCAGTTTATCGTCAACCAGAATGCCTTCAATGGACTGTTTGCCTCTCAGGTGCATCGCAATCCGGACGGGAGCCTGCGCCAGGTTGACAATGTCGTGCTCAATATCGGGGCGCGCAATATCCAGGGCTATGACGCCACCTTCAGCTACGATTTCCCCAAGAGCGACTGGGGTCGCATCAAGTTGATCGGCAGCGGGTCTTATATCAGCCAGTTTGACGATCAGATAAACTCTGACGAGCCCTTTATCGGCTTGGCCGGAACCTATGTGCCCCAGGACAACACGAGTCTCAATGGCAGCCTGCCGCGCTTCAAGGGTTATTTCTCCGTTGATTGGAACCGGGAACACTATGGGGCCAGCTTCACCCTAAATTACATCTCCTCGCTCCATGATGATCCCGGCGCTACGGAAGCCGGCGCCCCCGGTGACTTTAACCCTGGCGGCATGCGTGACGTTAGTGAATGGGTCACCCTGGATTTCCAGGCCCGCTATAATATCAAAAAACTCGGCATGGATGTCGCAATCGGAATTGATAACTTTACCGATGAACCTGCGCCCTACACGGCTGGCGCTTACAACGACAGGTACGACGGTTTCTTGCACAACAATGTCGGCGCCTTCTACTACATGAGACTCAGAAGGCAATTCTAAGGTAAGGAGTTTTTCCTTTTAACATATAAATAAAAAAGCACAATCCCACAGGGAGCATCCATAACTGGATGCTCCCTGTGTTTTTCCTTCTACGGGGAGCGGACGGACATCGGTCGGGGAACAAGTTATTTTTATTTCACACCACCGCAAGCGGCGAGGAATAATCAAGGGCAGCGATTTTAACGGATTATATAATTTAAAATAGGTCATCCCGGGTTGTACAAATTTCGCATATTTGGCCCTCAAGGTCCCCTTTGGAGAACTGTTTGGACTTCGCTCTCGGTGGCCGCCGGATCGTTTTTGGGCCTGTCGGCTCGCGATTTTACGAATGTGACCGATTTGGCGGGAGTCGATTATCTGCAAAAGAGAGAATTAAGCGCCGATAAGACGTCCACATTGCAGGTGAACATTACGGGAGGGGCCGCGGCGGGAGATTACGATAACGACGGTTGGGTGGACCTTTTTATAACCCGGCACGACGATCCTCCCATACTTTTTCGCAATAAAGGGGACGGAACATTTGAAGACATTACGGTAACTGCTGGACTCGATCAGGCACAACCGTCTGGTTCAAATGGAGCGGCTTGGGGGGACATCGACAATGATGGTGATCTCGACCTCTATGTGACGGCTTACAACTCTTCCCGGTTTTATCTTTATATCAATGACGGGGAGGGGCGGTTTACCGAAGAAGCGGTTACGCGGGGCGCTTCGCTGGCCGATGATAATCCGCATTATGGGCAGGGTATCGCTTTTGGGGATTACGACCTGGACGGGTATTTGGATATCTATGTGGCCGAGTGGCGGAGGAACAACGAAGAGCAAAACCCACACGGTTTGCCTTCCCATAACCGGCTTTTGCGAAACCTCGGCGGTGGCAACCCTGGTCATTTTGAGGACGTCACGGTGGCTGCGGGTGTTTCCCTGGACGGCGTGGAGGGCGATTCGATGGAGGGCACTTATGGTTTCGCGCCCCGCTTTTCGGATCTCGACCGGGATGGACATCCGGATTTGGTGGTGATGTCCGATTTTGAAGAGAGCCGGCTCTTTTGGAATAATGGGAACAGCACCTTTTCGGACGGTACTGCAGCCGGGGGGGTAGGATTGGCTGACCACGGGATGGGGTCCACCATTGCCGATTTTAACCTGAGTTCGACAGTTGGGGGGGTAAATCGATTATTTTTAGGGTTTTTCGTGCTGTAGGGCGCATGGTTGTCAGGGTTGGGGTGTGAATATGCCGTGTAGTGCAGACCACTCTATTGCCTTTTCGGAGAAGTAGTGCAGGGTCGGTGTTGATGTATTTGCGTCGCCACCGTCGTCGTAAGAAGGGCCAGGATTATGATTACTGGACGCTGGTGGAGTCGGTGCGCACAGCCAAGGGGCCGCGCCAGCGCATCGTGGCCCACATTGGCAAGGAGCCGGGGCTCGATGAGGATGAGCGGTTGGGTTGGGAGCAGATCGGTCGGCTCCTCGATGGCGATGATGAGGCTGCGGGGGCCGAGCAGTTGGATTTATTTGCCGAGGATAAACCGGAGGCTCCGTTGTGGGCGCAGGTGAATCTGGGTCGGATACGGGTGGAGCGGGTGCGTCAATTTGGCAAAGTGTATGTGGCTCTGGCGCTGTGGCGGCGGCTGGGGCTGCATCGTTTCTTCGAGGAGCATTTGCCGCCGGGCCGGGAGTCGGTGGGCTGGGCCCAGGTGGCCTCGATTCTGGCGCTGGGGCGTTTTTGCGAACAGGCCTCGGAGCTGGCTCTGGCCGAGCGCTGGTATGGCTCGACGGCGCTGGAGGATTTGATGGCGGTGGATGTGGATGAGGTCTATGACAACCGTTTGTATCGCGGACTGGATCGTGTCTTGCCCTTGCGCCGGGAACTGTTCAGTCATCTTAAAGGACGCTATGAAAGCTGGTTTGGGACGCGTTTCGAGTTTCTTTTATACGACATAACGAGCACCTATTTTGAGGGCCGGTGCGAGGGCAATGCCCAGGCCCAGCGCGGCTACAGCCGGGACCAGCGGCCGGATTGCAAGCAGGTATGTCTTGGACTGGTGGTGACACCCGAAGGGCTGCCCCTGGCCTATGAGGTTTTCGACGGCAACCGCGCCGATGTGACCACGGTGCAGGAGAGGGTCGAGTTGATGGAATCGCATTACGGGGTGGCCGATCGCATCTGGGTGCTGGACCGCGGCATGGTGAGCGAGGCCAACCTCGAATACCTGCGCGGCAAAGGGGCCCGTTACATCGTGGGCACGCCCAAGAGCCATCTTAAAAACTTTACCCTCGATCTGCTCGAGCAAGGCGATTTTTGCGAGGTGCGGGCGGGGGTGGAGGTCAAACTGGTGAAACATCCCGACTGCCCCCAGATCGAGCAATATGTGCTTTGCCGCAGCCAGGGACGGGGTCAAAAAGAAGCCGCCATGCTGAGCAAGCAAAAAGCTCGACCAGATCGACCTGAGTTTGCGTCGGCGAGGGCAGAAACTCGATCCGGTTGAACGCCGTATCGGCCGCTGGCTGGGCCGCCACACCATGGCCGAAAAAATATTCACCGTAGAAGTGCAAATCGACGCCGCCGGACGGGCCTGCGCATTGCAAATCACCGAAGACGAGAGCAAAGCCGATTGGGCCCAACTGGCCCACGGGACCTATCTGCTGCGAACCAACTGCCAGGAGGAAGACCCACAAAAGCTGTGGCGGTGGTATATACAACTGACACAGGCCGAGGCAGCCTTTCGTTGCGCCAAAAGCGACTTGGGGCTGCGGCCGGTCTATCACCACAAAGAAAAGCGTGTGCAAGCGCACATTCTGATCTGTTTTCTGGCTCTGGCGATGTGGCGCGCCCTGGAAAGCTGGCTGCAGGCCAAAGGCCTCGGCACCTGTGCGCGGCAAGTGTTGCACGAACTGGAGAATCTACGCTCAATGGACGTGGTGGCGCCGCTGCGAGGGGGACGCGAAGCGCGTTTACGGCTGGTAGGCAAACCGGAAAAACTCTGTGCCGACCTCCTCAAGAAAATGGGCCTAAAACTGCCCAACCGCCCCAAAATCATCCAGAATGTAGTGGAGAAAAACGGTAAAATTTAACCCTCAACCCGCTTAGATAAGCCCTTTAACTTTTTGAACTGTCGAAGATGGGTTAATGGGGACGGACTTCTCGACTGGTTCGTAACATCAATTTATGAATTCGACACCATCTATTGGACCGGCAACAAGCTATATATAAATGACCATGACAAAAATCCCCGGACTTTTAACGAGGTATCGGAATCGGCTTCGTTGTTCGATGGAGGCTGGGGCTGGGCTTCCAGCAACCTGGATTATGATAACGATGGCGACCAGGATATCGTGCATACCAATGGGTACCTTCTCGAAGGAGATTACGCCGAAGACCGAACACGCCTTTTCCAGAATAACGGATTTGGATCTTTTACGGAAGTCGGGTTATTATCGGGAATCCTGGATTTCGCCCACGGCAAAGGTTTGCTGACATTAGACTTCGACCGGGACGGCGACCAGGATATTTTTGTCATAAATCACGCCGGACACCCGGTTCTCTACCGAAACGACATCGGCAATCAAAACAACTGGCTGCGCATAAAAACAGTCGGCGCGCAATCGAATCGCGATGGGATCGGCGCGTTCATCACGGTGATCCCCAATCTCGATTCTCCGCTAGATTTTATGGTTCACGAGATTGACGGCGGCAGTAATTTTCTCACCCAAAATGAGATGACAGCCCATTTCGGCCTGGGGCCGCAAACCGAACCGGTTGACCGCGTTACGATTAGATGGCCCAGTGGTATGGAACAGGTTTACAAGGATTTGCCTGTCAACTCCCGACTCGTTTTGTTGGAGGGAGATCCCTTTGTAGGGCAACCCATCGCGGGGTTTCCCAATTGGTGGGCCTCCACTTGGTACGGCGATTATAACGTCGAATATTGGCCCTGGATTTATCACTCCGAGCACGGTTGGCAATACGTCATTGCGGGAAGCGATCCTGATACCATTTTTCTGTGGGATGTAGGTCTGGAAGCATGGATTTTCGTCAACGAATCCAATTACCGGTGGATATATCTCTATGGACAGAAAGACGGCTGGGTTTGGACTTTCGAAGACAATACCCCTCAACTGAGATATTTGCAGCGCCTTGATGACGGCTCTTTAATCATGCTCCCCAGTGATGTTTGATCGCCCAATTTTAACGGGGACGCCTAACTATGGGAGAGAGAAAATCGTTCAGATTGAGCGAGTAGTATTCATCCATCGGCCTGCAAAAAAGCTGCCAGGCCGGAGCCGAGGATGGCTGTTGCCCCGAGGGCGGCGCCGCCGAAAATGAGGTAAGGAAGCAGTTGGGAACCGAGGGATTGCAGGTTGAAAGCCATTGTCACCTGGGCCAGGACTATCTCCGGATCGGGCATCTGAAACACGGTCGCCACGAAGGCCAGAGCCGTCATTCCGGAAAATACGGCAAAACGCCTCCAATCCCGAACCATGGCCCTGGCCCTGGCCGGTTGCAATGGCGGCAGGGTCTGCATTACTCTGGCCGAGAACCCGTCATCGGCTATGTAGCTGGCGTTGTCGCGCAAGCAGCTTTCCAACCAATCATTTTTTTCTTCGGGATTCATGTAAATTCATTTCAATTTAAACTATTAACTAATAGATTTGGCTTTCAGGAAGGGGCCCAGTCTTTGAGGTATCGGCGCAATTTCGCTTTTCCGCGCAGGATGTGGGTTTTTATGGTGCCCAGCGGCAGGTGAAAAGCCCCGGCCGCCTCTTCGTGGGAAAGGCCTTCATTGTAGCATAAAAATAGCGCCGCCCGCTCCGGTTTTGTCAATCGCTTCATGGCATCCTCCAAATCTTGTTTAAGGCTGACTTTGTTGGAATGCGATGGCTGCGCATCCTCTTGTATGGCTTCATCCAGTTCCATTTGCAAATGGGGCCGGGAGCGGCGGACTTCGCTGAGAAAAACATTGTAGGCGATCCTGTAGAGCCAGGTGCCGAATTTGGATTTGCCCCGGAATTTGCCCAAAGAGCGGTAGGCGCGAATAAAAGTGATTTGAGCCAAATCGTCAGACAGGGTCTCGTTGCCGTTGGTGAGCCTGCGGTGCAATCCGCGGACCGCCGATTGGTGGCGGCGGACCAATTCATTGAAGGCATTGAGGTCGTCGTCATACAGAACCCGGTCAATGAGATTTGCATCTGTAAGGGGCACTTCTGGTCCACTGGTAGTCTATAAATTCCTGATATCGGCTTCATTGGCGATACCCGTCTTGTTCTTGTTTCCCAGTTTCCAAACAATCAAATAGCCCACACCCAGGAATAAGGGGAATAGCCCCAGACCCCACATGCCATCGGCTACGGCCAGGAAAAAGCTGGAAATTCCTATTCCACCGGTAATTAACAGAATACCGTTTCGCAAATCCTTATTTTCCGGCCTGAGAAGCGCTGGTGGGATTTCCAGGCCTTTTTCGGCCAGCAAATAGGCGGTCTCGTGGGACAGCTTGCGGCGGCGGTAAAAATAATAAAGAATCACTCCAAGAAATATTGCGGGGGAAAAAAAGATAATCGAGCAAATGACAATCGCCGTCAGCAGCTTGATCCCGCTCCCCTCGGAAAGGGCTATGGATAATCCATGATCGTCGTCATCGCCTCCACCGTGATGGTGGTCGAAATCGTCAAAAAAATCGTCCCCGGCCACGACCACAATATCCTCTTTGTCTTCCTCCCGAACTGGTTCCGGTTCATCGGCATCGGTACCGGCCTTTACTTCGACGAATTTCTCGTTTTCCTCTTCCTGGGCCGAGGCCGAAGGGGCCCCTTGCGGAGCCAAGAAAGCGATAATCAGGCCGAGACAGAGAAAAATAAAATGAATTCTAGACATGTTTTCTTTTGGTTTTTCCTGTTTTGATGCGCCTGATGGGGTTGGGGATTCAAAAAAATGCCATTTAATTGATAAATTTTCTTTTAATTTACCAAAATATGTTTTATTCAGTCTGCAACAGAAATAACCCCACTGTTTAGCAGACTCAGCAATATAATCACTATGATAAGGAATGTCAGCCGATCTGGTGGTTATATTGGCACTGAGGGATCCGGCGGTTGATGGTGTCCTAGCGCCTAAAAAATACGCCATTGTTCGTAAAAGGCCGTCGGATCCTTTGGTGCAATTTTTCTCATTCCTACTCTCAAGTCCCGTCTTCGGGCAGCCCAGTGGACAAACTTTTTGCGCGCTGCGTTTTACTCGCTCGGCGTTACCTCTGGCTCCACGCTTCCGGCCATTACGGTGATCATGTCTTCGGGGTTCAAATAGCGCTTTATGGCGGCATTTACGGCTTCGAGCTGGATCGCCTCGAGGTCTTTGGGGTATTGGTCCAGATAACTCACGGGGCGTCCCATTTGGGCGAACGAGTGGATTCTCCCAGCCATACCGCCTGTTGTGGCCAGCCGCACCTTGTAAGAGCCGATCAAGGTGGTCTTTTTGGCTTTCAATTCCTCTTCCGAAACTCCTTCCTGATACCAGAGGTTCAATTGCTTATGGGTCGAGGCGAGGCCCTTCTCCAGCAGTTGCGGAGCGAAAGTGGCGCTGATCCGCCAGAGACCGTCGCTGTAGAGGTCGTCGCTCAGCCGTGAACCTATGCCGTAGGTGAGGCCCTCATCATCGCGAACCGTTTGCATGAGCCGGGCGGCGAAGTTTCCCCCCAAAATATAGGTCCCCATCATCAGGTCGAGGTAATCGGGATCGTTTTTCTGCAAACCGGAGGCCATGGCCAGGCGCACGCTTAGGCTCGGTTTGTCCACCATATAAACCGTCTCTTTATGCCCTCGGTTGCGTTTTCCAGCACGTTCGTAAGAGGGAATTTTGATGCCACCGCGCCATTTTTTAAAGGCGCTTTTTATGGTAGTATGCAGAACATCGGTCCGCAAGTCGCCCACTGCCACCAGAATCATCGATTTTGGGCCGTAAACCGATTTGTGGAATGCCCGCAAATCCTCCACCGTGACGGATTCCAGGTCCTTGATTAAATCTTCAACAGATGGGTGATGATTGGGGTGGCCGGGCGGAAAAACAAGCCGTCCGAGGGCATCGGAAGCCTGATGGCCGGGGTCCTCCAGAAGTTGTTTTAGTTCTCCGGCGCGCAGTTTTTTAAGTTTTTCCAATTCTTCCGCCTCAAAAGCCGGTTCCCGCAATTGTTCGGCCAACAGGTCCACCAGCAGCGGCAAATCTTTCTGCAGGCACTGGCCGGCAATATTCAGTAGGTACGGCCCGACCGAGAAATTAAGGGAAGCCCCGACTCTCTCCAGTTTTTCCGCCAACTCGAATTTGCCCGTTTGCATCGTCCCCTTGTCCAGCATATTGCCGCTTAGATCGGCGATGGCGGCATTGCCCTGCGGACTGAAGACATCGCCCGCCGGGAGACTACCGCTGATCGTGACCACATCCTGAACCTCCATTCTCATCGAGATGACATCGATCCCGTTTATGCTTTTTTGCGCAATGCCGGCGGAATAGGACGGCGCATTTGCATTAGAAACTGATGCCGCGCCCGTTTTTGTTTCTTGGTAATTCACAGCTGCGGCGGCTAATGCGGTTCCTCTTGGGATGCCCTCCGCGCGGTAAAAGAGGACGCTGTTTTCCGGTGAAAATTGTTGAGGCCCGGCATCGCCTTGGGATTTTCCGCCCGGAATCTCGGGGATGAAATAACCGGTCGTGCTGTGATCCTGAACTAAATAAGTTGCAGCCACCCTCTGGACGTCGGCGGGGGTGACTTTGGCCACTTCCTCGGGGTAGCGAATATAAAAGGTCCAATCTCCCATGGCGATTGTTTCATTGAGAACGCTGGCGATGGAAAAGGAGCCATCCCGGGCATAAGCGGTATCAGCCTGTATCTGGTGGACGGCCCGATCCACTTCATCCTGCGTGACGCCGTTTGTTTTGATATTTTCATATTCCTCCAGAATAATATTTTCCACCGATTCATGAGAGGTTCCCGGCGTCATGAAAATAAATGGCGCGAACAGGCCGGGATCGTGAAAGGGAAAGTTCCAGAGAAAAATATCAACCGCCAATCCCTTATCCACGAAAAGCCTGTAAAAACGGCTGTTTTTTCCCGTAGAGAGTATTCTCTCCAACACGCTGAGGGCAAAAGTATCTTCATGCAGGCCCTCTGGAATCTTGTGGGCAATGCTGACCACGCCCAACTGTCCGTTGCGTTTCAGGACAACCCGCCGGGGACCTCTTTGTTCGGGTTCCTCCGTGTACATTTCCGGGATCGGGCGGGGAGAAGATGATATCGGGCCATAGTATCGTCTAATCGTTTCCAGGACCTCCTTTTTTTGAAAATCACCAATAACTGAAACGGTCGCATTGTTGGGCCAGTAAAAAGTGTCGTAAAATTGGCGCAATTTTTCGATTGGAACCTTCTCGATATCCGACCGCCAGCCGATGGTGGAATGGTGGTAGGGATGGGCGACGAATGCGGTTTGGTAAATCTCCTTTAAAAGTCCGCGCACGGGATCGTTTTCGCCACGCTCGAATTCGTTGCGCACGACCGTCATTTCGGCCTGCCGGTCCTCGTCCTGAAGGAGCAAATTACGCATACGGTCGGCCTCGATGTCGATCGCCATTTCCAAATGGTCGATGGGCAGGTTGGCATAATAATTTGTCCGGTCGTACCAGGTGGTGGCGTTCATAAGAGCGCCCACATTTTGCAGTTTATTGACGAGGGCATTGCCTTTGTCTTTGTTGTATTTTTCGGTTCCTTTGAACATTAAATGCTCCAAAATATGGGTGGCGCCGGTTGTGCCGGTAACTTCGTTGCGCGAGCCCACCAGGTAGGTGACCATAAAAGTCGCCACCGGGGCCGAATGATTCTCCATGAGGAGAACCGTCAAGCCGTTTTCCACCAGCAAGTATTCTTCGATGCCGCCCAGTTCCCGGACCTTTTTGTAGCCATCGATTTTCGCCGTTTCCCCGCCCGCAAGAACCGTTGGCAATAGGGCGAGGCCGAAGAGTGTCGAAATTATTTTCGACTGGAGGGTGTTGATCATCGTTTTCATAGTTGAGATATCCAATGGATGCAGTGGCAGTGGATTAGAGTTTCTTCAATCAGCTGGATGAATGGAAGCTGGGTCCGGCAATACAGATAAAACTATGCCGAGGAGCCATCCGGCAATCAACACGAAAACGCCTTGTCCGGCAGGGGCCGTTCGTCTAATATTTTTTTATGCTGCCGGCGCCGCTGATTTTTTTCTCGACCACGGGTTCTCCTTTATAAACCACATCACCCGCGCCTGAAATTTTCACTTTAAGTACCTCCTCGGCATAAATTTCGGCGTCGCCCGCCCCGCTGATGGTCAATTCCGTCTTTTTTGTCCGCAAATCGAAGGCCCTGATTTCCCCCGCCCCGCTGACCACGATTTTGTGGCATTCGGCAACGCCGGAAAAAGCCATATCTCCAGCCCCGGAAATAGAGGTTTCCAGAAAATCGGTTTGAAATTCCAGGATCGCTTCGCTGGCCCCGGAAAAATCCAGTTCGATCATTTCCGATACCAAAGGCCCCGCCGATTTGACGGAAACTCCGCCGCTGAACGAAAGTTCTTTGTATTCCGGCGCTGTTATATAAAAACGAATCGGTTTATCACTGCGCACGGATTTTTCAAATTTTACTTTCAATCGGTTGTTTTTCACCTCGGTGATGAGCAAAGGCAGAAGGTTTTCATAAATTTCCACCCGGATTTCATGCTTGTCCCCAGTGATGAGCGCGATTTGTCCCTTCCCGCTGAAATCGATACTGTCGAAAGACGGGAGCGAGCGCACTTCCTCTTTTATTTCACCCTCGCCTTTGACCCCGCCGAACTGGAAATCACAGCCCGTTAAGAATAAACCCAAAATCGCAATCAGCGATCCGGTGACGATTGGTGAGAAACTTTTAGTGAAATTCATGGCATTCATATTTATATGACATTCGATTACCAGTAAATGGATTCAAATAAATAGCGATTTTTTCCGACTGCTGAACAGGCTGTGGAATAGCCGGCCCGCCATCTTTTGCCGTTGCCATTGCAGATTTAATTCAGCCTAATTCCTGAGACCGAAAAAAAGAGGAACTTATCCTGGGGCCAACATATCCTAAACAATCTATATGAACATTACTCGCCTTCTATATGCGTCCCTCGCGGCGGGTTTGCTCCTGCCCTCGATCAAAACTTATGCCGGCTTAAATACCCTCGAGCATTATCAAGAGAAGGCTCAGCAATATCATTCGGTCTTAAAAGCGCCCGTATTTGCCAAATCACCGGAAGATATCGAAAAATCCATCCTTCATTATCTGGCTGTGGGCGACATGAGAGGGGATGCCATCGCCGGATTCAAAAAAGAGGAGGTTTCCTTTGAAAACACGGTCGGCGCTCTTGACGACCTCTTTTTTCGGATCAGATCGGATGTCGGTATGATCTCGATTTTGAAGAATGCCTCGCCCGAAACGGCCATCCGGGAGGCCGCCGCCGAGGCCCTGAAAAAATACGACGAATGGGAGGTTTCCCTGAATTACAGGGAAGATATTTACGAGGCCATCAAAAGCTATGCCGGCGCCGGGCCGTCACTGGAGGGTGAAAAAGCGAAATTGTTGAAAGAGACCCTGTTGGACTACAAGAGGAATGGTTTCAATCTTCCCGAGGATGTGAAAGGAGAAATAGAGCTTCTGCACAAACGGTTGGCGGAACTCTCCAACGATTTCGACACCAACATCGCCGACGCCTCCGCCCCTCTTGTTTTTAGGGCTGTGGAGCTTGAGGGTGTGCCGGACTCTCTCCTGAGCCAGGAGGGAATCAAAACCGGCGAGGATGAATACACCCTCATGGCCAACATCACCTGGCATTTTTTAACCGTTATGCGCAATGCGCGCAAGGAGGAGACTAGAAAGAGGATGAAGATCGCCCGCTACTCTCTGGCCCGTGAAAAGAACGTCAAACTTCTGCAGGAGATTATAAAGATACGCGGCCAGATTGCCTCCAAACTGGGTTACGCATCGTGGGGCGATTACCGGACGGAAATCAAGATGGCCCGCAATTCGGCCACTGTCATGTCCTTTCTGGAAAACCTCGAATCCGGGCTGAAACCAAAATTCGAGGCCGAGATAGCGGCCTTCCAGTCCTTCAAGGCCAAAGATACCGGCAATGCAAAGGCAAAAATAAACATCTGGGACTGGCGCTACTACCGCAACCAGTTTATGAAGGAGAAATATCAGGTGGATGCCGAAGCCTTGAAAGTCTTTTTCCCCTACGAGGCCACCCTCAACGGCATGTTCGGGATTTACGAGGAAATCTTTGGCCTTGAAATAGAGGAAATCGTCAACCCCTATCGCTGGCACAAGGATGTCACCTTGCACGTTGTTTCCGATTCGGAAACGGGCGAACCATTGGGCCTGTTTTACCTCGATATGTTTCCCCGGCCCGGTAAATACAACCATTTCGCCCAGTTTTCCATCATTGGGGCCAGAAGCCTGCCCAACGGCCATAGGCAGCGGCCCACCGTGGCCCTTATCTGCAATTTCCCCACACCGGGAAAGGATAAGCCTTCACTGCTTTCCCCTGACGATGTGGAAACCCTTTTTCACGAATTCGGCCATGTCCTGCACTCCGTGTTGACGCAGGCGGAATTTTACCGCTTCTCCGGCGCCAGCGTCCCCCGGGATTTTGTTGAAGCCCCGTCGCAAATGCTCGAATACTGGCTGCAAAGCAAGGAAGTGCTCGACCGTTTTGCCGCCGATTATCGCGATCCCTCCAAAAAAATTCCGGCCGAAACCATCTCCCGGATAATCGAAGCCAAAAAAGCCACTGTGGCCACGACCTACGGCCGGCAGCTCCTCTTTGCCACCATGGATATGTCCCTGCACGGACCGATAAAGGCTGGAGAGAAGTTTGACCTGCTCGAAGTGTCCAACCGGTTTTTTGAGAGCGCATTTTTGCCCGCGCCCGAAGACTCCGCCTTCATCGCTTATTTTGGGCATCTCACGGGCTACGACGCCGGTTATTACGGTTATGCCTGGGCCGATGTCATTGCCGCGGACATGGCCAGCGTTTTCGAGGGCGCTACCGGTGGCTATCTCGACCCCAAAGTGGGCCGGAGATTGCGCAACGAGATATTCGCCACGGGAGATTCCCGCGATGTGCGCGAGTCGATCGAAGCTTTTTTGGGCCGCCCACAATCCATGAAACCGTTTTTGAAAAAGCTCGGTATTGAGTAAATTTGCATTTAAGGGTCCGGGTCCGGCCAACCAATAATATATTCGAATATATGATGAAAATTGCTAAAACCAAAAAATTTTTAAAAATGTGGCCTCTTCTCGGATTTGCCGCATGGCTTCTATTTTCAAGTTTCGGTTGCGGAAAAAAAGAAAGGCCTACGATCATTGCCGCCCGCAATGGCATCCTTCTTTTCAATAACGGCACTGAACCCAAGGGACTGGATCCCCATATCGTTACCGGTGTTCCCGAGAACCATATCATCTCGGCCCTCCTCGAAGGGTTGATCGCCTACCATTTGGATGACGACTCCAAGCCCGAACCGGGTGTGGCAGAGCGCTGGGAACCGTCTGAAAACTTCAAGATTTGGACCTTTTTCTTACGCCAGAACTCCCTTTGGTCCAACGGCGATCCGGTCCGGGCGCAGGATTTCGTCTATTCCTTTAAACGAATGCTCTCCCCAAATCTTGGCGCCGAGTACGCCGACATGCTATACATCATTGAAGGGGGCGAAGCCTATAATCGAGGGGAGATAACCGATTTTGAACAGGTGGGGGTAAAAGCGATTGACGATAAAACCCTGCGGGTAACTTTGGTCGGACCGACCCCTTATTACCTCTCCATGCTCAAGCATTATTCCTGGTTTCCCGTGCATCCTGCCACCATCGAGAAATTCGGCAATATCGACGACCGTGTTTCCCTTTGGTCGCGGCCGGAAAACTTTGTCGGCAACGGGGCCTTCGTCCTCTCGGAGTGGAAAGTCAACCAGATCATCCGCGTAACCAAAAGCCCCACTTACTGGGACCGCGAGATGATGAAGCTCAATGAAATTCGTTTCTTCCCCATTGAAAATCCGAATACCGACGAGACTACATTTTTAGCCGGCCAAGCCCACAACACCAATACCATACCCGTTGAAAAAATTCCCTACCATAAGGAGAACAATCCGCAACTCATCCACCTCGAACCCTACCACGGCGTCTATTTTTACCGCCTCAATACGACCCGCCCGCCGTTGGATGATATTCGTGTGCGCATGGCCCTCAACCTCTCAGTTGACCGCCCCCTGCTTGTTGAACAGGTGACCAGGGGAGGCCAGCGCCCCGCCTATGGCTACACACCCGACGGCATGTCGGGTTATTCAACCCCGCAACCATTGAGCTACGATGTGGAAAAAGCCAAGGCATTGCTGGCTGAAGCCGGTTTCCCCAACGGAGAGGGGTTTCCGCCCATGGATATCCTCATCAACACATCGGAAAATCATAAAAAAATCGGTGAAGCCATCCAGGAAATGTGGCGCAAAAACCTGAATATACCGATTACCATTTCCAACCAGGAATGGAAGGTTTACCTCGATGCCCAGACCAACCTGCAATACGACATATCGCGTTCGGGCTGGATCGCCGATTTTACCGACCCCATTACCTTTCTGGACATGTATACCACCGGCAACGGAAACAATGACACCGGCTGGTCCAACCCAAAATATGACCGGCTGATCAACCGGGCCAAACAAGCCAATAGTCCCGAAGAACACTTCACGGCGCTGGAAAATGCCGAAAAACTCCTTCTCACAGAGGTTCCCATCGTGCCGATTTATTGGTACACTCGGGTTTATTTACTCGATCCCATAGTGAAAAACTGGAATCCAAAATTGCTCGATAACCGGCCCTACAAGTATATTTATTTTGATCTGGATGAGTGAGAAAAACAACAAGGCCGGTTTTCGTTTAAGGCAAAGGCCGGGGCCAATGTAGCGCGTAGCTCAGGGTATGTTAAAGTTCATCCTTTATCGTTTTCTTCAGATCATTCCGGTGTTGCTGGCCATTGCCACGATGACTTTTTTTATGGTCCATGCCGCCCCGGGCGGCCCTTTCAGCCAGGAGCGCAACGTAAGGCCGGAAATCCTCGAAAAGATGAACGAGTATTACGGGCTCAACGATCCCCTGCCTGTGCAATACTGGAATTATCTGGTCAAACTCTGCCCCAAAAAATTCAATCCTCTCAAACTCTTTGTTTATGATGAGATGTCGGGGCGGCGAGTTTTCAATTTTAACCTCAAAGACCTATTCGGCATCGATCTGGGGCCTTCCTATAAATACGAAGGGCGCACCGTGAACGAACTCATTGCCGAATCTTTCCCGGTTTCCATGAAGCTGGGCCTGGTGGCTCTGGCTGTTGCCCTGTGTCTGGGCGTTCCGGCCGGAATCATCGCCTCCATCGGCAAAAACACCGCCCTGGACTATGTGCCCATGTCTCTGGCCATGGTCGGGATATGCCTGCCCACCTTTGTCATGGGTCCCATCCTGGCCCTGGTTTTCGGTCTCTGGCTGGGCTGGGTCAACGTGTCCGGGTGGTTTACCTGGAGCGACATCATTCTTCCTTCTCTCACCCTCGGCCTTTTTTATGCGGCCTATGTGGCCCGCCTCACTCGCGGTGGAATGCTCGAGATATTATCCCAGGATTTCATTCGCACCGCACGGGCCAAGGGCGTGCCGGAGTCCAAAGTTATCATCAAGCACTCCCTCAAGGGCGGTTTGCTTCCGGTCGTATCCTTTATGGGGCCGGCCCTGGCGGGCATGATTAGCGGTTCCTTCGTCATCGAGACCATTTTCCAAATTCCCGGTTTGGGCCGCCATTTTATCAATTCCGCCTTCAACCGCGATTATACCATGGTCCTGGGGACGGTCCTTTTTTACGCCTTTTTTATCATCATCATGAATTTACTGGTGGACATCGTGCAGGTCATCATGAACCCGAAACTTAAATACGAGTAAAAGAAGCCGCGCCCCGCCACGTCATGTCCATGGAATCGATGAAAACATTAAGCCCGCAGGATTTACCGATTATCCCGATCGGGAAAATGGAGGAGGGCAGTTCCCTGTGGAAGGATGCCTGGCACCGGCTGCGCAAAAATCACCTCGCCTTTGCCAGTTTGATACTTTTCATCTTAATGACTGTTTTCTGCATGGTTGGCCCCCTGGCATCCCCTTACTCGAATGAGCAGCAGGACCTTGCCTATAATGCTCAACCTCCCAACGCCGAACATTGGCTGGGGACCGATTCGCTCGGACGGGACCAGTTGACCCGCATCATGTACGGCGGGCGGGTATCCCTCGGGGTGGGTTTTCTGGCGACCGCCGTCTCCCTCCTTATCGGGGTTGTTTACGGGGCCGTTTCCGGGTATCTGGGCGGCAAGACGGACGCCTTCATGATGCGCTGCGTGGATATTCTTTACGCCCTCCCGTTCATCATATTCGTTATTTTGCTCATGGTCATCTTTGGACGCAGCGTGGTGCTATTGTTTATCGCCATCGGGGCCGTCGAATGGCTCACCATGGCCCGAATCGTGCGCGGACAGGTCCTCTCCCTGAAAAAACAGGAATTCGTCGAGGCCGCCATTTCCCTCGGGCACAGCAATACCCGAATCATTCTGAGGCACCTTATCCCCAACGTGCTCGGGCCGGTCATCGTTTATGCCACCTTGACCGTTCCCGCCGTCATGCTGCTCGAAGCGGTGCTCAGTTTTCTCGGCCTGGGTGTGCCCCCGCCCATGAGTTCCTGGGGCGTCCTGATCAAGGAAGGGGCCGACAGCATGACGGTTTTTCCCTGGCTTTTGATCGCCCCGGCCCTCTTTTTCTCGGCCACGCTCTTTTCCCTCAACTTTCTTGGCGACGGCCTGCGCGACGCCCTCGACCCCCGCTCCTCCAAAGATTGATATATTGACCAATGCCTCTGCTCGAAGTCGATAATCTGACCACCCACTTCCACACCCGCAATGGCATTGTTCGGGCCGTGGACGGCATTTCCTTCAGCCTGGAGCCGGGGGAAACATTGGGCATCGTGGGGGAGTCCGGCTCCGGTAAATCCGTGACCTGCTATTCGATCATGGGGCTCATCCCAACGCCGCCGGGCAGGATCGAAAGCGGGCGGGCCATTTTCGACGGCGCCGATCTTCTTCACTGCCCGAAGAAAACGCTCAGCAAAATCCGGGGCAAACGCATTTCCATGATTTTCCAGGACCCCATGACATCCCTCAACCCCTACCTGCGGGTTTCCACCCAACTCATCGAACCCTTGCTTATCCACGAGGGAATGGAAAAAAAAGAGGCTCTCAAGCGGGCCATTGCGGCTCTCGAAGAAGTCGGCATTCAGGACGCCTCCAAGCGAGTCCTTTTTTACCCCCACGAATTTTCCGGCGGCATGCGCCAGCGGGTCATGATCGCCATGGCCCTCATCACCCGTCCCGAAATCCTCATTGCCGACGAGCCCTCCACCGCCCTCGATGTGACCGTCCAGGCGCAGATCCTAGAGCTCATCAAAAAACGCCAGAAGGAGCTCGGCACCGCCGTTATCTTCATCACGCACGATCTTGGTGTGGTGGCCGGTTTCTGCGACCGCGTCAACGTCATGTATGCCGGCAGGATTGTCGAATCCGGCGTCACCGGCGAAATCTATTACCGTTCCCGCCACCCTTACACCCTCTCGCTGCTCAAATCGATCCCCTCGCTGCAGGAGAAAGGAAGGGAGCTTTACACCATTCCCGGAATGCCGCCAGATCTCTCCCACGAGTTCACGGGATGCCCCTTTTACGAACGCTGCCCGGTGGCCAAAGAAGACCCCTGCGCGAGCACTCCGACCATTCTCAAAGACCTTCAACCCGACCATAGCACCTCCTGCCTCCGCTACCAACGGGAAGACCCCTCCGCCATCGAAATGTGATGTATATTCTTTTTTTAACCACGGATTACACGGATAAACACGGATGAGTGAAGCATTCCTAACGCTAGAATCGGTTAAAACCCATTTTCCGGTAATTCAGGGGGTTATTCGCCGCAAAATGATCGGCCAGGTCAAGGCCGTTGATGGCATTTCGCTGAGTCTGCAAAAGGGGGAAATCCTCGGCTTGGTGGGCGAGTCCGGCTGCGGAAAATCGACGCTGGCCCGCACCATCATGCAATTGCTTCCCGCGACCGGGGGAACCATTGTTCTCGAAGGGCGGGATCTCTGCTGCCTGAGCAAAGCCGAGGTGCGGGCCGAGCGCATCAATTTCCAGATGATTTTTCAGGACCCCTACGCCTCCCTCAATCCCCGCATGACCGTTTTCAACACGCTGGCCGAGGCCATCAACACGCGCCACAAATGCAAAGGCCGTGAAATGCTGTCCAGAGTTTCCAAATTGATGTCAACGGTGGGCCTCTCCCCCGCTCAGATGAAGAAGTATCCTCATGAGTTTTCCGGTGGCCAACGGCAGCGTATCGCCATCGCCCGCTGCCTCGCCCCGGAGCCAAAACTCGTCCTCGCCGACGAGCCCGTTTCCGCCCTTGATGTTTCCATCCAGTCGCAAATTTTAAACCTCATCCAGAAACTCTGCCGGGAGATGAAATTGACCATGATCTTCATCTCGCACGACCTCTCGGTGGTCAAATATATCGCCGACCGCATCGCCGTCATGTATTTGGGCAAACTGGTAGAAGTGGGGGCGGCCGCCGAGGTCATGGAAAACCCTTTGCATCCCTACACCAAGGCGTTGGTCAGCGCCATCCCGGTGCCCGATCCCGACAAAGAACGCAGCCGCACCCGCCTCGTGCTGGAGGGCGATCCCCCTTCACCCATCAACCCGCCAAGCGGCTGCGCCTTTCACCCTCGCTGCGCTTTCGCCACCGAAGTCTGCGCCCAAACCATTCCCGAACTGGAAAACTACCAAAACCGCCGCCACGTCTCCTGCCTCCGCACCGCGGAAGTCAACGCTGAGGAATGAATCGGGCTAATCTTCCTCTTCCTCCACCTTGCGACTCGGGTACTACAATTACCATTCCTCCTTACCGACGGGCTTACCCCAGTCAATTTCTTTGACCTTTGAATTTTTGGGGATTTTAGCGACAAGTTCCTCGATTTTGTATTTCCCTCGATTATTCTTTTCCAGTTGATTGCATGTGGGATCTTTCCGGCCAAACTTCTCCTGTTTCCCAACGTATTGAAATTTATTCTTCATTTTTACGTTATGATGAAAGAAGGATAGCGGCGTCAATGGTTTCTTAGCTTAAGACCGACTGGGCTTCCGCTTTCGGGGTGAGGCGGGATTTGCTTTCAAGGGGAGCCATGGTCCAGCCGGTGTAGCCGTAGAAGATGGAGATGAGGGGCGTGGTCAGGTTGAGGAAGGCGAAGGGCAGGTAAACAAAGGGCGAGACCCCGAGGGCCCCGAACATGTAAACGCCGCAGGTGTTCCAGGCCACCAGGGGCGAGGTGAGGGTGCCGGCGTCCTCCAGGCAGCGGGAGAGGTTTTTGGGGTGCAGGTTGGCTTTTTCAAAAGCATCGCGATACATCCTGCCCGGCACCACGATGGACAGGTATTGGTCGGGCGCGATTATGTTCATGGCGACGCAGGTGGCCACCGTCGAGGCGACCAGCGAACCGGTGCTTTTAGCCATTTTTAAAATGGCATTGGCCAACACCATGAGCATGCCGGTTTTTTCCATCACCCCGCCAAACGACATGGCGCAGAGGATGAGGGCGATGGTGTTCATCATCCCGATCATGCCGCCGCGGCTGAGGAGGGCATCCACATCGCTCACTCCGGTGGCGGCGGCATAGCCGTCTTTGGCCACCGAGAAGACGCCGCCCAGGGTCATGCCTTGAAAAACCATGCCCAGGATTCCCCCCAGGGCGGCTCCCCCCAGCAAGGCGGGCAAAGCCGGTATCCGGTAAATGACCATGACGAAAACCAGCAACG
This sequence comes from Opitutales bacterium, assembly GCA_965226205.1. Lineage (GTDB taxonomy): Bacteria > Verrucomicrobiota > Verrucomicrobiia > Opitutales > UBA2987 > JAJFLU01. The sequence continues at coordinate 137,065 of CBDDCJ010000026.1, read as the reverse complement.
GCGGAAGAAACAGCAGAGGGCTGAGGTTGAAACCCGACTCGAGTGTATCCAAAATAAGGGCAATTTCACCGCTCGAAGATTCGCCTTTGCTACTGACGGTTAGTCCCAGCACGGCATAGAGAACAAGGGCGATTACCAAACCCGGGACCGTGGTGTAGGTCATGTGGCGGATGTGGTCGAAAAGCTCCGAACCGGCCACCGCCGGGGCCAGGTTGGTGGTGTCGGACAGGGGCGACATTTTATCGCCGAAATAGGCGCCCGAAATAATTGCCCCGGCCACCATGCCGAGGTGTAGGCCAAGCCCTTGCCCCACACCGATGAGGGCCACGCCGACTGTTCCGGCGGTCGTCCAGGAGCTGCCCGTGGCCAGCGACACGACAGAGCAGATGAGGCAGGCGGCGATGAGAAAAATCTCCGGCGTGAGCAGTTTCAACCCGTAGTAAATCATGAGGGGCACCACCCCGCTGGCTATCCAGACGCCGATAAGTATGCCAATAATGAGCAAAATGAGCACCGCCTTGAGGGCAATAACGATCCCGTTGACCATGCCCTCCTCGATCGATTTCCAGGAATAACCCAGGGAAATCCCCACTATTGCTGCCACCACCGTGCCCAGCACCAGCGAAATATGCGGTTCGCCACCGTAAAGTTTAATATTCAGGGCGAGAAAAAAAATCAATGCCGCAACCGGGAGAAGGGCTTGCCACAAACGAGCCTGGCGGCCCTCCGCATCCTGTTCCGGGGTTTCGCTGAATGGTTGGCCTTGGTTCATTCTTCTTTCAATGGCCAGTATTTATGGCACAACCGGGCCTGTCGACGCCATGCCAATAAATTCGTGCATGACATAAGCACAGAATTGCACTACTCTCTCAAGCCTTTATTTTTGCCTGAAAATGCCGCACCTGCCTTTGCTAACATGGCAACTTATTTTTGATTTTCATGGACGAGTTCCAGCCCTATTTACGAGATATCGAAACCGAAGTGGCGCACATGCGCGACCTCCTAATCTTCTGGTGCGATATCAATTCCGGAAGCCGCAACTTCGAGGGCTTGTTCCGCATGATTGAGGCGCTGAAAACCAGGTTTTCCCGCTTGCCCGGCAAGATGGAGGAAATCGCCCTGGCGCAGACACCTTGCAAGGGTTTGCGGCTCGTTTGCCGCCCGGAAGCGCCCGTGCAAGTATTCCTCAACGGCCACATGGACACGGTTTACGGCCCCCGGCACACTTTTCAGAAATGCCGCTTGATCGATGAAAATATTCTCAACGGACCGGGAGTTGCCGACATGAAAGGCGGGCTCCTCGTCATGTTGAAGGCGCTGGAAACATTTGAATGCGCTCCTTTTGCCGGAAATTTGGGTTGGGAGGTCTATATCGGGCCGGACGAGGAGATCGGCTCTGCCGGCAGCGCCCGGATATTGCAGGATGCCGCCCGCCGCCATCATCTGGGCCTGGTTTTCGAATCCTCCCTCCGGGACGGCGCTTTAATCCGCAAGCGCAAGGGAGCTGGCACATTCAAGGTCACTGCCAAAGGGAGGTCCGCCCATGTGGGACGGGATTTTGCACTTGGGCGCAATGCCGTGGCCGCTCTCTGCGATTTTGTTTCCAAGATTCAAGGGTTGAACGGAGAAATTCCTGGCGCTATATTCAATGTGGGAAATATTTCCGGCGGCGGGCCCGCCAATATCGTTCCCGAACACGCCGCCACCGAGTTCAATATTCGCATCGACCGGCGGGATGACATCGACATCATTGAGAGCCGCATCGCGGAATTGCTCGGTCCATTCAATGAAAGGGAGGGCTTTGATTTGCAATGGAGCGGGCAATTCAACCGCGCGCCCAAGGAATTGACTCCGCAAATCGAGCAGCTTTTCGGTTTTTACAAAGACTGCGCCCGGGACCTCGGGATGAGCCTCGACTGGCGGGATTCGGGCGGTTGCAGCGATGGCAACAATTTGGCCGGAGCCGGATTGCCCAACCTCGACACCCTCGGCGTGCGCAGAGGGGACATTCACAGCGAAAAAGAGCACGTTTACCTCAACAGCCTGCCCGAACGCATCCGGCTTACCGCCCTCTTCCTCATGAAACTGGCTTCGGGCGATATTACCCTGCCTGAATCATTTTCCACACCGGCGCCGGCCACATAAAGAACACGCATCCACTTGCCCCGTTGAGATAGGGTCAGGTCAATTAATTAGAGGATTCGGGACTTTCCGCCGCGTCATCCTCATTCGCTTTTTTCAAGGCTTTCAGCTGGGCCTCGAGTTCTCGAATTTTTGCCTCGGCTTCGTCCTCTCGCTCGATAGCTTCTTTAAGGGAATTATCCCGCGTTTTGGCTTCTGCTACCTCAGCCTGGAGTTCATTCAGGCGTCTTTCGGCTTCGTCGGCTCGTTTTTGAGCCGCACGGACTTCGATCGGAGTGATATTGTATCCTTCTTGAATGGCCAGACTTTCAACTCGCTGCTTTGCTTCACGAGATTCTCTTTCACCGATGACGATAACCTCCTGCTGATAGGCCCTTTCCTGACCTAACCGTTCCTGGTATCTATCCTCTTCACGCTCTCGCACATCTCGAGAGTGGCCCACGGCTCCGCCCAGGACGAGACCGCTGACGGCGCCGATAGCAGCGCCTTTACCGGCGTCTCCCGCGGCGGCTCCGATCAACGCCCCCAAGACAGCGCCTCCCAACCCACCTTTTGTCGCGCCCTGCACCCCATGGCTAGGTCCGTTCCGGTCGTTTCTTGCGCCATAACTGGAACCGGTAAAAAACAGGATGGGAACGATCAAAGAAAAGATGAGGATTTTTCGATTAATTAATGGAGATAACTTTTGCATTTTCATAATATTGCTCATCTAGGATTTGTCGATAACTATACCCATACCTTTCATTCTTTTTTGGCTTATAGATTACGATGTAGAATAAAGTGTTTATATTCCCGACAATTTAATTTTTCGGTGGCAATTCATTCTTAATCAGTCCGGATATTTCATAAAAAAGTATCTTCGATCTGTTTAACTGCTGATATACAGCAGGATAGATAAAATCTAAAGCAACTTCAGCGATGACAAAAGGTAAGGGAAACGGATCCGGCAGCAAGTCGCTCAATCCCATGCAGATGATGAAATTTTCTGGAAAATATCCGAAGATCGAGCGCCCATGATCACCTGGAAACTGATCATTCCGGAAGGAGAATGCCGGCGCTTGGTAAGCTTTGTCCACACCTTGAAATAAATCCTGGGTTCTGTGTCTCGAATTAGGACATAACGCATCCAAATGAACCAAAATACCTAAAAATCGGGATGAATCAAAAAAACTGTTTTTACTTCTAACTGTTGTTTTGGCAACCGCCATCCAGTCCCTAGTCCAGTCCCAAAGCTTTCCGAATTTACCGAAAAACATGAAAAATTTTGTCAGGATAAAATAACATCCCGACTAAAGAAGATAAAAAAACAAATTCTTAAGTAATCTGAACTGATTAACGCTCATGATGAACATATTAACTCAATCCTCAGCAAAAAGGGGAATACCAATAATAGAGGGGATGGATAATTCCTACCCAACCCAGACAGAAGAGAAATATCCTGACTTTCCACCCCTCAGCGAAAGCGTATCGAGTGAGCCTGTGGTTTATCCCGAGCAGGCTTCCACTGCCATTCCCATTCCCGATTGGCGCCCCTACCAAGCTCCGCCCATGAGCGGAGGCGGTTCCCGTGTCCTTTCCTATTTGAGCGCATCAGCGCTGGCTGCATTCATTTTCCTGTCCTTGCCGATTACTCAACTGCTTAACGGAAAAGGGGCGTCCGCCAACACTATTGTAGCGGATAGTGTTTCCATTCCGCCTCCTCCGGCGCCTCCGCCGGAGCCTCCCCCGCCCGAAGAGGAACTGGCCGAGGAGGATGTCCCGGAACTGGAAAAGGAGCTGCAACCATTGGAGCTGAGCCAACTGGATGTCGCCCTCAACCTGGGAGTCGGCGACGCCCTCAACGTGGGCTATGCCCTTCTCGGTTTCGGGGTCACTCCGGACACCATTGCCCAGATGGATATATTCGAGCTGAATGACCTCGATAATAATCCACAGCGGATTGTGGCGATTCCCCCGATTTATCCCTTCGCGCTCAAACGCGACAAAATCAATGGATGGATCAAGCTGATCATCATAATTGACGAACGCGGCAAGGTCATCAAAGCGGATGTGGAATCCTCCTCCCACCTGGAATTTGAGAGGCCGGGCATAGAGGCGATTATGCAATGGAGATTCGAGCCCGGCACCCACCAAGGCAAACCGGTCAAAGTCCGCAAGATGCAGGGTATAACTTTCCGGATTGGTTAGGTAAAAAATAAATATGCGATTTAGCTAAAACGAGAAACTATCCATCGGCCTCGATGGGCATTTTTTCCCATAGATTAATTTTTGGTAGCTCTTTGACGAAATTCATCTAAATTTCAGTTGTTGCAAATCCAAAATCAACGAATCAAGTATTGACCCGAATTGCACTAACTTAAGCATAAAAATCTTCCTCCTCGTCTTCCTATGAATTTGTGTAACATGTTATTTATTAACTATTTAATGGAGGAAGAGAAAGACCCAGACGAAGAGGAGGATTATGATAATTCGGACCTTAAATTAGTGCCATTCAGTATTGACCCCTTCCGGTAGCGCTCCTGGCTACTCCACCGCAAAGGGCCGCACTTCGGCTTCCTCGGGGTTCTTTTTGTAGGTGAAATTCTGTTTCATGCGCAGAAGTTTATCCATCACTCTGGGGGTTCCCTCCTCGATGGCGGCGATGCGCGGAATGGCGGCGGTCACGATTTCCAGGCAGACGGGGTTCATGCGTTGGTAGATGCGCGCCAGGCCAGACCACTCCCAATCCCCAAGGCCCTCAGCCGGGTTCGAAATAAGGTTCATACACGCGTAATGGATGCCCAGTTGCCGGGCATAGGACATTTCCGTGCCATTGTTCATGGTTACGAGGTCACCCCCGGAGTTTTTGAATAACCGTATCTCGGCGGGACTTTCAAAACGCCCCCCGCGGGCTTGTACCAGAGTGCCCCCGTCCAGAATGTTGACGTCGATTAAATCCTCTCTGGAACGCAGCACACGCCGGCCTTCTTCGAGCAAAATCTGCCTCAAAAGCGGATCGGTGGCCGGATTCATACGGGCCGTCACGCGCGCATCCGGGCCCATTGCCTGGGGGACGATATAGGGTTTCCGGGTGGTGTTAAAATCAATGATGTCGTCCGGCAGGATGAGGTCGAAATCGTTGAGCAGGGGATTTAGGGAGCCGGCCGTGGCGCCGCCGATAAGCTCTTTTACTCCCAACTCGTAGAGAGCGGCGAAGGTTTCCAGCCATTTGCCGCCGCCATGCCCGTGGATGTAATAAAATGGCGTCCCCTCGACCTCGCCATAATGAATTTCGGGAGAAGTTCCGGCTCTGGTCCCGATGGTGAAACTTTCCATTAAATAACCCGAGTCGAACATGGCGTCATTGAGAAAAGTGCCGCCCAAAACAGCGATTTGAGCCTTTGGATAATCGGATGAACCGGTTTCCGCGCCCACGCACGGAGACAGGGACATAGGTAGAAAAAACAGGCAAATACGGAGGATTCTTTTCATTGATAGTCCTTGATTACATTTTCACTGGGTCTATTTTCAGGTAAATGAATGTATTCCCATCTCCCCGGTGACGTCAACAACCGCTTAAGTGTCTGCGGGATAGGGAAACGGTTTCAGGTCCGCGAGAAAGCCGCCCCGCCTTCTTTACATTCGGGTGCCCGGGAGCGGAGGCGAGCAAAGATAGATTTGCAGTCATCAAAGACGCCCAGGGACAGGTTTACATACAATCCAGTCTGGGCAATTATCGCATCGAGGGCATGACGGCCGTGCCCGTCGTCGAGATTCCCGCGCCACCCGCGCCGCCCGCCCTGCCGGATGGCGGGACCATCCCGGCGGTCGATCAATCCGTGTTGTTCCTGTGGGACTATGAGGTCGAGAAAAAGGTATGGGAGGGTACCCTTGATCGACCCGTTTATCAGTTCAATGCGCTTCACATGGGTCCGGACAATCGACTCTACGGGACGGTTTGGGACCAAAATGGGGCGCCGCCCGAATTCTTTGTTTTCGACCCTAAAAAGCGCGCTTTTGTCGAGCGTCATGGGCTGCCCGCGAGAAAGCCGCTCGACCTGGGTTTGCAGACGGGTCCCGATGGGAATATCTATGGCGTCACGAGCGGAGGGATTTATCGATACAACCCGTCCACATCGCAATTGCAGGAGGTATTTCGTGATATGGAGGAAATCCACGTCTCCGGTCCCATCCTGGGCCAAAGTATCTACATTTCTACGCTGCACCGGCTGCGTGCGGTCAAGCTCTTCCAGAATTTAAAACACGGCCCACACCCGCGTCAATGACCTAGTAAAAGATATTGCGGTCCAGGCTGCGGTATTGGATGGCTTCGAGCAGGTGGGGAGTATCGATATTTTCGCAATCAGCCAGGTCCGCGATGGTGCGGGAGACTTTGAGGATGCGGTCGTAGGCCCGGGCCGAGAGGTGCAACTGCTCCATGGCTTGCTGCAGCAAATCGCCCGAGGTGGAACTGATTTGGCAATTCTTTTTCAGTTGGGACTGACTCATGCGGCCGTTGCAGTGAATCCTGCTGCCGTGGAAACGTTTTTGCTGGATGCATCTGGCTTCGGCGATGCGGTCGCGCATGGGTTCAGAGGCCTCCGCCGGAGTATCTTTGCGTAATTCGCCGATGGAAAGGGAGGGAGCTTCCACATGGATGTCGATGCGGTCCAGGAGCGGCCCGCTGATGCGGGCGCGGTAGCGCTGGATTTGCGGCGGCGTGCACCGGCATTCTCTGCGTTGATCGCCCAAATAACCGCAGGGGCAGGGGTTCATGGCAGCCACCAGCATGAAGGAGCAGGGCAGGGTGATCTTGCCCGCGCTGCGGGAAATGGTGACGTTTCCATCCTCCAGCGGCTGGCGGAGAACTTCCAGGGCCGAGCGTTTGAACTCCGGTAATTCGTCCAGAAAGAGTACCCCGTGGTGGGCCAGGGAAATCTCTCCGGGGCCGGGAATGGCGCCCCCGCCCAGCAACCCCACATCGCTTATGGTGTGGTGCGGTGAGCGGAATGGCCGCTCGAACGGTTTAAGTTTATCGTTCAAAGTATTCCCGGAAGCGGAGTGGATGCTCAGAATTTCCAGGAATTCCTCCATCGTTGGATCCGGAAAGATAGTCGGAATGCGTTTTGAAATCATTGATTTCCCTGATCCGGGTGGGCCGATCATGAGCAAATTATGGCCTCCCGTGACAGCTATCTCGACGGCTCGCCGGACGTTTTGCTGGCCCCGGACTTCGGAAAAATCGCGATCGTAGGCGATGGCCCCGCCCTGCTCTGCGGGAGAGGCGAAAAGAGCCGGTTTGACCCGTGGGAGCATTTTCTTGCCGGACAGAAAAAGAACTGCCTCGTCCAGGGAATGGACTTTGTAAATGGGTTGCGCTTCCATCAGGGCGGCTTCTTCAGCCGATACAGGGGGCAGGATAACGCCGGTTTTCTTCTCCTCTTTGGCCAGCAAAGCGAGGGGGAGAGCCCCCTTGATCGGCCGGGTTTTCCCTGATAGGCTGAGTTCTCCGGCGATGAGATAGTCGCCCAGACGGGGGGCCGTTAATTGCCCTGTGGAGGCCAGTATGCCCAGCGCTATGGGCAGATCGTAAACGGGGCCCTCTTTGCGGGGATGCTGCCCGGCGCCAGGTTGATGGTTGTGCGGGTGGTGGGGGCCCGCCATCCACTGTTGGTGATGGCCGAGACAACCCGGTCGTTGGACTCCTTCACGGCCGCCCCGGGGAGGCCCACCAGAATCATCCTGGGCTCGCCGCTTTCTCCGGTATTGACTTCGACCTGGACGGAAATTGCGTCAATTCCCTGTAGTGCGCCCGATGATACTACCGCCAGCATAAAGCGGAATGATTTAACGGGATAAAGAAACGTCTGTCTATCTTTAAAACAACAACCCGCAATCAGGCGGTTATGCCCATCATTTCCTTGACCGTATCCACATTTGTTTCGATTTCCAGCACATAGGGGTTGATGCCGTCGGGATAGGGTTCGGCCAGGAAATTGTAGAGGGAGCCGCAGTCGCTATCGAGTTTGGGGATGACGATATTGAACCAGAAAAAAGGCGTGCCCCGGAGCAATTCGTCACAGCTTTTGAAAATACGATACTCTTTGGCGATGTCGCGATAGTCATCGGATTCCTCGAATTCCTTGAAGAGGACAGGCAATTTTTTAATATACTTGGGGTCGCTCATTTGCCCCAGATAATCCGCCGTGCACACTGCCATGCCCATGATTTTTTCCATTTTGTTGCAAAAGGGTATGGCATCAATGAGGCTGCGAGGCCCGGTGCAACTGATGAGGTGCTGGACGGCGAAAATGCTTTTTTTGGGCCATCCTTGCTCTTCCAGATACATGTCCGCAAATTCACAGCTGCGTCTTTCGTGGACAAAGGTAAACTTGGCTCCCGTGCCCTCGTCGTCATTCTCTTCCTTCAAGTACCCGACATCGTGCATGAGGATGCCGACAAAACCTATCTGAAAATCCTTCGGGGTCATCATGGGCTCGACTTTGGTCCGGTGGCGATTGGCCATCAGGCGGACCCAGCACAAGGTGGCCTGCAAGGTGTGCTCGAGGTCATGATAAACGGTGTCCATGGCCTGGTAGTGCGTGTAGTCGCCCATGAACATGCCGGCCACATCCTTGAAATATTGAGGGATGTATTCCCAGTCCGCGCCCGGAAAGATTTCCTGATGGATTTCGACCACCACATCGGCCACCGTTTCGTGGCTTTGGGTGTCCGTATCCTTAAGCCTATACTTCGGTTCCATGTCCTGTCCCATAATCCTCAATTTCTATAACGGTAGTAGTATTCTGACAATGATGATGATTTAGAGGGAAAAGGCAATACGTTTTTCCGCGCCCTCAATTTGCCCATTGACCGTTCGTGGCCGGTCCCTAGGATACATCTAGCGATTTGCCCTCCCCATTTTTTCACGGGAAAGCTTTGGGGGTAAAATAATCACTGGGTAGAGGGCAATTTTTTTTGAATTAACCCGGTTGCTATTCTTAAAAATTTACCATGATACGGGTTGGACTGACCGGAAGCATTGGCTGCGGCAAATCCGAAGCGGCTGGTATGCTGGCTGAATCGGGAGCGCTCTGCATCGATTGCGACAGGATCGTGGCGGAGCTGCTTGATGGCGACGCCGTCGTGCGGGAGGCCCTGCTGGAGCGTTACGGCTCATCGGTTTTCGATCAAAAAGGAACAGTTGACAAAGCTTTTCTTTCCCGTATCGTATTTACTCAAACCCCTCACCGCTTGTGGCTGGAAACTTTATTGCATCCGCTGGTGAGAAAAGAATGGGAGTCCCGGTTGGACAGGCATGCAGGACCTCTCGGCGTTGTTGAAATTCCTCTCCTCTTTGAAAAAAAGCTTGAAAAACATTTTCAATTAACTGTTTGTATATCAGCGAGCCTTGCCGTGCAATTACGCAGGGCCAGGGCCAAGGGCCTGAGCAGGGAGCAATTTTTTGCCAGAAATGCCCTCCAACTGTCCCTTCCCGACAAGGTTAAGCGCGCTGATTATGTGATCTCCAACAACGGCTCGAAAGAGGGCCTGCGCAGTCAGATTATGCTGTTCCGCCAACAAATTTACAGAAATTAATTAATCAATGCCGCAGGCAACTGGTCCGCGGGCCGGTAATCCGCCCCCGTCAGTCCTAGCGGCCGCCAATATGTCCGAATCAGAGAATCTGGAAACCTCCGGCCCATCCGTCTCCGCCGTCGAAAAAAAATCACCCGATTTGCCAAAGGCAGGGGAGGCGCTTGCGGGCGGGGCCGCATCGTCGGCGCCGGCCATTGCGGAGTCGGAAAAAACGCCATCCGGCGAAGTTGCTCAAGCAGAGGGCTCTGAACAGAGACCTCCATCCGCGGGGGGGAAACAGGCTGGCAAGGACCGCCAAAAATACCAAAGGGGAAACCGTTCCAATAACCAGAATTTTAAAAATAAATACCCGAAAAAGAAATCTGCTCAGCGGCTTTTTCCCAAAAAGAAGAAAAAATTTGCATCCGGGCGCGGGCGCAATGAATTTTACGGAACGATCGATGGGCCCTCTTTGAATGTCGGGGAATTACCCCATTTTGAGCCCCTCAATGATCTGACGGAAATGGCTAAACTGTGCCAGGAAATCTCCGGCGGGGGGGAGCCTGTATCGCTCAATCCACTCATGGCCATGCCCCTGGCCCAACTGGTCGAAAAAGCTCGTGATCTCGGCATTGAATGGAATTCTGCGCCCAATCGCAGCCAGTTGGTGGATAAAGTTATCGATCGATGCGGCGAACAAAAAATCCCCGTTTATATGGAGGGCGTTCTGGAAACCACCCAGGACGGCTACGGGCTTCTCGTTTTCGAGTCCGACAACTATAAAATAAAGCCCCAGAACGCCTTTGTGCCAGTGTCCCTGATCCGCAAATATGGGCTATCCCGCGGTCATTTGGCGCAGGCCCAGGTGCACCCTCATCGGCCGGGCGAAACCTGTCCCTTTGTTGTTTGCCTCAACTCCCTCATGGGACACCCTCTGGAGGAAGACTCCCGGGTCGAACCTTTTGAAGATTTGGTTCCCTACTATCCGCTTGAGCGTATGCTTTTGGAAACCTCACCAGATGTTTCCTGGGACAATCTTTCCATGCGCGTGGTGGACATGCTTACGCCCATCGGGTTCGGCCAGCGCGGTCTCATTGTGTCGCCGCCGCGCACCGGCAAAACGGTTATCCTGCAATGCATCGCCAATGCCATTGCCCGAAATTACCCGAAGGCCCATCTCATTGTCTTGCTGGTGGACGAAAGGCCGGAGGAAGTCACCGATTTCCAGCGCCAGGTAATCGGCGAGGTCATCAGCTCCACCTTCGACCAGTCGGCCGAGAGCCATGTCCACGCCGCCGAAATGGTGATTGAGAAATCGCGCCGGATGGTTGAGGACGGGCGCGATGTCGTAATATTGCTCGATTCCATCACCAGGCTGGCCCGCGCATACAATACGACCATGCCCAGCAGTGGAAAAATCCTTTCCGGCGGGGTTGAAGCCAGCGCGCTGCAAAAACCGAAGCGTTTTTTCGGCTCCGCCCGCAATATCGAAGATGGCGGCAGCCTGACCATCCTGGCCACGGCTTTGATTGATACCGGCAGCCGCATGGACGAGGTTATTTTCGAGGAATTCAAAGGCACCGGAAATATGGAACTGCACCTTGACCGGGCTCTCGTGGACAAGCGCATATATCCGGCCATCAATCTGGAACAGAGCGGCACTCGCAAGGAGGAATTGCTTTACCACCCGGACGAAATGAACAAAATTTATTCCCTCCGGCGGGCCATGAAAGGCGTCCCCTCTTCCGAGGCGATGGAGTTGTTAATCCAGCGGGTCAAGAAAACGAAATCCAACGCCGAATTTCTCATGGGCCTGAACCGATAAAACATTTTTCAGTTCCGGGACAAAGTCCGGCCTTTTCCCGCTGGATGGCCTTTATCCATGAAAACCACCGGCGAATATCTCAAGCAGCTTCTCCGCGATAGGGGAGTGGATTCCGGGGACGCCATGGCCATCATGGCAAAAGCCGCCCGCATGGAGCCGGTCCCTGAAAATTTAAAGGGGGAGGACATGGCCCGTTTTTTCGACAAATTGGCCGATTGCGATCCGGCAGACCGGCGGAAAATCCTCGAGGCGCTGTCCAGGGAGCTTCAATGGGAAACCGTTTCCCTGGCCAGCCTCAAGCCACCACGCGGAGTTCTGGAAAAAATTGGCAGGGATGTGGCCGAACGCTATGGCGTATTTCCTCTCGGTTTCGAGGGGCAATGCCTGCAACTGGCCACTATCAACCCCTGCAACCTGGACGCTCTTGATGATCTCAGCCACCTTTTGGGGATGCCGATAGAGGCAAAGCTGGCCTGGCCGGAAGATATCGGGCAAGCTATTGCCGGATTCTATGATAAAGACAAAGGAACTGATAAAACCTCGCTTCATTTCTCAGCATACCCTCAGACCAACTTCAATTTTGGGCGCATCCAAACCCGCCAGTCCGGCTTTCCCGGGCAAAACCGGGAACTCGGCGAGGATGAAGCGCCGATTGGCGAATTCGTCCAATGGCTCATCGGCAAAGCCCTCCAAATGGGCGCTTCGGATATCCACCTGGAACCCCTCGAAACGCGTTTCCGCATTCGTTTCCGCGTCGATGGCGTTTTGCATGAGTTTCAAAATCCGCCCAAACGCCTGCAGTCGGCCATCATCTCTCGCCTTAAATTGATGGCCGACATCAGCATATCCGAAAAACGGCTCCCGCAGGATGGGCGCATCCTTGTATCTTCCGGTTCCGATGAAGTCGATTTGCGCGTTTCGACCCTTCCCACCGCCCACGGGGAGAGCGTCGTGATGAGGATTCTGGACAAGGCGAATTTGCGTCTCGATTTATCCCGTCTGAGTTTTCAAACCGGGGATTTACATAAAGTGAACCAACTGCTCGCCCTTCCCGACGGCATGATATTGGTCACCGGCCCGACAGGTTCGGGAAAAACCACCACCCTATATTCCTTTCTTCATTCCATCAACCAGCCGGACCGCAAGATCATCACGGTCGAGGACCCGGTGGAGTACCATCTTAGCGGCATCAATCAGGTGCAGGTGAAGCGAGAGGCCGGCCTGGATTTTGCCGCCGCCCTGCGCTCCATTCTGCGGCAGGCCCCGGATATCATCATGATTGGAGAAATCCGGGATTTGGAAACAGCGGAAATCGCCGTCCATGCGTCCCTCACGGGGCACCTTGTATTGAGCACCTTGCACACCAACGATTCGCCGTCCGCTATTTCCCGCCTTACCGATATTGGGATCAAGCCCTTTCTGCTCTCGGCTTGCCTGCGCGCCGCGCTCGCCCAAAGATTGGTCAGGCTGCTTTGCCGCGACTGCCGTGAACCGTTTCGAAAGACCGAAGAGTATGCCGGAATCGAGGAGGCGGGCCGGATTCCCTATGCCCTCGGCCCCGGTTGCGACCGATGCTCCGGCTGCGGTTATACCGGGCGCACCGCAATATTTGAAATTCTGGAGATTGACGAAGTGGTCAGACAATTGATTTACCAGAAGGCGTCCTTGACTGAAATTCGTGCCGCGGCCGGCCAATCGGGCCTGCCAACTCTTTGGCAAGACGGGATGAAAAAGGCTTCCCGGGGCCTTACCACGATCGAAGAAGTTCTCGCTCTGACGGTGGGTGCGGGCAAAGAAAATGCTCTGGGCCTCTTTCGGGTTTGACTCCGCATGCAACATTCGACATTTAAACCTGTAGCGAAACTTTAATTGGAGGAGACACCATGAGCTATGAAATGAATGATTTGTTGGATTTAATGGTGGATTCGGGCGCATCCGACTTGCACCTGCAAGTGGGCCAGCCCCCCACATTGCGATTGTCGGGCACCATGACGCCTGTTGACGGGGATAAACTGAAGCCCATTGACACCGAGGACCTGATGAAATCGATCGCCTCGGAGGCCCATCAGGATAAAGCGAAAACCTTGGGCGGAACCGACTTCGGCTTCGCTTTTATGGGCAAGGCCAGGTTCCGCGTCAGCGTTCTCAAATCGAAAGGCAATTACGGCATAGTGCTGCGGCAAATTCCCAACAAAATGTTTGGTTTGCGCGAGGTCGGCTTGCCTGAGAAAATAAAGGAGCTGCTCGTCCGGCCCCGAGGCCTATTCCTGGTCACCGGCCCGACCGGTTCGGGTAAATCGACGACTCTTGCTTCCATAATCAACTGGATCAATGAAAACCGCGATGGCCATATCATCACTATTGAGGAGCCGATCGAGTATTACCATGATCACAAGAGATGCATCATTACCCAGCGAGAGGTAGGGATCGATGTGCAATCCTTCTCCGGCGCCATCCACGGGGCCTTGCGCCAGGACCCGGACGTTATTCTGGTGGAGGAAATGCGTGACTTGGAAATCATCGAGGCAGCCGTCAGCGCGGCGGAAACGGGTCACTTGGTCTTCGGCACCCTGCATACCACTGGAGCCGCCCGCACGGTTGACCGCATTGTCGATGCATTCCCGGCCAGTTCCAAAGACCAGATACGCACCCAACTGGCCGCCGGCATTGTGGCCGTTATTTCCCAGGTGCTGTGCAAGAAAGTCGGCGGGGGGCGCATTGCCGGTTACGAAATCATGATTGCCACCACGTCCATCTAGGCCCTCATTCGCGAAAACAAGACCTACCGCATTCCATCCGATATCCAGACCGGAGCGGGTTTGGGCATGATCTCCCTTGATGCCCACCTTCTGAGCCTGGTCAATCAGGATTTAATCTACGCCGAGGAAGCTCTCGAAAAAGCCCATGATCCCCTGACCATGAAAGAAAGCCTCCTGGCGGCAGGCGCAGAGCTTCCCGTATTGGACTGATTTTTTTTTCAGGAGATTGTTTAATACCTTCCCTCCGGCAGCATGTTTGAGGACCATAATGCCTCGATTTACGATGCAGTGTCTGCCTCGAATCTTCTTTCTGCGGAGAAATTGGAAACATTCGTCCGCCAAAGCCGGCAATCCCCAAAATCCCTGGCCGATGTTATTCTCCAGTCGGGGAAATTGAGCCGTAAGGGATTGCTGGAAATCATTGCCCGTTATTTGCAATGCGAATATCTGGACAACCCTCCGGCGGCTCCTGACAAAAGTGTTTATTGCCTTCTGAAACCGGAAATAGCGCGCAAATACGCGGTCGTTCCGCTGCGGGTGGAAGGGTCTTTGGTCCATTTGGCGGCCCGCGATCCCTTTAACGGCCAAATCGTCGAAGACCTCGCCTTTTTCCTCCATAAAGATATCCGCATCGTGGTCTGCGATCCCGATATCGTGAGCCGTTGGCTGCGCCAGATTTATGGCGATGGCGAAGGGGATTCGGCTTCCCTGGAGGAAGTTCTCGCCGAGTTGGAATCGGAGCCGGAGTCCGAATCCGAATCATTGAGCCTCGATCCGGGAAAGGGCCCTGACGGGGGGAACGGCGCAATTTCGGATGATTCTCCAGTCATCCGCTTCGTCGATCTTGTCCTTACCCAGGCCGTCAAGGAGCGGGCTTCCGACATTCATTTTGAACCTTTTGAAGATCGATTCCGCATCCGCTGCCGCGTCGATGGGGCCTTGCGGGAGATGCCTCCGCCGCCCCGGCATCTGGTTCAGCCAGTTACGGCGCGCCTCAAGGTCATGGCCAATCTCAACCTGGCTGAAAAAAGAGTTCCCCAGGATGGGCGCATACGCATCACCCTGGCCGGCCGGCCGGTGGACTTGCGGGTCTCCACATTGCCCACCTCTTTCGGTGAAAGCGTGGTCCTGCGCATCCTCGACAAATCAAACGTAAGCCTCGACCTGGACCGCCTCAACCTGCCGCCCGCATTGGTCCGGCAGCTTAGGCGGATCGCCCGGCTTCCCCACGGACTTTTTATTGTCACGGGGCCGACCGGCTGTGGAAAAACCACCACCCTTTACAGCGTTCTGCGCGAAATCAACCACCCGGACATGAAAATCCTGACCATTGAAGATCCCGTCGAATACGAAATCGATGGAATCATGCAAGTTGCCGTCAACTCGCAGATTGATCTTACATTTTCCCGTGCCCTGCGATCTTTTCTGCGGCACGATCCCGATAAAATATTGGTGGGGGAAATCCGCGACCTGGAGACGGCCCGCATCGCCATGCAGGCATCCCTCACCGGTCATTTGGTGCTCACCACCTTGCATACCAACAACGCTCCGGGCGCCGTTACGCGCCTCGTTGACATGGGGCTGGAACCTTACCTCCTGGCCGCAACCCTCGATTCCGTCCTCGCTCAACGCCTGCTGAGGCGGATTTGCAATAACTGCCGCAGGCCTCTGACACTGCCTACCGAGCTCATGGATCTGCTTGGGACTACGGCCTCCGGCGAAAATGGCGGGTATTTTGCCGGGACGGGGTGTGATGGTTGCGGGGGCGAAGGATTTCTGGGAAGAATCGCACTTTTTGAAATGCTTGTCATGAGTGAATCATTGAGGGAAATGATGGTCAAAAAAGCCTCCGCCC
This sequence comes from Opitutales bacterium, assembly GCA_965226205.1. Classification (GTDB taxonomy): domain Bacteria; phylum Verrucomicrobiota; class Verrucomicrobiia; order Opitutales; family UBA2987; genus JAJFLU01. The sequence continues at coordinate 120,927 of CBDDCJ010000026.1, read as the reverse complement.
ACGACCTCGAAAAAATGGCCCGTCAAGAAGGCATGAAGACATTGCGGGAGGACGGTTTGAGGGCCATCAGCGAAGGTCTCACAACCGTTGAAGAGGTATTGAAATATACTTGATTGGGCCCCCGCAACGTGGATACGGCACACCAAAATCGGCCGCCGGAAAAGGCCGCAAAATCATCTGCGAACGGAGATTTTATTCCGGACGGGCGCTCTTGTTGGTATCGGTCCGTCCCTTCTTTCAAATTGGCGGTTTTCATTCGGCAGCTCGCTACCATGGTCCATTCGAGGTTGCCGCTTTTAAAAGCCCTCGAAATCCTGCTGCGCCAGGAAAAAAGCAAATATTTCCACCGTGTAATCCGCTCCCTGGCGGATAATATCCGGGGCGGAAATACTCTTTCCGACGGATTATCCCGATTTCCGGAAATTTTCGACTCGCTCACCGTCAACATGGTTCGCGCGGGAGAAGCCAGTGGGGCGTTGGACCTCATCTTACTGCGCCTTGCCCGTTACAGAGAAAAAAACCTGCAAATGCGTAAAAAGATAGCCGGCGCCCTTTATTATCCAATCATTGTTCTTATTACGGCGGGGATTATCGTGGGAATGCTTTTGGTGTTTGTCATCCCGAATTTTCGATCCGTTTTCGACGGACTGCAGGGCGGCGCGCCCCTACCGCCCCTCACCCAATTTGTCATCGATTTGAGTGTTTTGGCCAAAGACCGGTGGTGGGTCGTTATTGCGAGGATTGTCCTTTTGGGCGTTTTTTACCGATGGCTAAGCAGAACCAGGCCGGTGGCGCTTTTCTTCGACCGGATTTATCTCGGTTTGCCGAAAATCGGGGACCTTTTGCTGAAAATTTCCATTGCCCGGTTTACCCGCACCTTCGGCATTCTTTTATCCAGCGGAGTGCCCATGCTGCAAGCGCTCGAAATTACCCGCAAGGTGGTCGGAAACAGCCATATCGAAAAAGCGCTAGGGCATGTCGCATTGCAAGTGCGCGACGGCGAGGGATTGACGGAGCCTCTGCGGCGCAGCGGCTTTTTCCCAGACCTGGTCACCGGGCTGGTGGAAGTGGGCGAGGAAACCGGTCAACTCGATCCCATGCTTCTACGTATAGCCGATAGTTATGATGAAGAGGTCGATCACACCATCGCGGCTCTTACCTCACTTCTGGAACCCCTCATGATTCTTTTACTGGCCATCGTCATAGCCCTTTTCCTCCCCCTCATCGATATCCTGCAAAGGCTCAGTGGAATTTGAATTTCATAATCAAAAATTTCTTAATTTTAGGCCGTATCCATTGAAGTCGAATTTTATGAAATACCATTGACACTGGGGCGGATTTTACTTTTCCTGCGCGCTTCACTTTAAATTTCCCAGATATGAAAGTTGTAAACTCCATCAAGACTTTGAAAAACCGGCATCCGGATTGCCGGGTGGTGCGCCGCAAGGGCCGGGTTTATGTCATTTGCAAAACCAATCCCCGTTTCAAAGCCCGCCAGGGTTGAAAAGTCTGCTTTGTTTTTTAAAAAATGAAAAAGGGCCTCCATCCGAAGATGTATCCTGTTTGTTTCGTGGATGTATCCACCAACAAGAAGTTTCTCACCCGCGCCGCCATGAAGTCAAAAAAGACGGAAACCATTGACGGTGTGGATTATTACATCGTCGTGCGGGATGTCACCAGTGACTCCCATCCGGCTTATACGGGAGAGAAACGCTTCGTCGATACGGCCGGACGGGTGGAGAAATTCCGCTCCAAATTCAGCCGCCGGCGCTGATTCGGTAAAAAATCATTAGGATCCATGCCCATGCCTAGGCCCAGCTTGAGGCTCGAAGGTGTGGATAAAGAGGCCGGAGCGTAGTTTGGGCTCGAACCAGGTTGATTTTGGCGGCATGTTGCGGCCGGAATCGGCAATTTCCAGGAGCAGCTCAATGGTCACCGGGTAAAGGGAAAAGGCGACCGTTCCCCAGCCGCTATCGACCCTCTTTTTCAGTTCATCGGGGCCGCGGATGCCGCCAACGAATTCAATCCGGTCGCTCGTTTTCTGATTTTCGATGCCTAAAATGGGCCGGAACACCTTTTCCTGCAGAACGCTGATGTCGAGCCGCTCCACCGGCCCGCTGCCGGGAGCGGCAGTCAGCTTGAGGCCATGCCATCGGCCGTCCAGATACATGCTCGCCTCACCAGGGTTTTCGGGGGTGGGCGAAGCATCTTCCGCAACCGGCCCCGGCAATGCGGCCCGCACTTTTTCCAGAAATTCACTGGAATTGAGGCCGTTCAAATCGCTGATAACGCGATTATAAGCCAATATCCGTAACTGAGAGGCCGGAAAAAGCACGCAGAGGAACCAGTTGTAGTCCTCATTACCGGTAGGATTCGGGTTGGTGGAACGCCTTTCCCTGGCCACCCGGGCGGCGCTGGCGCTGCGGTGATGCCCGTCCGCCACATAAAAACAGGGGGCCTGGCGGAAGGCTTCGACGAGGGTTTCCCCTTCCGGTATCTTCCAGAGGGTGTGGCGGACGCCGCCGGAAACCGTGAAATCATATAAGGGCTCTTTTTGTGAAATTTCCTCGACCAGCGAATCGATGGTGGCGTCGTCGCGGTAGGTGAGAAAGACCGGCCCGGGGTTGGCGCTCAAATCGCTGGTCAGGCGTGTGCGGTCATCCTCCTTCTCCTTGCGGGTGCCTTCGTGAAGTTTAATCAGGCCATTTTCATAATCTTCCAGGTGGCAGAGAGCGGCCACCCCCCGCTGCCGGTGTTGGCCCGTTTGCAAGTGGTAGAGGTAGAGGGAAGGTTCGGTTTCCCGGATCAAATGTCCCTTCGACTGCATTTTGCGGAAATTTTCCACCGCCCGCTTATAAACCCGGTCCGAGTAGGGATGGGCACCCGCTTCCAAATCGCCTTCGGCCCGCACTACCCGCAACATGCTGAGGGGATTATCCGTTACGATGGCCCGGACCTCCTGCCCGGAGACCACGTCGTAGGGTGGCGAGGCGACTTTCTCCACCACCGCCGGGGCCGGCCTGAGACCTTGAAAAGCCCGAATCTTCACGGAAAAATTCTCTACTTCGCTTTTTTTGTTCTCCGCCGGGCCTTGGCCTTGTGACGGCCCTTGAAGGTGAGTTCGGCAATGCCAGATTTGTCGAGTTCGCCCAGCCCTTCCTCAATCATGCGGTCGTATTGAGCCTTGGTGGCGTCGTTGAGAGGAAGGTTGAGGCGGTGTTGGCGCGCCAATGCCGCCGCTATGCCGGAATCCTTGGAGGCGTGGGCGGACGAAAAATAGCATTCGTGATCGCGCACCTGCATATCTTCGCCATCCGTTTCGAGCACACGCGAATTGGCTCCCGTTTGCGAAAAAACTTCCTGCAGCAAAGATAGATCCAGGCCCAGGGCTGCGCCCAGGCCCAATCCTTCGGCCAGTCCCGCCGTGTTGATATTCATGACCATGTTGACCAAGGCTTTGACCTCGGCCGCCTTTCCGGCCGGGCCGATATAGCGCATCTTGGCGCTAAGGTCTTCGAGGATTCCCTTGACCCGCTCGAATGTTTTCTTTTTTCCCCCGACCATGAGGTAGAGAGTGCCATCGCGCGCCTGGGTGATGCTGGATGCCATGCAGCCTTCGAGGGTCGAAGCGCGGGCTTGGCCGGCCGCTTTTTCGACCTCAATATGGATTTTTGGGGAAACCGTGGCGCAATTGATGAAGACCCGGCGGCCCGCTCCCATCAAGAGGTTGTCCTTTTTTCCTTTAAAAATTTTCCGCATGGCGGCGTCATCCGTCACGACCGTAATGACCACTTCTGAGGTCTTGGTCACACCCGCAAGGGTGGGGCTGCGCAGGCAACCCAGTTCCTCCGCCAGTGTTTCAGCCACCGCCCGGTTGACATCATAGACCGCGCTGATGGGGTAGCCGCAATCTTTCAGGCGACGGGCCATATTAGCGCCCATGCGGCCGGTTCCGACGAATCCTACTTTTTTCTTTTTTGCCATGATTTTCGAGAGTCGCTTGAGGGGTTGGGTTCTATTTATTTGAATTCCGGGTGAAATGGGTTATGCGCTTTTTCCTCGCCAACGGTTGTCATGGGGCCGTGGCCGGGACAAATGATGGTATTGCCGGGCAGGGACAGGATTTTCTTGCGGTTATTTTCCAAAGCTTGCAGGTAAGAACTGGGGGCGCCGCCCATGGAATTGGCGAATAGCGAATCTCCCACCACGGCCACTTTTCTCTCCAGACCGGAAATCACGAATGTGGTGCCGCCCGGCGAATGGCCGTGGGTCAAACGGGCTTCCATGCTGAGAACGCCCACCTGAAATCGATCTCCCTCGTCGATGAGATTGGCTCCCTCGTAGGATTCCCGCTGGTTCACATATACCATTGGGTTGCCGGTTTCCCGGCGCAAACGGTCCACGTCCGCGATGTGGTCTCCATGCGTGTGGGTCAGAAAAATCCCTGTCAGAGTCAGTTCGTGGTCCTTGATCTTTTCAAGGATTCCAACCGCATCGGCTCCCGTATCGAATGCCGCGGCCTGTTTCGAGGACGGATCCCAGACGAGGAAGGCATTCACCGTCATTTCCGCATAACCGGGAATGGGAAATGGCGTGTTGAAAGAACTGAGGCCGATCATTTGCACCGCTTCGGGATGCCATGCCTTTTTTCCGCATTCCACCAGCGAGTCGGCATCGAGATTGAGAACCGGGGCCACGGCGCGTGCCGTTTCCTCCGTAAAAACGCCGTTCATGGCATCATTGACCGCCTCCGTTGAGAGTCCGGCCTTCCCGGCTAATTCGCGCTTCCCCAGGCGGAGGCCGGTGGCGGCCTTGCCCACAATATCCTCGTAGTAATCTTCCAGTGGAATTTTCAATGCTCGTTATTTTTTGATGTTAATATGAAATACCTTTTCAACCACAGATTACACGGATGAGCACGGATAAAAAAAATCGATTCCCAATAACCTTTATCTGTGTTTATCCGTGTAATCTGTGGTCAAATAAAATTGGAAAATAAGCCATCTTCACTTTTTAAACCTATGAGCTAAATCGATTTAAGCTTCAGGCGGATGCGGCCCCCTGGTTTAAGCCGAAATGCGCCGATTGCTCCTCCGCATGATAGGAAGATCGCACCAATGGCCCCGACTCGACAACGTCAAAACCTATGGAGAGGCCGAATTCTTTCCATTCCTCAAACTCCTCCGGGGGGACCCAGCGGTCAATCGGGGCGTGTTCCGGGGTTGGCTGCAAATACTGACCGATGGTGATGATCCCGACTCCGCCATCGCGCAAATCCGTCAATACCTCCCCGATTTCATCACGACGTTCTCCAATCCCCAGCATGATGCCGGATTTGGTCACGAAACCGCGTTCGTGGGCGTGGTTGAGAACCCCCAGGGTGCGTTCATAACGGGCGGTTTTACGAATCGGCCGCTGTAGCCGCCGGACCGTTTCCATATTGTGGTTAAGGATATCCGGACGGGCCTCCAAAACGGTGTCGAGGCTGTTTTTATGGCCGCGAAAATCGGGGATGAGCACCTCAATGGCGGTGGTGGGGTTGCGGTGTCGAATGGCCCGGATGGTGGCCGCCCAGGCAGCCGCTCCGCCATCCGGCAGGTCGTCCCGGGCCACCGAAGTGATGACGCAATGGCGCAAACCCATTTTGGCGACGGCCTCGGCCGCGCGGGCCGGTTCGCCCAGGTCCGGTAGTTCGGGTCTGCCCGTATCAATGGCGCAAAAAGTGCAGGATCGGGTGCAGACATTTCCCAAAATCATGAGAGTGGCGGTTCCCCGCGACCAGCATTCTCCCAGGTTCGGGCAATGGGCGCTCTGGCAGACCGTATGCAGGTCGTTGTCCTCAACAATATGACGAACGCGTTGGTAGGAAGGGCTGAAAGGCAGACGGGCCCTAAGCCAGCTTGGTTTGCGTTTACGATTGCTTTTACTCTGCATCATCCGTGCGGTAATGAAAGGATATCCCGGAATGACCGCAAGCCAGTATTCGTTTAAAAAAAACCGGAATGGGAGCATTGCCTAGGAGTTTTGGGCCAGAACCAGGAAAAAGCCAGCAATCAGAGTAACGGTCACACCCAATTTGAGGACGAAAGCCACTATACCGCCGACAATGGTTCCGATTCCCGCTTTTCCCGCCTGGGCATGATTTCCGCCAGGACCACCCCGAAGAGTGGTCCGATGATGAGACCCGGAATATTGAATAGTAAAACCCCGATAAGGCCGCCGGCCACTCCGCCCAGGGCGCCCTTCCAGCTCGCTCCGAATTTTTTCGCCCCCCAGTAGGTGCAGGCCATATCCAGGCCCTGGGCGAGAACGACCAACCCGGTGGCGACACCCAGGAACCACCAGGGGACGGAGGCGTCCCCCAGCCAAAGCTTGTGCATGACGATGCCCGCCCAGGCGATTACCGTGCCGGGCAGGATCGGCAAAAACGAGGCCCACGGAGAAACAAATAATCACCAGGAAGAGGGCAAAGTTGGCGGCGGTGAGCATGAGTCTTTTTAAAGTGGGACGCCTCCCGTGCAATCTTGAAATTGAGGTGTCAGGTTTCCTATAGAGGGTTTGGAAACTGGTTTTGGATTCAATTTTCCCATTGATTCTTGACTGGTCATTACACAGGCTAAACGGTTTTCTAATCCACCAACATGAACAAGCCAAAATCCGATAGTCCACAAACCCACGATCTTTATGCGGTTCGCCTGGGCAAACTCGATGCCATGCGCGAGAGTGGTTTCGATCCTTTTCGCGCTAATTGGGAGCAGGAACACACTTCCGCCCAGGCCCGTTCACTTTACACCGGGGAGGAGGAAAAAAGCCCCACCGTGAAGGTGGCTGGCCGCATCGTTGTTTTTCGCCTCATGGGCAAGGCGGCCTTTGTCAAAATCCTGGATCGCGATGGCAGGTTGCAGCTATATTTCCGCCGCGACGAAATCGGCGAGGAAGCCTACAAAGCTTTTCGCAAGCTGGATATCGGCGATTTTATTGGGGTGGAGGGGCCGCTTTTTAAAACCAAGACGGGGGAAATCACAATTCGGGTAAAGCGTTATCAACTGGTGGCCAAGGCGCTCCGGCCCTTGCCCGAAAAATGGCATGGGCTTTCCGACAGTGAACAAATCTATCGTCAGCGATACCTGGACCTCATCGTCAATGAGGACTCCCGCGAGCGCTTTCTCAAACGCAGTAAAATTATTTCATGTATTCGCCGGTTTCTCGATGGGCGGGATTTTATGGAAGTGGAAACCTCGATGCTTCAGCCCGATTTCGGAGGGGCCGCGGCCCAGCCTTTCGTCACCCATTTCAAGGCCCTTAATTGCGATTTTTATTTGCGAATCGCCCTCGAGTTGAACCTGAAACGCCTTTTGGTGGGCGGATTCGACCGCGTTTACGAAATCGGCCGCATCTTCCGCAACGAGGGCATTTCCCGCAAACACAGCCCGGAGTTCACCATGCTGGAGGTTTACCAGGCCTATACCGATTATGGCGGCATGATGGAATTGGTGCGGGAAATGATCCAGACCATTTGCCGGGAAGTCCTCGGGACGACGGTTGTCGAGCGATTCGATGGGCAAAAGATAGAATTGGGCGGTCAATGGCGGGAGGTTCCCTACAAGGAGCTTGTCATTGAGACGACGGGCGACCCGCAGTGGTTTTCCCGCTCGAAAGAAGAAATGCTGGCCCGCTGTGAGGCATTGGAGGTCGAATCGAATCCCAACCAGGAGATGTTCGAAATCACCAACGATGTTTTTGAGAAATTAATCGAGCCGCGGCTCATTCAACCCACATTTATAACTCACCTGCCACGGGAGCTATGCCCGCTGGCCAAATTGACCGAGGGGGACGAATCGACCATCGATGTTTTCGAGCTCTGCATTTCGGGGCAGGAGATCGCCCCGGCTTATTCCGAGCAAAACGATCCTCTGGCCCAGAAAAAAATGTTCGCCGCCCAGGCCGGGGAGGACCAGCAGAATATCGACCGGGATTTCCTCCTCGCTCTGGAACACGGAATGCCGCCGGCGGGGGGCATCGGGGTGGGCATCGACCGCCTCGTCATGCTCCTGACGGGGGCTGCGAATTTACGGGACACCATCCTTTTCCCCACCCTCAAACCACCGGAAAAAAAATCATAGCCTGAATTATTCCGGGGTGCGGTGGAACCCGAACGAACCACTTGATGACTATTCCATTGACCCCATTTTCAGCTTTTTGTGTCTACTAATCATTAAAATGCCCTGGTATCTATATCTGGCGCTGAAGCAGCTTTTTCCCTCCGGCAAAAGGGTCTCTTTCTTTTTTTTAATTTCCGTTTGCGGCGTAATGCTCGGGGTTATGATTCTGGTGATCGTGCAAAGCGTGATGGGCGGTTTCGGGCAGACCTACCGGGAGAAAATTGTCCAGACCAACGGGCATATCCGCATTGAGTCCGGCAATCCCATGTATGACTACCAAACCGTTCTGGATACAGTCAGCGGCATGGGGGAAGTAAAAGGGGCGTCTCCCTATGCCCACGGGGTGATTATGCTGCAGCACGACAACCGGCCCGCTTTTCCGACTATTCGGGGCATCGATGTCGAGCGGGAGCCCTCGGTCGTGCCGATGCAGGATTTCCTGCAACTAGGCAGTCTCGACGATCTGGATGACGACTCGGTGTTGCTTAGCCGGATGCTGGCCGCCTCCATCGGGGCCACTTTAGGTTCCACCGTTGAGGTCTATACACCGCTCATGCTGGATAAATTGAAGGACGACGAGGCGCTCCTGCCGAGGGAGCTTTTGGTGGCCGGGATTTATGAGACTGGATGGAGCGATTTCGACAGTAATACCATGGTTAGCACCCTGCGCCTCATGCAGGAGCTTTACAATCTGCAAGGGGCGGCCCACGGGGTGGCCTTGAGACTGCATTCGGGCATAGACGAGGCCGTCGTGGCGGAAGAGCTGAACGGCATCCTTACCGGTGGCAAGCGGGCCATAACCTGGCTGGAGATGTATGAGGATTGGCTCTGGATTCTACAGATGGAAAAAAACATGATGTTTTTTCTCCTCATATTCATAGTTCTGGTGGCCGCCTTCGTGATTGCCATTGCCCAACTCCTGACCGTGGTGCGGAAAACGAAGGAAATCGGGCTTCTCGTCGCCATTGGCGGCCAACCGCGGCATTTGGTGGCCTGTTTTTGTTTCCAGGGATTTTTCATTGGATTTCTGGGGGTTTTGCTGGGGATTCTATTTGCCCTGATGGCTCTGTCTTTTCGCAACGACATCATCTATGGGTTCGCCGGCTTGACCGGCAGCCAGGAGGCGCTGGTCAAGTTTTACCAATTTTCCCAGCTTCCGGTTCACTATACGGTTATCGATTTTGTCGTCATTTCCGTTAGCGCCCTTGTTCTGACAACTTTGGCCGGCCTTGTTCCCGCCCTGCGGGCCGCCCGTATGAAACCGGCGGAGGCCCTGCGCAGTGAATGATTCCGAAAAAGAGCTGAGGGTCCGCCGGGTGGCCAAAACCTTTATCAGCGGGGGCAGCCCGATTGAGGTTCTCAAAGGCATCGATATGAGGGTCGAAAGAGGAATCAGCGTCAGCATTCGGGGAGAGTCCGGCAGCGGCAAAACGACCCTCCTCAATATCATCGCCGGACTGGAGACGGCTGACAGCGGAACCGTTTCCCTGAACGGAATGGATCTCCAACGATTGAGTAAAAAGCAATTGGCCTCGGTGCGCTGCCGGGAGATTGGAATGGTTTTTCAGGCCTATCATCTGATTCCCGAGCTCGACGTGGTGGAAAATGTCCTCATGGCGGCGCGCATCCTCGGCGATTTGAGCGAGCCGAATCGCCGCCGGGGGCGGGAGTTGCTGGAAAGGGTCGGTCTGGGAGGCCGCCTGCATTCTGCCCCCATGCAACTTTCGGGCGGGGAAAAACAGCGGGTTGCCCTGGCCCGCGCCCTGATGAACCGACCAACACTCATTCTGGCCGACGAACCGACCGGGAACCTGGATGAAAAAACGGCCCACGGGGTGATTGATCTGATTTTTGAAATTTGCCGGGAAGAAAATTCCAGCCTCGTTTTGGTATCCCACAATCCCAAATACGGCGCCCGCACCGACCGGCAGTTGCTCCTCAACCACGGTTTATTGTCAAATGCCGTCAATCATCCGGCCTGAACCTGAAGGAACAGACGGCTTGTCAAAACCTCCGGCGGAGTCTTAACTGTACGGCATGGCAGATGAAGAAGCAATCGTCCGATGCGGGGTTGCCGGAGTGGGATACCTGGGTCGTCATCACGCCCGCATTTATGCCGGGCTGGAAGGCTGTGTGTTGGCCGGTATTTTCGATCCGGATGAAGAACGGGCTTCGGAGGCGGCGCAAAACTGTCATTGCGAGCGTTTTTCTACCCTGGGGGAACTGGGGGAGGCTTGCGATGCCGTCAGCGTGGTGGTTCCGACCGACAGGCATTGCGAGGTGGCCCTTGAGTTGTTCGAGGCCGATTGCCACCTCTTGATCGAGAAACCGCTCTGCGCCAGCCTGGACGAGGCAGAGCAGATACTATCCGCCGCCAATGCCTCCGGGCGCGTTGTCCAAGTCGGCCACATCGAGCATTTCAACCCGGTCATGAAATTCCTGGAAGAAGCCGTCGAAATGCCTCGCTACATCACCGCCGACCGGCTGGCCCCTTTCAATATCAGGGGAACGGAGGTGGGTGTGGTGCTCGATTTGATGATCCACGATCTCGGCATCATCCTGCAACTGGTGAAGTCGCCGGTGCAAAAAGTCGAGAGCGCCGGGGTCAGTGTGCTGTCAAGCTCCGAAGATATTGCCAATGCCCGCATCACTTTCGAGAATGGCTGTGTGGCCAATGTAAACACGAGCCGGGTGAGCCAGAAAAAAGTGCGTGAGATTCGCGTTTTCCAGCCCAACACCTACCTCTCGCTCGATTTTATGAACCAGAAAGGCCATTTGCTGCGAAAAGCCGGCCAGAGCCTGGAGAAGGAGGAGATTCCCATCGAAAAAGGCGAGCCGCTGCAATTGGAATTGGCCTCTTTCGTCCATTGCGTGGCTCATTACGAGGAACCGAAAGTGGGCGCCGCCCTGGGAAAAACGGCACTCGAATTGGCCATCCGGGTATCCGAGCAGATACGCGCCCAACAGGAAGATTTTGGGACCTGAGTCTCCATGCCGCCACCGCAGCCAACTCCAGCCTGTCCGGGCCCGGTTTTTCCCCCGCCCCAAACCGCCAAGACGGATTTGCTCATTATCGCCGGGGAACATTCCGGGGACGAGCACGGGGCCCGCCTGGTTTCCGCATTGCGCCGCGCCCGGCCCGGTCTGGCCATTGCCGCTTTGGGAGGCGTGAAACTGGAAAAGGCGGGGGCGCAGCTCCTTTACGACATGACATCGCTTTCCGTGGTCGGATTTGTCGAAGTGCTCAAAAACTACGGTCTTTTCCGCCGCATCTTCCGGGAATTACTGCATTGGATCGAAAGTTATGGGCCGGCCAACATTTGCCTGGTCGATTATCCCGGTTTCAACCTGCGATTGGCCCGGCAATTGAAAAACCGGGGTTTGAGCTGTAAAGGAGGCGGCCCGATCGGGGTCTTTTATTATATTTCGCCCCAAATTTGGGCCTGGCAAGCGAAGCGCCGTTTTGCCATGGCGGACACGTTGGACGGCCTGGGCGTCATCTTTCCGTTTGAAGTCGATTGCTTCAAAGATACCGGATTGCCGGTGGAATTCGTGGGGCATCCTTTTCTGGAGGAAGGCCGCGCTTCCGAATTGGCCTATGCGCCCGAGGGCCCGGTCCTTCTATTGCCTGGCAGCCGGGTGCAGCCGGTGGCCCGAATATTTCCGGCCATGGCCGCGGCCTTTGCCCAATACCGGAAAAAGAACCCCTCAAGTCGCGCCGTGGTCCTCTACCCCAGCGATGAGATTCGCGCCGTGCTGGAAAAAGTATTGTCCGCCCAAAACAACGCCTGCGGTTTCATTGAGCTTGTTTCCAATAGCGGGGCCGGGGCCGTTACCGCCAAAGCGGTTTTGACCAGTTCCGGAACCATGTCGCTGACCTGCGGGTTGGCCGGAATACCCGGCGCGATAGCCTACAAGGCCCACCCGCTGACCTATTTTTGGGCCCGCCGGTTGATCCGGGTTCCCTATATCGGGATCGTCAATCTTTTGCTCGATGAGTCCATTTACGCGGAATTCATTCAGGGCAGGGCGACACCGCGCCTTTTGGCCCAGGAGATCGAAAATGCCGTTTCCGACCGGGCAATAATTGAAAATACGAGCCGTGCGGCCGGCCGGTTGCGGGATATATTAACCAGCCAGAAGAATGTTTCACCCGCCTCCTGGCTGGCTTCCAGAATGACTTAGGGAGAGCGCTTTCCACAAGCGGACCGACTTTTTCGAGAGAGCTTTGCGGCAAGCCTCTACCTCATTTTGGCGTATTTTCAGGTTTGCATTGGAGATTTCCGCCAGGTCGTCCAGGTTGTAGAGGTAAACCCCGGGCAATTGCCCCGCCTCGCTTTCGATGTCCTTCGGCACCGCCAGGTCGATCAGAAAAAGTGGTTTATGCGGTCGGCGTTGAAGGGCTTTTTCTATCATTTTCCGGGTAAATATCCATTTTCTGGCTGCCGTTGAGGTGATCATGATGTCAATTTCCGGCAGGATATTCGGGCATTCCTTGAAAGGGATGGCTCTCCCTCCGATTTCACTGGCCAGGTCGAGCGCTTTTTCCGATGAACGATTGGCCACGGTGATGTTTTTGACGCCCCGGCTGATCAATGCATTGACCGTCATCAGGCCCACTTCTCCCATCCCGGCCACGAGGATGCGGCTGTTTTTCAGATTCCCGAAAATGCGCCGGGCCAAGTCCACCACGACATTGCCCATGCTGACTTGTCCACGGCTGATGGCGGTGTTGGACCGGGCCCATTTGGCCGCCTGAAATCCTTTTTGCAGAACTTTGTGGAGGACAGGACCGACAGTCTTTTTTTGCACTCCGAGGGCATAGGAATCCTTTACCTGCCCGAATATCTCCGTCTCCCCAATCCTTTGCGAATCTAGCCCGGAGGCGACTTCGAACAGGTGGTGGACGGTTTCGCGGCCGCTTTTCCAATAACCGGAGTCCCGGAACCAGGCTTTCTCCAGGTGGGCGAAATTGTCGAATTGCCGCAGGAACCAATCCTGCCCACCGGACGCATTGGCCAAGCCATAAATTTCGATGCGGTTGCAGGTATTGAGAACCAGGCATTCCTCCAAACCATCGGTATTTTTTAGGTATTCGTAAAGCGACTCGATTTGTTTTTCCGAGAGGGCCAGATTCTCACGCACCTCGATGGATGCCGTGTGGTGGCTGATTCCTTGCAGAAACAGGATTGCCCGATGATTCTCTCCCTTCATTTCCGGGTCCAGTTCAGGGTTGCATGTGGGTTGAATCGGGCTTGGCTCTGCCGCTTGATGTAATCGGCCACAGGCTGACCAACGCCAGCAGGAAGAGGATAATGCAGCAGAGGGCGAATTTTTTTGCCGCCAGCCGTTTTGTATATTGCAGCAGGAGCAGAACCGAGTAAGCCAGCCACACGGCAATGGTCGTTATTAATTTCGCGCTTTGCAAATTGGACAAATGGGTCCGGTAATAAACCGCCCCCACAGCAAATGAAAACGATAGCACGGCCAGCCCCGTCAAAAGAAGGCGGCGGTTCATCTGGTCCAGTTGCACAATGGATGGCAGGAGGGGAAAGAGCCCGGCGAAACGCTTGTGCTTGAGCCCGTAGTTTTGCAATAGATACATCAGCGAGGTGAGAGCCAGGATGCCGAATATGCCGTAGCTGAAAACGGCCAGGGCGGCGTGCGTTTCGACCCATCCGCTGGTGGCCGATTCCGCTCTTTGGTAGGGCAGGTCCCAAGCTTTGATAATAAGGGAGGCCGCCCCCAAAACGGCCGCCAGACCGGAACTGAAAAACCCCAGCAAGCTCATGCGAAAAGCGGGCCCGATGACAAGGTAGAGCAAAATGGCCGACCATACGATGAATTGCACTTTTTCGAAGGGATTGCCCAAGGGGCACCTGCCCAGGTCCATCCCCCGCATATACAAGCCCAGAGTTTGCAGGATAAACCCGCACGAAACGAGGGCAAGCATGAGCCATTTGCGATGCTTGCGTTTTCTTATCAGGGTCATCAGCCCGTAGGCGAAAGCTCCACAGTAGAGAAGGATGCTCACCCCGATAAAGGTTCTCTCATCGAAGTTTAAAAAGCTCATTTTTGAAGTTCCTCCCGACCAAGCCATGCTGCCACTTTCCCCTCCAGAAAGCGAATGAATTCGGGGTGGTCGTTAAGGCAGGGAATCAATTGCAATGACTCCCCTCCGGCCTTCTTGAATGTTTCAGCCCCTTGCATGGCGATTTCTTCCAGCGTCTCCAGGCAATCGGAAAGAAAGGCCGGGCACATGACGAGGATTTTCTTAACGCCCTCCCGCCCCAATCGCTCCAGCTCGAAATCGGTGTAGGGCTTGAGCCAGGGATCGCGCCCCAGCCTCGATTGAAAAGAAATGGCATATTTATGAGAGGGAATATGCGCCATTGAGACAAATTTCTCGACCGTTTGAAAGCACTGGCGCCGGTAGCAGGTGGGGTGGGCCGGATGGGTCCCCTGGCAGCAATCCGGCGCGGCCAGGCAATGGGAATGGGTGGGATCGCTTTTACGCAGGTGCCGCTCCGGGATGCCGTGAAAACTGAATAACAGCATGTCGTAATCCTTTTCCAGAAAAGGTTTGGTCTGTTCCGTGAGAGCCTGGATATAGGCCTCATCGTCATAAAATGGCTGCAGGATCATTGTTTTTAGGGTGATGCCGATGCCTTGTTTTCCAATTTCATCAACCACCCGCTCGACGACGGTTTCGTAACTGGACATGGCATAGTGTGGATAAAGAGGGACGATGAAGAGATCCTCAATCCCGCTACGGCGAATTTCCGAAATAACTTCCGGAATGGAAGGAGAACCGTAACGCATGGCCAAGTGGACGGGAAGATCGACTTTTTCCTGCAAAAGGGTTTGCTGTTTGCGGCTGATGACGGTCAGTGGGGAACCATCCGAGGTCCAGATTTTGCCATAGGCGTGGGCGGACTGTTTTGGTCTGAACGGCAGGATGCACAGATAAACCACGAATGCGTGGATCGGCCAGGGAGCGTCCAGGACGCGTTTATCCATAAGAAATTCCCGCAAATAACGGCGCACATCACCCACCGAACATGAATCGGGAGATCCGAGATTCAATAGAAGGACCGCTTTTTTCGGCATGGTGGATTCTCTAAATGGTCCTGGAAAAACGGGTTTCCTTTTCCTGCAAATAGGCGTCGAAATGCATGGCCACGCTGCGAAGGAAGAGGCGGCCCAATTCCGTGATTATTATACTTCGAGAGTTTATTTCCACCAGTTCGTCTTCCTCCATT
This sequence comes from Opitutales bacterium, assembly GCA_965226205.1. GTDB lineage: Bacteria > Verrucomicrobiota > Verrucomicrobiia > Opitutales > UBA2987 > JAJFLU01. The sequence continues at coordinate 105,503 of CBDDCJ010000026.1, read as the reverse complement.
TCGCTCAGTGAAGCTATTTCGCGGGAAAATCGTCTGGGGAAATCGATATTTAATATGTGCGACATCTCTTCAAAATCGAGGGTCAGGTGGCACATCAGTCTCATGATAATTTCCCGCCGAATCCGGTCCTCCCCGCTTAGAATGTAGCCGCGCTGAATGGGGAGACGGCCCTCCGCCAGGGCTTCGCTGTAGAGGTCCGGCGTTTTGTAGTTTTGACGATAGAGGCGGGAGGTCTGGGAAACTGAAGACATACCGAAACCGCATATTTCCGTATCCGCTTTGGCGCTGTATCCTTGAAAATTGCGCTGCAAGGTTTTGTTGCGCTGGGCCAGCGTCAATTCGTCGTTTTCCTTGGCGAAGTGGTCCATTCCGATATAGGCATAACCGTTCGAAGTCAGTTTTTCGGTCAGCATGGCGAGAATTTCCAGCTTGGTTTCCGCCGATGGCAGACTGGCCCGGGCGAGGATTTTTTGGGCTGGTCTAATCGAGGGAACATGAGCGTAGCTGAATACGGCAAACCGGTCCGGGCTGTATTTTATGACCTCATCCAGGGTGTCATTAAAGGATTCCACGCTCTGATGGGGCAAACCGTAGATGAGGTCGATGTTGATGGATTTAAAGCCCTCGTCCCTTAACCGTTCGATGGCCTGTAGGTTCAGTTCCGTGAGCTGGATACGGTGAATGGCCTTTTGCACAGCTGGATTGATGTCCTGCACCCCGAAGGAGGCCCGGTTGACGCCCATTTCCGCGAATGCCCGGATATGGTCCCTGGTCAAGCGCCGGGGGTCTAGTTCGACGCTCAGTTCGGAATCGGGTTCGAAATCGAAATGGTCATGGATAAGGCGTCCCAGGCGGCGTATCAGATTGGGTTGCAGAAAATTGGGTGTGCCCCCTCCGAAATGCAATTGCACCGCTTTGCGGCCGGATTGCAGGTTGAGCATAAACAGGTTTACCTCCTTTTCGAGGTAGTCCAGGTAGGTTGCGGAACGATCGTGGTCGGTCGTAATGACGGTGGTGCAACCGCAAAACCAGCAGAGGCTTTCACAAAATGGGATGTGAAAATAAAGGGAGAGAGGGCCGGTTTCTCTTTTTGAGTCGGCCAGCAATTGCTCTTTGTCGATTTCTTCGGTAAAAGAAAGAGCCGTCGGGTAGGAAGTGTAGCGCGGTCCCGGACGGTCGTATTTTTGAATGAGCTTCAGGTCCGGGTTAAGCATTTTCATGAATAATTATGCACCGTTTCCACGAGTTTATCAACATTCTCCAGTTTGGCGTTGGGGAGAATGCCGTGGCCCAAATTGAAGATGTGCCCCGGCCGGTTCTTCATGGAGTCGAGAATTCGCCGCGTTTCGTTGCAGACAACTCCCGGCTCCGTATTTAAAACAACGGGATCGAGGTTTCCCTGCACGGCGATTTTTAGACCCACCTTTGAGGCGAAATCGGCCAGATCAACCGTCCAATCAACGCTCAAAACACTGGCCCCGCTAGAGGCCAATGCGGACGCGTTTGCGGCCATGCCTTTGGCAAAAAGGATGACCGGCACCCGATTGTCGAGAGAATCGATGATGCGCCGCACCCAGCAGAGCGACATTTCTGCGTAAAGGGCTCCCGCGCAGGCCGCCCCCCATGAGTCGAAAATTTGCAGCGCGTCGACGCCCGCATCGATCTGCATTTTAAAATAATCGACCAGGGCGGCGGTTATTTTTTCCATCAACGCCTCAAAATCATTTCTCTGGTTGAAAAACAGGTTCTTGATGTTCAGAAAATTGTCGGAATGGCCGCCCTCGACCATGTAAGTGGCCAGCGTCCAGGGTGAGCCGCCGAAACCGAGGAGGGCCTTGCCGTCTCCCAGTTCCCGGCGGACAATTTTTTGGGTTTCCGCCACGTAGCCGAGTTTTTCCCGAATCCCGGTGGGGTCGAGCCGGTCGATTTGCGGACGGTTTTCGATGCGGTATTCCATTTCGATGCCGCCGGTTTCCTTGAACCGGTAGGGCTGGCCGAGGGCTTCCGGGATGACCAGAATATCGCTGAAAGTGATGGCCGCGTCGAATGCATATCTTTGCATCGGCTGCAGGGTTACGCGGGCCGCCAGTTCCGGTGTCTGGGCCAACTCCAGAAACGAGTATTTCTTTTTCAACCGGCGATATTCGGGCAGGTAACGGCCAGCCTGCCGCATGATCCAGACCGGCGGCCGGTCCACCGGTTGACACTGGCAGGCGGCCAGAAATCTTTGGCGATCATTCATTGCGCCGATTATTCCGGCCAAATCCGAGGAAAACAACGTCTAATTAACCGCCGCCACTTTGGCGTTGAAGCCGCGGATGAGGTTATCGATTTCGTGGACCTCCCGTCTGAGTTCCGTCCAGTAACTCCGATCGTACCATTGGGCGTTCAATTCATCCAGTTTGCGGCCCTGCTGTTCGATCCAGGTGAAATATTTGAGGTTATGCACACGCTTGCGGTCCTGGTAGGTAAGCTCCTGCATATAATCGGTGGACAGGCCGAGCAGGTGCCGGTGGTGGTCTTTCATGGCGGTTTCGCGGTTGTAATCGCCCAATTCGTCACGCAGTTCTTCGATTCTGCTGCCGTAAAGTTCCATCGAGTCGGTAAACACGGTAAAGAGGAAATCCTTTTCCGTTAATTCGTAATATTTGGCCAGTTTGATGGCGGCGATGAGGTTGCTCAGGCCTGAAATTCCGATCTGAGGCAGCAATGCAATGAGATCATCGGATACCCCGACGCTTTTCAGGTAGTCCTGGCCGGCCGGTTCGTTAAAGAGGCGGAGGGTGTTCATGCAGTGCTCATCATCGACGGCGATGACAAAGTCGGTATTGCGGACGTTGTGAATCCAGGGAACATGCTTGTCCCCGATGCCCTCGATGCGATGCCCACCGTAGCCGTTCATAAGCAGGGTGGGGCACTGGAGCGCTTCCACGGCGACGATTTTACTATGTGGAAAACGCTCTTTTAGATAATCGCCAGCCGCTATCGTGCCGGCCGAGCCGGTGGAGCTGATCCAGCCCGTGAAATTATCGCCATCCGACATATGCTGCCCCAGCACTTCCTCGATAGCGCTTCCGGTTATGGTGTAGTGCCAGAGGTAGTTTCCGAACTCCTCGAACTGGTTAAAAATGACAATGTCGTCGCGTGTCCGGCGCAATTCCCAGCATTTGTCGTAAATTTCCTTGACGTTGGATTCGCAACCGGGGGTAGCGATGACTTCCCCGGCGATTTTGCTCAGCCACTCGAAACGCTCGCGGCTCATATCTTCGGGAAGAATGGCAATGGCTTCGCAATCCAGCAATGCGGAGGTGTATGCGCCGCCCCGGCAGTAGTTGCCAGTCGAGGGCCAGACCGCCTTCTGGGTGGTGGGATCGAACTGGCCCGTGACCAGGCGGGGGGCAAGGCATCCGAAGGCCGCACCTACTTTGTGGGCGCCGGTGGGAAACCATTTCCCCACGAGAGCGAAAATGCGCGCCTTGACCCCGGAAATTTCGGAAGGAATTTCCATATAGTTGACACCCCCGAAACCGCCCCCATGAGCGGTGGGTTCGTTCTTCCATGTGGCCCGGAACAGGTTTACCGGGTTGATCTCCCACAGGCCCGCCTCTTTCAACCGGTTCTTGATATCATCGGGAACATTGGAGGGATCTTTTTGTTCCGCGAAGGTGGGAATGATAATTTTTTGTTCGCGCGCGCGCCTGACTGCGTTGGCCTGTTTTCGAGCGTCAACCTGGAGGTCTATTTTCATGATGTTTTCTTAGATTGCTTTTTGTGATTAAAAAATGGAGTTGGATATTACTTTCGCAATTTAATGAAACAACCCCGGAAGGGGTTGCATCCTTTAGCCCAGGGTAAAGCCCTGGGATTCGTAACCGCACCAAAATCAACCCTGTAGGGGTTGTATTCTTTCTCAAATAAGCCTGTGATCCAGGAGAGTGCAACCCCTACAGGGTTGAAGTTCATTTCTGTTCGATTTCCCAGGGCGTCGCCCTGGGCTGGAGAATGAAGCCCATTCAGGGCTCTTCGCGTTAGTGGATTGAATCTGTTTTGGGCAGACATGAAAAGGGACGGAATTCTTATTGTTAATTGAGGTTCCGGACCTGTTCTACGAGCCAGCCGGTGCCGTCGTTGGGAGCCGGTTGCAAGCCGAGAAGTTGGCAAAGCAAATCGTAAATTTCAACATTGATAAAAGAGTCCACCTTTTTCCCCCGTGGAATATCGGGGCCGTAGGCAATAAAAATTCCGTGCATCAATTGTTCCTGATTGTCAAAACCGTGATCGCCCCTGAGGGGGTGATTCATGGGTTTGCTGAGGGCTTTGTTGGTGACCACTTCCCAGCCGAGGTCTGGAATCCCAACAATCGGAGGGATGCGGATATGCCCGCTTAAATGGAAACGCTCCGGTATTTCGTCTTTGGCATATACTTTAAGATGCGGGTGGGCGTTTTTCAATTTTTTAAGAATCCTGGGCAATTTATTATCCGGCGCCCAGATGCCCACTTGAGCCCCGTAGCGTATCCATTGCGCTATACCGGTGTCGAAATAATCGTCCAGATTGATTTGACGTTCCGGGCTGACATCGACCATTCCGTGATCGGATACGACGATAATATGGGTAGAGTCTAAAAGAGCGCGCTCCTCCAGTCCCTTGATGATTTCCCCAATGGCGCCATCCACCAACTCAACAGCCCGGTAGGTTTCTGGGGCATCGGCGCCGGCCCGATGGGCCACTTCGTTTACTTCCGGCAGGTAAAGAGTGAGGAAATTCGGTCTATCTTTTTTGGGCAGGTCCATCCAGTCCAGAATGATTTTCACCCTTTTTGGGTAGGGCATATTATGCTCATAAGGGAGCCACTGAGTCGGCCGGTAGCCGTTGATTTCAGCTTCCGTTCCCGGCCAAAACAGCGTGTTGGCTTTAAGCCCTTGCCTGACAGCCGTTACCCACACAGGCTCTCCGTGCCACCAGCGGCTGCTGGCCAATTCATCCCTTTTGCCGAGGTCGAAATAGGCGTCATAAACCGGATCGTACATTTCGTTGTCGATAATGCCGCTGTGGGCGGGGTAGAGCCCGGTTACGATGGAGTAGTGGTTGGGAAATGTATTGGAGGGGAAAACGGGTATGAGGCTTTCGGCTTGAAGCCCCTCCCGGCGCAAACGATCGAGGTTGGGGGTGTCCGCCTTGTCAAAATAATCGTAGCGAAAGGCATCCAGGGAGATGAGCAAGACGGTGGGCTTCTCCATTTCTCCGGCCAGGAGATCGACCGGCGGAACGAATGTCGCCCACATAAGCAAAAGAAAAATAAAGGGGCGCTTTTGATTGCCCAGGCTCGAATGATTTTGTCGCATTATAAAGTAAAGTGCAGATTGCGCCTGTGAAGTGGCCTGACAATACAAAAACAAATGGTTCTGAGGGCGGTTTATGCGTTTTTGCGGGTCCCGGAAAATGCCGATGGGCGAGAAAATGCTTGAATCTTCCATTTGCCGTGGTAGCAGAATAGTATTTTCCATTCTAAAAACCGGAGCCGGAAATTATGAGTAAATCAACAGCAGACAGACTTCAAAACCTGGGAACGGAAACCGCTTTTGCCGTATCGGCCGACGCGGCCGCATTTGCCGCCGAGGGCAATGTGGTCTATCCTTTTCACCTCGGGGATCTGGATTTGCGGACGCCGCTTAACGTCATCGAGGCCACTCACCGGGCGATGCTCGACGGTAAAACGGGCTACAACCCATCCGCCGGAATCATGCCCCTGTGCGAAGCCTTGGCTGAAAATGTAGGGCAGGAGCGCAATGTCTCCTACGGGCCGCTCAATGTGGCCGTGCAGCCGGGGGGCAAACCGGTCATCAGCAAATTTCTGGAAATCGTCATGAATCCCGGCGATGGCGTGCTTTATCCCAATCCGGGGTTTCCCATCTACGAATCGCAAATCAATTATCTGGGGGGCAATCCCATGCCCTACGGCTTTATACCCACGGGCGACGGTTTCGAAATTGACCGGGACGGGGTAGAATCGCAGATCGGCGACGGCGTGCGGGCCATTATTTACAACAATTACCAAAATCCCATCGGGGCCGAATCTTCCGCCGAGGAGATGCAATGGGTGGCGGACCTGGCCATGCGACACGACCTCTGGGTCCTTGCCGACGAGGCTTATTTCAAAATCCTATACAGCGGGCAGGGGCAGAGCATCGTCACGTTGCCGGGAATGCTCGAACGCACCGTCATTCTTTACACTTATTCCAAAACTTACGCCATGACCGGGCTGCGTCTGGGGGCCGCCATCGGGCCGGAATCCATTATCGAGAGCATGGGCAAGCTAAACGTCAATGTCGAGTCCTGCACCAACCACGCCTTGCAGTACGGGGGCATCGAAGCCTTGCGGGGCGACCAGGCCGGCGCGCATGAAATCATGAATACCCTGGAACAGAGGCGCGATGCCCTGGTGGAGGAATTGCGAACCATCGATGGGGTGGAGGTGTTCATGCCCAATTCCACCTTTTACCTCTTTCCCGATGTGACGGAGGTTTACGAAAGGCTGGGCGCGACTTCTCTGGAAGATCTTCGCAGCCGCACCCTGCGGGAAACCGGGGTCTCCTTTTGCACCCGCGAGCATTTCGGGAGCCCACTGCCGGGTGAAGACCGCAAATTTATCCGCTTCGCCTTTTCCGGCATTTCAGTGGAAAAAATCAGGGAGGGCCTGGCCCGGCTGAAAGCATTTTGGAATTGAATGCGCAAATGGAATGGCTCTGATCTGAGCATAAAATCTTCGTCTTCCTCTTCCTCATCGTCTTCCTCCGAATTTATGCATCCTGTTTTTTCAATGCCTAACAGACGAAGAGTAAGACCAAGACGAAGAGGAAGATATGCTTCATCCGGTATAAATTGTCCACTTAGCGGAAGATTAAAATTCTCTTTACAAGGGGAAGCCCCTGTGGATATTCTTATATTAAATTTATAAACCAACAAATGCTTTAACTTTAACATTTGGAGGTTAAGGGCTGATCGAAAACCTCACCGGAACTTCGATCTCAAAGCCAGTATAGGAGTGAAAAGTTTTTAAAATTTGGGAAATACCCGCTGGCTGCTTTTCACTGAGTCGAGGCTAAGGTGTGGGCCGGTCTCGTGACCGGGATTCCTAGGTTGGCTCTTTCCTCCGCAAGAGGACGAGGATTTATTTTTATGGCAGAATTGCGCGGTGTCAGTCTGGGACAACATCTCCAGGCCATTGTCTCGGAGCTGGAAAGTTCCAAAACCATTTACGGTTATCGCCAGCGGGACATCTTTACGGGTGATCCGGAGCACGATTTTTCGGTCGATTTTCATGACAGGCGCGCCTTCACCCAACTGGGACCCGCCTCCGGGCCGCACACCCAACTGACTCAAAATATTATCCTGGCTTTCCTCGGCGGGGGCAGAATTTTTGAGCTCAAGACGGTGCAAATCCTCGACCAACTGGATATCGGGCGGCCCTGCATCGAAGCGCCCAATATCGGTTTCAACATCGAATGGTCGCAGGAGTTGGATCTGCAAGCCTCCTACGATGAATATGTCAAAGCCTGGGCGCTCCTCAAAATCATCGAGGACATGGAGTTGCTGGGAGTTCCCAAGGGTGATCCCTTTTACGATTTCGTTTTCGATATTTCCATCGGCTACGACCTCAAAGGCGTCTCGTCGCCCGTCATGGTCGATTGGGTAAAAAAGCTGATGAATGCCGAGGAGGCCATCGGGCAAATGCTGCGTGAGTTGCCGGAACCATTTGCCCGCTACCGCGATTTCGAGGTCGATCCTCATATTTCCAATTCGGCCACGCTGTCGACCTTTCACGGCTGCCCCAAGGAAGAGGTCGAGGGCATCGTGAAATTCCTCATCGAGGAGCACGAACTGCATGTTATCGTAAAATGCAATCCCACCCAGCTCGGTTATGATTGGGTGAAAAAAACCCTGCGTGAGGACCTCGGCTATTCGCACCTGAAACTGGACCGGCATGCCTTCGAGAGCGATCTGTCCTTCGAGGACGCCGTGCCGTTGTTGAAAAGGTTGGAGGCATTTGGCATTGAACATGGTAAAAAGGTGGGCGCAAAATACACCAACACCCTGATCGTCAACCACGGAGAATCCGTCATGACCAATATCGAGCCAGGGGTGCCGGACAAAGTGATGTATCTTTCGGGCCGTCCTCTGCATGTAATCGCCATGAATGGCATGAACAACATGCGTTCCGCTTTGGGGAGCCATTTTCACATCTCTTTTTCGGCCGGTATCGACAAGGAAAATTTCGTCGAAGCGGCGGCCTGTTATATGAGGCCGATCACCACTTGCACGGATTTGCTGCAAAAAGGCGGTTATGCCCGTATGCCCGCGTATTTGAAAAATCTGGGCAAAGCGATGGATGAGGCGGGGGCCTCGAATATGGCCGAATTTCTGCGGTCGAGGGCCGGAGACGACAGCCTCAGCCTGGAAGAAGCCGGACATAAAAACGCCCAATCGATAGTTCCGGCACTGGTCGAGAACCCTCGCTACCACAACAGCCAGAATTCGGCCATGCCCCGGTCCATCGATTCGCATCTGGAGTTGTGGGATTGCCTGACCTGCAATATTTGCCTGCCGGTCTGCCCCAACGCGGCCACTTTCAATATCCCCATCGGCAAGCAGATTATTGCCCAAACGAATTTCATTTACCGCGACGACGGCTTTGCGCCGGTTCCGGGGGACGATATTCAACTGAAAAAGAAGGGGCAAATCGCCATTCTGGCCGACTTTTGCAACGATTGCGGCAACTGCGACACCTTTTGCCCCGAGCAGGGGGGACCCTATATCGAAAAGCCGAATTTCTTTTTCAACCGGAAATCCTACGAGACCGATTCAAAATGGGATGGATTTTATTTCGATTCGCCCCATGTCATGCGGGGAAGAATCCAGGGCATCGAGCATTCGCTCGAGTATTCCGAAACGGACGGCCGCTACACCTACCGGGGGCCGGGGGGGAGATTCATTCTCGATTCCGAAGGGGGCCTGGTCGCAGGCGAAGCGGGGGAAGGCCTGGCCGACGGTTCCACCGTCGATATGAACTCGTATTATGTCATGAAAATATTAATGCAAGGATTGGACTCCGCCCCCGCCGCCTACACCAAGCAATTTTTACTGGGAACTTCATGAATGAAGGCGCCGCGCCCATTGCACATTTATACCTTTAAACAATATTATTTATACATTCATCCACGAATTGGAATTTAGGAGACTGCTGGCATGGAATTCACATTAAACGGAAATAAAATCGAATACGGCGGGGAACCCGAAATCTCCCTGCTCGAATACTTGCGGGAAGAGGCCGGAATCACTTCCCCTAAAAAAGGCTGTAATGACGAGGCCGCCTGCGGGTGCTGCTCCGTGCAGGTGAATGGCAAGGGTGCCCTCGCCTGCGTGGTGAAAATGAAAAAAGTCGAGGGGAAGGAAGTGACCTCAGTCGAGGGCATGGACTTGCGTTTGCAGGAAGCCTTCGCCGACGCCTTCGTGGAAAAGGGCGGCATCCAATGCGGTTTTTGCATTCCCGGTTTCGTCATGCAAGCCAAGGCCCTGCTCGACAAAAATCCCGACCCGGCGCGCCCGGAAGTCATCAAGGCTTTAAACAAAAACCTCTGCCGTTGCACCGGTTACGTAAAAATCGTCGATTCCGTCCTCGAAGCGGCCAGGGCCATTCGCGAGAATAACACGGTTCCGCGCGCCGATACGACCGGAAAGGTCGGTTGCAGTTTGCGCAAATATGAGTGCGATACGGCGACACTGGGAATGCGGCCTTATATCGATGACATGTCACGGGCGGGAATGCTTTATGGCGTCTTTAAGCTGAGCGATCATCCACGGGCCAAAGTCCTCTCCATGGACGTTTCCGAAGCGGAAAAACTGGATGGGGTGGCCCGGGTATTCATCGCCGAGGACATTCCCGGAGAGCGCGTCATCGGGCTCATCGTGCAGGATTGGCCGATCATAGTTAAAGTTGGTGAAGAGACTCGCTATATCGGCGATGTTCTGGCCGCTGTGGTGGCGGACACGGAAAAGACCGCCCGGGCCGCCGTTGAATTGATTAAGGTGGAGTATGAAGTGTTCGACCCGGTTACCGATGTAAATCAGGCTCTGGAACCCGAATCGCCCAAGGTGCATGCCTCCGGCAACCTCCTTTTCGAGGGCAGAATGGATCGCGGTGATTTTGCCAAGGCCATTTCCGAATCGGCCTTCACGACCAAAGGCCGTTATACCACCCAGCGGGTTGAGCACGCCTTCATGGAGCCGGAAGCCTGTCTGGCGGAGCCTTACGGGAGCAACGGCAACACTGGTGTGAGGGTCTATTCGCAGGGGCAGGGCATCTTCGACGACCGGGTGCAGATCGCCAAAATTCTCGGGCTCGAGCAGGCGGATGTCGATGTCGTCCAGGTGCAGTGCGGGGGTGGTTTCGGCGGCAAGGAGGACCTCATCATCCAGGGCCATGTGGCGCTTTTCGCCTATTTGTTGAAGGTCCCGGTAAAGCTTACGCTGAGCCGCACAGAATCCCTCATCATGCACCCCAAACGGCACCCGTTTATCATGGATTACGAGGTGGGCTGCGATGCCGCCGGCATGTTAACGGCGCTCAAGACGGATATTTTATGCGATACCGGCGCCTACGCCTCGGTCGGCATGAAAGTGGCCCAACGCGGCCTCGGCCACGCCACCGGCGCTTATTCCGTGCCCAATGTGGAAATCCAGTCGAAGGCTGTTTATACCAATAATATTCCCTGCGGCGCTTTTCGCGGTTTCGGGGTCAATCAGGTGGCTTTCGCCATGGAGCGCTGTATCGACGAGCTTTGCGCCCAGGGCGATTTCGACCGTTGGCAGTTTCGTTATGACAACTGTATCCGCAATGGCTCCTACACCGCCACGGGGCAAAAAATCGAAAGCGGCTGCGGTTTGCGCGAGACCCTCCTCGCCGTGAAGGACGAATTTTACGCCGCCCCATACGCCGGGATCGCCTGCGGCATCAAGAACACCGGCATCGGCAACGGCATGCCCGACACCGGCGAATGCAAGATCGACATCGTTTCGGGGGACAGTGTGGTGATCAATCACGGGTGGACGGAAATGGGACAAGGGGCGCACAATATGGCCATCCAGACCCTCTGTGAGGAGACGGGCTTCAATCCCGACATCATTGACATTTGTGTCGATACGGCCCAGGAAACGGTCTGTGGGATGACGACCGCCTCCCGGGCCACCTCCCTCATCGGCAACTCCGTTATCGACGCCTGTGTCGAGCTGAAAAAGGACCTCGCAACCCATTCCCTGGCCGAATTGGCGGGCAAATCCTATCGCGGCAAATGGATTTGCGACTGGACCACCAAACCGGGTGTGCCCAATGAAAAAGGCGAGGAGGTCACCCATTATTCCTTTGGCTACGCCACCCAGGTCGTGACCCTTGACGAGAATGGCAAGATCGACACCGTTTACGCAGCCCACGACGCCGGCAAAATCATGAATCCGAACCTCTTTGAAGGCCAGATCGAAGGGGCCATCCATATGGGTCTCGGCTATGCCCTGACCGAGGATTTGCCGATGGAAAACGGCTTTCTTAAATCAACCCGCTTTGCCGATTGCGGAGTCCTCAAGCCGCAGTTCATGCCGCGAACTGTGGTCATAGGCGTCGAAGTGGCGGATCCTCACGGACCTTACGGGGCCAAGGGAGTGGGCGAAATCGGGCTTGTGCCGACGGCCGGGGCGGTCGCGAATGCCCTCTGCCAGTTCGACAAAAAGCCGCGCAACCACTTGCCCTTGATGGAAAAAGACGTGTTGCGTTAAGGGCCACGGTTTCAAGTTGTGTATTCGCTTTTTTTTTGTCGAAGTTGGCTCCGCGCCAGCTTCCAAAACCTCAATTTTAAGGTTAGAGCAACTATGAATGAAACAACCCTGAACTACGAAAAAATTACGGCCCAAGCCAAGCATTACGAAACGCGGATGGTTTCCTTTTTACGGGATTTGGTGGCCCTGCCTTCCACCAGTTCCAACGAGGAAAAGGTGATTGCACGCATCCGGCAGGAGATGGAGAGCACGGGGGCATTCGACCGCATCTGGATCGATCCCATGGGCAACCTCCTGGGGCAGATCGGCAGTGGGCCGCGCCTCATCGCCGTCGATGCCCATGTGGACACCGTCGGTGTGGGAAATTCCGACGAGTGGCAGCACCATCCTTTTGAGGGAAAAGTCGAGGATGGTTTCGTTTACGGGCGCGGAGCGGGAGACCAGGAGGGCGCTGTTCCGGCCATGGTATATGCGGGTAAAATCATTGCGGATCTGGGCCTTAGGAGTGACCAATGGAGCCTGCTGGTGACCTTCACGGTGCAGGAGGAGGATTGCGACGGACTCTGTTGGCAATACATCGTCAACGAAGGCAAAATCCGTCCCGAATGCGTGGTTGTGACCGATTCCACGAACACCAAAATCCTGCGCGGCCACCGGGGGAGAATGGAAATCGGCGTCACAGTATCTGGTCGTTCGGCCCACGGGTCGATGCCCCATAAGGGAGATAACGCCGTTTACAAAATCGCCAAAATTGTTTCCCAAATCGAAAAGCTCAACGACACCTTGACGAAGAACGAATTCCTGGGCAAAGGAACCATTAGCGTTTCCTATGTGGATTGCCAAACCCCCAGCCTGTGCGCCGTTCCCAATCAGGCCTATATCCACCTTGACCGCCGGGTGACCGAGGGTGAAACTAAGGAAAGCGCCTTGGAGGAAGTCCACCAAGCCATTGCCCGGGCCGGGGTGGAGGGGGCCGAAGTGAAATTGAACAGTTACGCCAAGCCAAGCTGGACCGGCCTGGTTTACGAAACCGAATGCTATTTCCCGACCTGGCTTTTTTCCCAAAGCGATCCTCATGTGAAGGCCGCCTCGGATACCTATAAACGCTTGTTCAAAGAGGAGCCTACTGTGAGCCGCTGGACCTTCAGCACCAACGGGGTTGCCATCGCCGGGTTATTCGGCATACCCTGCGTCGGTTTCGGCCCGGCCGAGGAGGAAATGGCCCACACCGTCAACGACCGGGTTCCCATAGAACACCTCGTCAAATGCGCCGCTTTCTACGCCGCCTACCCGGAGATTTACTGCTCGGAAAATCCCCTCGCCACAGGTTCTAATTACGAAGATTAATGCTCTAAATTTTACCGGATAATTTGAATCCGGGTTTTAGACGCCACCGCCCTACTAAGCTATTAATAGAGCATCGGCCGCCACCGATCCATTGAGCCGCAATTTGGGATCAGCCTCAGGCGCTGATCTCGAGGGCTTTTTCCCGTTCATTCAGCGCTTTCTCTCGCTGGTCCAGATCATCCGATAATTGTTCGAGTTCGGTTTCCCGCTCTTGCTGGGCCATAACTTTTTCAAATAGTGTGTTTTCGCTCGTTTCCAGAAATTCTTCGCGCTCGATGAACATGGCTTTGGCTTCCTTGATGGCTTCCACCTGGGAATCGAGTTCGGCTTTCAGTCTTTCGAGGGCTTCCTGGGCATCGGCCGATAATTCGGTTTTTCCGGTGGAGGCATCCTGGCTGCTGGCTTCCTCCACTTTTTCACGCGCTTTGACCACGGACTCGGATTCGAATAGATCGGCCACCCCAGCAAGCTTGGCCGCTTTCTCTTTGTCATTATCGCATAAGCGAAGCAATTCTGAAATATAGGCTTCTTCCCGGGCCAGCAGGAAGGTTTTCAGGTTGGGCCATTTGCGGGCGTCCCTCAGCCGCAGAGGCAGCTGCTGGGCGTTGATCAGCCGGTTATGAGAAACAACCACAACCGAGGTCAGAACATTGGACAGTTCGATCAAATTTCCCGGCCACGGGTAATAATACATCATGGATTCGGCATCCCTGGATAACTCGATTTGCGATGTATCGAAGAAAGGATTTTCCGCCCTTTTCAATATGTCCTTTACGAGTACGGGCAAATCCTCCCGGCGATTGCGCAGGGGCGGCATTGTGATGGGCAGGGTGGCGATTTTGAAAAAGAAATCATCCGCTATGCTGCCCCTTTCGAGATGGCTTTCAAATTGCACTTCGGTCGCGCAAATCAATCGAAAAGTGCCCCCAGATACTTGCAGGACTTTGGCCAGCAGCGATTGCAGATCCTTGGCCAGCTTGTCGATATTGTTGAAAAAGAGGGTGCCTCCCTGGGCTTTCTGAATCAAAAACCCGGGCGTTCCGTCTCCATTGGCCAATCCTTTTCGTAATTCTTCCGGGTCGGCCAGGCGGCAATCTATGCCAATGAAGGGTGCTCTCGCACCGGGGCCTTTCTGGTGAACAAGATCGGCCAGGCTTCGTTTGCCGGTGCCGACTTCCCCCTGGATGAGCATCGGGGTTTTGGCCCGCAGCAACTTTTGCACTAGCTTGTTGACGGCTTTTATTGCCTCGCTCTCCCCGGCCAGCGCTCCCACCACATCCTTTTCCGTTCTCAGGGGCTCCTCGACGACGGCAACTTTGGCTCCCTTGCCTTTCTTGCGGGCATCGACGGCGCGGTGCAGGGTTTTAACCAGTTCCTCCAGTCGAAATGGTTTCTGCACATAGTCGAAAGCGCCAAATTTGAGGGCTTGCATGGCAGTATCGGTCGAGGAGTAGCCCGTCATCATGATGACGATGGCATTGGGGTCGATGGTGCGGAGTTCCTTGAGAACGGTTATGCCGTCCATGGGCTCCATGGCGATATCGACCAGGACGACATCGATGTTGCCTTCCCTATAACGTTTGAGGGCATCTTGGCCGTTCAAGGCGAAGGCGCTTAAAAACCCGCATGGGTTGATAACCGCTTCCAACATCTCGTGCACGGCCGGGAGGTCGTCAACTATCAGTACCGAAGCCATAAAGTGTTATTATTTTCTAGACCAACCAGAGAGCCGATTGTTATGAAATTTCCCCAAGTTTGTAGGTTGTATTGTCCATGTTTTCCTGGTTCGGGCAAATCTCCATCTTGTGCGCGCCATCTCCAGAATGGAAAATCAGCCCACCACGGAGGATAGTTGGAAGATGGGCAGAAACATGGCCATGACGATGCCGCCGATGATAATCCCCAGCACACAAATGAGTATGGGTTCCATAAGGGAGGTGAGGGCCTCCACAATGGTCTCGATTTCAGCATCGTAAAAGTCGGAGATTTTGTCCATCATGCCATCGACATTGCCGGTGGATTCGCCCGCCTTGGCCATGTGCTTGACCATGGGGGGAAGAATGGGTCGTTGGACAGAACCTCTGATAACTGCCCACCCTGGCTAACATGCCTGGTGATATTGACCACGGCCGCTTCGATAAAAGTGTTTCCACTGGCATTGGAAACGATTTCAAGGCTTCGCAGAATGGGCACGCCACTGCGCAAAAGGATGGCGTAGGTGCGGCAAAATCTGGAAACCGAGACCTTTTGCACCAGGTTGCCAACCACCGGCAGCCTGAATAAAAACTGGTCCTTGATCACTCTTCCCTTGGGAGTGTTGACGAACTTATTAAGGCCCTTGTAGAAAAGAAACATGCCCGCCAAAAGTAGGAGGATATAAGATTTCAAAAAGTCGCTCAAATCGATCAGCATCTGGGTTGGCTTGGGCAGTTCGGCCCCGAAACCGGAAAACATATCCGCAAACACCGGAATCACCATGATGAGCAGAACATTGACCAGAGCACAGGAAAGAACGATGACCCCGATCGGATAGATCATAGCTCCCTTGACCTTTTTGGTCAATTTTACGGACTGCTCGAAATAGGTGGCCACTTTGCCCAGGATGGATGCCAGGCCGCCGCTGGCCTCACCGGCCTCGACCATGGAAATGAACAAATTAGGGAAAGCGTTGGGGAATTTGCGCACCGCATCGGAAAAGGCGGTGCCGCCCGACACATCGGCTTTCACCTCGCGTATGACAATTTGAAATACCGGATGTTCGGTCTGTTCCATCAACGCTTCCAGCGCTTGCACCAGAGGCAGGCCGGCGACCAACATGGAGGAGAGCTGCTGCGTGAAAACACAGACGTCTTGCAATCCAATTTTCTTCTTCTTGGACTGTTTTTCATAGGCCTTTTGCTTGGCCAGTTTCTGCGATTCCATGAAAGTGAGTTTCTTGGCGTCGCCCGCTCTTCCGCTCGCCGCCGCTGTTCCACCGGAAGTTAATAAAGCCATGATATATCCTTGTTTTTAATGATTTGTTCGTAGATTAGAGGCTGTCCCAAAAATATAAAGATTTTGTAGTCAACTGGATGACGTTTATAAAAATAGCCGGAAAGAGCATTTTTTTGCTCGATCCGGCTAAAAAAGGGTTCTATAATTGCGTTAGCGAAAATCAATATAGCCCTTTCTATGAAAAATATAGCCATCCAATGCCTCCTGCGTCCAGCTTTAACTGTGGTCGACCGTTGCCTCGATTACGATAACTTTCGCGCCACCATCGAGCGTATCGACCGGCTGCTGATCGATTCGGAGGTGGAATCGCAGGGCGTTGATCTGGCCTTGGAAAGAGGCCAGCCAATGAGTGTAAAGGCCCGGCAAAAGCGGGCTAATTTTGCCCTCAAGGCGTTGCGTATGGAAACGCTGCGTTATCTGCTCGGTGGGATTTCGTTTCGGCATTTGTCGAGGGCTCTGGGCAGCAGCGATCTGTTGGCTGACTTTTGTCGTGTCCGCCATATCGACGGCATAAGGGGCATCTCCAAGAGCACCCTGGAACGGGCCTCGAAGTTTTTCAGCGAAGAGCAGTTGAGGGCCTTGCACCGGACCTTGACTGAGGTTGTGGGCGATGCCGATCTGGCCCGGCAGGTGGTGGGATTGGACAAGCCGATAGACACCACCATTTGCCTGATCGACGGCACCTGTTTGGAGGTCAACATTCATTGGCCGACGGACTGGGTGCTGCTCAAGGATGTAGCGGGCACGCTGCTCAAAGCGATCCGGCTGATCCGTGAGAAGGCCGGTTTGCGCCATCGCATGCCGATCGAACCGGAGCCCTTGGCTCGGCAGATGAATCGGCTGTGCATACAGATGACCCACAGCCGGCGGCGAAAGGACAGCGCGCGGCAACGCAAGGGTATCTTGAGGCAGATGAAAAAGCTGCTCAAACGGATCGGGGAGCATGCCCGCAGTCACCGGGAATTATTGCAAGCCTGCTGGGAGCAAAGCGATTACAGCGAAAAACAGGTCCAACAGATCCTTACCCGGATGGAGCGCATGAGCGAGCTAATCCCGGTGGTCATCAAGCAAGCGCACGAGCGAATCATTGGCGGCCGCCAGGTGAAAAACGCAGAGAAAGTTTTGAGTGTTTACGAACCCGATGCGCAGGTGATTGTGCGAGGCAAAGCGGGCCAAGAGGTTGAGTTTGGCAACACCCTGTTTTTGGGTGAAAGCGTTGAAGGATACCTGCTGGACTGGAAACTCTACGGCAGCCGGACGCCAAGCGAAAATGAACAAATGCAAGAGAGTTTGCAAAGACAGAACCGCTTCAACCTAGCCGAACCCATAGCGGCCATGTGCGCGGACCGGGGATTCGCCTCCCAGCGGGCCCGCCGGCAGTTAGCCCAGGAGGGCATCTACGATGCGCTCTGTCCACGCGATCCGAAGCAGTTGAAAAAACGGATGGAGGAACCACACTTCAGGCAATTGCAAAAGCGCCGGGCCAGCACCGAAGGGCGGATCGGGGTATTGAAGAATCGCTGGCAGGCCGGGCGATTGCGCAGCAAAGGCTTTGCCAACCGCTCGATCAGCGTAGCCTGGTCGGTCCTCTCGCACAATCTATGGAAAGTGGCCAAGATGCTGGCCCAGCAAGATGAACTAAAAACCAAAGCGGCGGCCTAAATAAAGAGCGGAAAAGCAAGGACAATACTTTTTCACAGGCCTACTGTCGGCCCATACAAAGAAAACCAGGCAAACGGACCCCAAAACCAGAATCCTAACGTCATAGGAGAGCAAAGTCACCCCCTCCCAAAAGAAAATACCACTAAAATGAACACTCTTCAAAATCCCCTCGCAAAAATCACCCTTTTGGGACAGCCTCTAGATTACAAAATCATAGCAGACTTAGTCAGGTTGAAAAGACTTTTTTCTACCTCTTTTTATCAATCCAAATAGAAGCTTCAAGAAAGCCTTGACCCCCTCAAATCTTTCCGAAAAAACTGCCTGTTAATAAATAGCGGGCATAGTTTAGCGGTAAAACCCCAGCCTTCCAAGCTGGTGTCCTCGGTTCGATTCCGAGTGCCCGCACCAATTTTGTAAGCCATTCATTAATAATATATTAGAAATTTAATAAAGCTTAATTTCTTAATAATATACAACATTGTTACAACACCTCTAGCATTGGTCTAAGTGGTTTATTAGGTCTCTGAGACCGATTGATACCGGATTCTCGCATCAGATTATCCAACACTTTGGAAATAACCTTCGACTCCTTCAAAACCTCGTAAGGCGATAGCCCAGCCCGGCCATTCTCACCCAAGCAGTTGTAATTTTCTGTCCATTTCAAGAGTTTTTCCTGGATATCTATAGGGGATTCTGGGTTATCATCCCGAGAAAGCTCTTCATAAAATGGATTGAAGACGTCATTGAATATCTTCGTGGGCACACAAGCCCATCTAGGTTTCGGGGTTGTATCCAAAATTTGACCTATCCGATGATTTTGGAGGCATGAACGATAATCATGCTGTTCGCAATTTCCCCAAAAAGCGCGACCACGGTCAGTTTGGACATTTCGTACTTTAATTCCAAAATTGCCATGGAAAAACGAAATTACCTCATTTTGAAGAAATATTGCGGAGTCGTGAGGGAGATTGTCGTAATCCAATGTCGAAATATTTTGCGTGTCCCAATGCCTGTGACGCAGTTTCTTCTGACTCTTTACCTGCCGGCTCGCTCTATTCGGCAACCCATTACCTGGGATCGTAATTATAGGTGGTGAGATTCTATAACAATAGAGCCGTGTGATGATGAAACCTGAAAAAAGATCCACATAGGTGAATTGGAAAATTCTTCCAAAGTGGCCGCTAGAGCGTACAAAAAATCGTTTTTGATATCCAAGATGACCCGCAAACAAAGGAGGAAATGCGGGTTCCCCGGACAGTTTTTCGGATTTCCCCTCAACTGGATCCATCTTGGCGTCGACCATAAATTTGGCGAATTGAACGCGGAGGCCCTTTCGGTTGAGATTGTTCCGCACCAGGATTTGTCTGATTGTCGAACGCGGGATCTCTTTGTTGTCGAAGCGAAATTCCGCGGAAATATTCTTGCTACCCAAAGTGGGATTTTGAATCGCAAACTGAACAATGTCCTCTTCAAGTGCTAGAGGAACTCGATTTTGGATTAAGGGTTTTTTCCGATTCGTTTCGAGGAGCTGATAAGATCCGCCCAATTTGAATTTTTTCTTGATCCGATAGAATTGGACGCGCGAAAAGCCCATCTGGGCACAGGCTTCAGGCACATTGCCGTTTTTCTCCGCCAGTTCCAGCAACGCCTGTTTCGCTTTAACTGATGTGTGGCGTTGAGAACTCATACCAAGTAAAAACCTGTTTTTCATAAATCCCAAAAAGTATCATAAGTAAACACCATATTAAAGGTTATATAATAACTGCATACATTTCGATATCTTGCATCTTATTATTATAAAGATATTTATAAATTCATAAATGAATCAAACATAAACTGATTTCATAGTAATTGTGTTATGAGTTCTGGTATCCCAACTATGAACACAGAACCGATAAAAATATTACCCGAATCCCCACGAATAAATCATGATGTTTATCCAAACATTTGGCGACCCATCCCACCGAATGGCAGAAATTGCGATTTTTGCGGCAAGGGCCACGGGTGGTTTTATAGCTCGCTATTGAATCATCCCCCTGCCCAAAAGAAAATTCGCATGGTCCACCAGCGAAAACCGGGGAAACTCAGAGGTGGATGGTTGTATCATGTCGGTGATCTGCTTCGTTACCTTGACTGCCTGGCAGAGGAACAACAAAAGCTAACCCATCTTCGACAGTTCAAAAAGTTAAAGGGCTTATCTATGCGGATTCGGGATTAATTTTTGCCGTTAGTCTGCACTACATTCTGGATGATTTTGGGGCGGGTGGGCAGTTTTAGGCCCATTTTCTTGAGGAGGTCGGCACAGAGTTTTTCCGGTTTGCCTACCAGCCGTAAACGTGCTTCGCGTCCCCCTCGCAGCGGCGCCACCACGTCCATTGAGCGTAGATTTTCCAGTTCGTGCAACACTTGCCGCGCACAGGTGCCGAGGCCTTTGGCCTGCAGCCAGCTTTCCAGGGCGCGCCACATCGCCAGAGCCAGAAAACAGATCAGAATGTGCGCTTGCACACGCTTTTCTTTGTGGTGATAGACCGGCCGCAGCCCCAAGTCGCTTTTGGCGCAACGAAAGGCTGCCTCGGCCTGTGTCAGTTGTATATACCACCGCCACAGCTTTTGTGGGTCTTCCTCCTGGCAGTTGGTTCGCAGCAGATAGGTCCCGTGGGCCAGTTGGGCCCAATCGGCTTTGCTCTCGTCTTCGGTGATTTGCAATGCGCAGGCCCGTCCGGCGGCGTCGATTTGCACTTCTACGGTGAATATTTTTTCGGCCAGGGTGTGGCGGCCCAGCCAGCGGCCGATGCGGCGTTCAACCGGATCGAGTTTCTGCCCTCGCCGACGCAAACTCAGGTCGATCTGGTCGAGCTTTTTGCGCAAACGCTCCTTTTGCTTGCTCAGCATGACGGCTTCTTTTTGACCCCGTCCCTGGCTGCGGCAAAGCACATATTGCTCGATCTGAGGGCAGTCGGGATGTTTCACCAGTTTGACCTCCACCCCCGCCCGCACCTCGCAAAAATCGCCTTGCTCGAGCAGATCGAGGGCAAAGTTTTTAAGATGGCTCTTGGGCGTGCCCACGATGTAACGGGCCCCTTTGCCGCGCAGGTATTCGAGGTTGGCCTCGCTCACCATGCCGCGGTCCAGCACCCAGATGCGATCGGCCACCCCGTAATGCGATTCCATCAACTCGACCCTCTCCTGCACCGTGGTCACATCGGCGCGGTTGCCGTCGAAAACCTCATAGGCCTGGGGCAGCCCTTCGGGTGTCACCACCAGTCCAAGACATACCTGCTTGCAATCCGGCCGCTGGTCCCGGCTGTAGCCGCGCTGGGCCTGGGCATTGCCCTCGCACCGGCCCTCAAAATAGGTGCTCGTTATGTCGTATAAAAGAAACTCGAAACGCGTCCCAAACCAGCTTTCATAGCGTCCTTTAAGATGACTGAACAGTTCCCGGCGCAAGGGCAAGACACGATCCAGTCCGCGATACAAACGGTTGTCATAGACCTCATCCACATCCACCGCCATCAAATCCTCCAGCGCCGTCGAGCCATACCAGCGCTCGGCCAGAGCCAGCTCCGAGGCCTGTTCGCAAAAACGCCCCAGCGCCAGAATCGAGGCCACCTGGGCCCAGCCCACCGACTCCCGGCCCGGCGGCAAATGCTCCTCGAAGAAACGATGCAGCCCCAGCCGCCGCCACAGCGCCAGAGCCACATACACTTTGCCAAATTGACGCACCCGCTCCACCCGTATCCGACCCAGATTCACCTGCGCCCACAACGGAGCCTCCGGTTTATCCTCGGCAAATAAATCCAACTGCTCGGCCCCCGCAGCCTCATCATCGCCATCGAGGAGCCGACCGATCTGCTCCCAACCCAACCGCTCATCCTCATCGAGCCCCGGCTCCTTGCCAATGTGGGCCACGATGCGCTGGCGCGGCCCCTTGGCTGTGCGCACCGACTCCACCAGCGTCCAGTAATCATAATCCTGGCCCTTCTTACGACGACGATGGCGACGCAAATACATCAACACCGACCCTGCACTACTTCTCCGAAAAGGCAATAGAGTGGTCTGCACTACACGGCATTTTCACACCCCAACCCTGACAACCATGCGCCCTACAGCACGAAAAACCCTAAAAATAATCGATTTACCCCCCCCAACTGTCGAACTCAGGTTAAGGTGAGCTACACCGGAATGGATCAAAAATATCGGCTTGATTTTAATCGCCAATCGCGACGAAATTACCACAGTTCGCGCAACTTGTAAACGTCGGGATAAAACCGGTACGGGGGTCGTGGTAAAACCGGTACGCTTGGAATAAGGTTTAGGTTGGTAATTGCAGGTACGTCAAGGGTTTGGGAGTTGGTTTTGGGGATTGGCTTGGGGTCGGTGAGGAGGCCGGAGGCCGACGAGCCGGGCCCAAGGCGTTTATTGTTTTCTGCGACGGCCACGGCGTCGGCGTCGAGCATCGCGCAAGCGGTAGCTTTGCCCGTTGGCTTCGAGGATATGCACCCGATGGGTGAGTCGGTCCAGCAGAGCGCCGGTGAGCCGTTCGGAACCGAGCACTTCGATCCAGTTCTCAAAGGGCAGGTTGGTGGTGACGATGAGGCTGGTGCGCTCGTAAGCGCGACTGACCACGTCGAAGAGCAGTTCGGAACCGGTCTTGGAAAAAGGGACGTAACCGAGTTCGTCGAGGATGAGCACCTCGAGCCTTTCGAGTTGCTTCATGAAGCGCTGCAGGTCGTGGTTGTCGCGTTGCTCGAGCATATGGATAACCAGGGCGGTGCTCCAGCGGCACGAACACTTCCCGCCGCCTCGCTCGCAATTCGGCCACCACCTCCTTGACCGCCGTGTAGCCCCCTTGGTAGCCCTTCTCTTGAGCCAAACGCTGGTAGTTAGAGGCTGTCCCAAAAGGGTGATTTTTGCGAGGGGATTTTGAAGAGTGTTCATTTTAGTGGTATTTTCTTTTGGGAGGGGGTGACTTTGCTCTCCTATGACGTTAGGATTCTGGTTTTGGGGTCCGTTTGCCTGGTTTTCTTTGTATGGGCCGACAGTAGGCCTGTGAAAAAGTATTGTCCTTGCTTTTCCGCTCTTTATTTAGGCCGCCGCTTTGGTTTTTAGTTCATCTTGCTGGGCCAGCATCTTGGCCACTTTCCATAGATTGTGCGAGAGGACCGACCAGGCTACGCTGATCGAGCGATTGGCAAAGCCTTTGCTGCGCAATCGCCCGGCCTGCCAGCGATTCTTCAATACCCCGATCCGCCCTTCGGTGCTGGCCCGGCGCTTTTGCAATTGCCTGAAGTGTGGTTCCTCCATCCGTTTTTTCAACTGCTTCGGATCGCGTGGACAGAGCGCATCGTAGATGCCCTCCTGGGCTAACTGCCGGCGGGCCCGCTGGGAGGCGAATCCCCGGTCCGCGCACATGGCCGCTATGGGTTCGGCTAGGTTGAAGCGGTTCTGTCTTTGCAAACTCTCTTGCATTTGTTCATTTTCGCTTGGCGTCCGGCTGTCGTAGAGTTTCCAGTCCAGCAGGTATCCTTCAACGCTTTCACCCAAAAACAGGGTGTTGCCAAACTCAACCTCTTGGCCCGCTTTGCCTCGCACAATCACCTGCGCATCGGGTTCGTAAACACTCAAAACTTTCTCTGCGTTTTTCACCTGGCGGCCGCCAATGATTCGCTCGTGCGCTTGCTTGATGACCACCGGGATTAGCTCGCTCATGCGCTCCATCCGGGTAAGGATCTGTTGGACCTGTTTTTCGCTGTAATCGCTTTGCTCCCAGCAGGCTTGCAATAATTCCCGGTGACTGCGGGCATGCTCCCCGATCCGTTTGAGCAGCTTTTTCATCTGCCTCAAGATACCCTTGCGTTGCCGCGCGCTGTCCTTTCGCCGCCGGCTGTGGGTCATCTGTATGCACAGCCGATTCATCTGCCGAGCCAAGGGCTCCGGTTCGATCGGCATGCGATGGCGCAAACCGGCCTTCTCACGGATCAGCCGGATCGCTTTGAGCAGCGTGCCCGCTACATCCTTGAGCAGCACCCAGTCCGTCGGCCAATGAATGTTGACCTCCAAACAGGTGCCGTCGATCAGGCAAATGGTGGTGTCTATCGGCTTGTCCAATCCCACCACCTGCCGGGCCAGATCGGCATCGCCCACAACCTCAGTCAAGGTCCGGTGCAAGGCCCTCAACTGCTCTTCGCTGAAAAACTTCGAGGCCCGTTCCAGGGTGCTCTTGGAGATGCCCCTTATGCCGTCGATATGGCGGACACGACAAAAGTCAGCCAACAGATCGCTGCTGCCCAGAGCCCTCGACAAATGCCGAAACGAAATCCCACCGAGCAGATAACGCAGCGTTTCCATACGCAACGCCTTGAGGGCAAAATTAGCCCGCTTTTGCCGGGCCTTTACACTCATTGGCTGGCCTCTTTCCAAGGCCAGATCAACGCCCTGCGATTCCACCTCCGAATCGATCAGCAGCCGGTCGATACGCTCGATGGTGGCGCGAAAGTTATCGTAATCGAGGCAACGGTCGACCACAGTTAAAGCTGGACGCAGGAGGCATTGGATGGCTATATTTTTCATAGAAAGGGCTATATTGATTTTCGCTAACGCAATTATAGAACCCTTTTTTAGCCGGATCGAGCAAAAAAATGCTCTTTCCGGCTATTTTTATAAACGTCATCCAGTTGACTACAAAATCTTTATATTTTTGGGACAGCCTCTAGTTAGAGGCTGTCCCAAAGTTATAACCATTTGTTTTACAGTAAGTTAACTTGTTTATAAAGCTGTCATAAAGACCGTTTTTAGGGGATTTTGGGCAATTTCGATGTCTATAACACCGTCAGCCTTTCTCTTGTTTTGCATATTCAAATACAATTCTACCATAGACCTCTGTCTAACGCGATTATATTTATAACGAATAGGTAGTGTATAAAAAAAGAATGTTATTTTGTATTTTTAGCTGTACAGATAGCGTTAGGCAGTTTATTCTTAGTGCATGGTTACTAAAATTATTAATTGTCGGCACTGTGGAAGTGAAAATATCATTAAATTTGGCAAGACGCCCAACCATAAACAGCGCTACCGCTGCCATGATTGTGGTAAACAAAGCCGCGAAAACCCCACAGTGAAATACACCGAAGAGCAAAAAGAAATGATCCTTCGAGTCTATCAGGAACGCAGCAGTCTACGCGGTTTACAGCGCGCCTTCGGGGTGAGTCCCAACACCGTTTTGAGTTGGTTAAAAAAAACGACAATCGCTGCGACCGCTCAAAAGCACGATTCTTGCGGCCCGCCGCCATGATGTCATTGAACTGGACGAACTGTGGTCTTTTGTGGGACGCAAGAGCGATGCCCAATGGGTTTGGATCGCTCTTTGCCGACGCACCCGTCAAATCCTCTCCTATGCCATTGGGCCTCGGGATTGGTATCGTTGCCGGGAACTTTACGAGCGTCTGCCACGGGCCTACAAAAGATGTGCCACCTACAGCGACTTTTGGTCCACTTATGATGAAGTCTTTCCTCATAACCGATCCGTGGGAAAAGAAACCGGTGAAACGGCCCATGTGGAACGATGGAACAATACCCTGCGCCAACGACTGGGTCGTTTCACACGCAAAACCCTCTCCTTTTCCAAGCTTAAGAGTATGCATGAAACCTGTCTGAGACTTTTCATTCATCAATATAATCAAGAATTAGCCACCATTCCTACTTAATACACTACCTAAAACACCTGGTCTGGACGGCAGGCACCGCCGTGGCCAACGCTACCGTGCCAGCCAAAAAGTGCGCAAGCGGATCGAAGAAATCTTCGGCTGGGTAAAGACCACCGGAGGCTTCCGCAAAAGCCGCTACCGGGGCGTGGCCCGCACCCATCTGAGCGCCCACTTCGTCACCGCCGCATGCAACCTTGTGCGAATGGCCAAACTGGCCGAACAGCCACCACCCATGTTAGCCGGGGCCTAACGGCCCCAAGGCCCCGCTATGCCCCGAGGGGTAATACGGGGCCAGAAATCAACACCAAATCCTTAAAAACGCCTTATAATGAACCGCAAACATACCTTCTCGGGCCTGTCACGACCTGTCGATAGCTCAATAGTGCGTTTTTCAACAACCTGTTAAGGTTCAAGCCCCCCCCATTAGAACCCTTTCGGTTATAACGAAGTGAATCCAATTGCATCAGGAGGTAGTGTATAAAAAAAGAATGTTATTTTGTATTTTTAGCTGTACAAATAGCGTTAGGCAGTTTATTCTTAGTGCATGGTTACTAAAATTATTAATTGTCGGCACTGTGGAAGTGAAAATATCATTAAATTTGGCAAGACGCCCAACCATAAACAGCGCTACCGCTGCCATGATTGTGGTAAACAAAGCCGCGAAAACCCCACAGTGAAATACACCGAAGAGCAAAAAGAAATGATCCTTCGAGTCTATCAGGAACGCAGCAGTCTACGCGGTTTACAGCGCGCCTTCGGGGTGAGTCCCAACACCGTTTTGAGTTGGTTAAAAAAAACGACAATCGCTGCGACCGCTCAAAAGCACGATTCTTGCGGCCCGCCGCCATGATGTCATTGAACTGGACGAACTGTGGTCTTTTGTGGGACGCAAGAGCGATGCCCAATGGGTTTGGATCGCTCTTTGCCGACGCACCCGTCAAATCCTCTCCTATGCCATTGGGCCTCGGGATTGGTATCGTTGCCGGGAACTTTACGAGCGCCTGCCACGGGCCTACAAAAGATGTGCCACCTACAGCGACTTTTGGTCCACTTATGATGAAGTCTTTCCTCATAACCGATCCGTGGGAAAAGAAACCGGTGAAACGGCCCATGTGGAACGATGGAACAATACCCTGCGCCAACGACTGGGTCGTTTCACACGCAAAACCCTCTCCTTTTCCAAGCTTAAGAGTATGCATGAAACCTGTCTGAGACTTTTCATTCATCAATATAATCAAGAATTAGCCACCATTCCTACTTAATACACTACCAACGAATAGAGGCCTTATACAGCGTTTTTGACGGAATTGAATGACTTACGTTCCCTTACAGTTCGGAGTCGAATATCTCAATTCGCAAAATTCGGGTTTTTGGGACAGCCTCTAGTTATCCGCTTGGCCGTGTGGCGCTGCTTCCTGGGCACGTTCCGGTCCGCTTTGAGCACCTCCTCGATCCAGCCCACATACGGGTCGATCTTGCGTCCTCGCCTCTTCTTGCGCCGGTATCCCGGCGGCTGTGAATAGGCCAGCATCTTTCCCAGGGTCTCCTCAGTGCAGTCCCTCTTCTCGCATCACAGAGCGCTTGCTCTGCTTGTCCTGCAGCACTTTGTGCCGCACTCTCGTCCATTGCTTCATGTCTCGATACACTCCTCCTTTCTAGGATAAGCGTACCGGTTTTAAAGCGCCCTCTTTACCGTACCGGTTTTACCCCGGCGTTTACAATTCCTTAGCGGGGGTGGAATCCAATTTGTATAGTACGGAGTTGTGAACTATTGCTCTGGATTATTTTCTTTTTCGATTATGCGTCGTTCAATATAAGGTATCTCGCTCACTATTTTTTAGGGCATTTCATTTTTTGGCTGAGATGAGCCTGCGTTACCTTCAGAAGGGCTAAAACTCGAGTAATGCCGGTTACACCGGTCAAAAAAAGTTTCATTTCACCGATTCCTTATTCAATTTCGCTTAATTTAACCGGCCGGTTTTCCCCAAGCGATTTTGCTGTGGCCAGACCTATCACCAGCGGATAATTACCAATAAAAACGTTGTCCCTTGCGTCCTTCTTCACGTTCATCTACCAATTTCTTGGTGCCTTCGTCGTGAGTCACTTCCGCACCAAAAACATCCCACCAGATACCCGAACGCGGCAGGCGACTGTAACGCTCAATGGGTATAACAATCATACAAGAGCGTGTTTCTTGGCGGGCTTCGGCCAGGGCTTGTTTTAATTCCACTTCGTCGGTAGCGTTCCAGGCGCGTAGACCGATGCTCTCAGCATTCCTGGCATAATCAATTTGGATGAAGTCGCCATCATCCAGTTTACCTGTTTCGGAATCGCGGACGCGGAATTCATTGCCTAGGCTGTGTCCAACCAGCACTTTCTGATGTCCATGAATGGATTGGAATCCATCATTTTGGAGCAGAATCACAGTTAGTTTGATGTTTTCCTGCATGGCTGTTTTGAGTTCCATTGGATGAAGTAGGTAATTGCCATCACCGAGAAAAACGTAGACTTCGCCATCATCGGGACGGGCTAGGCGGACACCAATGGCGGCAGGAATATCATATCCCATGCAGGAGTTACCAAATTCAAGATGAAGTGTTCGACCCTCGGTTGCTTCAAATAGCTGGTGCAGGTCACCGGGGGGGGTTCCGGCTGCGCAAACCAAGGTGTCTCCTGCTCCCATATAGTCGTTGATCACACCAATGACATGGGCTTGGCTAATCCGCTCGTCAGGATATTGCACGTAGACTTCGTCCTGTTTGCGTTTTCGCCATTTCTGACAGTCAACTGCTAGTTCTTCAACATAACCCGGATTAGGTTTTACCCCGGCTTCTTGACCTGAAGAAATTAGTTTGCGCAAGGCATCCCGTGCATCGGCGATGATGGGCAGGGCGCCAAGTTTGTGGGCATGGGCGCCGCTGACATTGATACTTATGAACTTGACGTCAGGATTTTGCCAGGCCGAATAGGAGCCGGTCGGAAAATCAACCAGGCGCGTTCCGATGAGGATAACAACATCAGCATCCTTAGTGTATTTGCCCGAAAGGGGCGTTCCAGTGTGTCCACTCCCTCCGATGAGCAGCGGTGATTCGTCTTTGAGTGCGCCACGTCCCGAATGGGTTTCACCAACGGGGATACCAAATATGTCTGAAAATTCTCGCAATTCGGCCCAGGCTTTGGAATAATGCACGCCGCCGCCTGCCAGAATATAAGGGCGTTGGGCGGTTTTCAACAGAGCAATCGCTTCCCCGATACGTTGCCGATCTGGTTGACGACGCTCGATGCGCCAGACTTTTTTCTGGAAAAAATTGACTGGATAATCAAAGGCCACACTTTGAATATCTTGAGGGAGAGCAATTGTTGCCGGCCCGGTGTCGACGGGGTCGGTCATCACGCGCATGGCTTCCGGGAGCGAATATAAAATTTGTTCGGGACGCGTGATCCGGTCGAAAAATTGACTCACAACCCGGAAGCAGTCGGTAACACTCATATCCATTGAAATGGGATGTTCGATGTCCTGTAAGACTTGCCCTTGAAAGCGCGTAGCGTAATAATCCGAGGGGAGCAAGAGGACAGGCAAGCGATTGACATGGGCGGTGGCCGCCCCCGTCACCATATTGGTCGCGCCGGGGCCGATTGAGGTTGTACAGGCAAATGTTTGCATCCGTAGTTGGGTGCGCGTAAAACCCGATGCGGCATGAACCATCGATTGTTCGTTGGTGGGTTGATAGTAGGGCAGATCATCTCCACACTCCCATAAGGCCTGGCTTAATCCACTCACATTACCATGACCGAAAATGCCCCAGATAGCTGGAATAAATCGCTGTTCTTTGCCATCATATTCCGTGTATTGAACTTGAAGAAACTTAACGAGAGCTTGCGCCATTGTCAGGCGGATGGTTTCTTGACTTGTAAAAGGTTGAAACATGTTATTCTCGTCTTTTTTCTAAACGGTTACGTCTTCCCATGATCCGCTTGTCCAGGAGCGAATCATGGCATCATGAACATTTGCAGCCGCCAGTGCCTCGGTAAATCCGGGTTGCCTTTGTTGGCCCTCAGCAATCGAACTCATAAATTGAGAGGCTTCAATCACTTTGAGGTCTTCATAGCCTAATCCAGTACCCTCGCCGGGATTGAAATTTCCGTGCCCGGGGTATTGGTCGCCGCCAACCAGACGAACAAACCCGTCTTGCAGATCGTCATCGGTTGGCAAATACAGTTGAAGTTCATTCATGCGCTCGAAATCCCAGGATAAAGCTCCCTTGGTTCCATTCAATTCAAATCCAAATTGATTCTTGGGGCCAAAGATCGTTCGTGATGCTTCCAGCGTACCTCGCGCGCCATTTTCAAATTCAACCAGACCGCCGACATAATCCTCATTGGTGACTTTGCCTTTGGGGTCTCCTGCTTTACCAACTGAATAGTGTGTCCCATGACCGGGAATGGGGAGGGGTCGTTCATCAATAAAGGTGTGCGAGGCACTGGACGTACGCTTGATAGAGCCAGCCATATAGAGAGCCATATCCACCGTTTGGGCCATGAGGTCGCCGAGAGCTCCGTATCCAGCAATGTCTCTAGCAAAACGCCACGACATGAGCCCATAGGGATTGCTGCCATACATGGAAAAGAACCGCCCCCGAAAGTGGGTTAAGTCGCCTAATTTGCCATTGTCGATGAGTTTCCTGGCGTGTTGGATTAAGGGCGTCCAACGATAGTTAAACCCAACAAAGGTGAGAACACCTGCCTTTTGTGCTATGGCTGCGATCTGGGCTGTTTCTTGTGGGGTTCGCCCGACGGGTTTTTCACAGAAGATATGCTTTCCGGCTGCCGCCGCCGCCTGGACAATCTCAAGATGCAGATTGTTGGGGGTTGTGATGTTGATCGCCTCTACATCCGGATGCTCAATGATATCATGCCAGTTCGACGTACTTTCTTCGAAACCAATCCGTTGTTGCGCTTGCTTGGCCCGTTCCGGAACATTGTCCGAACAGATGACCAATCCAGGGTGAGCCATAATGTCTGGAAATCGTTGGGGAACCTGCTTATAGGAGCGGCTATGGACCTGTCCCATCCAGCCCATACCAATGACCCCAATTCCAATTTTCTTTGCCATTGAATTTAACGAGTTAAGCGTTACTCCCGTGCCAGCACCGAAGCACAAAAGAATGTTTAAGATTACAAGTCAATGCGAATAGCAGGACACCCATATTTCACTCACTTCAAAAACACATACCCCTCCTCCGCCAACCGCCCCTGCAACTCCTCGCCATCCCCCAGAGCCATTGATTCAATCCACGCCCCCGTGTGGGGGCGATCTTCGAAAAGGTCGAGGATGGACGCTTGTCCGTAGTTTCAATCCACGCCCCCGTGTGTGGGCGACGCTCCACCCGAATACGTTGTAGCGCAGTAGCGTGACGTTTCAATCCACGACCCCGTGTGGGGGCGACTGTGGTGTCTATTAATTGCTGATTGGCAGGTTCTTGTAAACAGAATTTTGCGAAGCTTGAGTTTTTTATTTGTGTTTTTGTAGTTCAATTTGGGCTTTGACTATTAATGAGCTGTAAATCAAGGGATTACGGTGAATGCGAACCTCCCGGGAGAATTCTGATGGCCTCCCGGGAGAATTCTGATGGCTAGGGGTTCGCGATGGAGTTTAAACCATGAGAGTGCCTTCAATGTCATAGGGTGATTTGGCTCCGTAGTGCTGAACTCGGTGTCGCCATTTTGCCCCAGTATCCCGTAACATAAACTATTTCGTATTTAATTGACTTTTTAATGATACCCAGCCATCTTTTTCGGATGGCTAAACGATATCGAGTAACCTTATACGAACAAGAGCGTGAGCTTCTGGATGCCCTAACCAAAAAGGGCAAGGGAAGCGCTCGCAAGTATATTCACGCACGCGCATTGCTTCTATGCGACAGCGCCGCGGAGCGATCCCCATGGAAAGTGGCTGAGGTAGCTGAAGCACTGGGCGTGACGTCCCGAACTATCGAGCATATCAAGAAGCGTTTTGTAGAAGAGGGCTTGGAAGCTGCGCTGGGGCCCCGGCCCAGATCGAGCCCTCCCAATGTTACCTTCGACGGCGCTTTTGAGGCCCGCCTTACGGCACTGGCCTGCTCACCTGCGCCCACAGGTAGAAGCCGATGAACGGTGCGGCTTCTGGCGGAAAAAATCGTCGAATTGAACATCGCCCCCAAGGTTTCCGCCATGACTGTTCAGCGGACTCTTAAAAAAACGCATTTCAGCCTCACCTGAGCAAATACTGGAAGATACCTCCTGATCAAAACGCGGCCTTTGTGGCTTGCATGGAGGACATTCTCGAACTTTACGATGCACAGTATCCTCTGGTCTGCATGGACGAATCATGCAAGCAACTGGTGGCAGAAGCGCATGAACCCATTGCGGCTGCACCAGGGCATCCCCGACTCATTGATGATGAATATGTGCGCAAAGGAGTGGCTAATATTTTTCTTGCCGTCGAGCCTCTGGGCGGTCAGCGCCATGTGTGCATCACCGAACGGCGCAGACGATGCGAATGGGCTTCGTTCATCAAGCACTTGCTCGAAGACAAATACCCTCAAGCGGCGAAGATCAAGCTGGTCATGGACAACCTCAATACTCATAGCATCGGTTCACTCTACGCAACCTTCGAGGCACCCGAAGCCAGAAGATTGGCCGAACGATTGGAGATCCACTACACCCCCAAGCATGGAAGCTGGCTCAATGTGGCAGAGATTGAATTGAGCGCACTGAAAGGACAGTGCTTGAACCGGAGAATCCCGGCAATCGAACAGATGGACAAAGAAGTGACAGCTTGGCAAGTGGATCGAAACAATCGAAAGACAAAGATAGATTGGCAGTTTACGACTCAGGACGCACGTATTAAACTGAAACGATTATATCCGAAATTATAGATGTTACAGGATACTAGTTCTTTTGAACAACCAGATCAGCGATATCAGCGCCCTAGCCTGAGTTCGACAGTTGGGGGGGTAAATCGATTATTTTTAGGGTTTTTCGTGCTGTAGGGCGCATGGTTGTCAGGGTTGGGGTGTGAATATGCCGTGTAGTGCAGACCACTCTATTGCCTTTTCGGAGAAGTAGTGCAGGGTCGGTGTTGATGTATTTGCGTCGCCATCGTCGTCGTAAGAAGGGCCAGGATTATGATTACTGGACGCTGGTGGAGTCGGTGCGCACAGCCAAGGGGCCGCGCCAGCGCATCGTGGCCCACATTGGCAAGGAGCCGGGGCTCGATGAGGATGAGCGGTTGGGTTGGGAGCAGATCGGTCGGCTCCTCGATGGCGATGATGAGGCTGCGGGGGCCGAGCAGTTGGATTTATTTGCCGAGGATAAACCGAAGGCTCCGTTGTGGGCGCAGGTGAATCTGGGTCGGATACGGGTGGAGCGGGTGCGTCAATTTGGCAAAGTGTATGTGGCTCTGGCGCTGTGGCGGCGGCTGGGGCTGCATCGTTTCTTCGAGGAGCATTTGCCGCCGGGCCGGGAGTCGGTGGGCTGGGCCCAGGTGGCCTCGATTCTGGCGCTGGGGCGTTTTTGCGAACAGGCCTCGGAGCTGGCTCTGGCCGAGCGCTGGTATGGCTCGACGGCGCTGGAGGATTTGATGGCGGTGGATGTGGATGAGGTCTATGACAACCGTTTGTATCGCGGACTGGATCGTGTCTTGCCCTTGCGCCGGGAACTGTTCAGTCATCTTAAAGGACGCTATGAAAGCTGGTTTGGGACGCGTTTCGAGTTTCTTTTATACGACATAACGAGCACCTATTTTGAGGGCCGGTGCGAGGGCAATGCCCAGGCCCAGCGCGGCTACAGCCGGGACCAGCGGCCGGATTGCAAGCAGGTATGTCTTGGACTGGTGGTGACGCCCGAAGGGCTGCCCCTGGCCTATGAGGTTTTCGACGGCAACCGCGCCGATGTGACCACGGTGCAGGAGAGGGTCGAGTTGATGGAATCGCATTACGGGGTGGCCGATCGCATCTGGGTGCTGGACCGCGGCATGGTGAGCGAGGCCAACCTCGAATACCTGCGCGGCAAAGGGGCCCGTTACATCGTGGGCACGCCCAAGAGCCATCTTAAAAACTTTGCCCTCGATCTGCTCGAGCAAGGCGATTTTTGCGAGGTGCGGGCGGGGGTGGAGGTCAAACTGGTGAAACATCCCGACTGCCCCCAGATCGAGCAATATGTGCTTTGCCGCAGCCAGGGACGGGGTCAAAAAGAAGCCGCCATGCTGAGCAAGCAAAAGGAGCGTTTGCGCAAAAAGCTCGACCAGATTGACCTGAGTTTGCGTCGGCGAGGGCAGAAATTCGATCCGGTTGAACGCCGTATCGGCCGCTGGCTGGGCCGCCACACCATGGCCGAAAAAATATTCACCGTAGAAGTGCAAATCGACGCCGCCGGACGGGCCTGCGCATTGCAAATCACCGAAGACGAGAGCAAAGCCGATTGGGCCCAACTGGCCCACGGGACCTATCTGCTGCGAACCAACTGCCAGGAGGAAGACCCACAAAAGCTGTGGCGGTGGTATATACAACTGACACAGGCCGAGGCAGCCTTTCGTTGCGCCAAAAGCGACTTGGGGCTGCGGCCGGTCTATCACCACAAAGAAAAGCGTGTGCAAGCGCACATTCTGATCTGTTTTCTGGCTCTGGCGATGTGGCGCGCCCTGGAAAGCTGGCTGCAGGCCAAAGGCCTCGGCACCTGTGCGCGGCAAGTGTTGCACGAACTGGAAAATCTACGCTCAATGGACGTGGTGGCGCCGCTGCGAGGGGGACGCGAAGCGCGTTTACGGCTGGTAGGCAAACCGGAAAAACTCTGTGCCGACCTCCTCAAGAAAATGGGCCTAAAACTGCCCACCCGCCCCAAAATCATCCAAAATGTAGTGCAGACTAACGGCAAAAATTAATCCCGAATCCGCTTAGATAAGCCCTTTAACTTTTTGAACTGTCGAAGATGGGTTAAGCGGGATCACCGGCCTGACAAATCTATACCTCCGCAACAACCAGCTCATTGATAGCGACATCAGCGCCGTGAACGGGCTCACCAACCTGACAGGGCTATGGCTCTACAACAACCTGCTCAGTGATATCGACGTCTTGAGCGAGCTCATCAACCCGACACAGCTAATCCTTAGCTAGAGGCTGTCCCAAAAACCCGAATTTTGCGAATTGAGATATTCGACTCCGAACTGTAAGGGAACGTAAGTCATTCAATTCCGTCAAAAACGCTGTATAAGGCCTCTATTCGTTATAAATATAATCGCGTCAGACAGAGGTCTATGGTAGAATTGTATTTGAATATGCAAAACAAGAGAAAGGCTGACGGTGTTATAGACATCGAAATTGCCCAAAATCCCCTAAAAACGGTCTTTATGACAGCTTTATAAACAAGTTAACTTACTTTAAAACAAATGGTTATAACTTTGGGACAGCCTCTAGCTACAACCAGATCAGCGACATCAGCGCCCTGAACGGATTGCCGGACTTGGATTTCTTGAATCTTGGCAACAACCCGATCAGCGATATCGGCTTTTTGAGCGGGTTGACACAATTGATTCAGCTTTGGCTCGTTAACAACGAGATTAGTAATATTGGCGCTTTGGCGGATTTTCTCAATCTTCGGAATAATTCGATGTTTTTCACCGCGGGTCTGCGATTGCAGCATAATTTCATCGACGTGACTGCCGACTCGTCGCAGCGGCAAATCATCGACGCTCTTGGTGCCATCGACGGTCTCACGGTTGAGTTCGAGCTGCAAAAAGAACCCGACACCGACGTTGACGGTATGGGGGATTCCTTTGAGCAGTTGATCATCGACGCTGATTCCGGCGATACCATCACTACCTTGGCTGATGTTCTTCCCGACGACGACTTCGACGGCGATGGATTTGCGAATCAAATAGAACACTTTATGGGCCTCGACCCGCTTATTAATGATGGAGATGGAGCATTCGAGGTTTTCGACGATGGAAGTTTTCTAACCCTGAGTTACCGCAGGTCCAAAGTTGCACCACCGGCATTTGGTCAAGTTGAGTGGTCGATTAATCTGCTCGATTGGTATGAGACGGATATCACGGGGACTGTTGTGGAAGACCTGGGTGATGTGGAAATTATAGACGCAACAGTACCTAGAGGCTGTCCCAAAGTTATAACCATTTGTTTTACAGTAAGTTAACTTGTTTATAAAGCTGTCATAAAGACCGTTTTTGGGGGATTTTGGGCAATTTCGATGTCTATAACACCGTCAGCCTTTCTCTTGTTTTGCATATTCAAATACAATTCTACCATAGACCTCTGTCTGACGCGATTATATTTATAACGAATAGAGGCCTTATACAGCGTTTTTGACGGAATTGAATGACTTACGTTCCCTTACAGTTCGGAGTCGAATATCTCAATTCGCAAAATTCGGGTTTTTGGGACAGCCTCTACCTATAAACGGTGATGACGAACTTTTTCTGCGACTGGTAATTAGTAACAGCCTGTAGATACCTCTTTCTTGTTGAGTTTAACCACTGTGGGAATTAGTATCAGCTATTCTTTTTCAACTTGATCATGGCCTGGACCTAGACGGTGGAGTTGAGTGGCAGGCAGGCCACCGATACGGCCGCGCGGGCATATAGGCCTTTTTCGCCGAACACTTCAACGATTAGGTCGGAGGCTCCGCTGATTACCGGTGGGCTTAGGTGAATATCGGGCATGGTGTAGACGAAGCCCGTCGGTGAAAGGTTTTAAAGGAAGTTGAAAATCTTCAAATCCAGTGAGTTGAGCGCATTGAAGGTTGGATTTTCATCGGTCAAATTTGCCCCATATAAATCAGAAGAACCACTAAAACTACGAACTCTCTGTTGTAGGACTGTTGTAAATTTTAGAGAATTTGTGAACTTTAATAATTCATAAATTATTGATAAACAAAACATATATAAAACTGGTCGGGCTGGAGGGATTCGAACCCCCGATTCATTAATTTTTTAAACCGTTTGGTGTCCCGTTTTCCCATCGAAGTTTTTTGCACATTCCTGTGAATTAACCTGCTTCGGATTCGATTTCAGGAATCAACGCCATTGCTTGCCGGAGAGTTTCAAATTCGCGGTGGGTGTATTGTTCGTTCATTTGCGTTGATACATGGCCGGTGAGGGCCTTTCGAATATCTATGCCAACTCCTTTGTTCGTCATTTACCCGCTCAGCGATTTCAGCGAGAACACGGCGCATGTGGGCCTCTGTTGGGTGGCCCCGTTCTAATGTTTCAAGTTGCTGGGCAATACTTAATGCCTCGCGCCTGCTTTTAGCCCTCTCCTTTGGGGTAGATCCCTCCCCGCCGATATGAACTTTCGTACTTTTATTTCGTTGCCGACCGAGAGCATCCCTATAACAGGCGATCCAATATCTTGAGCGTTTAACTGACCTGATGCTGGCCACTGTTACAACATAAATACAACACCTGTTTAAAGTCAATATAGTTTATATTGTTTCTAATGCCCTATTTTAAGCGGATTGTGGGCGCGGCATGGGTAAAATTAAGGGCTGGTATTGACTCCTCGGTTCGATTCCGAGTGCCCGCACCATTTTTGTAAATCGCTTGTTTGCAAAATATTAGGGAATACTCTGATTTCTAATTTGTTCATTTTTATAATAAAACCTTATGACATCATCTGTGGCATTGGTCTAATGGGCTTATTGGGCGCCTGAGGTCCAATGATTCTGGATAATCACTTTGATAAGGCCGCACAGAATTTGGAGAAATTGGATGATACGGGGCCTTCCCTCTTAAAAAAAACGGCTTCCTGTTTATGATTATTGACTCTCAAATTTTTCGTGGAAAAGGCCAGTCCGCATAAAAAAGGAGTTATCCTTGCCCATGCATCCCGGCATTCTCCCGGGGCCGTTCGATCAAGATTCTTTTATCAGTCCAGAAATAGCGCCTGTGAAGGTTGGGGTGGGAAATTGAAAAAAATTGACAGTCTTCCTATTGGCGGTAGCTTTTTGCCATGAATCATAGATTGTGTCTAACGATCTCGATTATCTTCACCCTGTCTATTGCCGATCCGTATGTTAGTGGCGCGTCTGATGAAAAAACAGGCATGGAAAGATACGCCGGCAAGGGTCTATTTACATGGAAGATGCTGCCTGATTTTCCTGATGGAATTGGCGTTGCCTTACCTTATTCCGGAGTGAGCAACGGGGTCCTCATCATCGCTGGAGGAACTCATTTTGAGGGAGAAGGGGAGGGCAGGAATAAGGTCTGGACAAATAGTATTTATGTCTATGAGAAAGGCGGTACTGGGTGGAAGGGCGCATTTACTTTAGAAAAATCACTAACCTATGGCGCATCCGTCAATATTGAGCAAGGAATGCTCTGCATGGGTGGAAGCGATCCTGAGAAATGCTATAGCGATGTATTCTTGCTCGAGTGGCTTGACGGAAAAATAAAACAAACGCCCTGGCCAGATCTGCCAAGGCCGTGTATGTATATCGCCGCCGCTGTTGTGGGAAAGGTTGTCTATGTGGCCGGGGGCCAACAAAAGGTGGATACCGATAAACCAACCGAGACTTATCGGAATTTCTGGGCCCTCGATCTTTCAAGCGATACTCCTGCCTGGGAAGAACTCGAAGCATGGCCCGGACCCGGACGGATCTTGCCGGTGGCCGCTTCCCATGGCGGATCTTTCTATCTCTTTAGCGGGACCGACCTGGTAGAGATGGAGGATGCTTCTCCCGGACGCAGGTATTTGAAAGATGCCTACCGTTATAGCCCGGAGGAACGAATGTGGACCCAGCTGGACGATAGCCCCCGCGTTTTATTCGCGGCGGCCTCACCAGCATTCGATCTTGATGAATCACGGATCGCAATTTGTGGTGGCTATGCTGGAGCCGACAGCGGCAGGAGCGAAGAAGAAAAGGCAAAGCGCGCCGGTCTATTCCGCGATATCTTTATCTATAATACAGAAACCGGCGCATGGTCGATGAAGGGTAAAATACCCTCGAATCAAATCGTGACAAATGCCACTAAATGGGGCGGCAGTTATGTGATCCCAAGTGGTGAAATGGGCGGCGGAGGCATTCGCAATATCAAAGTGTATGTGGCCACTCCGCGTTGAATGGAAAGTGATTCTTTGTGTTTGATCCGTCCCTTCAGAGTGTCTGCCGCCGCCAAGAGGAATTTGAAGCTATTCGAAAATGAAATCCCGAACGATTTGATGATGAATTTGCTCAGCAGAATTTTTTCAGCGATCATTGGAAGTTTGATTTTTATGCTGGTTGCAGTCAGCAGCCAGGCGACAAAGGCTGAAGCGGCAAATTCGTTTGAGCCGGTTTGGGAGAAAATCAAGAGCCAATCCACTACAGCCCAGCTTTATGGGTTTCTTTATCAACTGCCCAAGGGAGGGAATCTTCACACTCATTTTGCCGGGAGTGTGCCGATGGAGTATTTGCTGGAAATTGCCAGAGACAGGAGCCGGAATGGGGGTCAGGAGTTTTATACGCGGGTAAAAATCAATAATTGCGGGGAGGATTGCACGGGCAGGCGTCTCGATTATGCCGGCACATCGGCGCCCATTGTTTATTTTCAAACCCTAGGGGAAGCGACCTGGAAATCTCTTTCCTCCTGTTGCCGGGACGAATATAAGCCGCTTTCCGGGCTGAATGAAGAGGAGAGGGCCGCCTGGTTATCATCCGTCAAGCTGGACAGGCCGGGGGAGGGACGAAACGAGTTTTTCGAGGTCATTTGGCACCGCATGGGAGTTCTGTTCTCCGATCCGCTCATCAATCCGGAATTGCTTGTTACCAATATGAAGCTGTTTGGCGAAGAGGGGTTGCGCTACCTTGAATTTCAATTGCCCCCACGGGGCTGGCGCGATAGCGATGGCCAATCGATCCCGGCTGAGGAGGTTTATGAAATATTAAAAGAAAGACTCAATCAGGAGGACGCCCTGGCCACCGGCGTGACGGTGCGATTCCGAAATGTGGCCATCCGCTATCTTTCAAATGCGGAAGAGCAAATCGAGGAGGCATTTGCTTTTGTCGATAGTCATCGTGATTTATGGGTGGGGGTTGATATGGCGGGCCGTGAGGATGACGACAAGGGGCATCCATTGCGGTTTTTGGAGACTTTTAGGAAAATGCGGCGTCGCTATGGCGGTATCGGGTTATCCATTCATGGCGGAGAGGTGGACGAACCGAACTCCCATGTGCGCGATACGCTATTACTGGGCGCGACCCGCATCGGGCATGGGCTGAACTTAATCAGCGACCCCGGCACATTGCTTTTGATGAGGTATCGGGATTATTTAATCGAAACCTGCCTGGTCAGTAATCGGGTTCTCGAGTATTTCCCCAACCTCGATGAGCATCCGTTTCCGGAGTATTTAAGAATGGGAATTCCGGTCTGCTTGAATACGGATGATCGTGGAATGTGGGACTCCAATATGACCGACGAGTATTATTCGGCAGTGAAACATTTTAATCTCCGGTGGGGCGAAATAGTAAAAATGGGCCGCGACAGTTTGCGATACGCGTTTGTCGATAATGCGAAGAAGGAGGAATTACTATCCGCCTATGATCGTGATATCGCTTCCTTCGAGGAGAAATACCAAAAGGCGGACTGGAAAAAACTAACCACTGAGGCCAAACCAAAAATTTCGCCTTATGCGCACAGAGCTTTCGGAATTAATCGGAAGTTGACTGAAAACAGCAAATAAATCTGAGGACCAGCAGTTTATAATAAAGTAAATTTAAAATGTCTTCTTATCCGCTACGATTTCTTTCATCCTTGATTGTGTCTTTGAGCGCCATCGCAACCATGTCTGATACGCTCTACTCGAATGAAAAAGAACTAACTCTTATTCTTGGCGCGGTTCCACCCGAGATCTCACCGATCAGGGCAGCCATCGAAGAGCCGAAGGAGGGAGTTCTGGATGGGTTTCCCTATTTGCAAGGCTATCTACATGGCCGGGAGGTGGTCGTTGCGATCACAGGTGTATCCAAGACAAACACAGGCATGGTTACGGGGATATTCATTCATCATTTCCGGCCCAGTGAGGTTATCATGACGGGAACGGGTTCCCGTTTAAATCCTGATCTGAGAACGGGCGATGTGATCATTGCCTCGAAGACTTATCATCACGACGCCGGATCATGGACTCGAAAGGGCATGGTTTATAGAAGTGTCCGGGGTCCGGTTCCCGGTGAACAAACCGGTTATAGTTTCAATGCGGACAAAGAACTCATGTCACTTGCCTTGAGTGCGGCGGAAACCTATACCAAGCAAGACCACAAAGTAACCGCCAATGGTGAAACTTACTCAGTGGAAGTGAAGCCAGGAATCGTTTGCACCGGGGATTTATTTGGCGTTACCGAGGAGAAGATTCAGGATATGAGAGACAAGTTGAAGGCTGATATAATGGAAATGGAAAGCGCGGCGCTGGCGCAAGTTTGCACACAGATGGGCGTGCCGCACATTATATTTCGCTCAGGGAGTAATTTAACCCAGGAAGCTCCCAGCGATGACTATCTGGTTCTTGGGCCAATTGCGGCAAAAGAGGCGGCCCGGTTCACCTTGTATTTTGTCGGCGTTCTTGCCGCAAATCGAGCAAAAGGACCCTGAGAGGGCGTCTAAAAAGCGGAAATGTTCTGTTCCAAACTAGAGGCTGTCCCAAAAACCCGAATTTTGCGAATTGAGATATTCGACTCCGAACTGTAAGGGAACGTAAGTCATTCAATTCCGTCAAAAACGCTGTATAAGGCCTCTATTCGTTATAAATATAATCGCGTCAGACAGAGGTCTATGGTAGAATTGTATTTGAATATGCAAAACAAGAGAAAGGCTGACGGTGTTATAGACATCGAAATTGCCCAAAATCCCCTAAAAACGGTCTTTATGACAGCTTTATAAACAAATTAACTTACTGTAAAACAAATGGTTATAACTTTGGGACAGCCTCCAAACTATGCTGAAGCGAGTTTATCTTAAAAGGGCATTCCATTTAGCGGCCAGCAGGAGGTCTCCGTTTAATTTTGCCATCTGGATGCCATCGTAGAGGATTTTTTTCAAAAGATGGCTGGGCAATCCTTTGCTCGAAATCAGGTTTTTATAAACCTGGAGACCTGATGCGGCATCACCGTTTTGGGCCAGAAGGGCAGCCAGTCGTTGCTGGAAAAATAATGGATGTAAACGGCAATACGCAATGTATCCAGGGCGGTCTCCTTTTTCCCGGTTGTGAGGTAGGCTTTTCCCAATTCCAGGGCGAGGGCCAGTCCGGGGCTTTTCCGAAATCCCGTGGCTCCCTGGCTGAGAGCTTCCGCAAAATCCCCCTCCGCCCCCAAGAGCCGCATTTTGCGAATGACCGCGTATTGGCCGAGCGGCAGGTTGTCGGCGTCCAGGTTTTCGAGTTGTTGATCGAGGGAAACTTTGAAGGGCCGATAGAGGGGATCGCCAATCAGAACCGCTTGCCAACTGAGAGCGGGCAGGGCATAGTAGGCGGCATCGCCGAGATTGCGGCCCTCGAGGAGGGCTTTGAAGAATTCGTTGGGATGGTGGGTGAACCTCAAATAGGGTTCCCACACATTGCCGAATGTGGCCGTGGCGCCCCGCATGACGAGGGGGCCGCACCAGTAGCGCGATGGGTCGGACAGGGTTGAGGCCGAGAAACTGTGGATATGAACGGCTATCGCCCCTGGCGGAAAGTAAAAGCCGGGGTTTAAGAAGGGGCCCGTGATGTTTCTGCTGTACCATCCGAAATAAAGGGCCGGCGCATCGAAACGGGCTTCCGGGTCGAAAACCTGCCGGGTATTTTCTATTTGCAGATCGAAGCCGGTTTTTTTGCATCTCAGCGGCCAAATCGCGCAACCATTCGTTGCCAATCTCGTGAGAACCGCCGTAGTCGATATAAGCGCGCCCCATCAAACCTTCCTTTTCCGCCCGCAGGGCATTGTCCACGAGGGCTTTTGCGCTGGATAAAGTGGGGCCGTCCAGGCGGGAGACTTTCAAAATCTTTTGATCATCTGGAAACGAGAATTTTTTCTTGAGGAAAAGCGGGTTGGGTATCCAGCCGGTAATCGGGTAGGGGGAAGTGGGCAGCAAGGACAATTCCGAATCGACGCTGCCTCGATTGGTCAGGGATCGGCCGTCCAGATTTTGATCGATGGAATCATCCACCCATGCCGGTTCGTTGCGAATCTTCAGGGGGAGACCCCGGCAAACCACCAGATAGCTGATCGAGTGCCCCACGATGCCATAGCGCAGGCGGCCATTGCCGTCCTTTAAATTTGTCGGCACGGCGTCTATCCAGCCGTTTTTGACGAAGGCCCTGAGAAGCGGGTTATGGATGGCGTCGATATAAGTCTGCCAATCAATGGAGTCCTCGGTGGGAGCCTCCACTTTGACCAGGTTGACCGGCGGAATGCCTCTTTTTTCCATGTAGTATCGGGCCAGGGAAACCGAATCGGGATCGGTCTGGTTGGCCACGACTATAACCGACTCGGCGGCGGATTGGGCCTGGGCAAGGCCGGTTGAAAGACCTTGACTTAATAATAGACAGAAGATGGCCAGAAATTGCCGCATGGAGGCAAAATTAGTTATTTTTCCCGTAAACGATTGAGGGTTTTATGGTATTGAAGAATGCCGTCGGCAATGGACTGGGCAATTTTTTGCCGGTGGGCGGGGGTTTGCAGCTTACCGGCTTCGCCCGAGTTTGATAAAAATCCGGTTTCGACCAACAAGCCGGGGCAATTCAAGGTTTTCAGGACCGCCATGCGGGCTCGTTTTAAACCGCGATCCGTTGCCTTGAGGTCTTTCACAGCCTGGCGTTGGACATAGAAACCGATGAGGGCGTTCCATGGGTCGTAGCGATTGCCGGGATAAGCCCTGTGGTCCGCCGCGGGCAGGCCGGAGTTGCGGCTCGATGGTTGATTTTGGAGGGTGAAAATATAGGTCTCGACACCTTTCACTTG
Organism: Opitutales bacterium; assembly: GCA_965226205.1. GTDB lineage: Bacteria > Verrucomicrobiota > Verrucomicrobiia > Opitutales > UBA2987 > JAJFLU01. The sequence continues at coordinate 62,010 of CBDDCJ010000026.1, read as the reverse complement.
AGCCGAACCGGCCGCGTTGGCATGCACGCTGATGAATAAGTCGGCTTTTTTGCTATTGGCCAAGGCGGGGCGCCGGACCAAATCGATAAATTGGTCGGACTGCCGGGTTAAATATACGTCGTAACCTTGTTTTTTGAGAATTTTTTGCAGCCTTTTGGAAATATCCAGCACGACCGTTTTTTCTTTCAGTCCCTTTTTGCTGTTTTGGGTGCCCGGGTCTTTGCCGCCATGCCCCGGATCGATAACGATTCGAGACAGCTTGGGCAGGGGCGTAAAAGCCTGGGGGGTCAAGAGGGGTTTAAGCGTTTTCTCGAAATCGGTTCGGCTCAGGTAGAGGTCGGAGCGATGGCGGGTTATGGCAAAGCCGAGATAAACCTTTTTTCCGTTCATCAGAAAATAGCGACGGTCGGACTCGAATTCCAGCTTCGTCCAATCGCTGCTCAGGGTAAGTTTTTGGTCGCGAACGGCCCAGATGCGTTTCATCCCGAAATAAGCTGCCGTGGACTTGAGGCTGAGGTAGTCCACGCCGCCCATTTTTAGATCGGCCCGGACTTGTTCCAGCGGGGTAGCCAACCCGGCCAGGATAGTTAAAACGAATGCGGTGGGAATAGAGGAAGACGGGCGGCGGGCAAACGAATCAGGCCGCCCGATGCGGCCCAATATTCTGCGCAAAGGGAACACCCTACTCGGCCTTTTCGTGGGGTTCGTTGTATATTAGTTTGCGCTTGTTTTCAGGAAGAGGACTGACAATCAGGATTACGCTGCGCCCGGCCAGCCTGGGTTCGTTGTCGGAAGTCCCTATGTGCTTGAGGTCTTCAACGGTGCGGTTGATAACAACGAAACCGAGGTCCTTGTGCTCATTTTCCCGGCCCCGAAAGGAGAGGGTGAGCTTGACCTTGAAGCCCTTGTCCAAAAATTGCTCCGCCCGGCGCAGCTTGACCCTATAATCGTGTTGCTCAATGCGCACCCTGAGCTTGACCTCTTTGATTTTAGAGCCTGTCGGTTTATTGTCTTTTCCTTTTTTGGACTGCTCGTATTTGTATTTTCCGAAATCGAGAATACGGCAAACGGGGGGCCTGGCGGTGGGGGAAATTTCCACCAGATCGAGGCCGTGCTGCTTGGCCAGCCGGAGGGCGTCCGCCGTGGGAACGATGCCGATTTGCCTGGAATCGGGGCCGATCAGCCTGACTTCCCGTACGCGGATGCGTTCGTTCTTGCACAGCCTTTGTTTGAAGGGGCGTCTGCCTTTATACCGGCCGCCCGATCTAGGAAATTTTGCCATCCAGGAATTATCGGCGGTTCAATTCAAATAATCGCTCCGAACAAGCGAATTCCCTTGAATTTCATCAGTAACATTGTGGGTCAGGCGCAAAAATTTCCATTCGATACTATTCCGTATAGGCGGTCATTAATGCCTTAATCGCGCTTCATTACAACCTTTTTCTCAAGAAAATGGCCGCCGTTATCCGCGATGAATGCTATGTTGCCCCTTCTCCCCGCAATACTACCGGAATGGTGCGCAGGAGGATGACAAAATCCAGCCACAGGCTCCACGAATCGATGTACTCCAGATCCAGTCGCACCCATTGGGAAAAATCCTCTATTTGGCTGCGGCCGGAAACCTGCCACAGGCCGGTCAGCCCGGGCAAGACACTGTAACGGCGGTGGTCTTTAAAGGCTTCGAAATTTTTCGTTTCGTAAACGGGCAGAGAGCGGGGCCCGACCAGGCTCATTTGTCCTTTAAGCACATTGCAGAGCTGGGGCAGCTCATCCAGGCTGTAGCGCCGCAGGAATTTTCCGACCGGAGTGATCCGCGGGTCCTCCGCGGATTTAAAAACCGGGCCTATCACCTCATTTTGCCCCTTCAACTTCTCCAACTGCTCTTCCGCTCCGGGAAGCATGGTGCGGAATTTAAACATCCTGAAAATCTTGCCGCGCAGCCCCGTTCGTTCCTGCACATAATAAACCGGGCCGTGGGTTTTAATCTTTATGATCAGGGAAATGATCAGAAAAATCGGACTGGCAATGATGAGTAGAAAGGAGGAAAGAAAAATATCTATAGCCCTTTTGACCAACAATTTTCCTTCGTAATGGGAGGTCGTGCGGTAAACGATAACCGGTTTTCCCCCAAATTCATCCACTTCCGGCCTGGCCAACAGAGGCGATATGAAATCCGTAAAATACCAGACCTCTATCCCTTGCTCTTCCGCCATTCTGAGAATGCTCCTTTCCGATTGCGGGTCGGATGCGCCCAGAAAAACCAAATCAAAACGACCTTGGGAGAGGATGGCGGCTATATCGGCTATTTCACCGAGAATGGGCACCGGGACATCGGTCCCGGCCTCGCTTCCCTCTTCTTTCTCTCCGATCAGGATGGCCCCTTTTATGTGCACACTCGATTGCCGGCGCTGCTCGAATTCCATCAGTTTACCGCTTAACCCATCTTCGACAGTTCAAAAAGTTAAAGGGCTTATCTATGCGGATTCGGGATTAATTTTTGCCGTTAGTCTGCACTACATTTTGGATGATTTTGGGGCGGGTGGGCAATTTTAGGCCCATTTTCTTGAGGAGGTCGGCACAGAGTTTTTCCGGTTTGCCTACCAGCCGTAAACGCGCTTCGCGTCCCCCTCGCAGCGGCGCCACCACGTCCATTGAGCGTAGATTTTCCAGTTCGTGCAACACTTGCCGCGCACAGGTGCCGAGGCCTTTGGCCTGCAGCCAACTTTCCAGGGCGCGCCACATCGCCAGAGCCAGAAAACAGATCAGAATGTGCGCTTGCACACGCTCTTCTTTGTGGTGATAGACCGGCCGCAGCCCCAAGTCGCTTTTGGCGCAACGAAAGGCTGCCTCGGCCTGTGTCAGTTGTATATACCACCGCCACAGCTTTTGTGGGTCTTCCTCCTGGCAGTTGGTTCGCAGCAGATAGGTCCCGTGGGCCAGTTGGGCCCAATCGGCTTTGCTCTCGTCTTCGGTGATTTGCAATGCGCAGGCCCGTCCGGCGGCGTCGATTTGCACTTCTACGGTGAATATTTTTTCGGCCAGGGTGTGGCGGCCCAGCCAGCGGCCGATGCGGCGTTCAACCGGATCGAGTTTCTGCCCTCGCCGACGCAAACTCAGGTCGATCTGGTCGAGCTTTTTGCGCAAACGCTCCTTTTGCTTGCTCAGCATGGCGGCTTCTTTTTGACCCCGTCCCTGGCTGCGGCAAAGCACATATTGCTCGATCTGGGGGCAGTCGGGATGTTTCACCAGTTTGACCTCCACCCCCGCCCGCACCTCGCAAAAATCGCCTTGCTCGAGCAGATCGAGGGCAAAGTTTTTAAGATGGCTCTTGGGCGTGCCCACGATGTAACGGGCCCCTTTGCCGCGCAGGTATTCGAGGTTGGCCTCGCTCACCATGCCGCGGTCCAGCACCCAGATGCGATCGGCCACCCCGTAATGCGATTCCATCAATTCGACCCTCTCCTGCACCGTGGTCACATCGGCGCGGTTGCCGTCGAAAACCTCATAGGCCAGGGGCAGCCCTTCGGGTGTCACCACCAGTCCAAGACATACCTGCTTGCAATCCGGCCGCTGGTCCCGGCTGTAGCCGCGCTGGGCCTGGGCATTGCCCTCGCACCGGCCCTCAAAATAGGTGCTCGTTATGTCGTATAAAAGAAACTCGAAACGCGTCCCAAACCAGCTTTCATAGCGTCCTTTAAGATGACTGAACAGTTCCCGGCGCAAGGGCAAGACACGATCCAGTCCGCGATACAAACGGTTGTCATAGACCTCATCCACATCCACCGCCATCAAATCCTCCAGCGCCGTCGAGCCATACCAGCGCTCGGCCAGAGCCAGCTCCGAGGCCTGTTCGCAAAAACGCCCCAGCGCCAGAATCGAGGCCACCTGGGCCCAGCCCACCGACTCCCGGCCCGGCGGCAAATGCTCCTCGAAGAAACGATGCAGCCCCAGCCGCCGCCACAGCGCCAGAGCCACATACACTTTGCCAAATTGACGCACCCGCTCCACCCGTATCCGACCCAGATTCACCTGCGCCCACAACGGAGCCTCCGGTTTATCCTCGGCAAATAAATCCAACTGCTCGGCCCCCGCAGCCTCATCATCGCCATCGAGGAGCCGACCGATCTGCTCCCAACCCAACCGCTCATCCTCATCGAGCCCCGGCTCCTTGCCAATGTGGGTCACGATGCGCTGGCGCGGCCCCTTGGCTGTGCGCACCGACTCCACCAGCGTCCAGTAATCATAATCCTGGCCCTTCTTACGACGACGATGGCGACGCAAATACATCAACACCGACCCTGCACTACTTCTCCGAAAAGGCAATAGAGTGGTCTGCACTACACGGCATATTCACACCCCAACCCTGACAACCATGCGCCCTACAGCACGAAAAACCCTAAAAATAATCGATTTACCCCCCCCCAACTGTCGAACTCAGGTTAACTCGCCGGAGGGGCAGACCAGTAAAGCCTCGAGGGGTTTGCGCTCATAATAACCGATTAGATAATGGCGCAGCCCCAGTTCCTTGATTATATGGTAAGCATAAAAAACGCCGGCAAATCCGAACAGGAGGGAACGGTTGACGCTTTGGTAGGAGAAAAAATAAAAGAAAATCGTTATCATGCCCACCCCCATGGCTATGCTTTTAAAGGACTGAAAGAGCACTTCCAGCCAGTCCGCAAAGAGGTTGACTTGATAATACCGGTTGAGGCGAAGCGAGGCGAATATATTGAAAAGGATGACCAGAAAAATCCATTTCTCGCCGGCCAGGTGGGAAACGCTCTGGATGTAAAACGGATACCCGGTTATGGTGAACAAAAATGTTTCCCAGGCATCTCCAAAATGAAGCAGAAACAGATAGACTACCCCTAAAAGGACTGTCCCGGCAAAAATATCGATGCCGAAGCTGAGGTTTTCCAAATATTTCTTTTTACGTCCGAGCATGAGATTTTTCCGTTATGAGCCAGACGGAAGGGATGCCTTCCTTACTGGGGCGGGAGTGGAATCGTTAAATACTGAAGCTTTCCCCGCAGGAACAGCTACTTGTCGCATTCGGATTGGAAAATTTAAATCCGCCGGCAATGAGGCGCGTGGAGTAGTCGAGTTCCGTGCCTTTCAGGTAGAGGGCGCTTTTGCTATCGACCAGGATGCGCACCCCGCTCGAATGCACCAATATGTCTCCCCGTTTGGGCGATTCGACAAATTTTAAACGGTAGGACAAACCATTGCAGCCGCCCCCCGTGATGGCTACCCGCAAGAGGTTGCCCTGGTTTTCCCGATCAGCCAGATCGAGCAATTTTTTCCCCGCCAGATCCGTGACCAGGATCAGGTTCTCATTACCTTTGCGGACGCCTTCGGGAAGGTCGTTTAAAATCATTTCAACCATAATTTTTTTTAATTAGCCATAAATATATCAGTTATTTAGCTTTTGGCAATAATTTTGCGACTCATATTACGGGGGGAATGCCCGCTCCCGGATAGTTTGAGCGCCATTTCGATGGCATTTCCCATGCTCGTGGGGTCTGCCACCCCACGGCCCGCGATGGGGAAAGCGGTTCCGTGCGAGGTGCTCGCGCGGATCCACGGAAGGCCCAGGGTTATGTTTACGGTGTCACGAAAATCAATGACTTTGAGCGGCCCCAATCCTTGGTCGTGATAAAGGACGACGACGACATCGAATTCGCCTTCGAGGTGCCTCCAAAACAAGGTGTCGGCAGGTTGGCAGGCCGAAAGTCCGGGAATATATGAGCGCAAATGGTCCAATACCGGATCGATTAAATCCCGTTCCTCGTTTCCGAGCATGGCGTTTTCGCCAGCGTGGGGATTGAGCCCGCAAACACCAATCCTGGGCAGTTTCGAACCCAGGGAACGGGCCAGCCGCTCCGCTTGCAGGATGGTTTTTTCCAGAATGTCTTGGGTTAAATGGGAGACCACTTCCTTTAGAGGAATATGCCTGGTGGCCAGGACCACCTTCATTCTACCTCCCGCAAATGCCATGACCGCATTTCCTCCCCAACGATCGGCGAAAAATTCCGTATGTCCGGGGAATGGGAATCCCGCTTTTTTCATCCATTCCTTGTTCATGGGGGCGGTCACCACCGCCTCGAATCGCCCATCCTGGCAGCCTTGGGCCGCTTTCTCCAATGCCTCCATAGTCACCCGGGCTCCATCCACATCCGGCTGGCCCGGAGTGGCCTCGTAATCGGGCGGACCCACCGGCGCTTTTTGCAGAGCGGGTGAAGGGGCCAAATTTTGCAACCATCTGGAGGGCCCCAGCAGGACCATTTCCGGTGTATCGCCCTTGTTTAAAGCCAGCCACGAGGCGATCACTTCCGGGCCGATGCCAGCAGGGTCCCCGCAGGTGATGGCGATTTTTTTCATGGAAGCGGGCCTAATGTTCCCGGTCGAACAGCTCCAATTGAGGGTCTTTGACCAAATCGTAGTTTTTTAAAATGCGCAGGATTTGCAAAGTGTCGGATTTTGAATAGTTCAAATTGGTTTCCACTTTTTTGAGAATGTCCTGCAGCATGGAGCGAAATGAGATGATCCCGTCCACCCCGTGTTCCTTGAGCAATCGAATGCTTTCGGAGCGATGGGGTTCCACCGTGGGCAAGCCCGGTAAAACGAGGACCTTGAGCATTTCCGCCATATTTTCCATTTCCTCGGGATTTACCTGAAAGAGCTTTTCGGCCTGCTTCAACACCGTTCGCTCGAGGAAGCGGAAAATCTCGGAACTGCTTTTGAGGGTCGAAGGATTGAAACGCAGGGTCGAGTGCCAGCCTTTTACCACCACAACCGCCCGGTGAATGTAGGGCAATTCGGTCGAGAAAAGGAGAAAATCGGGGGGGCGCTCGCCTTTTACAAAAGCCGGGTTGTAAACCAGCAGATCGATCTCTTCCTCGGCCAGTTTTTTGCGCGACTGCACTTGGTACTTGCGTAACTGCCGCACAAGGAATCCGTGCAATTCGAAGTATTCGCGAACAATATTTTCGTCAAATCCGGCCATGGAATGGATATCTACCGGGGAGCGGAAAAAATAAACCCTTTTCCAGCGCCCAATTTATTTTATTGCGCTTAATTTAGTGGTTATGGGCTCCGGCTTCAATCCACAATTTTTGCCATAATTTTTCCGGGATGCTCTCGGTGGTTTCCGCTTTTCCGAGGCTCGACAGGGTGACGAAGCGCACTTCGCCCCCACGGACTTTTTTGTCCCGTTTCATCGCCTCGCAGAGCGCCGATGCTGGCAGAGGTTCGGTTAATTGGACGGGTAGTCCGTAGACGGCCACGGCATTCCTGACATGGGTGACATCATTTTCACTCAAGCGCCCCAGTTTTTGCGAAAGGCGGGCCGCCAGAACCAGGCCCAGCCCGACCGCTTCCCCGTGGAGGTAACTGCCGTAGGCGGTCACCGCCTCGATGGCGTGGGCGAAGGTATGCCCCAAATTGAGGAGGGCGCGACCGCCTTGGGCGGCTCTTTCCTCCTCGTCTTCGGCCACAATGCCGGCCTTGATTTCGCAGCAGCGGCGAATGATTCCGGGCAGTTGCGGGCTTGCGGGATCCAGTTTGCCCAAGGATTGGAGTTGGTCGAACATCGAATGGTCCGCCAGCAGAGCGGTTTTGATGACTTCGGCCATTCCGGCGGCAAACTCTCTCGGGGGTAGAGTTTCCAGAAGGGACGTATCGATGTAAACCGCTTTTGGCTGATGAAAGGCCCCGGCCAGGTTTTTCCCCGCCGCCAGGTTGATTCCGGTCTTTCCCCCCACCGAACTGTCCACCATGGCCAATAGAGTGGTGGGCGCCTGGCGATAATCGATGCCTCGCAAAAAACTGGCCGCCGCGAAACCGGTCAGGTCTCCCACCACGCCTCCGCCGATGGCCAAAAGGCAACTGTTGCGGTCGATATTTTTATGGGCCAGGAATTCGCAAATTTCCTCCAAATGGGCGAAGGACTTGGTTTTCTCACCCGGGGGTAATGCCATTATGGGCAAATCCGGCCCGAGAGCCGCAATATAGGCGCCCTGGCATCTTTTTATGTTCTCATCCGTGATGATGGCAATGGGCCGGCCTTCCGCTTTGAGGGATGCGATATCCCGGCGCAGCGTTTCGGCCACTTGGCTGCCGAAATGGATGGGGTAGCTTCTTGCGCCCAGTTCAACTTGCAGGTTTGCGCTCATTCTTCCTCCAAACCAAAAATGGCCTTGGCGTAGGTGTCCACCGAAAAGGGTTCCAGGTCCTCCGGCTGTTCACCCAGGCCGACAAAGTAGATGGGCAATTTGAGTTCGCCATAAATTCCGGCCAGGGCGCCGCCCCGGCTGGTGCCGTCGAGCTTGGTAACGATAAGCCCGCTGAGGCCAAAATCCCGGTGGAAGACACGCGCCTGTTCGATCGAGTTGGTCCCCAGGCTGCCGTCCACCACCAGCCAGCTGTGGTGCGGAGCCGTTTCGTCCAATTTTTGGAGGACGCGGCGAATTTTTTTCAATTCCTCCATCAGGTTGCTTTTGGTGTGCAGACGGCCCGCGGTGTCGAGGATGAGGATTTGCCGCCCGCGGCTGGCGGCGGCCTGATAGGCGTCGAAAGCGACCGCCCCGGCATCGGCGCCGTGATGGCTGGCCACGAGGTCGATCTGCAGACGCTGGGCCCAGATTTTTATCTGTTCATTGGCGGCGGCCCGAAAGGTATCGCAAGCGCCAAAAAGGGTTGTGCGCCCTTCCTTTGCAAAAAAATGGGCTAGTTTTGCCGCCGTGGTGGTTTTGCCCGACCCGTTGACTCCCACCAGGCAAATCACATCTGGATGATGTTCCGCAGATGGCAGGCGCCCTTCGGCCCCCTCCATTCTTCGTTTGAGAACGGTTGCCCCCATTCGAGCCGCCTCAAGACCGCGCAGTTGCTTCTCTTTTTTCAGGGCGGCCCCAATTTCGTCCATAATTTCCGCCGTCGTTTCCACGCCGAAATCCGCACCGTAGAGTGCCTCTTCGAGTTCGTCCAGGGAATCGGCGTCGAGGGTCTTGCCGCCAAAAATCCCTCCGCTTTGACCGAAAACCCGATAAAAAGTGGGAGTCGTCCGTTTGAGGCCGTCCTTGAATTTGGAAAATACGGAGCGCATAAATACCACTTGAAAAAATTAATAAAAATATAACCTGCGCTATGGCGGTTATTCCTCTGTTGAGGCTTCTCGCAAGGGGCGATGCAGTTTCAGTTTAAACTCGTCGAGAATGCCGTTGATGAAGCGTTTGGCGTCCTCGATGGAGAACATTTTGCTCAAATCGATGGCTTCGTTGATGGATACGATGGGCGGCACGTCGTGGCGGTGGAGCATTTCAAAAATCGCCAGGCGGAGGATGGCCAGATCGATTTTGGCAATGCGTTTAAAGTCCCAGTTTTGGGTATATTCCCGTATAATCTCGTCAATTTCTTCTTTATGCTTTTGAACTCCCAATACGAGTTCCTCGGCAAAATCATAATAATCTCTGGGCTTATCCTGGCCGCTAAAAAATTGCGCCATAACCGCCTCAATGCTGTCCGAGGGGTTGATATCCCACATATAAAGGAATTGCATTGCGGCAATCCGGTTGTCCCGTCGGGTGCTCACGATAAATTTACCCGGTCAGGATTTCCAGATATCGGAGCCCTCTTCCCATGCCTCCGGAAAATCATTTGCAATCGGGTCAACATTATTTAAACGCTCGACCAGCTTTTTCCGCAGCGAGGCCATGGCAACCGCCGCCAGGGCAAACTTCTTTCCCCGGTTGATCGAGCCGCTGGTGCGGGCGGCCGCCTGTTGCCTGTTTTCCGCCACAATGATGCCGTTGATGACCGGCATCTGGCAATCGGTGGAGATGCGCTGCAACTCCATGCTGGTATTGGACCCCACGATGACATGGTGCTGGGTGTCTCCACCTATGAGGACGCCCAGAGCGATGAGGCAATCGTGCTCATCGATTTCCGCCAGTATGGAAATGGCAAAGGGAATCTCGTGCGAACCGGGGACCCGAACGCATTCGATATCATCCGGGGAAACGCCTGCCGCCTCCAGGTTTTCGACCACGTTTTTGAGCAGGGAATCGGCAAATTTCCCATTGAAGCGCGCGGCCACAACCGCGTATTTCAACCCCGCGGCCTCTCCCGGCAAATATGCTGGCGTATCGGTGCTCATATCCAATCAAGTTTAATCATCAACGGATCTATGCTGCCCACACCGTCAGCCAAGTCAAAGGGAATTGCACCGGGTAGATTTGCGGAAACTTTCCGGTCATTTTAGGGTTTGCCCTATCATAAGGGCGTAAAATACTGCTGGCATGATACCTACTACTGCTTATGATGATTTGGTCTCCGACTTGCAGCGTGTAAATCGGCTCAAGACGGCCTTTGAATTGCTGGAATGGGATGAACAGGTCAACTTGCCGCCGGGCAGCAGCGAGCGCCGGGCCCAGGAGATGGCCGCCTTGTCGGAAATTATCCACCGCGAATGCACCCATGAGCGATTGGGCCGTTGGCTGGATGAATTGGAAGCGGGTCTGAACGGAGATGCGGGGATCGATAGCGATGATGTTGGCATTGAAAAATTGACCGTTATGCGGGAAGCCCGCCGCAATTACGACCGGGCGGTAAAGCTTTCTCCGGCCTTCGTGGCCCGAAAATCCGCTCTCAACAGCCGGGCGTTCCATGCTTGGGCCGAGGCCCGGCAAAAGGGCGATTTTGAGCTATTCGCACCCTTTTTGCAAAAACAGGTGGAAATGGCCAAAGAGGAAGCGGAACGGGTCGGCTACCAAGAGGAAACGGCTTACGATTACCATATAGACAAACACGATCCGGGGTTCACGGCCGATTTTGTGGAAAAAATCTTCAGCGCCCTGAAAGTCGAACTATTGCCTTTGGTGAAACGGATTGTCGATTCCCCGGTGAAGCCGGACACATCTATTTTTAAAGGATTCCCAAGGGAGGGTCAGGAAAAATTGTTAAACCAAATATCGGGCAAACTCGGTTTTGATTTCAGCCGCGGGCGCATCGACACCTCCTTGCACCCCTTTTGCTGTGGCAACGGGGCGGACACCCGCATGACGACCCGTTACGAAATCGACAACCCCCTCAATTCCATTTTCAGCGCCATTCACGAGACGGGCCACGGGCTTTATGAGCAGGGTTTGCCGCTGGAGCATTTGGGGACGGGCTTGAGCGAGGCGGTGGGCATGGCCCTGCATGAATCCCAGAGCCGGATGTGAGAAAACCAGGTGGGCCGCAGCCGGGCTTTCTGGCAATATTGGGAACCGGTTTTGAGGGAAACATTTCCCGCCCAATTGGCCGATGTCTCCAGCCGGGAGCTGTTCATGGCCATCAACGCCGTGAGCCTCATCCCGATCCGGGTCGATTCCGATGAAGTCACCTATAATTTGCACATTATCCTGCGTTTCGAGCTGGAGAAAAAACTTTTTTCCGGAGAATTGGCGGTGGCAGAACTGCCTGAGGTCTGGAACAACGCATCGGAAGAAATTATTGGCATAAGGCCCCAAAATGTGTCCGAGGGCTGCCTGCAGGATGTGCATTGGTCGGGCGGGGCTTTCGGGTATTTTCCCAGTTACTGTCTCGGCAATATGATCGCGGCCCAGATATGGTATCGAATAAAGGAAGATTATCCTGATATGGAGGAAGATTTTGCCAGGGGCGAGTTCGGTCGGCTTTTGAACTGGCTGCGGGAAAACGTCCACCATAAGGGCCGGCAATACAACACCCTGGAACTCACCCGCAGGGTTACCGGTCAGGAACTCTCTCCCCAAGGGCTCATCCGGTACCTCAAGGAACGTTATCTGCCGCTCTATACTTAACATAAATACTTTCTGAAGACCAGAATGAAGCTAATCCTCACTATTCTGTTTCTAACGATAGTCTTTCCATTGTCGAATTCCCTCTCGCAAGTCGTTACATTGCCCGATGAATTTACCGGCCCGGCCGTTATCATTGACATTGAGGATCTGATTGACCCCGCCACCTCCGCGACCGTGGTAATCGACCTACGTGAGCACTTCGAGTTATCAAATGTCAAAGGGCAAGTGGTTCAGTTCAACTCCAATTTAGGCATCATCAATCTGGAGTTGTTCGATGCCAACACGCCCTATAACAAGCCGGTTACGGTCGCCAATTTTTTGGATTTGGTAACTAATAACGATTACGACAATTCCATCATTCATCGATCAGCAAGCAGTTTCATCATCCAGGGCGGCCGAAATATCAATACTCAGGGCGCTGGGGATTTTCTTCTAAGTTCTGTCAGAGAGGTTGACCCAATCATTAACGAACCCGGCATCTCGAATACTGTGGGCACCATCGCTATGGCCAAACTGGCGAACGACCCCGACAGCGCCACCAATCAGTGGTTTTTCAATTTGGCTGACAATAGCGAAAATCTGGATAGCCAGAACAGTGGTTTTACAGTCTTTGGCCGTGTAATCGGGAATAGCATTTCGAATGTATTCGCTATAGCGAACCTCGATATATGGAATCTGGATGGCGGCGGCGCTTTAAACACGGTTCCTCTGGTTAATTTCAATTCTGGGGATAATTTAAACGCGGAGCATTTCGCGACCTTTAGCACCATTTCGACCATAGACATTTATCCGACGGAGGATATTTCGACTGCGGTTCTTTCCTTTCAATTATTATCCAACTCCAATGAAAGCCTTCTGACTGCTACAATTGCCGGCAGCGAACTGCGCCTCGACTTCAGTTCCGGCCAAACGGGTGAAGCTGAAATCTCGGTTGCCGCATTCGATACGCACAATCTCTCCGCGGAAACTTCCTTTCTGGTGACTGTTAGCGATTCCGGTCAAAGCGATGTCTTTGGCGGGACGGACATACCCGGGTTCCCCGGCTGGAAATCGTCGCCCTGGTATGCCAATTACAACACCTCCCTGTGGCCCTGGATTTTCCACGACGAACACGGCTGGCAATTCGTTTTCGACGGCAGTTCGGAGGAGGTTATTTTCCTATTCGACCTTGGTTTGCAGGAATTGATATTTCTTAATGCGAATACCTATCGCTGGCAATTCCTTTTCAACGACACCCCTGGATGGATTTGGACTTTTGGGGACAATACACCCACCCGCAGATTTTTCCAAAGGCTCGACGGTGGGAGCCTTTTTAGCGTTCCGCCCGATCTGCCGGTCGATTGAGATCGCTGAATCCAGAATATAGAATTCAGAAGTGTCGAGTCCTGACACTTGCAATTCCCCTCCTGTATCGCGCATTTTTCTGCAAATTTTGGGTAAGGAGCAGCCATCGGAATTTTAAATTTGACGCCTATTGCGCAACATGCTACATTTTTGAATACATCAACGAGTATCGCTTGATTCCATGATCACAGGATTTGCCCATAAGGGATTGCAAAGGTATTACGAGACGGGAGCGACAACAAGGATGCAGCCTCGGCACGGAGCAAAACTACGACTTATCTTGACTGCGCTGGAGGCTGCCGAAGAAGTAAATCACATGAGATTCCCGCTTTTCGACTGCACAAACTGAGCGGGAAATTAAAAGGTTTCTGGACGGTTTGGGTAAACGGCAACTGGAGGATAATATTCCGGTTTGAGAATGGTGAGGCGTTTGACATTGATTATCTCGATTATCACTAGGAGGACAATATAATGATTATGCATAATCCTGCCCACCCGGGCGAAATACTTTCAGAAGGTTATCTAAAGCCCCTGAATATCTCCGTCAGTGAGACGGCCATGAAGCTGGATGTTTCCCGCTCCACCATCTCGCGCTTGTGCAATGGGCACATAAGTGTAAGTCCGGAAATGGCTGTGTGCCTGTCTATAGCTTTTCCCAATACGGAACCGGTATTCTGGATGAATCTGCAACGGAATTATGACCTGTTTCATGCCTCCAAAAAAGCGAAACTGTTGGCTCGAAAGGTGCCGGTTGATGTGTAATTTAAAAGGAGACAAGAGTGTATTAAATCCTGATGGCTGATTTTGCTAAATCAGCTTTTTGGGGTCGATTTTTTGGACTTCGCGGAAGTGTCCTTTTAATTGCTCTGTGATGATTTTTTTTGTCGATTTTGGTATTTCGGCCACGAGGTCTTCCAGTTCGGGTGGGGTTTCGGGCAAAACCAATTCCTCTTTCGCGGTGGTTTCTTCGGGCGATTCCTCGACTGTTAATTCTTCCGTAGTTGGTTCGTATTCCTGCTCTGGCGGGGTTTTATTTTCCTCTTCCGGCGGAGGTTGGTTGGAAGAAGATTCAGGAGGGGCGGTGGTGGGTGGCGTTTTTTTTGCTTCAGTTACTTTTTTTTTTGGCGGTGTTTCACCTTCGGGCAATTCCTGGGCCAGACCGGTAATTTGACGGATGAGCGTGTCGATTGCCCGGGCTCGGGTGGCCTCGACGGCGCTGAGCAGGGTGACCTCGAAGTTGACTTTTTCGCTGAGGCCCATTTTTACCGATGGCTCGCCTTCGCGGAGGGCTTCCAGCATGCGCATCAGCTCTTCGGTGGTCAATGCCCGGCCGAGGCTCTCGGTGGAGCCATTTTGGTGGACCGCTTCGAGCAATGCTTTGCGGGTCAGGGCTTGCAGGTCGAGGAGGGTCCGGTAGAGGTCGCGGCCTTCCCGGTCGAGTTCCTCGACCAGTTTCATGATGCGTTTGTAATCCGCTGCCGCCACCGCTTGGGCCAAGGATTCCACCGTTTGCGGAGGGGCCAGGCCATAAACGTCGAGAATGTCCTGTTCTTCGATCGTCTGGCCGCAGAAGGAGATCATTTGGTCGAGGATGGATTGGGCGTCGCGCATGCCGCCGTTGGCCAGGCGGGCAATGGTTTGCAATGCTTCGTCGGCCACTGAAATTTTCTCCGTTTTGGCAATGCTGGAGAGTTTTGCCGCAATGACGGCATCTGAAATGGGTCGAAATGCGAATCGCTGGCAGCGGGAGACGATGGTGGGCAGGACTTTTTGCGCTTCGGTGGTGGCAAAAATAAAAATGACGTGCGGGGGCGGCTCCTCAAGGGTTTTTAGAAGAGCGTTGAAGGCCTGATTGGAGAGCATGTGCACCTCGTCGATGATGTAAATTTTGTAGCGTCCGCGGGTGGGGGCGTACTGGCAGTCCTGCCGCAGCTCGCGCACCTGGTCCACGGAGTTGTTGGATGCGCCGTCGATCTCGATCACATCAAGGGAATTTCCGGCCGTAATTTCCTGGCAGGCGGGGCAATCATTGCAGGGGGTGACGGTGGGCCCTTGCTCGCAGTTGAGAGCCTTGGAAAAGAGCCGGGCCATACTGGTTTTGCCCGTGCCTCTGGGCCCCACCAGCATGTAAGCGTGGGCAATGCGCTGCCCGCTGATGGCATTTTTCAGCGTGCGCACGATAAAGTCCTGCCCGACCAGTTGGTCGAACTGCTGAGGGCGCCAGCGGCGCGCAATTACCTGGTATCCGGCCTTCATGTTTAGAAAAACATTTAGTTAAATCGGTGAGATGGAAGATTGCAAAATTTATTTAGACCCTGCTCGATTTTATCCCTCTTGTGTTGATGGGGCGGGGAGCGTACAGAAAAAAGGCCAGGCACCCTACGGCACACGCAAATCCTGGCTACCGTTGCTCCCTTCCGGGCCTGGCGGAGTTTACCGGTCTGTCGTTGCATAGGACCCGGCCTTTTGCTGCAAACATGCCCATAAAGGTGGAATTGGCAAATAAAATTTGCCGGTTGGGCCGCGAATCGAGGACACCAGCTTGGAAGGGCCGGGTTTGACGCCTGCTCAGGGTTTTAGCCTGAGTTCGACAGTTAGGGGGGGTAAATCGATTATTTTTAGGGTTTTTCGTGCTGTAGGGCGCATGGTTGTCAGGATTGGGGTGTGAATATGCCGTGTAGTGCAGACCACTCTATTGCCTTTTCGGAGAAGTAGTGCAGGGTCGGTGTTGATGTATTTGCGTCGCAACCGTCGTCGTAAGAAGGGCCAGGATTATGATTACTGGACGCTGGTGGAGTCGGTGCGCACAGCCAAGGGGCCGCGCCAGCGCATCGTGGCCCACATTGGCAAGGAGCCGGGGCTCGATGAGGATGAGCGGTTGGGTTGGGAGCAGATCGGTCGGCTCCTCGATGGCGATGATGAGGCTGCGGGGGCCGAGCAGTTGGATTTATTTGCCGAGGATAAACCGGAGGCTCCGTTGTGGGCGCAGGTGAATCTGGGTCGGATACGGGTGGAGCGGGTGCGTCAATTTGGCAAAGTGTATGTGGCTCTGGCGCTGTGGCGGCGGCTGGGGCTGCATCGTTTCTTCGAGGAGCATTTGCCGCCGGGCCGGGAGTCGGTGGGCTGGGCCCAGGTGGCCTCGATTCTGGCGGTGGGGCGTTTTTGCGAACAGGCCTCGGAGCTGGCTCTGGCCGAGCGCTGGTATGGCTCGACGGCGCTGGAGGATTTGATGGCGGTGGATGTGGATGAGGTCTATGACAACCGTTTGTATCGCGGACTGGATCGTGTCTTGCCCTTGCGCCGGGAACTGTTCAGTCATCTTAAAGGACGCTATGAAAGCTGGTTTGGGACGCGTTTCGAGTTTCTTTTATACGACATAACGAGCACCTATTTTGAGGGCCAGTGCGAGGGCAATGCCCAGGACCAGCGTGGCTACAGCCGGGACCAGCGGCCGGATTGCAAGCAGGTATGTCTTGGACTGGTGGTGACACCCGAAGGGCTGCCCCTGGCCTATGAGGTTTTCGACGGCAACCGCGCCGATGTGACCACGGTGCAGGAGAGGGTCGAGTTGATGGAATCGCATTACGGGGTGGCCGATCGCATCTGGGTGCTGGACCGCGGCATGGTGAGCGAGGCCAACCTCGAATACCTGCGCGGCAAAGGGGCCCGTTACATCGTGGGCACGCCCAAGAGCCATCTTAAAAACTTTGCCCTCGATCTGCTCGAGCAAGGCGATTTTTGCGAGGTGCGGGCGGGGGTGGAGGTCAAACTGGTGAAACATCCCGACTGCCCCCAGATCGAGCAATATGTGCTTTGCCGCAGCCAGGGACGGGGTCAAAAAGAAGCCGCCATGCTGAGCAAGCAAAAAGCTCGACCAGATCGACCTGAGTTTGCGTCGGCGAGGGCAGAAACTCGATCCGGTTGAACGCCGTATCGGCCGCTGGCTGGGCCGCCACACCATGGCCGAAAAAATATTCACCGTAGAAGTGCAAATCGACGCCGCCGGACGGGCCTGCGCATTGCAAATCACCGAAGACGAGAGCAAAGCCGATTGGGCCCAACTGGCCCACGGGACCTATCTGCTGCGAACCAACTGCCAGGAGGAAGACCCACAAAAGCTGTGGCGGTGGTATATACAACTGACACAGGCCGAGGCAGCCTTTCGTTGCGCCAAAAGCGACTTGGGGCTGCGGCCGGTCTATCACCACAAAGAAAAGCGTGTGCAAGCGCACATTCTGATCTGTTTTCTGGCTCTGGCGATGTGGCGCGCCCTGGAAAGCTGGCTGCAGGCCAAAGGCCTCGGTACCTGTGCGCGGCAAGTGTTGCACGAACTGGAAAATCTACGCTCAATGGACGTGGTGGCGCCGCTGCGAGGGGGACGCGAAGCGCGTTTACGGCTGGTAGGCAAACCGGAAAAACTCTGTGCCGACCTCCTCAAGAAAATGGGCCTAAAACTGCCCACCCGCCCCAAAATCATCCAAAATGTAGTGCAGACTAACGGCAAAAATTAATCCCGAATCCGCATAGATAAGCCCTTTAACTTTTTGAACTGTCGAAGATGGGTTAGCGTGGGGGCCAGGACGAGGCGGAAGCCGACCAGGTTGCTGGCGGTGCTGGGTCTGAGGCGCTGGCGGGCGGCGCTGCGGCATTGATGGGCGAAGCTGCCCAAGCCGCCTCCGCGGTAAACTTTATCGGCGCCTTCGGCCGGCCCGGACCAGTTTTCCACCATTCCTCCTGGGTAGCGGGAGTTAAAATTGTCCCAACACCACTCGCCCGTATTTCCGTGCATATCATATAGGCCCCAGGGGTTGGCCGCGTAGGAACCCACCGGTACGGTTCCGTATTTGTCAGCGCTGATATGCAGGGTTTCACCGTATTCGCGGGGGTAGCCGCCCTTGAAGTTGCCGAGCTTTTGATCGGCCTGCCGGCCAAATGAATAGGGCGCACTGGTTCCCGCCCGGCAGGCGTACTCCCACTCCGCCTCGGTTGGCAGGCGGTAGTTATAGTTATCGGGGAGCCGCCCGGCTTCTTTTTCAGTTTGGTTGATTTTTCGACAATACTCCGCCGCCTGCTGCCAGGTGACGTGATCCACGGGGTGTTTGAGGCCCTTAAATTCGCTCGGATTTTTTTCCATGATTCTCTGGTAATCACTTTGCGTGACTTCGTATTTAGCCATCCAGAATCCGTGTGGAAAATTTACCGTTGTGGCGGGACCTTCATTGGGCAGGCGGGACTGTTCCTGAGCCGGACTTCCGAGGCGAAATTCACCTGGTTTTATCCAGGCCATGATCGTCCCAATATAGGGGATGGTCCATTCCTGGGTCAAATCCGGGCCGGGTATGGGCTTTGCCTCCACTTTCCAGGATTGCTCTTCGTTGGCCGCGAATCTCATTTTTCGACTGACCGAGAGATGGTCGCGAATTTGCACTTCCACAACCAGTTCCCGCTCTGCCGGGATTTCAAAAATATCTTCCCTGTGGGGTACCGTTTGGCCATCGGCGACGACGGAAAAGGGGTGCTGTGAATCGAGTTGTATGGTGAGCCGTGCGGGGCGAGGGGCCAATTCGGCTTTCACGATAGTCGTGCGCCCATCGACAACTCTTACTTTTTGGTCCCACAAATAATAATCGGGATGTTCGATTTCCAGGTTCTGGTTGCCTTCGTAAACTTCCTGCAGACGTCCGCTGGGTTCCTTAAAGGTTTTGCCCGCCACGCGGTATTCCACCTGGGCTAATTTTCCGGGCGTGGCGCCGCCTAGAAGTGACAACTGAACATCAATGATACCGGCTTTGCGTTGCAATTGGCCCAAATCGAGCGAATCGTCAAAACCCGGCGGCAGGTTCATGGTAAGTTTCTTTGGCTGGTAGTCTGCCAAAGCGATTTCCAGGGACAGGGGCGTCTCCACATCGAGTTCATCCAAATTTAATGGGGTTTTTCCCATATTCGTGCCGTCGAGGAGCACATCCGCGCCTTCGGGTTGGGTGAGGACAAGTAATTTGCCGGGGGCCGGATCCAAGACCACTTTCCGGGTAATCAGTTTACTGAATGGCAAGTCAATATCCTTCAAGAGAGTGGTTTTGTATTTGGGCCGTGAGACCTCCAGGGAGTATATGCCTTTGTAGAGAGTCCGTTCCGCTCTGATGATACCATTGGCGGGCATTTCTCCCAGATCGATGCGCTCTCCCGATTCCCGGATGGCGACCACTTGCGCGCCGGGATCGGTTATTACTTCCAACAGGCTCCAGAATGGCTCCAGGTCGAGGGTAATTTCCATTGGCTGACGGCTTAAATCGATGGTGTAGGTTCTCGGGCGGTAGTCTTTGGAAGTGGCCCTTACATCGTATTCTCCCCGTGGCATGGTAACATGGAGATTACCGTCGGACACCACGAAACTGGATTCTCCTTTGTCTTGGCGTGAAAATATGACCCTCGCTTTGGCCGGGGTAATGGTCATCGAATAAAGCGGGATTTGCCCTTCAGCCACTCTCTTTACGACGGGTCCTGCCGCTATTTCATCATCTGAGAATAGAATATTGAAACAAAAATTGCTGATCCCGATAATAAGAGCCGCAATTACCCCCAAGATGCCCAGTCGCAGGTATTTTAGAGGCTGTCCCATAAATATAAAGATTTTATAGTCAACTGGATGACGTTGATAAAAAGAGCCGGAAAGAGCAAGTTTTTGCTCGATCCGGCCAAAAAAGGGTTCTATAGTGGCGTTAGCAATAACAAAACTATCTCCTTTTATGAAAAATATAGCCATCCAATACCTCCTGCGTCCAGCTTTAACTGTGGTTGAGCGTTGCGCCGATTACGAAAACTTTCGCGCCACCATCGAGCGTATCGACCGGCTGCTGATCGATTCGGAGGTGGAATCGCAGGCCATCGAGTTGGCCTTGGAGGAGCGCCAGACGAAGGGTCTGAAGGCTCGGCAAAAGCGGGCCAGTTTTGCCCTCAAGGCGTTGCGTATGGAAACGCTGCGTTATCTGCTCGGTGGGATTTCGTTTCGGCATTTGTCGAGGGCTC
This sequence comes from Opitutales bacterium, assembly GCA_965226205.1. Classification (GTDB taxonomy): domain Bacteria; phylum Verrucomicrobiota; class Verrucomicrobiia; order Opitutales; family UBA2987; genus JAJFLU01. The sequence continues at coordinate 41,821 of CBDDCJ010000026.1, read as the reverse complement.
TGGGCAGCAGCGATCTGTTGGCCGACTTTTGTCGTGTCCGCCATATCGACGGCATAAGGGGCATCTCCAAGAGCACCCTGGAGCGGGCCTCGAAGTTTTTCAGCGAAGAGCAGTTGAGGGCTTTGCACCGGACCTTGACTGAGGTGGTGGGCGATGCCCTTCTGGCCCGGCAGGTGGTGGGATTGGACAAGCCGATAGACACCACCATTTGCCTGATCGACGGCACTTGTTTGGAGCTCAACATTCATTGGCCGACCGACTGGGTGCTGCTCAAGGATGTAGCGGGCACATTGCTTAAAGCGATCCGGCTGATCCGCGAGAAGGCCGGTTTGCGCCATCGCATGCCGATCGAACCGGAGCCCTTGGCTCGGCAGATGAACCGGTTGTGTATGCAGATGACCCACAGCCGGCGGCGAAAGGACAGCGCGCGCCAGCGCAAGAATATCTTGAGGCAGATGAAAAAGCACCTCAAACGGATCGGGGAGCATGCCCGCAGGCACCGGGAATTATTGCAAGCCTGCTGGGAGCAAAGCGATTATAGCAAAAAACAGGTCCAACAAATCCTCGCCCGGATGGAGCGTATGAGCGAGCTAATCCCGGTGGTCACCAAGCAAGCGCACGAGCGAATCATTGGCGGGCGCCAGGTGAAAAACACGGAGAAAGTTTTGAGTGTTTACGAACCCGATGCGCAGGTGATTGTGCGAGGCAAAGCGGGCCAAGAGGTCGAGTTCGGCAACACCCTGTTTTTGGGAGAAAGCGTCGAAGGATACCTGCTAGACTGGAAACTCTACGGCAGCCGGACGCCAAGCGAAAACGAACAAATGCAAGAGAGTTTGCAAAGACAGAACCGCTTTGCCGTGGAAGAGTCCATAGCGGCCATGTGCGCGGACCGGGGATTCGCCTCCCAGCGGGCCCGCCGGCAGTTAGCCCAGGAGGGAATCTACGATGCGCTCTGTCCACGCGATCCGAAGCAGTTGAAAAAACGAATGGAGGAATCACAGTTCAGACAATTGCAAAAGCGCCGGGCCAGCACCGAAGGGCGGATCGGGGTATTGAAGAATCGCTGGCAGGCCGGGCGGTTGCGCAGCAAAGGCTTTGCCAACCGCTCGATCAGCGTAGCCTGGTCGGTCCTCTCGCACAATCTATGGAAAGTGGCCAAGATGCTGGCCCAGCAAGATGAACTAAAAACCAAAGCGGCGGCCTAAATAAAGAGCGGAAAAGCAAGGACAATACTTTTTCACAGGCCTACTGTCGGCCCATACAAAGAAAACCAGGCAACCGGACCCCAAAACCAGTATCCCAACGTCATTGAAGAGCAAAGTCGCCCCCTCCCAAAAGAAAACACCACTAAAATGAACACTCTTCAAAATCCCCTCGCAAAAATCACCCTTTTGGGACAGCCTCTATTTTAGCTTTTCCGGGTCCAATTTCTTTGCGATCGCTTTGGAGATCGGTATTTTCTCTATTCTTTGGGCGATGCCACCGTCGTCCGCGGCCTTGATTTTATCTTTTCCCAATCGATCAACGGCAGCGGAAAAACCTTTTGCATCTTTGTAGCGTTCGGCTGGATCGGCTTCCATGCACCGGGCGATCACTCTGTCCCAGCCGTGAGGAATGGCGGCCGAATACTGCGTAGGCGGTTTGTAGGCCGGGTTGTCCTGGCCCGACGGCCCCGCGGGTTTGCGACCCGTGAGAAGGTAAAAGGAGGTTAAGCCCAGGGAGTAGTTATCGCTAATGCGGCCACTTTCGCCACCCGCTAATAATTCCGGTGGGAGGTAGGGCCCGGTGTTGATCCGAACCTTGCGCAGCCCCATATTGAATGGAATGATCTCGGCGGAGGATAATTTTTCTACCAGGTCCTTATTGGTCAACTGGAACAACCCGAACCCGGATACTTTAATTTCTCCGGTCGAGGTTCGAATTAGGTGGGTGGGATTAAAGGCATTATGGTATATTCCGGCCGCATGGGCGGCCTGAAAAGCCTCGCTTGTCTGCTTGATGATTTTGACTGCGTGAGCCACCGGGAGCCCAAATGCTAAATCGCGAAAGACATCCACAGCGTGCAAAAGGGAAGGCTCGGCCCCGACCGAAGCGCCCGATATTTGCTGTTGTTGTTTGATGAAGTTCTGCAGGTATTCGCAAATATTTTCCCCCTCCACCGCTTCCATCGTCAAGCAGCAGCGATCTTTGATTTCGGTGACGTCGGTGACTTTTAATATATTGGGGTGTTCGAGCGTGCAGAGGTTCTTCAACTGCTGTTCCAAGAGACTGGTAAAACCAGGGGCCTGGTTGATTTCCGAGTGCAGGACGGTCATGCACACTTCCGTGAATTGAAAGATGTTCTGCATGCGGTAAACTCCGCCCAGCAGATCGAAGCTCAGGCAATTCATGACCTGGAAATCGCCAAATTTTTCTCCCGGGGAAAGAAATTCGCCTTTCAGAAAAATCTCGTTTAGCGGCTCTTCTCCGTGTTCCTGTTCCGAATCCATAACGTGTAGGTTTAGATAATCCTTAGCCCCAAATTTTTCAAAGGCAAGAAGGCAAATTCAATTTTCCGCTTCGAGATCGCAGCGGCCGACTCTCCTGGCGTTGAAATTTCCAACATGGTTGTGATGAGATTTATTCCAATGTGCGGAGTTCAAGATTCTGGCGGGGAGGTCTATTGAAAAAGATCCATTATGGGGGCGATGATTTTTTCCACACTACTGAGTTTGCCCTTGCCCTCGTAGCCGCAGGCCAGGAGGCCTTGGTCGGACTCAATGATGTTGTGGTTGCGGTCTCTTAAAAGTTTCAGGTTGTGACTGGTGGCCGGGTGGTCGAGCATTTTACCGTTCATGGCCGGTGCGATCATGACCGGGGCCTTGGTGGCCAGGTAAATGGAAGTGAGAAGATCGGGCGCCAGGCCATGCGAGAAACAGGCGATTATATGGGCCGTGGCCGGAGCCACCAGGAGCAGGTCCGCTTTGTCCGCCAGTTCGATATGCCCCGGCTGCCAGCCCTGGCCCTCCTCCCATAAATCGACTCCGACGGGATTTCGGCTGAGGGTTTGCAAGGTCAACGGGGCCAGGAACCGGGTGGCTCCCTTGGTCATGACGGCATGCACATCGGCACCCAGCTTGACCAACTGGCTGGCAATGTCCGCCGCTTTGTAGGCGGCAATCGATCCTGTCACCCCCAGAACGATGAGTTTATTTTCAAGTGGCTTTTCCATCCATCCATACACGAACCGGAAATCCGGCAAACCCTCATTTGACCATCGGGTATAATCACCCCAAGGGGCGGGAAAGTAAAGGAGCTTCTACGGCAATTTCCACGGCTGAAAGATGCTGAAAAAGCTTTGACTCAATAGAACCTTGGCTGCGGCCAGCCCCTTCGAATATATCTCGGATGCCCTAACAGCATGCGACAAATGAAATTGACTCATTTTAGCCTAATAGTAAAGTTAGGGGCATGATTGTATTGAGCGCAGTGCTGATGCCGGACCCTAAAGGAGGATATGTGGCGCAGAATCCTGAGACGGGAACCACTACTCAAGGTGAAACTGTTGAAGAAGCTCTGGCCAATTTAAGAGAAGCCACAGAGTTGTACCTGGAGGAGTTCCCCCTCAAGATTGTTGGCAAGACGCTAATGACCACTTTTGAGGTCGCACATGCCTAGGCAGCTTCCCAGAATTTCTGGAATAGCTTGTATCAAGGCTTTACAGTCAATGGGTTTTGAGCAGACCAGACAACGTGGCAGTCATGTGATTATGCGAAGAGATGCCTCCGGGTGTGTAGTTCCCCTTCACCGGGAACTAAAGACAGGAACGCTTCATGGAATTCTCAAACAGGCGGGAGTATCCGCAGATGAGTTTATTAAAAACCTTTAGTCCAACCCGACGATACACTCATGGTTTGCCACACCTCCCAAAATGATAAGTTTAAGCTATGAAACTTGATGATGTCAAAACTGAGGTTGCTGAAATGTCGGAACACCAGCAGGACCATTTAGCCGCATACTTAGAGGCTATCCCAAAAATATAAAGATTTTGTAGTCAACTGGATGACGTTTATAAAAATAGCCGGAAAGAGCATTTTTTTGCTCGATCCGGCTAAAAAAGGGTTCTATAATTGCGTTAGCGAAAATCAATATAGCCCTTTCTATGAAAAATATAGCCATCCAATGCCTCCTGCGTCCAGCTTTAACTGTGGTCGACCGTTGCCTCGATTACGATAACTTTCGCGCCACCATCGAGCGTATCGACCGGCTGCTGATCGATTCGGAGGTGGAATCGCAGGGCGTTGATCTGGCCTTGGAAAGAGGCCAGCCAATGAGTGTAAAGGCCCGGCAAAAGCGGGCTAATTTTGCCCTCAAGGCGTTGCGTATGGAAACGCTGCGTTATCTGCTCGGTGGGATTTCGTTTCGGCATTTGTCGAGGGCTCTGGGCAGCAGCGATCTGTTGGCTGACTTTTGTCGTGTCCGCCATATCGACGGCATAAGGGGCATCTCCAAGAGCACCCTGGAACGGGCCTCGAAGTTTTTCAGCGAAAAGCAGTTGAGGGCCTTGCACCGGACCTTGACTGAGGTTGTGGGCGATGCCGATCTGGCCCGGCAGGTGGTGGGATTGGACAAGCCGATAGACACCACCATTTGCCTGATCGACGGCACCTGTTTGGAGGTCAACATTCATTGGCCGACGGACTGGGTGCTGCTCAAGGATGTAGCGGGCACGCTGCTCAAAGCGATCCGGCTGATCCGTGAGAAGGCCGGTTTGCGCCATCGCATGCCGATCGAACCGGAGCCCTTGGCTCGGCAGATGAATCGGCTGTGCATACAGATGACCCACAGCCGGCGGCGAAAGGACAGCGCGCGGCAACGCAAGGGTATCTTGAGGCAGATGAAAAAGCTGCTCAAACGGATCGGGGAGCATGCCCGCAGTCACCGGGAATTATTGCAAGCCTGCTGGGAGCAAAGCGATTACAGCGAAAAACAGGTCCAACAGATCCTTACCCGGATGGAGCGCATGAGCGAGCTAATCCCGGTGGTCATCAAGCAAGCGCACGAGCGAATCATTGGCGGCCGCCAGGTGAAAAACGCAGAGAAAGTTTTGAGTGTTTACGAACCCGATGCGCAGGTGATTGTGCGCGGCAAAGCGGGCCAAGAGGTTGAGTTTGGCAACACCCTGTTTTTGGGTGAAAGCGTTGAAGGATACCTGCTGGACTGGAAACTCTACGGCAGCCGGACGCCAAGCGAAAATGAACAAATGCAAGAGAGTTTGCAAAGACAGAACCGCTTCAACCTAGCCGAACCCATAGCGGCCATGTGCGCGGACCGGGGATTCGCCTCCCAGCGGGCCCGCCGGCAGTTAGCCCAGGAGGGCATCTACGATGCGCTCTGTCCACGCGATCCGAAGCAGTTGAAAAAACGGATGGAGGAACCACACTTCAGGCAATTGCAAAAGCGCCGGGCCAGCACCGAAGGGCGGATCGGGGTATTGAAGAATCGCTGGCAGGCCGGGCGATTGCGCAGCAAAGGCTTTGCCAACCGCTCGATCAGCGTAGCCTGGTCGGTCCTCTCGCACAATCTATGGAAAGTGGCCAAGATGCTGGCCCAGCAAGATGAACTAAAAACCAAAGCGGCGGCCTAAATAAAGAGCGGAAAAGCAAGGACAATACTTTTTCACAGGCCTACTGTCGGCCCATACAAAGAAAACCAGGCAAACGGACCCCAAAACCAGAATCCTAACGTCATAGGAGAGCAAAGTCACCCCCTCCCAAAAGAAAATACCACTAAAATGAACACTCTTCAAAATCCCCTCGCAAAAATCACCCTTTTGGGACAGCCTCTACTTAGTGCACCTTCGCCATCAACGAGATGCGGAGATCGGACGAGAGATTGCGGCCAAAATTGAGGACAAGGATGCCAAGAACTGGATTTCATTAGATGAGTTGAAAGAGAAGTGGGAAGACTGATACGGTGGATCCATAGAGAGTATTGGTGACGATCGATATCTTTCAAATCGAGCGACCATCAAGCCGGGATCGAAAAAAAATACTTTTCTTTTTAGACAGCATTATGGCAGAACCTTTCAGGCCGGGTGATTACGAAGAATCGGATACCCATGGGCGGCCCGTCCAGATCAAGATTGTTGGAAAATATGCGATCACCTTTTGGGCCGATCACTCTGAGAAAGAGATAAAAGTCATAAAAATTGAATCCGCCGATCAACGATAAATCATTGAACCATTTTCTTTTTAGATTTGGTTTGACGGGCTTGACAGGTGTGCCGATATAGGGCAGATAGACTCCCTTAGCTTTTAAAAACCTATGATCGCCAATCAAAAATGGCTCCTCGCGCTTAGCGCAGCTCTGCGGCTCCTCCCCTGAGGGGGATAGCTTCGTATTTTATTTATTTACAGGTTTGGTTTTCTATCTTTTGCGGCGTATCTGCCATTGGGGTTTCATCTCGCCCAAAAACCGAAATAGATTCATCTTTCATTTGTTTTTAGCTATAACTTTATTTTCTTATTCAATCCCGGTTCTTTACTGAATCGCCAGCCCGCACAATCTATCTAATGCAAAAAAATACCATCACCAAGTATCGGCCTTTTCCAACCGTGGATTTGCCTGATCGTCAATGGCCCGGCCGAACCATCGAAAAAGCGCCCGTCTGGTGCAGCGTCGATCTGCGCGACGGCAACCAGGCCTTGGCCATACCTATGAATATCGAGGAGAAGCTGGAGATGTTTCAAACCTTGGTCCGCATCGGTTTCAAGGAGATCGAGGTCGGCTTTCCGTCCGCTTCGGATACCGAGTTTGCTTTTACCCGGCATCTTATTGAGAACGATCTGATCCCGCCCGATGTCACCATCCAGGCGCTTGTGCAGGCTCGGGAGCATCTCATAAACCGCACCTTCGAGGCCATCCGGGGGGCCCGGCAGGCCATTGTGCACCTTTACAACTCGATCAATCCATTGCAGCGCCGGGTGACATTTGGCCTGAGCAAGGCGCAAATCAAGGAAATCGCCGAAAAGGGAACAAGGCTGGTCAAAGAATTGGTTCCGACGGTTGGGGAAACGATTATCCGCTACCAATATTCCCCTGAGAGTTTCTCCGATACCGAGCTGGAATTTTCATTAGATGTCTGCGAGGCGGTCATGGATGTTTGGGAGCCGACCGAGGAGGAGCCCATTATTTTGAACCTTCCGGCTACCGTCGAGCTGGCCACGCCCAATGTTCATGCCGACCAGATCGAATGGTTTGGCCGTCATTTGAAAGAACGCTCCAAGGCCATCATCAGCCTGCATACACACAATGATCGTGGTTGTGGGGTGGCCGCCACCGAATTGAGCCTCATGGCGGGGGCCCAAAGGGTGGAGGGGACGCTCTTCGGCAATGGCGAGCGCACCGGCAACCTGGACATCGTGACGGTGGCCCTCAATCTCTACACTCAGGGCATCGATCCTGGGCTTGATATTTCGGACTTGAGCAACCTGCGCCGGACTTATGAACGGATCACCGGCATGACCGTGCATGAGCGCCACCCTTATGCCGGAGACCTCGTTTTTACAGCATTCAGCGGTTCCCACCAGGATGCCATCAAGAAGGGCATGAACCAGATGGACGCTTCTCCCGGGGCACCTTGGCAGGTTCCCTATCTGCCCATCGACCCGGAAGATATCGGGCGCACCTACAAAGCCATCATCCGCATCAACAGCCAAAGCGGCAAAGGCGGCGTGGCCTTCATCATGGAACGGGAGTTCGGCCTCGAACTGCCCAAAAACATGCACCCGGAATTCAGCGCCGTGATCAATAAAATCGCCGACGCCGGAAGCAAGGAATTAAAGCCGAATGAAATCAAGGAGGCCTTTTACCGGGAGTATCTCGATTTGAACGAGCCGCTTTCGTTGACTTCCTATAAAGTTTTGACCGCCCCGGACGACCATCGCCACATCACCTTTTCGGCCGAAATCATTTTCCAGACAGAGAAGAGGCAAATCGAGGGAAAGGGAAATGGGCCCATTGCGGCCTTGGTCGATGGTTTGGACCGGATAGGGTTGAAAAACTTTCACCTGACCGATTTTCGCCAACACGCCATTTCGACCGGTTCCTCGGCCGAAGCGGTCGCCTATATCCAGATCCAGGATGCGGGCAACGACGCCTTTACGTGGGGGGCCAGCATCGACAGCAATATCGAGTTGGCGGGCTTAAAAGCCTTGGTCAGCGCTTTCAACCGGGCCTGGGTAAAAGAAGAAGCGCGAGATAGCAAGCCGGTCACAGAAAACAAGGCAGCGGCGGCGGGATCAACCACTGAATAATAGTACTAAACCGCTAAGAGAAACTTATTAATGAATGAAAATGAAAAAATAAATTATGTTGAATTTCCAGCGAGAGATATTGAGGCGGCAAAAGTCTTTTTCAATTCTGTGTTTGGTTGGTTCTTTGTTGATTACGGGCCTGAATATAGCGCATTCTCCAATGCGGGCCTGGATGGAGGATTCTACAAATCGGAATTGTCTGCTTCCACTGAGAATGGCAGCGCTCTTATCGTCTTTTATAGTAGGGAATTAGAGAACACCCAATCAAAAATCGAAAGTGCGGGAGGCTCAATTATAAAGCCCATATTTTCATTTCCCGGCGGACGCCGTTTTCATTTTACCGATCCCAATGGCAACGAATATGCTGTTTGGTCAGATCCAGTAGCATAATAAGGCACTGTACTCCTTGTTAAATTTTCGGTTGTCATTTATTATGCTCATCAAAAATAGGATCGATGAATTTGAAAAAGACATTTGCTTAGTTTTGGCGCATCTTGCGTATCACATACATCCAAAAATAATTGGGCGAATACAATCACGGAATATTGAGGAGTATGACTACTTTAAAGAGCTATTTACTAACAAAATAGAAGTAGATCATTATTTATTTAATGGCTCTGCTTGTGTTTTTCCTGGTGTTAAGCGGTATGTAAGTGGCCGAGGTAAGAAAAGGGCATATAATACAGTGAAGTGGACGGGGTTGTTTGGACAATTTTGACGTGGGATTAAGGTGGAAATCGTGTTCATATTATTTTTTAAAAATATATTTTGTCCTTAGGCAAAGACGGGCACGCAGGTGCCCGCAAGCTGTATTGGCGGGGAGGTTGGTTTTGCTCCGATTGCATGGACTTCGGCCGGGGTCCGGTAGCCCAGGGCTTGGTGGGGGCGCAGGTGGTTGTAGAAGTCCAGGTAGCGGGCTATCCCTTCGCTGGCTTCCTTTGCCGTGGCGTATTCGCGCAGGTAAATGTCTTCATACTTGAGGGTTCTCCAAAAGCGTTCAACAAATATGTTGTCCAGGTAGCGGCCACGCCCGTCCATGCTGATGCGCACCCCGGCTTGCCCCAGCACCGAGGTGAACTCGCTGCCGGTAAACTGGCTGCCTTGATCGGTGTTGAAGATTTGAGGTTGGGCCCGCCTCAGAGCTTCCTCCAGGGCGAGCACACAGAAGCGGCTCTCCAGGGTGTTGGAAAGCTGCCAGCTCAACACGTAGCGGCTGAACCAGTCCAACACCACGGTCAAGAAAAGGAATCCTCGGCTCAGCCGCAGGTAAGTGATGTCGCTGCACCATACCTGGTCGGGCCGCTCGACCGCCAAACCCCGCAGCAGATAAGGGAAAATGCGGTGCTGCCGGTGCCCCTGGCTCAAGTTTCGACGCGGATAAATAGCCTCCAGGCCCATTTGGCGCATGAGCCGCTGGATGCGGCCTCGTCCCACTGCATGGCCCTCTCGACGCAGCCACTGGGTCATCCGGCGAGAACCAAAAAACGGATATTGGGTGTAGAGCTCATCCATGCGATGCATGTAGAGAACGTTCTGCTCGCACTGGGCACGGGCCCGATAGTAATAGCTGCCGCGGGCCAGCCCCAGCAACTGACATTGCCTGCCGATACTGATTTTTCCTTGAAGTGGTTGCACCATCTTGCGCCTCTCACCAACCGAGTTGTTCAGACTTTTTTTTTAGCCAATCGCATTCTACTTTCAACTTTCCAATCTCCTGGTAAAGGTGATCTTTTTCCGTCTCGTTGTCCTTGCTGAGAGTCTGCCGCTGGCGCGAAAACAGCTCCGTTGCTCCCTGCAAAAGCTGCTTCTTCCATTGGGTCACCTGGTTGGGATGCACCTCAAAACGACCGGCGATCTCGTTGATGGTATGAGCGCCCCTGATGGCTTCCAGGGCCACCCGGGCTTTAAACTCAGCACTGTATTGTCTTCTCTTTCGTGATTTAATAACATTCATAGGTTAGCGGATTTAGTGGTTCAAGACCACCTTATTCCACTGTCCAGTTTTCCCCGTCCATTTTAGTATTTACGCATAAAAAATCTGAAATTGGGTTTGAAAAGCAGTTTTTTTCAACAATACAGGATGACTTACACCCATACGGTGATTTTTCATGCGCTTGTAACGTAACCTTATTACCAAAGGGTACGGTAAGACCCACTGATAATTCAAAAACTATTAAAGTGGCATTTTACAAACGCTATATCGATCTTTACGGTGAGTCTCCACTTAATGGTCGCAACGGGTTCAATGAGTTGCTTGTGCCCAAATGGTATGGCGAATTGAAATGGAATGAGCCGCCATTACCTGTGGGGTGGGAATCAAATATAGAAAGACTATTGAAATATAGAACCGAAAGAATTACGGGGATACTGAATAAATAGAAAAGGCATGCTTGATTTTTGGGTTCAGGCGCTTTATTTCGCGGTTTGTCCGGAGTAGTATTCGCCGGTGCAGGTGGCGCCGCATTGGGGCTTGTGGTCGTTGAGGATGAGGAGGGTATTGAGGACGATGGGGGCGGCGATTTCGGCGATTTTGTCGCCGGCGCCCATTTCCTCGTCGCGGGTGAAGAGGCGGACGCCTACTGCCGGGTTGGAGATGGCGTTCATGATTGCGAAGTGCATGCCGAGCTGGCGGGCGTAGATGGCCTCGGTGATGACGTTGTGGGTTACGAGGTCGGCCCCGGCGGTGCGGTAGAATCGGATTTCGGCCGGTGTTTCGTAGCGGCTGGCATCTTCCTGCACGACAACCCCGGTTTTGAATACGCGGCCGTGTTTATAGGAATCGACGGCTTGCCGGTAGAGGATATCGCGGATGTCCGGGCAGAAGGGAGGGTTATACTGGGCGCGGAGGCCGGGGCGCTGGATATTGGCGGCGACGAGCACGCTGGAGGGGCGCTCGAAATTGAAATTCAGATAGTCGTCCGCGATGATGAGGTCTCCAATGCGGTAGGTGGGCTGGATGCCGCCGCTGGTGGCCCCGCCGATGATGTGGGTGACGCCGAGTTGGTGAAAGGCGGCGAACATGGTGACGAAGTTCGCGCCGTCGGTGCGGCTGGCCTCTACATCTGAAAAACCGTGGTAGCGCAAAAACCGTGGTAGCGCACATAGTAAAAAGGGACGCCCTGGTAGCGCATTTTGTAGATGGTGGGGCTGGTTCCGGCATCGGTTTCCATAGTGAAACTCTTTTCGGTGGTGGCCACTCCATCGGCAAAAAACACGCCTACATGCCTGCGGTCAATTGTGGAACCGCCGATAACGGCGAGTTTAACCACCTCTTTTTTTGCGCCTTCACCTTTACTTTCGTGATGCATAGCGGAAAGCATTGGATGAAGGCCAAGGCCAAAGCAGGCGATTGCGCCCAAGACGCAGGTGAGGACAGATTTCCAGGGGGCGGACATTTTTAGTTTCATAGTTTTTAGCTCCAAACGATATAGCTGTGACAAGTTTTTGTTAGAAATTGCAGGGAAATATTACTTAGCTTCTTTACCTGATTACATGATTAAGTCAATGACTGCGCCCATTCAAAACGAAAACTCCGTAGCGGGATGACAGTGTTGAGGAGGATGGTGGTTGACCGAAGGATGCTGTATTCTTGGTTGAAACTTTTACCCGGCATCTCAATTCTTGGAGGATGCCTTTGATCGAAGAACCCTTTTGAGGCCCGCGGGACCGGTATCCAGTTTGGACATTCTCATCATTAAACCGTCCTCCTTGGGGGATATTGTGCATGGCTTGCAGGCGGCCCAGTCGATACGCAGGCAGATGCCGGACTGCCGTATTTCCTGGGTGGTGCGGGAGGTCTTTTACCCTCTGGTGCGCTCCTGCCAGGCCGTTGATGAGTGTTTTTTGTTTTATAGGCATCGAGGTGTGGCCGGTTTTGGCAAGCTCCTTTGGCAGATCCGGAGGCAGCGGTTTGATGTTGTTCTGGAGATGCAGGGACTGGCCCGTTCCGGATTGATCGCGCTGGCCGCGCATGCTGAGCGAAAGATCGGGCGGACCGATGCACGGGAGTTGTCCGCCTTGGCCTGCAATGAACGCATCACCTTGCCCGAGGCAGGCAAAGAGGCCCATGCGGTGGAAATATTGTTCCAGTTTCTGCCCGCCATGGGATGCGAGCCAGTGATCCACGGGCCGCTGGAATTTCACCAGCCGGTAATCCGCAGCTTCGACCCGGTGGCGCTGGAGGGCAAACCGGTAGTGATTTTTTTAGAAAGCCGCCGCGCGGAAAAACAATGGCCCTTGCCCTATTTCATGAATCTGGTTGAAACTCTGATGGAGAAATTCCCGAAAATCCCGGTTATTTTGGCGGGTTCTGAAGCCATGCCGGACATGGGAGGTTTTTCCAGGAATGAAAATTTAATCAATTTGGTGGGCATTACGGCCATCGACGAACTGGTTCCGCTGATCTCGAAAGCGCGCCTCGTTATCGCCAATGACAGTGGGCCGATGCACCTGGCGGCGGCCATTGGAACGCCGGCGCTCGCTCTATTCGGGCCAACCGATGCCAAGCGTTTTGGCCCCTTCCCGCTCATCAGAGAGACCAACCACATCCTCAGGGCGCGCGGTGGCGATCTCTCAAAGCTGACAGTCGATGCGGTATTGGAGAAGGTCGAAACGATATTGGCGGGTTGAGGATAAGTTAAGTGATTGATTTTTTAACCATTAAGGCCCAAAAACACCCTGTCTTTGCCATGATCGACCTGAAATTATTGAGAGAGCATCCCGAGCAAGTGCGCGAAGCGGTGCGGGTAAAAAAATTTATCTGCGATATCGACGCCATTCTTGCGCTGGATGAGAAAAGGCGGTCCATCGTGACCCGCGCGGAGGAGGCCCGCGGCCGGCAAAAGTCGGCCAACTCGGAAGTGGCCGGTCTGCCCAAGGGGACCCCCGAATTTCTGGAAAAAATTGGGCAAATGAAGGAATTGGCGGGCGAGGTTAAGGAATTGCAGAAAGAACAGCAGGAGGTGGATGAAAAGTGGAAACAGCAACTGTTGACGATTCCCAACATCCCGCACGATTCCGTTCCCGAAGGCGATGATGAGAATGATAATCAGGTTGTCAGGACTTGGGGAGATCCTTCGGAAGTCTCGACCCACGGGGTTCCTCACTACGACCTGCCGTTTTTTCAAAAATACGTCGATCTGGCTGGCGGGGCCAAGGTGACGGGAGCGGGTTTCCCCTTTTTCATCGGGCCGATGGCCCGGCTGGTGAGGGCGCTTATCCGATTCTTTCTGGAAGAGGCCGCCGGGGCTGGTTATGTGGAAATACTGCCGCCCCTCATGGTCAATGCGGCCAGCGCCACGGCCACCGGCCAGTTACCGGACAAGGAGGGGCAGATGTATGAGGTTTTGGATTCCGGTTTTTACCTCATTCCCACCGCCGAGGTGCCAGTGACCAATCTCTACCGGGACAAAATTTTCGAGATCACCGACTTGCCCCAAAGCTGTGTGGCCCACACGCCCTGTTTTCGGCGGGAGGCTGGCAGCCACGGGAAAGACGTCCGGGGGCTTAACCGCATCCATCAGTTCGACAAGGTGGAATTGGTTAAATGGGTATTGCCGGAAAACAGTTACGACGAGATGGAAGTCCTACGGGAGGATGCCGAGCGGCTTTTGCGAAAACTGAAGCTTCCCTACCGTCTGCTTCTCATGTGCAGCGGGGAAATCGGATTTCCCCATGCCAAGCAGTATGACTTGGAAGTCTGGGCTGGCGGCCAAAAGAGGTGGCTGGAAGTTTCGAGTTGCAGCAATTTTACCGATTTCCAGGCCCGGCGGGCCAACATCCGGTTTCGGGGGCGGGACGGGAAACCGCATCCCGTGCACACCCTTAACGCCTCCGCCCTGGCGCTCCCACGGACCATTGCGGCGCTCCTCGAGAATAATGCGCAGGAGGACGGCCGGATTCGTTTGCCGGAGGCTCTCGTTCCCTATTACGGTGAGGAATATCTCGCCTGACTGACTGATCAATCGAAATGAAAAAGAGGGATTGGCCGGCGCTGGCACGGGCCTTGGGTGAAGTTTTTTTACGAAACCGCCTGCACCCGGCTGTTTTGGCCCGGATTGAGCAGATGGGCGCCTCCACACCCTGGGCCTTGGCCTGTTCGGGGGGGGCGGACTCCCTGTGCATGGTTCTGCTGCTTTTTGCCCATTTTCCCGATTACCGGAAAAACATGCATATATTTCATTTTAATCACCTGCTGCGGGGAGCGGAGTCGGATGAGGACGAGGTTTTTGTCCGCGATCTAGCCGAGGGATTGGGGCTGAAATTTCACTCCGCAAGGTGGGACCATCCTCCTCAAAAAGCCTCCGGGGCTGGGCCTGCGCGGGAGGCCAGATTTCAATTTTTTAGCGATGCCATGATTAAAATCGGCTCCGAAATTCTTTTTTTGGGGCACCAGTTGGAGGATGTGGCCGAATCGATTTTGCTCCGGGCAGGGCGGGGCAGCGGCGCGGGTGGCCTGGCTGCCCCGCGCCCGGCACACATATTTCGGACCGGAAAAGTCCACCTCCGGCCCCTTCTGGAGGTAGGGAAAAAGGAACTCACCGAGGCATTGACGGAGGCGGGCATCGAGTGGAGGGAAGATGCCTCCAACCGGAGCGGAAAATTCACCCGCAACCGCCTCCGTCGGGACGTTTTGCCGGTCTGGCAGGAAGCCATGCCCCAGGATGTTTTGAAGGGGGCGGCCCGAGTCCGCGCCCTTGCCGAGGAGGACGACGATGCCCTCGAACAATGGCTGGAGTCCCTGCTTACCCAGGGAAAAAAGAGTCGGGAACTCGATCTGCGTCCGCTACTCAGCAAGCCGTCCGCCCTATGGCGGCGAGCCTTTCACAGGTTTTTAATAATCAATAGCCTGGAAACTACTTTCAGCGCCCGTGAAATCGATCGTTGGGTTAGCGACCTGGCCTTGAACCGGGATAAAAGCTCGAGCGCGGGAAAAACGGGCTTCATTGAATTTCGGGAGGGCCGACTTCTTTTTTTCAACCGGCCCAATGCCGCGGCCGATTGGCCCCCGGTGCGGATTCCCGTCGGCGCGACGCTGTATTGGCCGGATTCGGGCGAATTAATGATCGAAACCCTCACTATTTCTTTAAAACAACGTAAAGCCATTCTGGGCGGAAAAATCGATCAGCGACGGCAGGCTTGCCTGGAGGCCGGGGACGGTAAAATGATCCACCTGAAGGTTCGCCGCTGGAAAACGGGTGATCGCTACCGGCCCTTGGGCGCACCCGGAGGGCGAAAATTGCAGGATATGTTCACGGATCGGAAAATACTTGCATTGGAACGAAAAAAACTTCCCGTTGTCTGCGATGATGAGGGTGATATTCTTTGGGTTCCAGGACTGCCGCCGGCCGACGCCTTTAAAATTACCGGGAATACCGTTCTCTCTATAAGATTGACTTATGCACAGCCATCCACAGCCTGAATAGGCAGAAACATCAATGTCAGATAATAAAAAACAACCATCCGGCTCTTCGCCGCAACGTAATTCAGCGAGGGATCGTTTTAAACCGATCTTCATCTGGCTCGTGCTCATCGGAGCCCTTTTGAGCTTCTGGTATTTCGGCGACACCCAACCCCGGACGACCAATGATTGGACGATCAAAGATGTCCTGCGGGCAGCCGAGGACGGGCGGGTCGCCAAGGGCACGATAAAATCCATACCCACGGGGGGTCTGCAATGGTCTGAGATCCGGGTGGCGCTGCAGGAAACCACTGGTGGCCAGGAGCAGACCTATGTGGCGAGGGGACGTTTGACGGACGACAACTTGCAGCGGTTGCAGGAAACCGGGCTTTTCCGGGAGGTCCCCGCCAGCACCTTGATGACGGAGATCCTGGTTACCCTTTTGCCCTTCATCGTCATTATCGGGGTGCTATATTATCTCTTCACCCGGCAGTTGCGGATGGCCGGACGGGGGGCCATGAGCTTTGGCAAAAGCCGAGCAAAAATGCTCACCCGTGAACATGAAAAAATGAGATTCACGGATGTGGCCGGTTGCGAGGAGGCCAAAGAGGAAGTGTCGGAAATCGTCGAATTCCTCAAAGACCCCAAGAAATTTCAAAAGATCGGGGGGCGCATACCCAAGGGTGTTTTGCTGGTGGGCGTGCCCGGAACGGGCAAAACCCTGTTGGCCCGCGCCGTGGCCGGGGAGGCCGAAGTGCCTTTTTTCAGCATCAGCGGTTCGGATTTCGTGGAAATGTTTGTTGGCGTGGGAGCGGCCCGTGTGCGTGACATGTTCGAGCAAGGCCGTAAAAATGCGCCTTGCATCATGTTTATCGATGAGATCGACGCCGTGGGACGCCAGCGCGGGGCCGGCCTCGGCGGGGGCAACGACGAGCGTGAGCAGACCCTCAATTCCCTGCTGGTGGAAATGGATGGCTTCGATTCGCACGAAGGGGTCATCATCGTTGCCGCCACCAACCGGCCGGATGTGCTCGACAGCGCCTTGCTGCGCTCCGGAAGGTTTGACCGGCAGATCATCATCGACTTGCCCGACCTCAATGGACGGGAGGCCATTCTGAAGGTTCACGCCAAAAAGATTCAGATTTCGGCCGAGGTGGATTTCAGTATCGTGGCCCGCAACACATCCGGCTCATCGGGCGCGGACTTGGCCAACTTACTCAATGAGGCCGCTTTGCTGGCGGCCCGTTATGGCAAGAGAGAGGTCGGTATGAGCGACCTGGATGAGGCTCGTGAAAAAAACCTCTACGGGCGGGAACGGCACCGGCTGATGGACGACGAGGATAAAAAGATTACGGCCTACCACGAGGCCGGCCATGCCCTTGTGCAGGCGGTTGTTGACGATGGGCACTTGCCCATTCACAAAGTCACCATCATACCGCGTGGGCAGAGTTTGGGCAGCACCATGTTCATGCCCAAAAAAGACATCCTCAACCATGCCCGCAAGCGTCTCATCAACCAGATATGCTGCGCCATGGGGGGCCGGGTGGCCGAGGAAATCATTTTTGACGACATTACCAATGGCGCCGCCTCCGATATCCGCATGGCCACCAAGCTGGCCCGCCACATGGTTTGCGATTGGGGGATGAGCGATCTGGGGCCGGTGGCCTTCGGGGAAAATCAGGATCATATATTCCTGGGCAAGGAAATCGCCCGCAGCCAGAATTACAGCGAAAAGACGGCCTTGGAAATCGACAAAGCGATGAGGAAAATTATCGATGGGCAATACGAGCGGGCCCTGAGCATTGTGAAGGAAAAGAAGGAAGCCCTGGATACCATCGCCGAGGCATTGCTGGAGTACGAAACGATCGAGGGGAAGCATGTGCAGGAAATCCTCGAAGAAGGTAAAATCATTTCACCGGTGACTAGTTATATGGCGGCCAAAGAAGAAAAAGAAGAGGAACCCCAAGAGTTGCCCAAGGCCGAAGAAAAATCTCAGGGAGAGGAACTGGGCCCCGGAACCGAACCCGCCGGAATGCCCGCCTGAAATTAATAATATATAATCCCTGCGCATGGAGCCTGTGAGCGCTTGAAGTAAAGCCCGAGTATTACTTCACTTTATTTACTATCCCAGCGCCAATCAATTTTCTCAAACCATTATTTCGATGAATATAGAGGGGGCGCCGCCATTTTCCGCGAATAGCCAGAATTGAAATATAGGGCAGTACCAAGGCGGCCAGGGGCCTTTTGGATTGCCGGAATGCAGGTTTAGGGCTTCACCAATGGCTGCCCTTTTGGGAACACGCTAAATTAGAGGCTGTCCCAAAGTTATAACCATTTGTTTTACAGTAAGTTAACTTGTTTATAAAGCTGTCATAAAGACCGTTTTTGGGGGATTTTGGGCAATTTCGATGTCTATAACACCGTCAGCCTTTCTCTTGTTTTGCATATTCAAATACAATTCTACCATAGACCTCTGTCTGACGCGATTATATTTATAACGAAAAGAGGCCTTATACAGCGTTTTTGACGGAATTGAATGACTTACGTTCCCATACAGTTCGGAGTCGAATATCTCAATTCGCAAAATTCGGGTTTTTGGGACAGCCTCTAAATTAGAGGCTGTCCCAAAGTTATAACCATTTGTTTTACAGTGAGTTAACTTGTTTATAAAGCTGTTATAAAGACCGTTTTTAGAGGATTTTGGGCAATTTCGATGTCTATAACACCGTCAGCCTTTCTCTTGTTTTGCATATTCAAATACAATTCTACCATAGACCTCTGTCTGACGCGATTATATTTATAACGAAAAGAGGCCTTATACAGCGTTTTTGACGGAATTGAATGACTTACGTTCCCATACAGTTCGGAGTCGAATATTTCAATTCGCAAAATTCGGGTTTTTGGGACAGCCTCTAAATTAGGCAGTCGGGCTCATCTGACGTGAGAATCGCGTACTGTTTCTTAAAAAATTAAAGGGCCACGAGACGAGGTATGGGGCAGCTTTTAGCCGCTTTTCAGGGAAAGTGAAAGGAAAAGGGAAAGGGGGAAAGGGGGAAAGTGAAAACCTCTATTCTTCGACTTTGGTTTTGACCAGGCCTGTTACCCGGTCGCCTTCCTTCCAGAGGCCCTTCTTTTTCAATAGCTCGACGCGCTCGAAACGTTTGAGAACATTTCGTCTTTTCTTTGAGGCGGAACCGCCGGCTTTGAAACTATTGTGCTGGGTCATGTCTGGAAAACCTTTTCTATTGTTAAAAAGCAGTGGATTTAAGCGTCTCCATGCTCAAGATCAACCTCTTTTTGCATGATATTTCAGAATATTTGCTCCTATTTTATTGAAAAAACCAGTTGATTACCGATCAAAAACCTCTCAGGTTTGCTAATTTTCCATTTTCCAGCGCTAAAATTATATAATTTCAACACTAATCCGGAGGTTTCTTTTGAGAGACGATTATCTGCAGCAAGCACAAATGATCATTCCCGACCCGAATATTTTAATCAACGTGGTTTCCCGCAGGGTGAAGCAGCTCAAATACGGCCAGAAGCCTTTGGTCGAGTCCCTTGAGCGGCTGAATCCGGAGGATGTCGCCTTGCGCGAAATTATCGAGGGCAAAATCGATTATAAGCTTTACGATCCGTCCGAGGACGAGGACGAGGCTTGATTGACCTTTTGGGGGCGGCAGGGGCGGCCGTTTTCATTTTCAGCTTATACTTCATGCAGGTGCGGGGAAATTGATTTCGCCCAGCGCCCTTGTTGTTCGATTACGGTTTCATCTTTTTTTTGGCCTTATGCTAGTTTAGAGGCTGTCCCAAAGTTATAACCATTTGTTTTACAGTGAGTTAACTTGTTTATAAAGCTGTTATAAAGACCGTTTTTAGAGGATTTTGGGCAATTTCGATGTCTATAACACCGTCAGCCTTTCTCTTGTTTTGCATATTCAAATACAATTCTACCATAGACCTCTGTCTGACGCGATTATATTTATAACGAAAAGAGGCCTTATACAGCGTTTTTGACGGAATTGAATGACTTACGTTCCCATACAGTTCGGAGTCGAATATTTCAATTCGCAAAATTCGGGTTTTTGGGACAGCCTCTAGTTTATTATGAGCGCTCCAGGCAAAACGGCGGGTCGATACAAGGAGATTCGCAACCGGAAAGCCCGCCACAAATATTTTGTCGGGCAGGCCTATGAGGCTGGGATCATTCTCACCGGAACGGAAGTAAAGTCGATTCGGGCCGGCAAGGCTCAAATCAATGATGCCTTTGCGCGGGTTGAAAAGGGCAAGGTGACTCTTTACCACTCCCACATTTCCGAGTACAGCTTCGGCAACACCAACAATCACAATCCCTACCGGCCCCGCCAGCTTCTTTTGCACAAAAAGGAAATACGGCAGATCGAGATGGCCATGCAAAGTGGCGGCAAGGCCCTGGTTCCCACCCGCATGTATTTCAAAAAAGCCCTCATCAAAATTGAGATAGCCCTTTGCACGGGCAAAAAAATGCACGACAAGCGGGAGGACCTGAAAAAAAGAGAAGCCCTTATGGATGTCCGCCGGGCCATGAAAGGGGAATGATGCGAGGGGGAAGTAGCCAGAAGTCAGCAGGCAGGAGGCAAAATGTTGATTTCTGACACCCGACACCTGAAAACTAACTCTATCAACCCCCCTCCCTGATGCTTCATGTCATCCTCTACCAGCCGCAGATTCCACAAAACACGGGTAATATCGGGCGGCTCTGCGCGGTCACCAAATCGCGCCTCCACCTCATTCATCCTCTCGGATTCGAGATCACCGACCGCCACCTCAAGCGCAGCGGCATGGACTACTGGAAAGCGCTCGATATCGTCCACCACGATTCGGGTCAGGATTTCCTCAAATCCCCGCAAAAACCCGAACGCCTCTGGCTCTTCACCACCAAAGCCGCCAAATCCTTCTGGGAGGCCGATTTTGCGGACGGCGACGGCCTCATCTTCGGCAACGAAACTTCCGGCTGCCCCGACTGGCTCCACCGGGCCATGCAACCCGGCCATCGCATTACCATATCGCACGGCAACCAAAGCCTCCGCTCCCTCAACCTCTCCACCAGCGCCGGAATAGCCACCTACGAAGCCCTCCGCCAAATCACTATTACTTAGGCAGTGGCAATCGGTCAGGCCCGGGCGGATGGATTCTTCATTCTCTTGAGCTGCGGAAAGCCTGTTAAAAATAACCTCTCCCAAGGCGCTATCTATAAAAAACCCGTGATTATATGTATAATCTGAGGATGCGATTGTGGATTTATGAAACCTGGGCATTAAGCGAAAGAAATGCGACGCCTCAACCGGAGGCATCAAAAAGAACGCAATACACATCCATGCACATCCGCATGAGAACCTGAAGAAACGTTTTAACGTAGCAAAATTGCAGTAGAGATCACCGCACCTGCATCTACATAAAAATCTATAGTTTAGTCGGAACATACCGCCCACCATACAGCAAAAAGCAAAAAAAGTCAATGGATAGGTTGGCTACGTTTGATGCGTTTGATTAAAACCCAAAAAAAACACCAAAAACTTCTAAAAAACTTCTAAACACACCAAAAAATCAGAAAAATTCCCGAAAATCCGTCAAAACATCCAAAATCCCCATCCCAAACATCCAATATCCAGCCACTGGCATCCAGAATCTAATTATCAGTGTCAATCTGCGTTCATCTGCGGCTAAAAAATCCAGCATCCAGCATCTTGCATTCAATTATCCGTGTTCATCCGTGTAATGCGTGGTTTAAAAATCCCCCTCGCCCAGCAACATTCACGTCCATTCGCGGTTAAAAACCCAATATCCCAAATCCAGAATCAACCACCATGCATCCCCCATTCAAAAAGCCCACGCCCTGAAAGGGCAAAATTTCCCAGCCAGGGGTAAAACCCCTGGATCCACCGAAGCTTCCTGCAATATCAATATCAAAACCCTGAAGGGGTTTCATTCGTCATCCTGCAAGTGCAACCCGACACTGCCAAAGGGCGGGCGGGGGTCGGTTGATTTCCCTGATGGCGATATACGTATTATTCAAGTGCCGATCAAAATTTTTTCTGAGAAAGGAAAAATGAACCTGCCTTTAGGTTGCACCTGATATGCCAGAAATCTCCTAGGGGCAATTTTTTGTTGACTTATAAGTTCATCTAACCTATATGATAAACTTGTTTACTATCTACGCCAGAATGTACAAGTCTGTCAGTTCACCCCCAAACTCTCCTACATGATGAAGAAAAAGCCAGCAATTAAGAAAATCAGTGATTTACAGGACAAGCTGGAGGCCTACCGGGCATCGGCTCTTGCGGCGGGGAAAGGCCCGGCCAGGACCGGGAATCTCGCCTTTGCCAGCGCCGCTGCCGGTGGGGCCGCCCTGGCCATGGCCCCTGCGGCTGAGGCCGCCATACAGTACAGCGGCCTGCGGAATATTTTGGTGACATTAAGAACTGAGGGCATCGATTTAGACAATGATGGCTTTACTGACTTGAATATAATCCAAAGCTTTAGTTCGGCCACTGTGTCTAGCATCCTATACACCAACGAAAAAGCTATTATCGATCCACAGAAATATGGCACCGCCAATATTGTAGCGAATGCCATTGCCGTTCCTGGCGGCGCTAATCGGGTCAAGGCCTTGAGCAACGACTACAATATTGTCAACGACACCGCCACCCTCCTTGCCGGGACTGGAACCTGGAAATATAGCCAGAAATTACTTGACAATTTCGCAGGCGCGGTAGATAAATACATTGGCGTCCGGTTTACGAATGCCGGGGGCGAGCACTTCGGCTGGGTCCAGGTCAATGTTGCGGCAGACCGCAGTTCGATCACCATCGTGGACTGGGCCTATGAAGACACGCCCGGCGCCTCCATCCTGGCCGGGGCCGGCAGTGGCCCCAAGCAGGTAATCCCGACGCTGAACGAGTGGGGCATTATCGTATTGATGACCCTGTTGGCTGGCGCTGCCGCCTGGAAAATGAACAAGCCTGAGCTGCTTCGGGCTTGAGCCTGAAAAATTCGATATTGGGCGCGAATTAGGCGCAACTCGAACTTGTTTGCAGTCCGGCCTGAAATGCCGCCTTCTCTTCTGTATTTCCCGTTATTGAATTGAAAGTATTGTTGGCCGAATCAACGGAAGAGTTAGAGGCGTGGAATATACCTACAGCGGCTATCGAATCTTATGCGTTTACGGCCAGGTCGATTCTGAACTCGCTCAAGAACTGGTTGACTTTTGGATGGGCATTGAGGGCTTGATGAATCTTCGACAGGCCAAAGAGCGGGTTTCCCAGGTTGCCACGATAGCCAGAAATACGACTGGGTGGCTTGCCCTTGTGTCAACGGTTTACCCAATCATGCTAAATCCGGACCAAAAATACTATGCCTACAGAATGTTTATCCAGCCGGCCGATCGCGTATCCGGGATGATGCGGTTTATGGAAAGGAAAACTCGCGAACATCTTCGCGGTCTGAAGATCAAAGACAAGCCGGCAGGCATGTCAATCGTAACGCAGAATATCAAGCTCATGGGCCCGGGAATGCGCCGTGAGTTCGAGAGAGCCGGATACACCTGTATTGGCAAGACCCCTAGAGGATTCGACCTCTGGATAAACGATTTTTAAAAGCTATCGTTGGATACGGGCTTTGGAATCATCCATCGCGGTGAGGACAAATAGCCGGACGCCCATCACCGGATAAGAAAAGGAGTCAACGTTCATAATTCATATTTGACGTTTGAAGATAAGAAGAGGAATTCTCATGGGGGCGCGGAGTGGTTTGGTTTCTGTGATGCGCTATCTATTTAAAATATGATATCTGCCTTTATCTGTGTAATTTGCGGTTACGATTTTATAAAACAATTGGGTTAACCTTGATCGAACAACTTTATTTCTATCTGTGATAATCCGTGTAATCCGTGGTTGAAAAATGGGAGAATCGTTTCAATCAGCGCTTATTATCTTCGACCTTTTTACGGGGTCTAAGTTTCTTTGTCTTTGGATTTCGAATAAGCATACTCCGGTGGCTACGGAGATGTTTAGGCAATTGACGTGGCCTCGCATGGGGATGCGTAATATTTCGTCGCAGGTGTCTGTCGTCAGGCGTCGCATTCCCGATTCTTCGGAGCCCATTACGAGGATCGTTGGTTCGGTGAAGGTGGCCTCGTAGATCGATTTTTTGGCTTTGTCGGATGTTCCTATTATCCAGAACCCGGCGTCCTTTAGTTTGTTGAGGGTTTGGGCCAAATTGGTTACCCGGATAAATGGGATTTTTTCGGCCGCTCCTCGCGCCACGTGCCGCACCGTATCGGTTAGGGGAGCGGCTCGTTTGCGGGGCGCGATGACGGCTCCCACCCCGGCCGCATCTGCCGTTCGCAGGCAGGCCCCCAGGTTGTGCGGGTCTTGCACGCAATCGAGCGCCAGCAGTAATTTGCCCCGCTTCTTTTCGATGATGGTGTAGAGAAAATCCTCGTCCACGACATCGTGCCTTCGGCTGGAAAATTGCCGCGATTGCTTTTTCATAGGTGTATTGGAATTTGCTGCTTCGCGTACCCTAAAATTTTATAAAACCACAGATTTCATATAGCATCCCGCATCTTGCATCCAGCATCCAATATTTGTGCTCATCTGTGTAATCCGTGGTCAATTTTTGAAAACTATGGGGTGCGGGCAGGCCTATCATTCCGGCTTGGATTTAGACTTCGATTTAGATGATTGGTTGATGGCCGCTTGCCGTTCGATTTTTTTCCAGGAATCGCGTAGGGGCACGGCCCGGTTGAAGACGAGTTTATCCTTTCCGGAATCGACCGAATCGACGCAGAAATATCCCAATCGCTCGAATTGATAAATGCTGCCGGGGGCGGCCCCGGCCAGACTCGGCTCGACCAGGCAGGAAACGATTTCCAGGGAATCGGGATTGAGGTTGCCGGTGAAGCTTTTGCCCGGCTCGGTTTTTTCGGGGCTTGGGGTTATGAACAGCCGGTCGTAGAGCCGGGCTTCGGCCGGCAGGGCATGTTGGGCCGATACCCAATGGATGGTGCCCTTCACCTTCCGTCCATCGGGGGAACTGCCGCCGCGCGTTTCGGGGTCGTAGGTGCAGCGCAGTTCGATGATTTCGCCGGTGGCCTCGTCTTTGACCACCTCCTGGCAGGTGATGTAATACCCGTAGCGCAACCGCACCTCGCGGCCGGGGGCGAGGCGGAAAAATTTCCTCGGCGCCTCCTCCCGGAAATCATCCCGCTCGATATAAAGAACCTGTGAAAAAGGAACCTTGCGCGTCCCGGCGGAGGGATCTTCGGGGTTGTTGATGCCGTCCAGTTCCTCCACTTGGCCCTCGGGATAATTAACCAGAACCACGCGCAGGGGGCGCAGCACGGCCATGACTCGCGGGGCGCGCTTGTTGAGGTCCTCGCGCAGGCAATGTTCGAGCAGGGAGACTTCGATGATGTTTTCCCGTTTGGCCACTCCCACGCGCTCGATGAAGGCGCGGATGGACTGCGGCGTATAACCCCGGCGGCGCATTCCGCGCAGGGTCGGCAGGCGGGGGTCGTCCCAACCGCTGACGTGGCCGCCCTCCACCAATTGGCGCAGGTAGCGTTTGCTCAATGTCGTGTAGGTGATGTTGAGGCGGGCGAATTCGTATTGTTTGGAGGGGAAAATGCCGAGTTGGGCGAGGAACCAGTCGTAGAGCGGGCGGTGGTCTTCAAATTCGAGCGAACAGAGGGAGTGGGTGACCCCCTCGAGGGAGTCGCTCTGGCCGTGCGTGAAATCGTAGGTTGGGTAGATGCACCAGGTGTTGCCGGTGCGGGGGTGAGCCTGGTGGAGGATGCGGTACATGACCGGGTCGCGCATGTTCATGTTGCCGGATGCCATGTCGATTTTGGCCCGCAGGACGCGCTTGCCTTGGGGGAACTCGCCGTCCCGCATCCGTTTGAAAAGGTCGAGATTTTCCTCGATATCGCGGTCGCGGAAAGGGCTGTTTTTACCCGGTTGGGTGAGTGTGCCCCGGTAGAGGCGAATATCCTCCGCCGAAAGATCGTCCACATAAGCCTGGCCTGCTTCGATCAGTTGAACGGCCCACTGATAGAGCTGCTCAAAATAGTCCGATGCGTAATATTCGTGCTCGCCCCAGTCGAAACCGAGCCAACGAACGTCTTCCTTGATGGCGTCGATAAACTCCTGTTCTTCCTTGACGGGGTTGGTGTCGTCGAAGCGAAGATGGCAACGCCCGCCAAACTCCTCGGCCATGCCGAAGTTGATGCAGAAGGCCTTGGCGTTGCCGATGTGGAGGTAGCCGTTCGGTTCGGGGGGGAAGCGGGTGATAACCTCGCCACCGTGTTTACCGGCCTGCACATCGCCGGCAATTATGGTGCGGATAAAGTGGGAACTGGAACTCTCTTCCGTTGAACTCATGGAGTGGGGGTGGGGTTTCTAAAAATTAAATGAAGGGAATGGGATAAGTTAATTTAAATTCTAATCTATTTCGGGCGGGTGGTTGGAAATAAATCTCTCGATGCGGGCGAGAACGCGTTTTTTGCCGAG
This sequence comes from Opitutales bacterium, assembly GCA_965226205.1. Lineage (GTDB taxonomy): Bacteria > Verrucomicrobiota > Verrucomicrobiia > Opitutales > UBA2987 > JAJFLU01. Next base: position 15,578 of record CBDDCJ010000026.1, on the reverse strand, counting down.
GACCCGCATGAGGGCATAAAAACTCGGCCCGGCATTGGTCCCGGAAACCGCCAGGCGGGCCGCATGGATGTATTCGCCGGTGTAAAGGCCCTTTTTTTCAGCGAGTTGTTTAATGGTATTTTCGAGGTTTTCCTCATTAAACTCCTCCAGTTGCGACAATTCAGCGGATAGTTCTACCAAACGCACTAACGGTTCGCCTTTTTTGAAAATTTTCCTTTTCGCTTTTTCCAGAAGCGGAAAATCGTCCGTGAAAAAATAGGCCGAATAAATGGCCAAATCGTTAAAGGAGCGGACTTTTTCCTGGCATATTGCGAGGACCGATTTGAGGTATTGGCGGTCCGAATCCGAATTATCGTCCACCAGGCCCGCTTTCTCGACAAAAGCGTCCAGCGGGAGCGCGCGCAAATATTCGCCGTTGATGTGGGCCAGTTTTTTTTCATCGAAACGTGCGCCGTCTTTATTGATTCCGGGCAGGTCGAATCGCTCGATCATTTCCGGCAAGGGGAAAATCTCGGTGTTGTCCTTGGGGTTCCAGCCGAGCAGGCAAAGGTAGTTGCGGACCGCCTCGGGCAGGTAATGCTGTTTCTCGTACTCCTCGACCAAGGCGCCCTGGTCGCGTTTGCTCATTTTTCCCGGCCCACTGGATTTGAGGATGAGCGGGACGTGGGCAAAAACCGGCAGGGGCGCTCCCAGTGCGTGGAAAAGCTCCGTATGTTTGCTCGTGTTGGAAAGGTGGTCCTCGCCCCGGATGACGTGGGTGATGCCCATCGTGATGTCGTCCACGACCACCACAAAATGATAAACGGGGGAGCCGTTGGAGCGAAAAATGACAAAATCTTTCACTTCCGTGCGGACGACTTTCCCCCTCACGGCGTCGTCGATAATTTGCGCTTCGCCCGAAACCTTGAAATAGACCGCGCCGTCCTTGTCGTAGGCGCGGCCATTTTGGCGAAGCTTTTCCAGGTATTTTTTGTAAATGCCGCCCCTCTCGCTTTGAAAATAAGGCCCGTGGGGACCGCCGGTTTCGGGGCCCTCGTCCCAATCGAGGCCGAGCCAGCGCAATCCGTCCAAAAGCAGTTGGAGGGCCTCCGGGGTATTGCGCTCCTTGTCGGTGTCTTCGATGCGGAGGATAAAGGTTCCGCCGGTGTGCCGCGCGTAGAGCCAATTGAACAAGGCCGTGCGGGCCCCGCCGATATGGAAAAAACCGGTCGGGCTGGGCGCAAATCGCACTCTGATTTCGGAAGGACTCATTTTTTCTGGAAAATGCTTAAAACTTAAAATTTGGAAAACTTAAAAGTTTGAAAAAGGCGGGTTCGCTCAGAAAATGCAACCGTAAAGCCGATGGCTTCCCGAAACTTCCTTTTTTGACCGCAGATTACGCTGATGAACGCAGATAATTGGTTGCTGGATACGGAATTATTAAACCACGGATGAACACGGATAATTTGTTGAATAGCACTCGATTCCCCGAGGTTTACTGCTCGTCCTCCAACTTCGCCAAGAACTCTTTGAACCAGTCTTCATTTCTGGCATTGTCCAAATCCGTGTCCTCTTTTATATCTTTTAAGCTGGGCAAATTCCCCGTTTCTTTGGACTTTTCCAGCCAACCACGACATTCTTCAAATTCGTTCCTCAGAGAGGTAATACAGGCCAAGTTATAGGCTGCCGTACCTTCCTTTATGCCCTCTGCCTTTAAGAGTTTTTCCGACGCTTCCTCATAAATATTATTTGCATCGGTGAGGCTGGCCAAACTCATCAACGCATAGCCCCAGTTGTTATAGGCCTTATATTTATCCGGCTTGATACTGACCGCCTCGGCGTATTTCTTAAAAGCTTCCCTGAATAGCTCTTCCACACCCTTAAGTCTGGCCAGAGTTATAAGCGCATTGCCCCAGTTGTTATTGGCTTCGTGTAAATCCGGCTTAATGCTGACCGCCTCGCTGTATTTCTGAAAAGCCTCTCTGAACAGTTCTTCCTCTCCATTGAGGTCGGCCAAGCCAAAAAGCGCGTTGCCCCAGTTGTAATAAGCTTCGTAACCATTCGGCTTAATGAGGACCGCCTCGGCGTATTTCTGAAAAGCCTCTCTGAACAGCTCTTCCTCTCCATTGAGGTCGGCCAAGCCTAAAAGCGCGTTGCCCCAGCTGTAATAGGCTTCGTAACCATCTGGCTTGATACTGATCGCCTCGGTGTATTTCTGAAAAGCCTCTCTGAACAGCTCTTCCTCTCCCTTGAGTTTGGCTAGTTCTGCAAGAGCAATTCCCCAGTTGTTATAGGCTTTATAACCATCCGGCTTAATGCGGACCGCTTCGGAGTATTTCTCAATAGCCTCCCTGAATAGCTCTTCCTCTCCCTTAAATCTAGCCAAAGCTAAAAGTGAATTGCCGAGGCTAAAATAAGCCATTGCATTCTCAGTATCCAAAATGATAAGAGACTTCCAATAGGCTACCGCATCGTCCCATTTCTTGTCATCATGTGCTTTTAAAGCGTTAGCCAGTAACTTTACACGATCAGAACTACTGGGATCCAAAAGCACTTCCTTCACTGTTTGTTTTCCTACTTGATCGAGAGGTTCGTCCACCGGAATTTTGGCAAGCTTGGCAGCTATGTATTCCGCTTTTTCTTCATGTTTCTTAATTTTATCAAGATACCCTTCAGCTTTATCTGCCGCATCTTGTGCAGCTTGTCGGGCTTGTCCTGCGTCCTGTGCTGCGTCTTGAGCTTCTTTCCTTAATTGCTTAACCTCCCTTTCCACATCCCGTGCAGCATCACGCGCCCATCTTGTGTCTTCCGCCGCCCTTCGAGCTTCTTCCTTTAATTGTTTTGTCGTTAAATATGGGAATAGGACTCCAGCTGTTGCCACCAACAATGCTGTAATCGCCAAATATGCGAACAAAGACTGATATCCTAAATCAATTCCGCGTATTTTTGACTTAAGATACTCCTTGAACTCGGGATTTTTCTTGAAAATCGCCGCCGCAGTTTCCAATTTTGCGATTCTGGAGTTGATGGCCTCCAATTTTTCAGAATCGGGAGTGTCCGTGTTGTTATTTTTATCGTTCGCCATGCTTGATAGGGGTTAAATTACTATCTTGGGCTCAACAAAGTCCTGAAAAGAAAGAGCACAGAAGCAGGGTGACCAAGGCGACCCTTTGGCCAGTGGCTCCGAGGTGGAGCTTTGTATGGTTTTGCGTTACCGGCATTTTTGGTAAAGGAAAGTAGGGAGAAAATGTGGCTCAATCCTACTAACGCGTGGCAAGCAATTACAACATTATTTTACGACGGTTTGATTTTGAGCTTAGCAAATCCTAATATTTAGTTCAACCGCAGATTACACAGATAAACGCAGATATCCTATTTTTCATAAAACCGCAGATTGCCCAGATAAATGCTGATAAATAAAAAGCATTTTAAACACTAATTCAAAATTATCTGTGTTAATCTGTGTAATCTGTGGTTAAAATGGGAGCCTTATTTATGGTTGCCAGCTTATTGAATCTATGGGGTCAAGTCCGTCAGCGTTTGGCTGTCGAGGCCCATGCGTTGGTGGCAGAAGGAGATCCAGTCCTGGGGGAAGGGGGATGAGAATATTTTATGGCCGTTGGGTTGGGGTAGTTGAAAGATGATTTTTGTGGCGTGGAGGGCTTGGCGGGGCAGGTGGAGGCGGCTTTTCATGTTGGGGGTCCATCCGGTTTCGATGAATTGGAGGTATAGGTTTTCGTCGGGGCCGTAGATTTTGTCTCCTATGATGGAGTGGCCCAGCCCTTGGGCGTGGACTCTTATTTGGTGCTTGCGGCCGGTTTCGGGTTTGATTTTGGCCAGGGTGAATCCGTTGGCGGCGGCGAGGGGCTCGAAATGGGTGAGGGCCCTTTGCGAGGTGCGGGATTTCCTGATGGCTTGTTTGACGTGTATGGGGCTGGCGCCGTCCCGCGCGATGCGCCGGTTGACGGTTATGGGTTCGGCCAATTCGCCCTCGAGGAGCGCGAGGTAGGTTTTTTCCACTTTTCGCTCCTGCAATGCCATTTGGTAGGTTCGGGCGGCGGCTTTATGTTTGGCCAGTAAAACGAGGCCGCTGGTTTCGCGGTCGAGGCGGCTGATGAGGTGCAGGGTATCCAGGCCGGTGTGGAGGCGGGCGGCGCCCACGAGGCTGGAACGGGGGCCGTTTTTTGAGGGATGGCAGACCACCCAGCCGGGTTTGTCCATGACCAGCAGGTGTTCGTCCTCATGCAATATCCATTTCTCGAAATCCGCCGCATCGATGAGGGGGGCCGACGCGCATTCCATTTTTTTGGAGATATCATCCACCACGGACTAATTTCACCTGAATTGTTCGAGGCGCGCCTTTCGCAAAAAATAGGCTGCCACGGGAGCGGCTATTTTAGAGGCTGTCCCAAAAATATAAAGATTTTGTAGTCAACTGGATGACGTTTATAAAAATAGCCGGAAAGAGCATTTTTTTGCTCGCTCCGGCTAAAAAAGGGTTCTATAATTGCGTTAGCGAAAATCAATATAGCCCTTTCTATGAAAAATATAGCCATCCAATGCCTCCTGCGTCCAGCTTTAACTGTGGTCGACCGTTGCCTCGATTACGATAACTTTCGCGCCACCATCGAGCGTATCGACCGGCTGCTGATCGATTCGGAGGTGGAATCGCAGGGCGTTGATCTGGCCTTGGAAAGAGGCCAGCCAATGAGTGTAAAGGCCCGGCAAAAGCGGGCTAATTTTGCCCTCAAGGCGTTGCGTATGGAAACGCTGCGTTATCTGCTCGGTGGGATTTCGTTTCGGCATTTGTCGAGGGCTCTGGGCAGCAGCGATCTGTTGGCTGACTTTTGTCGTGTCCGCCATATCGACGGCATAAGGGGCATCTCCAAGAGCACCCTGGAACGGGCCTCGAAGTTTTTCAGCGAAGAGCAGTTGAGGGCCTTGCACCGGACCTTGACTGAGGTTGTGGGCGATGCCGATCTGGCCCGGCAGGTGGTGGGATTGGACAAGCCGATAGACACCACCATTTGCCTGATCGACGGCACCTGTTTGGAGGTCAACATTCATTGGCCGACGGACTGGGTGCTGCTCAAAGCGATCCGGCTGATCCGTGAGAAGGCCGGTTTGCGCCATCGCATGCCGATCGAACCGGAGCCCTTGGCTCGGCAGATGAATCGGCTGTGCATACAGATGACCCACAGCCGGCGGCGAAAGGACAGCGCGCGGCAACGCAAGGGTATCTTGAGGCAGATGAAAAAGCTGCTCAAACGGATCGGGGAGCATGCCCGCAGTCACCGGGAATTATTGCAAGCCTGCTGGGAGCAAAGCGATTACAGCGAAAAACAGGTCCAACAGATCCTTACCCGGATGGAGCGCATGAGCGAGCTAATCCCGGTGGTCATCAAGCAAGCGCACGAGCGAATCATTGGCGGCCGCCAGGTGAAAAACGCAGAGAAAGTTTTGAGTGTTTACGAACCCGATGCGCAGGTGATTGTGCGAGGCAAAGCGGGCCAAGAGGTTGAGTTTGGCAACACCCTGTTTTTGGGTGAAAGCGTTGAAGGATACCTGCTGGACTGGAAACTCTACGGCAGCCGGACGCCAAGCGAAAATGAACAAATGCAAGAGAGTTTGCAAAGACAGAACCGCTTCAACCTAGCCGAACCCATAGCGGCCATGTGCGCGGACCGGGGATTCGCCTCCCAGCGGGCCCGCCGGCAGTTAGCCCAGGAGGGCATCTACGATGCGCTCTGTCCACGCGATCCGAAGCAGTTGAAAAAACGGATGGAGGAACCACACTTCAGGCAATTGCAAAAGCGCCGGGCCAGCACCGAAGGGCGGATCGGGGTATTGAAGAATCGCTGGCAGGCCGGGCGATTGCGCAGCAAAGGCTTTGCCAACCGCTCGATCAGCGTAGCCTGGTCGGTCCTCTCGCACAATCTATGGAAAGTGGCCAAGATGCTGGCCCAGCAAGATGAACTAAAAACCAAAGCGGCGGCCTAAATAAAGAGCGGAAAAGCAAGGACAATACTTTTTCACAGGCCTACTGTCGGCCCATACAAAGAAAACCAGGCAAACGGACCCCAAAACCAGAATCTTAACGTCATAGGAGAGCAAAGTCACCCCCTCCCAAAAGAAAATACCACTAAAATGAACACTCTTCAAAATCCCCTCGCAAAAATCACCCTTTTGGGACAGCCTCTAGTTACATCGTGGGGATGGCTCGCAATGCACGCTTGCAGCAAGACGCCCAGCAGTTGCAAAAGCAGGCCAAAGAATGGTTCGAACTAAGGGGTAAAAAACAACGGTTATTCCAGGACTTCGTCTATGCTGCCGATTCGTGGCGATGGCTGCGGTTGGTCATCCATAAAGCCGAACACACCGCACAGGGGTCCAACCCGCGCTTCGTGGTGACGAACCTGCCGGGCGATCCCCAGGAGCTTTACAACAAGGTATACTGTGGCCGCGGTGAAATGGAGAACCGAATCAAGGAACAGATGCAATTGTTCAGCGAGCGCACCAGCGCCCATCAATGGTGGGCCAATCAGTGGCGATTGCTCTTGTCGGCGCTGGCCTACACCTTGATGGAAGCCATGCGCCGGTTAGCCTTAAAAGGGACGAAGTGGGCGCGGGCCCAATGCCACACCCTGCGGCTCAAATTAATCAAGATCGGAGCGGTCATCGTGCGCAACACCCGAACGATTCACTTTCACCTAAGTGAGAGTTATCCTTGAGCCAGTCTTTTCAACCATGCGGCCCGCCGATTGGTGCCAACCTAAAGGGTGCATTGGTGCTGCCCCCGGCACTACCGAACCAATGGGGGAAAGGGGGCAGTGTCTCTACACCCTGAAAAACACCTAAAAATCAAGACGATCTGCTCAAAATACAAAGAAATCCATCTCCAATAGCAATAACGAGCCAAACTTTACCCTTCATGAAATATCCGGGTTAACCCGACTTTCGCACTTTGTGAGTTGAGTCCTTGATAATCAACACCCGTTTTTCAAAGGCACTACAAAGTCGTTTCGACTTTTCTTTTTACCATACTCTTTTTTACGGGCAATTTCTTCCATTGGCTCCAGCAGAGGGCGTTCACCCTTTTCGAACAGGCTCATGCTAGGACGAGACAGTGTCTCAAAGTCGTTGACAGGTTCCGCTTTGGACGTAGGTTTCGTGTCGTTCCACATCCAGTCCACCTCGTTTTGGTAACCAAAACTTTGAACCGGGACCAGCAGAACCGTCAGGGTCAGGAGAATACACAGTGAGGAAGCGAAGCGTTTGATCGTCGATGCCATCTCCCGACGAAACCTAGGAAAAATGTTCGGAGGTGTCAAGGCCCCACATTTGGCATATCCGTTACGGTTACAAGCGCAGCCAAGCGTCAGGGTCAAAAGGAGTACTTCAGCACGAAGCTGAGCGCCCAGTATTGGATGTCGCTGAACGTCAGCGTGCTGTCGAATGGAGTTTCCCCGTCAGCCCGGACCGGTCTGTGACTTCTGATGAGGTCCCACACGGTGTCGCCTTCAAGATCCTGGAAAGAAGCCCAGCGTGCTTTCATGCCGATTGATACCTTTTCCGTCAGCGCGTAATCGAGGCCACCCAGGAATTGGAAGCCGAAGAGCGTGTCGGTGAACTCAGTATTCAGAAGGCTTAGCGTACCGGCGGCAGCCGGTGGTTTACCAGCCGGGTAGCCTTGAGCGATCGTCTTACGCAAAAAGCGGGCCTCGTAGTCCAGACTGGTGCGGGCCCAACCGACGCCCGCGCCCACATAAGGAGTCCAGCGCGAGTCGTTCAGAAAGTCGTAGTAGGCGTTCACGGAGAATTGATGAGCACTGAAGTCCGATATCCGTTCCGAGGGCGGGTCGAGCGTGCTCACCTCGTCATTCTTGTCTACCAGCGGAACGTTCTCACCATGGACCCTCCAAAGCGCGGAATCGCCTCCGTGAGACCGGTTCAAATATTCGAATTCAACGCGAAACCTGTCCAGCGCATACCCTACGCTGACGCCGCCCAAGAACCCGGCGCCCAGGTCAAATGAGTTGGTGGTGGTCGGTTGAGCCGTATTATTTGTGCAGTCCGGGTCGCTGAGTGGAACCACGTTGTGGTCTGGTCTGTCTTTAAGAAGCTGGTCGCATTTCGTCGGATGATTGACTGCGGTCAGCACGGACCCCATGTCTTCGGCATTTGCAAACCCCAACTCGATGCCGGCGTAGAATCCCTGCCGACTTGTTTTGGCGTTTGCCACGCCTGCCGAAGCGAGTATGCACAAACCCAGCACGAAGGCAAGACGTCTGGATGGGTTAAGGAGCATCATTTTCGTCATAGTCGCCTCTTCCACGGGGGGCTTTTGTAAGAACCTGTTATGCCAACAAAAGCAGAAAGTCCACCGGTAAAAAATCGTGATGCAAAGGAACTCGAATTTCAAGGCTTAAACGGAAAAAAGGTTTCGATTGTTTTCGATGAACCGGAATTAACTTCGGATGCGGGGCTCCTGGCGATCGGGGAATTTGAAAAATCGCTTGGATGGATTGAGAAACTGGCCGGATGCATCAGCGACGGACGGGTTGATCCGACGCATGGTATGAAAGAATTGCTGACCCAACGGATCTATCAGAGCATGGGCGGCTATCCGGATGCGAATGACTGCGACCGGATGCGTAGTGATGGGACCCTGCAGACGATCAGCGGGGTGGAGCAGCCACTGGCGAGCCAGCCGACGATGTCGCGGCTGGAAAACACGGTGCAGGCCATAGATCTAAACCCGGGTTCCGTACGAGCTTTGACTGGTGCTGCAATTGCATTTTTAGAGAGTGGCAACCCGGAGGGTGCATTGTCGCCGTTAAATCAAAGCACTACTTTTCAACCAGAAATTTCGGTGATTTACTATCTGAGAGCAGCGGTGAATTCGGAACTAGGCGAACAATGGCGATTTAAAGGCTCTTTTTGCGGAGGGCCGGCAACCCGGGCCACAGATCTCACTAGAAGTGGTATTTTATGATTGCGCTGAACCCGAACATTTCGGTGTCCCCTGTCTTGATTGCACCCGATACGGGTTCGCTTAAGTCTTCGCGCAGATTGGGTTGGTGACTGCGCAGCGGATCCCAGACGACGCCACCACCGCTGAAGGACTCGAAGTTAACCCAGCGGCCCTTGACCCCCAGAGTGATCGATTCGGTGAGTGCATAGTCCAATCCGAACAGTAACTGGTAGCCGAACAGCTTGTCGGAAAGCTTGTTTCGCGCACTGCTGGTGCTTCCGGCAAGATTCCTTCGGATCTCGTCCACGTTGGGCAAACCGGCTCCCGTTGTAATCGCGTTGGGGTCGAGATTCCGCGCCCACACACCGCCGTAGTCCATATCGGTAAACCCCACGCCAACGCCAATCCCCACGTAGGGCGTGAACTGGCTGCTGTTCGGAAAGTCGAAGTATAGGTTACCAAACAGATTGTGCGAGGTGAGGCTGCCTATGCTGTCCGTGGCCGTTAAAATTTCCTGGACCAACTTGTCGCCGCTGGCCCCGGAGGCGACAAGAAGGGAGGAGGTCTGGTCGTATTCGGTGGCGCGGTAGAAGTATTCCAGTTCGGCGCGAAACCGGATCCACGCACTGTCCTGATATTTATCCCATAGTCTATAGCCAAGCGCCACTCCGGCCAGGATACCCTTGGAACCGTCAATCTTGTTCATCCAGTTGTCACCCTGACCCCGATTCGCACCCGTGCAGTTGTAGTTCTCATACCCCTCAGTTTGCGTGACCGTCGCGAATAACGGGTTGATGAATTCATCACACACACTGGCCCGGTCGTTGCTCGTGCCGGTTATATCCAGGTTCGGGGTGAAGTTGACTCCAAACTCGCTGCTCACATAGAGTCCCGAGCCGGCCTGTGTCAGGTGTGGTGTAAGCATCCACATGGCTACGACAGAAAGCATGCGTGAAAGAACGAAACTCACTGAATCTTCGACTGTGGGTGGTATTCTCGATCTGTTCACGGTTAGACTGTGCATGGATTCTTCCTTACGGGTTTAAAGAGGCGGTGAAAAATGTGGACTATACCAATTCTTAATGTCGGTGAAAAACTCGGGTAAGCAACACGATTTTCAGAACATTTTCAAGCCTCGTCTGCAGAATCTGTGGGTCGACTTTCGACATTATCGACTTGATCGAATCGAACCGCTCAAAGCTCAAGAAGCGCGGACCCTACAAAAAACGGATTTCAAACTGAGGCACTACCCATATTTCCTGTAAAAGTGAAAAAGGTGTAACCTCCTGAGAAAGAATAACGGGGTCAAAGAGGACCCCAAAAACAGGAGACTATACCTTTTTCACTTTTACAGGAAGGATATGACATCACCACGGCGTGTCAGAACCGATTCAGAACGTCTCCCGTATTCTTTTCGAGAACTGCTTTCTCCGGATTTTTAAAGCGGCGCTTGTTATCGCCCTTCAGAATCGCCCCCACAACCTGTATCGTAAAATCTGGGTTATTGGCGTCTTCAGCTTCACCGTAGTGCGATTCCCTAAGGAATAGGAGTCGGCACGGAAAGCCGAGGTCATTTGGATGACCATAATTTCTGCCGATCCACGGCTTCCTCTTCGTCTCATCCCGTTTCCATGGTTATGTCCTTGACCGGCTTCCACCGGGCGGTCCGGTCTGAAAGTCTATTTCATGTCGGGTCTTGTCGCCATGGCCAACATCCGTTCGCAGACCCGTAAGGACTGACCTATAAGACAATCGCACCTCAAGGCCGCCAAACTTCGCTTTCCACTTGTAGAACGTGGTCTCGGAAATCCCATGGCGACGGCACACTTCCGACGTCTTCAGGCCCCGCTCCTACCCGCGCGGGATGCCGATGATCTGCTCTTCACTGAAACGGGAACGTCTTCATGTCCATCTCCTCTCCAGGCGATAGACTCCACCTTAAGCGGAAGGAAATCCAGGGGCCCAGTCAGCCTGATGGGGCTTCAGGCGGTCTACCGCGCGCCGCGCATCAGCGATCCTCACCCCGAGCACCGGGTCTACCCCTATCCGCTCAATGACTTGGCGATCGAGCTCTGGTGCGCCGACATCACCTACATCCCGGTGCGGCGCGGCTTTCTTTACCTGGTAGCGGTCATGAACTGGGCGAGTCGGCATGTGCTGGCTTGGCGTCTGTCGAACACCCTCGACGCGGGTTTCTGCACAGACGCGCTCGACGAGGCGCTGGCCCGCCACGGCACGCGCCGGAGATATTCAACACCGACCAGGGTAGCCAGTTCACCGGCTTCGCTTTCAGCGGCCGCCTGAGGGAAATTGGCATCAAGATCTCGATGGACGGCAGGGGCCGGTGACTGGACAACATCCGCATCGAGCGGCTGTTGCGTTCGCTCAAATGCGAGGCCGTCTATCTGCGGGAGATCGCGGACGGCTTCGAGGGCCGGCTCGTCGTCGGTCAGAACTGATACTTTAGGTTGAGGCTGACGCCCCAGAATTGAATGTCCTCCGTCATCGCTGTGTATCGCACCCGCGCACCGCCCGGTTTAACAGCGGACTCATGACTGCGGAGCTGATCCCACTCTTCCCCATCCTCGAATTCACCGAAATCCGCCCACCGGAACTTGAGCCCGATGGTGACCGGCTCACTGACCCGATAATCCACCCCGGCGATCGCCTGATACCCGAACAGGCTATTCGAGAGCTTGGCCCTGCCGATGGTAGTCGTCCCGGCGACCCGCTGGTTCAGAAGCTCGCGGTTCTCACGTTCTGCCTCCGAAATATCCTCAATGTCCTTGTCAATTGTGAATGTCGGTATGTCGCGGAAGTCATAATTCCTCGCCCATCGGTTAAAGTAGTCCAAGGAAATCTGCGCAAACCCGACTCCAAATCCCACGTACGGTGTAAACTTCGAGTCCGAGCGGAAGTCGTAGTACAGGTTGGCGAAGAAGTTGTGCGACAGCACGTCATCGACCCCGGCTTCTATGTAGCTGAGTTCATCTTGCTTACCACCCTGGAACGGTTCCCCCGCAGGTAGTAGCTGGATGTTATCGATCGATTCATCATAGGTCGTGCCGCGATAGAAATATTCCCCCTCGACCCTTAATCTCTCCAGGCGATACCCAAAGGCCACCCCGGCCAAAAGGCCAGTGCCCCCATCAAACTGCTGAATCCAGGAGAAAGCGTCTCTCGTAGACTGGGTACAATCCTTCCTCGGCGGCACCAGAAAATTCCCTGCCCCGTCATTATTAATGAACCCGTCGCATTGAGTTGCAACATCATTATCCCAGCTCTCCACGTCCATGCCCGGAGCCACCGCAATGCCCAAGTCCATTCCCATGTAAAATCCGTTCTTGGCCCATATTTGGCCGGAGAAGAACAGCAACGCTGGCACCATCAGCGCGAGTAACGGGGTTTTCATCATCTCACCCTTATTCATTTCCTCATTGTTTTATAGCTTGATAGCAGACCCGAACACATCGCCGAAGTCTTCGATGGTGCGCTGAAGACCCTGTTTGTCAAGGGGAAAATGCTTGGGTTTGGAGGGAACTAACCGCTGCCTTGTTTGTGTGATCCCTGTCCTTTCAAACCTCGCCCCCGTTCGCCATCAGGACATATGTTAATCGAAGCCGTTCCAGTCGGGCAACCCTCTCAACCAGACCTCCATGCGTCGGGTCCATACTCCAACAGGGATAGTCAGCTAACCGGTTCCCCGCACAGCTTTCTAGCCCGACCCTTCGTGATTGAAAGGGACTTATGCTTCGCCTTGACACATAAGCGACCACGAGGAGGCATCACGGTTCCGCGGGAGCGGGAAGACTCGTCTCCGCCGGGACGATGGCCATGATTCTCTTAAAGCTTTATGAAGCGATGAACATAAATGTCGTAGACGGATGTGCCCCCGCCGAAAATCCCTACTATCCAGGCATGCAAGACATTAAAGAAGTTCTGGATGTAATAGTCGAATTGACTGAAAGGCTTAATCATGGCGGCTAAGTCCTCAATAATACGCTTCTCCCCTGACGACCGGGAAACCAATCTAGCCCGGATATTTCGTAAAAAAAGTATCGTTGATATGCTTAACTGCTGATATACAGCAGGATAGATCAATAATTAAAGCAATATCAGCGATGACAAAAGGTAAACAATTAAAGCTACAGTTGACAAGGGTAAAAGGCCGCCGTGTGCGGGTTGATTTCAAGGGCGGAGAGGTTACTTCGGATGCCGGACTGCTTTTGATCCGGGAAGTGGATCGGCAGTTGGGCTTGACCGAACGAGCGGCCCGACAGTTAGTGGACAAACGGCAGAAGGGCAAAGTACGCCATGAGGTATTGGGGATGCTGCGGCAGCGCGTTTACGGGCTGGTGGCGGGCTATGAGGATTTGAACGACTTTGATACCCTGCGCCACGATCCATTGTTGCAAACGGTAACGGGGCGCATTGAACGTTGGCCAGCGCGCCGACTTTGTGTCGTTTTGAAAACGGGCAGGATCGGCGGGCGGCCTTTGCGGTAAACGAGCTGTTGGTCGAACAGTTCATGGGCTCCTTTGCCGAGGAACCCGAAGAGATCATCCTGGACTTTGACGCCACCGACAATCCGGTGCACGGGCTCCAGGAGGGACGTTTTTTCCACGGTTATTATGATCATTACTGTTTTCTGCCGCTATATGTTTTTTGCGGTGATCAGCTGCTGGTGGCCTACCTGCGGCCGAGCAAGATCGATGCCAGCAAGCATGCCGGGGCCATCCTCAAATTGCTGGTTAAACGGATTCGCCAAAGCTGGCCCCGTACGCGGATTATTTGGCGCGCCGACAGTGGATTTTGTCGAGACCGGATACTCTCTTGGTGCGACCGCAACGAAGTTAGTTACATCGTGGGGATGGCTCGCAATGCACGCTTGCAGCAAGACGCCCAGCAGTTGCAAAAGCAGGCCAAAGAATGGTTCGAACTAAGGGGTAAAAAACAACGGTTATTCCAGGACTTCGTCTATGCTGCCGATTCGTGGCGATGGCTGCGGTTGGTCATCCATAAAGCCGAACACACCGCACAGGGGTCCAACCCGCGCTTCGTGGTGACGAACCTGCCGGGCGATCCCCAGGAGCTTTACAACAAGGTATACTGTGGCCGCGGTGAAATGGAGAACCGAATCAAGGAACAGATGCAATTGTTCAGCGAGCGCACCAGCGCCCATCAATGGTGGGCCAATCAGTGGCGATTGCTCTTGTCGGCGCTGGCCTACACCTTGATGGAAGCCATGCGCCGGTTAGCCTTAAAAGGGACGAAGTGGGCGCGGGCCCAATGCCACACCCTGCGGCTCAAATTAATCAAGATCGGAGCGGTCATCGTGCGCAACACCCGAACGATTCACTTTCACCTAGAGGCTGTCCCAAAAATATAAAGATTTTGTAGTCAACTGGATGACGTTTATAAAAATAGCCGGAAAGAGCATTTTTTTGCTCGATCCGGCTAAAAAAGGGTTCTATAATTGCGTTAGCGAAAATCAATATAGCCCTTTCTATGAAAAATATAGCCATCCAATGCCTCCTGCGTCCAGCTTTAACTGTGGTCGACCGTTGCCTCGATTACGATAACTTTCGCGCCACCATCGAGCGTATCGACCGGCTGCTGATCGATTCGGAGGTGGAATCGCAGGGCGTTGATCTGGCCTTGGAAAGAGGCCAGCCAATGAGTGTAAAGGCCCGGCAAAAGCGGGCTAATTTTGCCCTCAAGGCGTTGCGTATGGAACCGCTGCGTTATCTGCTCGGTGGGATTTCGTTTCGGCATTTGTCGAGGGCTCTGGGCAGCAGCGATCTGTTGGCTGACTTTTGTCGTGTCCGCCATATCGACGGCATAAGGGGCATCTCCAAGAGCACCCTGGAACGGGCCTCGAAGTTTTTCAGCGAAGAGCAGTTGAGGGCCTTGCACCGGACCTTGACTGAGGTTGTGGGCGATGCCGATCTGGCCCGGCAGGTGGTGGGATTGGACAAGCCGATAGACACCACCATTTGCCTGATCGACGGCACCTGTTTGGAGGTCAACATTCATTGGCCGACGGACTGGGTGCTGCTCAAAGCGATCCGGCTGATCCGTGAGAAGGCCGGTTTGCGCCATCGCATGCCGATCGAACCGGAGCCCTTGGCTCGGCAGATGAATCGGCTGTGCATACAGATGACCCACAGCCGGCGGCGAAAGGACAGCGCGCGGCAACGCAAGGGTATCTTGAGGCAGATGAAAAAGCTGCTCAAACGGATCGGGGAGCATGCCCGCAGTCACCGGGAATTATTGCAAGCCTGCTGGGAGCAAAGCGATTACAGCGAAAAACAGGTCCAACAGATCCTTACCCGGAGGGAGCGCATGAGCGAGCTAATCCCGGTGGTCATCAAGCAAGCGCACGAGCGAATCATTGGCGGCCGCCAGGTGAAAAACGCAGAGAAAGTTTTGAGTGTTTACGAACCCGATGCGCAGGTGATTGTGCGAGGCAAAGCGGGCCAAGAGGTTGAGTTTGGCAACACCCTGTTTTTGGGTGAAAGCGTTGAAGGATACCTGCTGGACTGGAAACTCTACGGCAGCCGGACGCCAAGCGAAAATGAACAAATGCAAGAGAGTTTGCAAAGACAGAACCGCTTCAACCTAG
>CBDDCJ010000025.1:0-193387 GCA_965226205.1 Opitutales bacterium | reverse complement strand
ATATTGGACGTGAGGGACTTTCCATAAGCATGGAAGGTTTTGGGGGATCTGCGCCGACGGATGTTTTGGCAGAGTATTTCGGTTTTACGGCGGAAAAAATTGCCGGCCGGATCGCTGATCGATTGCCATCCGGCGCATACCGATTTAGAAAAAATGATTATGATTGGAGAACTTTTCGATTTATCGGGTAAAATTGCGCTCATTACCGGTTCCAGCCGAGGCTTGGGATACGTTTTCGCGGAGGGGCTGGGGTCCGCCGGGGCCGCCGTTATTTTGAATGGGCTCGATGAGGAGAGATTGGGCACGGCTGTGGAGCGTATGCGCGGCAGTGGCATAACGGCACACAGCTATGCTTTTAATATTGGCGACTCAAGCGCCTGTTGTGAATCCATAGCCGCTATTGAAAGGGAAATCGGACCGATCGACATTCTGGTCAATAACGCGGGCATTCAAATCCGCAATGCTCTCGAAGAATTTGAGGATGATGATTGGGAGCGTTTGATGAATATCAACCTGGGCTCGGTTTTTTATGTTTCCAAATATGTGGCGCGCGGAATGATAGAGCGAAAATCGGGCAAGATTATCAATATTTGCTCAATTCAAAGTGAATTGGGCCGCCCGACCATCGCTCCCTATACGGCCACAAAAGGCGGTGTCAAAATGCTAACCAAAGCCATGGCCACGGAATGGGGTAAACACAATATACAGGTAAACGGGATTGGGCCGGGATACTTTATTACCGACATGACGCGGCCCCTGGTTGAAAATGAAGAATTCAATGCCTGGCTATGCGACCGGACCCCGGCCAACCGGTGGGGCAATCCCGAGGAATTGCAGGGCGCCGCCATTTTTCTTGCCTCCGGCGCATCCAGTTACGTGAATGGCCAAATCCTCTATGTTGACGGCGGAATGCTGGCCTGCGTGTAGAATTAAAAAATCCTGAACGGGATCCTCACTAATGTTAATACTATTACTAATGCTATAACTAGAGGCTGTCCCAAAAACCCGAATTTTGCGAATTGAGATATTCGACTCCGAACTGTAAGGGAACGTAAGTCATTCAATTCCGTCAAAAACGCTGTATAAGGCCTCTATTCGTTATAAATATAATCGCGTCAGACAGAGGTCTATGGTAGAATTGTATTTGAATATGCAAAACAAGAGAAAGGCTGACGGTGTTATAGACATCGAAATTGCCCAAAATCCCCTAAAAACGGTCTTTATGACAGCTTTATAAACAAGTTAACTTACTTTAAAACAAATGGTTATAACTTTGGGACAGCCTCTAACTAGAGGCTGTCCCAAAAGGGTGATTTTTGCGAGGGGATTTTGAAGAGTGTTCATTTTAGTGGTATTTTCTTTTGGAAGGGGGTGACTTTGCTCTCCTATGACGTTAGGATTCTGGTTTTGGGGTCCGTTTGCCTGGTTTTTTTTGTATGGGCCGACAGTAGGCCTGTGAAAAAGTATTGTCCTTGCTTTTCCGCTCTTTATTTAGGCCGCCGCTTTGGTTTTTAGTTCATCTTGCTGGGCCAGCATCTTGGCCACTTTCCATAGATTGTGCGAGAGGACCGACCAGGCTACGCTGATCGAGCGGTTGGCAAAGCCTTTGCTGCGCAATCGCCCGGCCTGCCAGCGATTCTTCAATACCCCGATCCGCCCTTCGGTGCTGGCCCGGCGCTTTTGCAATTGCCTGAAGTGTGGTTCCTCCATCCGTTTTTTCAACTGCTTCGGATCGCGTGGACAGAGCGCATCGTAGATGCCCTCCTGGGCTAACTGCCGGCGGGCCCGCTGGGAGGCGAATCCCCGGTCCGCGCACATGGCCGCTATGGGTTCGGCTAGGTTGAAGCGGTTCTGTCTTTGCAAACTCTCTTGCATTTGTTCATTTTCGCTTGGCGTCCGGCTGCCGTAGAGTTTCCAGTCCAGCAGGTATCCTTCAACGCTTTCACCCAAAAACAGGGTGTTGCCAAACTCAACCTCTTGGCCCGCTTTGCCTCGCACAATCACCTGCGCATTGGGTTCGTAAACACTCAAAACTTTCTCTGCGTTTTTCACCTGGCGGCCGCCAATGATTCGCTCGTGCGCTTGCTTGATGACCACCGGGATTAGCTCGCTCATGCGCTCCATCCGGGTAAGGATCTGTTGGACCTGTTTTTCGCTGTAATCGCTTTGCTCCCAGCAGGCTTGCAATAATTCCCGGTGACTGCGGGCATGCTCCCCGATCCGTTTGAGCAGCTTTTTCATCTGCCTCAAGATACCCTTGCGTTGCCGCGCGCTGTCCTTTCGCCGCCGGCTGTGGGTCATCTGTATGCACAGCCGATTCATCTGCCGAGCCAAGGGCTCCGGTTCGATCGGCATGCGATGGCGCAAACCGGCCTTCTCACGGATCAGCCGGATCGCTTTGAGCAGCGTGCCCGCTACATCCTTGAGCAGCACCCAGTCCGTCGGCCAATGAATGTTGACCTCCAAACAGGTGCCGTCGATCAGGCAAATGGTGGTGTCTATCGGCTTGTCCAATCCCACCACCTGCCGGGCCAGATCGGCATCGCCCACAACCTCAGTCAAGGTCCGGTGCAAGGCCCTCAACTGCTCTTCGCTGAAAAACTTCGAGGCCCGTTCCAGGGTGCTCTTGGAGATGCCCCTTATGCCATCGATATGGCGGACACGACAAAAGTCAGCCAACAGATCGCTGCTGCCCAGAGCCCTCGACAAATGCCGAAACGAAATCCCACCGAGCAGATAACGCAGCGTTTCCATACGCAACGCCTTGAGGGCAAAATTAGCCCGCTTTTGCCGGGCCTTTACACTCATTGGCTGGCCTCTTTCCAAGGCCAGATCAACGCCCTGCGATTCCACCTCCGAATCGATCAGCAGCCGGTCGATACGCTCGATGGTGGCGCGAAAGTTATCGTAATCGAGGCAACGGTCGACCACAGTTAAAGCTGGACGCAGGAGGCATTGGATGGCTATATTTTTCATAGAAAGGGCTATATTGATTTTCGCTAACGCAATTATAGAACCCTTTTTTAGCCGGATCGAGCAAAAAAATGCTCTTTCCGGCTATTTTTATAAACGTCATCCAGTTGACTACAAAATCTTTATATTTTTGGGACAGCCTCTAAAATAGAGGGCAATTCCTACCATCCGGGATCGCGGGGGCGTAATTGCGCCAAAGGACCCGCCACCCTGAATCAGATCGATGACCCCAACCGGATCCTCTATCCTCTCAAACGATCGGGTGAGAAGGGATCCGGGCAATTCGAGCGGACGAGCTGGGATGAGGTCATCAAGACCCTGACGGCCCGCATCCGTAAAGCCATCGTGGAAAAACGGCTGACCGAAATCATGTACCATGTTGAGCGGCCCGGCCACGATGGAACCATGGACTGGATACTGCAATCCTGGGGGATCGACGGGCACAATTCCCATACCAATGTCTGTTCCGCCGCGGCCCGGCTGGGCTATGCTCTTTGGTCCGGCGCGGACCGGCCTTCCCCGGATCATGCCAATGCCAAATTTATCCTTTTGCTCTCTTCCCACCTGGAGACGGGGCACTATTTCAACCCTCATGCCCAGCGCATCATGGAGGGGAAAAAGGCGGGCGCGAAGATCGCCACGATTGACATACGGCTCTCCAACACGGCTTCCAAGAGCGATTATTGGCTGGCGCCCCACCCGGGGACGGAGGCGGCCCTGCTGCTGGGGTTTGCCCATGTGATATTAAAGGAGGGCCTGGAGGACCGTGATTTCGTCGGAAAATGGGTCAACTGGGGTAATTTCATGGAGACGCTTCATCCCGACAGGGAACGCAGCCTGGATACTTTTTTTGAGGTCTTGAAGGAGACTTACGCCAAATATACTCCCGAATGGGTGGCCGCCGAATGTGGGGTGGAAGAGGGAACTTTTACTGAGATCGGGCGCGAAATCGGGCGGGCGCGCGGCGGCTTGGCCTCGCATGTGTGGCGCAATGCGGCTTCCGGGAACCTGGGCGGTTGGCAGGTCGCCCGCTGCCTGGAGTTACTGTGCGTATTGACCGGTTCGGTATCGACACGGGGCGGCACGGCCCTGGCGGGAAACAATAAATTTGTTCCCAAGCGTTATTTCAGACCCCCGCCCCAGGAAGTCTGGAGCGAACTGCTTTATCCGGCGGGGTGGCCCCTCTCACATCACGAATTGAGTTTTCTTCTTCCCCATTTGGTGCGGGAGGGCCGGGGGAAAATCGACACTTATTTTACCCGCGTTTATAACCCCGTGTGGACGAATCCGGATGGGTTCTCGTGGGTGGAAATGCTTCGGGATGAATCGAAAGTGGGGATGCACGCGGCCCTTACCCCGACGTGGAATGAATCCGCGCTTTGGGCGGATTACGTTCTCCCGATGGGATTGGCCACGGAGCGCCATGACCTCGTCAGCCAGGAGACCCACGGGGGGCGCTGGATCAGTTTCCGGCAGCCGGTCAACCGGGTATTTCTGGAAAAAGAGGGAAAGACCGTGGATTGGACCTATGAAGCCAATCCGGGTGAAGTGTGGGAAGAGGAGGAGTTTTGGGTAGCGCTCTCGTGGGCCATCGATGAGGACGGCGCGCTGGGCATTCGCCAGCATTTTGAATCGCCCTACCGGCCGGGCCAACGCGTGACGATGGATGAATGCTACCGGTGGATTTTCGAGAACAGTGTGCCGGGTCTGCCGGAAGCGGCCAGTGAGGAAAACCTTTCGGCGTTGGAATATATGCGTAAGTACGGCGCATTCGAGGTGACGGCGGATGAATACGACACCAACCAAAATCCCATCGATTCCGAGGGGGCCGAGTTGAATGAGCATGGGGAATGGGTCAAGGGGGGCAAAATAATCGGTCTCCATATCGAAGGCAAGGCACAGGCCGGATTTAACACACCCTCGCGTAAACTGGAGTTCTTTTCGCCCACCATGAAGGAATGGGGTTATGGCGAGCACGTCCTTCCGGAATATATCAAATCCCATGTTCATCCCGATAACCTGGATGCAAATAAAAATGAATTTGTTCTGGTGGCCACCTTCCGGCTGCCAACGCTCATTCATACGCGGTCGGCGAACTCGAAATGGCTTTACGAATTGTCCAACAACAACCCCGTCTGGATACATACCTCGGACGCTGAAAGAATCGGCGTTAAATCCGGCGACCTTTTGCAGGTTTCCACCCGGATCGGCTATTATGTCAACAAAGCGTGGGTTACGGAGGGCATCCGGCCCGGCGTGGTGGCGTGTTCGCACCACCTCGGACGCTGGCATTTGAATATCCCGGCGGGGACGGATCGATGGGCTTCCTCAACAGTCAAAATCGAGCCGTCGGAGGGGGGTTTGTGGAAAATCCGTCGAACGGGCGATGTCGAGCCCTTCGAGTCCGACGATGCCGATTCCAAACGAATCTGGTGGACGGACGGCGGGGTACACCAGAACCTGACTTTTCCGGTGCAGCCGGACCCGGTATCGGGGATGCATTGCTGGCACCAGAAAGTGACGGTGGAAAAGGCCCAGCCTGGCGATGCCTATGGCGATATTTCGGCGGATACGGAAAAATCTTTTCAGGTGTATCAAGAATGGAAAGCGCTCTCGGAAGCGCCGGAAAAGCCGCCCGAAAATCTGCGCCGTCCCAAGTGGTTCGCCCGATCCGTCCGTCCCAGCGATTCCGCCTACTACCTACCGGAAGAGTCGAATAAATGAATGAAATCGGATATATTAATGACCTCGGTCGGCACGGCCGCGCCTGAGCATTAAATCGGGGTAAGATTTGGATGGATCCGCATAGGATTGACCTGCGAGATCGCTGCCGCAGGCGAGATAAATCTGATGTCTGGAAAGGATTTCGGGATTTAGGACCGTGGATGAGCTAATATACCTCATGGTATAACCGCAGCGCCTTAAATCGCTGGTGTTGGCGGCGCTACCATGGATCAGGCGGCCCTCGTGGAGGCTGGCTTCATTGGGCCGAAGGATGCAAGGCACGGCATTTTTCTCGTCGCGCTCGGATTCGACGATTTCATTGGCAAAGACGTTTTTGGAGGCATCCACCATTTGGTAGTTGGAGTAACCGTGGTGGTGGGTGCGTGGGATCACGTACATGCAACCATTTTTCTGCGTGGAGGGATCGATGGCCAACCACACAGTAACGACTTCCATGGGATCGAGGATTTTCATGGGCCGCGCCCAGTAGGTTGAGTCTTCGTGCCAGGGAACACGACGGCCATCACCCTTGGGCTTACAAATAAAATGAGAGGCGAATAAGGCGAGGTCAGGTCCGAGAATGGGTTTGACAAGATTGAGGACTTCATCCGCGAAGAGCCAATTGAAGAGGGCTGGATCGGTAAAGTGAGGGACATCCATGGCCTCGGGGCGAACATCGTCTGGCAAAGCCGCCAACTTGTCCTCGAAATGGCTTTTCAGGGCCTGGAATTTCTCCTCTGCGAAGACCGGTTTTTTTTAGAGGAGATAGCCTTCCTGACGAAAAGCCGCAACTTCATCCACAGTGAGGCGTGGGGTTTGACGCGCTTCATTCATAACGATTGTAGATTTTTTTTATGCGAAAATTCCACCATTATTATTCTCAACAAATTTGTCAACTTATCAGCAAATCATCCATACACGTTAGTTTATACATGCGAATGACAGTCTTGAAGCAGATCGAATTTATGAAACAATGGAGTTAGTTCTTGTTTTCCCCAAAATGTAATCCGTTTCCCGGAATTCGATGAACTAGATCATTCCCCTCCTTGCGGCGGGGGGTAGCAGTTTTAAGGGTATCGGGTTCATTCAGGCACGATAATCCGCGCTCTTCTGTCTGTTGCTACCGCTACGGTTATGAATTAACCGAACGACAGCGCAAATCAAATCCTCAATTTCAGAGGAAGAAGAAGAGGTAGAGGAAGATTTTTATGCTTAAGTTAGAGGCATTGGGATAACTGATGCAGGGATGTGATGATTAGGTCCGGGGTGAGTCCTTGGCAGAGAGGGTGGTTTTTCCTCAGCCTCAAGGAACGTTGGTCGCCGGCGAAGAGGGCGGTGCGAAAACCGGTTTGGGCGGCGGGAAGTATGTCGTTGAGAAAATCGTTGCCGATGTAGAGGGTTTGCTCTGGAGCTATCTGTCTTTTCCCAAGCTGGTATCTCAAATTGGCAAAAAGGCGAACGGAGGGCTTGGCTTCGAGCTCGATATAAGACCAATTGCAGAGGGCTGGGTCGAAATATTGGGCCAGGTTTTCTTTTTCCTTAAAATTTTCGAGCTGCAGGGGGGTGTAAAATTGGGCGTTGGAAACGATGCCAAGGGGCAATCCAGCCGCCCGTAGTTCAAATAGAGTGCGGTGAATTCCCGGCATGGGCCAGACGGGGTTTACTTTGCATTCGAAGGCGATGGCAAGGGCTTCGATGATGTCCGGTGTGACTTTTTTGGGGGAATTGCCATCCGAATCCAGACTGTCGAGAAAATCTTGCCAGACAACTCGTATTTCCACCTCTGGATGCTCGACGCCCTGGGATTTTCGGCGCTGCCAGGTGTCCTTGATTTGAGCCTGAAAGCGGTTGTATAATTGGGCTGGATTTTCGTTTGGGTTTAGACCAATGCTTTGCAGGCTGGATTGCATGGCCTCGGCCTGCGCGAGGTCGGGGTCATTTTTTTGGAGCGTTCCGATGTCGCCCGAGCCTGAGATGAGCAGGGTTCCATAGATATCGAAGGCGACCGCCCGAATGTCGGGCAATTTTTCCAGCCGAGGCTCTAGGCCGGTCGGGATGGGCTGGAGAGGAAAGCAATTTTCTTTGATGATGGCTGACGGGTCGCTCATCTTTCAATTGCGTAAGAGGGAGAAGGATTCGGGGGCGAGAAACCCGGCGAGCAGTTTTTGGGGGTCGAGGTGGTTGATTTTTTCGATGGGCTGCTCAAGGAGGTTTCGATAAAGGATTTCGAGGCGTACGCCGTAGGATTCCAGGCTGTAATTTTCGATTATGAATTGTTTGTTTTGGTGGAGGCTATTTTCGGCAGGGCCGCGGCCGAGGTTGGATGGGCGAATTTCGGCGCGAAGTTGAGGGTTTTTCAGGAGGGCTTTGATGACTTTTTCCTGCAACGGTTCGTCGAGCCGCCCGAAATCGACACGGTCTTTTTTCACAATTTCATTGAATGCTCGTTCGAGAGCCTGTTCGGGCGGATTTCTACCGTAGGCTGGATAAAAATTCTCAATGGCCGATTGAAGGCGTTCTCGGAGTCGCCGCCGGCCCACCCATGGGAGGGGAATTTCGAGACGTTGATAGAGATTCGAGAGGTTGATGCCGAAATCCGCCGTGATTTCCGGCAGGTTGCGGCCAACCAGTGGTTTGGACAGCAGGCTGGGCTCCAAAAAAGCCATGCCGAAGCCCTCCGCCACGCTGGTGGTGATCAACCGTTGGGCGGATTCGAGCCATTGCGGAAAGGAGCCCCCGTGGCTTTCGATTAACCCGAATTGGACGGGTAGACCAAGTTGGCGGCTGAATTGCGCCCAGCGATTGTGGCAGGATCGCCAGATGGGATTTTGGGGTGTCAGGGTGGTGGCGAAAGATTCGTCTTTTTCCGCCAGGGTTGCCCAAAGGAGGAGTTCGCCGAGGTTTTTACGCCTGACGCCGCGCGTTGGGTAGAGGGTGAGGCGTTTTCCCTGGAAGGCTTGCAGTGTTTTCTTTTCGCCTTTGATTTTTGCTTGTGGCAGGGAGACGGGATTGGGTAGGATATGCAATTGCTGCTGGGGCAATCCGGCTGCGGACAAGATCGCGGCGTCTCGCGGGTTGAGCACGGTGTAGTTAATTTGGGGCGCCGTGGGGTAGGGTATTTTGGCCGGGTTTTGGTCCCATTTATTTAAGAAAATGAATAGGTTCCGGTAATTGTCGGGACGGCCGTCCTCAGGAAAATCATGCATCTGGAGGAGCAGACGATGCCCGTTTTGGGCCAGAAAATGGCAGGCGGCGGGGAGGGCCGGATTTTTGCCCAGGGAATGGTTGTGGAAGTGCCAGAGGGTGGGCGGACCTCCCAGCCGGGCGCGGGCGGATTGCAGGAGGGCTTGGCAAAGTTCCTGGGGGTCGGGGATGGCGGAATTTTCGGTATAACCGAGCCCTTGGACGTATTGCGCCTGGGACAGGCTGGTGGTTGAGGTGGGTTCACCATGTAGAACCACGGCATGAATATTGCGCCGGGCGAGGGCAGCGACGGTGTTTTCGATCACCCGTGTGACCCCGCCCGCCCTGAGGTGATAATGGACGATGGCGACTTTTGGAGGCATGGCCTTAGGAATCGGGCAATCCGAATTTGCGGCGGTAGGCGGGAATCGTGATCATGGGTGGGCGCTCCTCTTCGACGATTTCTTGGACGACCTGTTTGTAATGCCGGTGTTGCGCCTGAAAATGGCGGTAAAGGGTGCTTATTTCCGATTCTTTTCCAACAAAATCGTCTTTCTCCAGGCGTTTGAAAAAGGTTTGCAGGATGCCGAAAGACATTTTGCCGAGAGCTTCCACCGGCTGGTGGCGGTGAATTCTTTGATCGAGGTCGGTTTGACCGAATGCTTCCAGACCCCATTGGCGGTAAACATCGATCAGGTGGGAAGTTTCGACTCCGTAGCCGATGGGGAATGGGATCCGTTCCAAGACCTCCCGGCGAACCGCGTATTCTCCCGAAAGCGGCTGCAGAATGGCGGTCAGTTCAGGGAAAAAGAGAGAAAAGAGGGGCCTGACGAGGATTTCGGTGACGCGGCCGCCGCTGGAGGGCCTTATTTTATGGGAGTAGGCCAGCGGACGGTCGTAAAAGGCTTTCACGTATTTTATCTCATCGTGGTAGATGAGCGGGGCGACGAGGCCATAGACAAAACGCGGGTGGATGTTTTTGATGTCCGCATCGACATAGCAGATGATGTCACCTTTGAGTTGATAAATGGCTTTCCAGAGGTTTTCGCCTTTGCCTGGTTTGTCTCCCACATCGGGCAGGATTTCGGATGCGAGGTAAACGTCGGCCCCGAATGCGGCGGCCACCTCCCGTGTTTTATCGGTCGAGCCGGAATCGATGACGGTGATTTCGTCGAGCAGGGGGTGTCTTTTTTTAAGCTCGGAATTAAAGAGGACCACCTCTTTACCGATGGTTTTTTCTTCGTTGAGGGTGGGTATGCAAAGCGAGATTTTGAGGTTTTTTTCTTCCTTTGCCTCAATCAGCTTGATGAGATCCCAAAAATCCTCGTGGTGGAAGGTGTTGCGCTGGAGCCAATCGTCAATCTTCATGGCCGATGCCTTGGTCGATCATTTGCAGGACCCCGATGAGTTGAGCGATGCCTGTAAAGATGGGTTCGATGTGGATTTGTTCGTCAAATTCGTGAAGATGCTGCCCGGAGGTGATGCCGAGGGTGATGCCAGGGATTTTTTTTGCGATGAGGGCCGAAAGGGCGCCTACGCTGGGGGCGATTTTGGGCTCGATGCCGAGGGCATTGAGGATGGCGCGGGCGCCTTCGACCATGGGGTGATATTTCCTCATCCCGCCGGGTTTTCTGCGGGTGATAATGTGGAGATCGGCCCGCGCGGCGGAATTCTCGTTCGTGGCGTGGAGAATTTCTTTGATTTTGCGGTGGATGATGGTGATTTTTCCGCGCACTTTACTGCGTAGCTCGAACCGGAGGAGGGCCTGGGAGGGGACCGTGTTGAAGGCGTTTCCGGCTTTAATGGAACCGAGTATGAGCGAAGTGCCGGGCTCATCCAACTCCGTGATGGCGAGAATGCGGGTGAGGATGCTGTTAAGGGTTACGATGGCGCCGGCGGCGTTGGATCGTTCCCAGAAGGTTTCCGGCGGGGTTCGGCAGACGATTTCCCCGCGCAACATGCCGAGGCAGGTATAACTCAATCTTCCCAAGTGGATGCCGGCCAGGCATACGCCAGCATGGATGGGCATTTGGACATTGTTGAGAAAAAACCTGAAGCCGCCGAGGTCGCCTCGGCCTTGGCTTTGCACCGCGCCCAATAATATGAGATTGTTTGAAAACCGGATGCCTAAATTTTCCAACAAGAGGGGCAATATGGATATGACGGCCGCTCCGATGCTGTTGTCGGCTATGCCGGGGCCGGCCAGCACATCCGTTCCGAGCGTCACGGAGTGGTCAACCGAACGGTCAAAAACAGTATCGACGTGAGCTTCGAGTAGAATATTTTTTTTGCCGCAGCCGTCGCCCCCATGGCCGTGAAGCACAGCGGTGGCATTGCCAGCTTCGTCGATGGAAATATTTTGCAGCCCGCATTCAGTGAAACGGTCGCTCAAAAACCGCATGCGCTCCTCTTCCCCATGGGTGGGGGCCGGAATTTCGCCCATCATGACGCTGCTGGCCAGTATAATCTCTCGATATTGGCGCACGGCCTGCCTTAGTTCGGGCAGGGTTTCGACGATGCTCTGTGTTTGAAATGCGAGTGACATGATTGACAGGCTGATTCAAGAAACAGTATCAGGCACAAGGGAATAGCTGCCAATCCTTTAATTTTTTCGCTGGTTAGAGGAAAATGCGAGGATAGTAAATTTTTTTAACCACGGATTAACGCGGATAATATGAATTATGAACAATGACGTCTTTGGTTTTTGCGATGTCAGTCAAATTTTATAATTTTACCGCTGTATCGGGGCTCCGGCCACTCCTACTTTTACCTTCCAGATGGTGCCGAACCTGGTCGATGTGATGTAGATGGCATGGCGGTCGAAATCTCCCTCGCCGAATGCTATGCTTGCCGCGCCTGGGACGTTTTCCGCGATGAGCACCGTAGCCCCTGTGGCTGGGTCGATGCGCCAGATTCTTCCGTTTCCGTTTTCGGCCACATATACTCGGCCTTGTTCGTCCATGGCGAGGCCGTCGTGACCGCCTTTCCCGGGGGCCGCCACCACTACAGGGTCTCCAATCGGGTTGCCCGACTCATCAAGATCAAACCGCCATATGCGGTTGTCCGGCACGATGGGGTTGATTTGTTTGAATATTTGCGCGACAAACAGGGATCGGTATTTGCGCGACAAACAGAGATCGGCCATCGAGTGAAAATACCATCCCGTTAGGATGCTTGACGCGGTCGGTAAAGAGGCGCACCCGGCCATCCGTTCCGACGAGGTAGATGTCGTCGACCCCGTCATCCGAAACGAGGAAGGAAGCGTCTTTTCTCAATAGAATGAAATTGGGGTCGGCGATTCCTTTTGCGAGCACGCGTTTTTCGCCTTCCGGCGTGATTCGCCAGATGATGCCGTCGTCGTTTTCTCCATCCCTGAAAATATTGGTGGGGCCAAAGTCCGCGTAGAGGATGTCGCGCTCCCCGATAGGGGCCAGACCGAGGTTGGAATAGAGTTCGACCACTTTGCGAACCGACCCGCCGGGAGAAATCTCGTGCAGGGCGCGATTACCGGACATGAACAACCGGCCTTCCCCGTTAAATGCAATGCCTTCCGAGCGCTCGAATGCATCTTCGACGAAAATCTCCGCTAGGGCCGGAAAATCCGTTGCGGTATCTCCGTTTTCATTCGCGGGTGCGAGTAGAGGAGCGATCGTCAGACCGAAGAGACTAACGCTGACGAAAAGTCTGACGGGAGCTATTTCCATGTTGTAATTATCGGCTAAGGCGTTGGCTTTGGCAACGTAATCTTCTGTGTTCTGACTGAACGTGAAGCTTAGCCCATCTTCGACAGTTCAAAAAGTTAAAGGGCTTATCTATGCGGATTCGGGATTAATTTTTGCCGTTAGTCTGCACTACATTTTGGATGATTTTGGGGCGGGTGGGCAGTTTTAGGCCCATTTTCTTGAGGAGGTCGGCACAGAGTTTTTCCGGTTTGCCTACCAGCCGTAAACGCGCTTCGCGTCCCCCTCGCAGCGGCGCCACCACGTCCATTGAGCGTAGATTTTCCAGTTCGTGCAACACTTGCCGCGCACAGGTGCCGAGGCCTTTGGCCTGCAGCCAGCTTTCCAGGGCGCGCCACATCGCCAGAGCCAGAAAACAGATCAGAATGTGCGCTTGCACACGCTTTTCTTTGTGGTGATAGACCGGCCGCAGCCCCAAGTCGCTTTTGGCGCAACGAAAGGCTGCCTCGGCCTGTGTCAGTTGTATATACCACCGCCACAGCTTTTGTGGGTTTTCCTCCTGGCAGTTGGTTCGCAGCAGATAGGTCCCGTGAGCCAGTTGGGCCCAATCGGCTTTGCTCTCGTCTTCGGTGATTTGCAATGCGCAGGCCCGTCCGGCGGCGTCGATTTGCACTTCTACGGTGAATATTTTTTCGGCCATGGTGTGGCGGCCCAGCCAGCGGCCGATACGGCGTTCAACCGGATCGAGTTTCTGCCCTCGCCGACGCAAACTCAGGTCGATCTGGTCGAGCTTTTTGCGCAAACGCTCCTTTTGCTTGCTCAGCATGGCGGCTTCTTTTTGACCCCGTCCCTGGCTGCGGCAAAGCACATATTGCTCGATCTGGGGGCAGTCGGGATGTTTCACCAGTTTGACCTCCACCCCCGCCCGCACCTCGCAAAAATCGCCTTGCTCGAGCAGATCGAGGGCAAAGTTTTTAAGATGGCTCTTGGGCGTGCCCACGATGTAACGGGCCCCTTTGCCGCGCAGGTATTCGAGGTTGGCCTCGCTCACCATGCCGCGGTCCAGCACCCAGATGCGATCGGCCACCCCGTAATGCGATTTCATCAACTCGACCCTCTCCTGCACCGTGGTCACATCGGCGCGGTTGCCGTCGAAAACCTCATAGGCCAGGGGCAGCCCTTCGGGTGTCACCACCAGTCCAAGACATACCTGCTTGCAATTCGGCCGCTGGTCCCGGCTGTAGCCGCGCTGGGCCTGGGCATTGCCCTCGCACCGGCCCTCAAAATAGGTGCTCGTTATGTCGTATAAAAGAAACTCGAAACGCGTCCCAAACCAGCTTTCATAGCGTCCTTTAAGATGACTGAACAGTTCCCGGCGCAAGGGCAAGACACGATCCAGTCCGCGATACAAACGGTTGTCATAGACCTCATCCACATCCACCGCCATCAAATCCTCCAGCGCCGTCGAGCCATACCAGCGCTCGGCCAGAGCCAGCTCCGAGGCCTGTTCGCAAAAACGCCCCAGCGCCAGAATCGAGGCCACCTGGGCCCAGCCCACCGACTCCCGGCCCGGCGGCAAATGCTCCTCGAAGAAACGATGCAGCCCCAGCCGCCGCCACAGCGCCAGAGCCACATACACTTTGCCAAATTGACGCACCCGCTCCACCCGTATCCGACCCAGATTCACCTGCGCCCACAACGGAGCCTCCGGTTTATCCTCGGTAAATAAATCCAACTGCTCGGCCCCCGCAGCCTCATCATCGCCATCGAGGAGCCGACCGATCTGCTCCCAACCCAACCGCTCATCCTCATCGAGCCCCGGCTCCTTGCCAATGTGGGCCACGATGCGCTGGCGCGGCCCCTTGGCTGTGCGCACCGACTCCACCAGCGTCCAGTAATCATAATCCTGGCCCTTCTTACGACGACGATGGCGACGCAAATACATCAACACCGACCCTGCACTACTTCTCCGAAAAGGCAATAGAGTGGTCTGCACTACACGGCATATTCACACCCCAACCCTGACAACCATGCGCCCTACAGCACGAAAAACCCTAAAAATAATCGATTTACCCCCCCCAACTGTCGAACTCAGATTAGCTGTGGGGGTTGTCGGCGTCTGTCGGAGCGTCTTATTGGGGAATATTTGTAAAACGAAAGGCGTAAATATCTGCTTCGCGGAGCACAAAGCGGAGGCGGACGGGCTTTCCGGCAAGTGCCTGCAGATTATTTTTGGTTTTCCATTTTACTTCCTGGTTGGTCGCGTCACCGAAAATAATGTGACAGCTTTGCAAGCCATATTGAGGAAGGGCTTTTCCTGCAGGATTCTGTATCTCGACTTGAACGCTGCCTATTGCAGAGGTTGAGAAATTAAGCCTCAGGTAGGCGCCGGAAAATATGATTGGTTTCGTAATCACCTCACCCCCGCTGTTTGGAGCGTGGATCGAGGCAAAGCCATCAAGACGGAGCGAATACCGGCGAAGCCGACTTGATGAGCCGGTAAAGTAGCTCTCGGTGGCGAAGAGCGAGAGTTCATGGGGGGAGTCGTCGAATGGTGACGCGGTTTCAACAACATGCCATGCGAGGTAATTATCTCCGTATGCCCAGTTGTGTTTGGTGCGTAAGCCAGGGCGTAAAAATGCCTCATCCCAACGGTAGAAGCTGCGGCCATCGCGACTGGCAATCAAGAGGCTGTCGGTGACTGCCGATCCGTACCGCAAGTTCGTTTTTGATCGTTGTTTGCGGAGGTCCGGGGATGGAAGAGTATTGGTGCTTTCGAGCCATCCCCGGTCCACATAACGGGCGGGGAAACCTATGTAGAGGCTGTCCCAAAAATATAAAGATTTTGTAGTCAACTGGATGACGTTTATAAAAATAGCCGGAAAGAGCATTTTTTTGCTCGATCCGGCTAAAAAAGGGTTCTATAATTGCGTTAGCGAAAATCAATATAGCCCTTTCTATGAAAAATATAGCCATCCAATGCCTCCTGCGTCCAGCTTTAACTGTGGTCGACCGTTGCCTCGATTACGATAACTTTCGCGCCACCATCGAGCGTATCGACCGGCTGCTGATCGATTCGGAGGTGGAATCGCAGGGCGTTGATCTGGCCTTGGAAAGAGGCCAGCCAATGAGTGTAAAGGCCCGGCAAAAGCGGGCTAATTTTGCCCTCAAGGCGTTGCGTATGGAAACGCTGCGTTATCTGCTCGGTGGGATTTCGTTTCGGCATTTGTCGAGGGCTCTGGGCAGCAGCGATCTGTTGGCTGACTTTTGTCGTGTCCGCCATATCGACGGCATAAGGGGCATCTCCAAGAGCACCCTGGAACGGGCCTCGAAGTTTTTCAGCGAAGAGCAGTTGAGGGCCTTGCACCGGACCTTGACTGAGGTTGTGGGCGATGCCGATCTGGCCCGGCAGGTGGTGGGATTGGACAAGCCGATAGACACCACCATTTGCCTGATCGACGGCACCTGTTTGGAGGTCAACATTCATTGGCCGACGGACTGGGTGCTGCTCAAGGATGTAGCGGGCACGCTGCTCAAAGCGATCCGGCTGATCCGTGAGAAGGCCGGTTTGCGCCATCGCATGCCGATCGAACCGGAGCCCTTGGCTCGGCAGATGAATCGGCTGTGCATACAGATGACCCACAGCCGGCGGCGAAAGGACAGCGCGCGGCAACGCAAGGGTATCTTGAGGCAGATGAAAAAGCTGCTCAAACGGATCGGGGAGCATGCCCGCAGTCACCGGGAATTATTGCAAGCCTGCTGGGAGCAAAGCGATTACAGCGAAAAACAGGTCCAACAGATCCTTACCCGGATGGAGCGCATGAGCGAGCTAATCCCAGTGGTCATCAAGCAAGCGCACGAGCGAATCATTGGCGGGCGCCAGGTGAAAAACGCAGAGAAAGTTTTGAGTGTTTACGAACCCGATGCGCAGGTGATTGTGCGAGGCAAAGCGGGCCAAGAGGTTGAGTTTGGCAACACCCTGTTTTTGGGTGAAAGCGTTGAAGGATACCTGCTGGACTGGAAACTCTACGGCAGCCGGACGCCAAGCGAAAATGAACAAATGCAAGAGAGTTTGCAAAGACAGAACCGCTTCAACCTAGCCGAACCCATAGCGGCCATGTGCGCGGACCGGGGATTCGCCTCCCAGCGGGCCCGCCGGCAGTTAGCCCAGGAGGGCATCTACGATGCGCTCTGTCCACGCGATCCGAAGCAGTTGAAAAAACGGATGGAGGAACCACACTTCAGGCAATTGCAAAAGCGCCGGGCCAGCACCGAAGGGCGGATCGGGGTATTGAAGAATCGCTGGCAGGCCGGGCGATTGCGCAGCAAAGGCTTTGCCAACCGCTCGATCAGCGTAGCCTGGTCGGTCCTCTCGCACAATCTATGGAAAGTGGCCAAGATGCTGGCCCAGCAAGATGAACTAAAAACCAAAGCGGCGGCCTAAATAAAGAGCGGAAAAGCAAGGACAATACTTTTTCACAGGCCTACTGTCGGCCCATACAAAGAAAACCAGGCAAACGGACCCCAAAACCAGAATCCTAACGTCATAGGAGAGCAAAGTCACCCCCTCCCAAAAGAAAATACCACTAAAATGAACACTCTTCAAAATCCCCCTTTTGGGACAGCCTCTACCTAGAGGCTGTCCCATAAATATAAAGATTTTATAGTCAACTGAATGACGTTGATAAAAAGAGCCGGAAAGAGCAAGTTTTTGCTCGATCCGGCCAAAAAAGGGTTCTATAGTGGCGTTAGCAATAACAAAACTATCCCCTTTTATGAAAAATATAGCCATCCAATGCCTCCTGCGTCCAGCTTTAACTGTGGTTGAGCGTTGCGCCGATTACGAAAACTTTCGCGCCACCATCGAGCGTATCGACCGGCTGCTGATCGATTCGGAGGTGGAATCGCAGGCCATCGAGTTGGCCTTGGAGGAGCGCCAGACGAAGGGTCTGAAGGCTCGGCAAAAGCGGGCCAGTTTTGCCCTCAAGGCGTTGCGTATGGAAACGCTGCGTTATCTGCTCGGTGGGATTTCGTTTCGGCATTTGTCGAGGGCTCTGGGCAGCAGCGATCTGTTGGCTGACTTTTGTCGTGTCCGCCATATCGACGGCATAAGGGGCATCTCCAAGAGCACCCTGGAACGGGCCTCGAAGTTTTTCAGCGAAGAGCAGTTGAGAGCTTTGCACCGGACCTTGACTGAGGTGGTGGGCGATGCCCTTCTGGCCCGGCAGGTGGTGGGATTGGACAAGCCGATAGACACCACCATTTGCCTGATCGACGGCACTTGTTTGGAGCTCAACATTCATTGGCCGACCGACTGGGTGCTGCTCAAGGATGTAGCGGGCACATTGCTTAAAGCGATCCGGCTGATCCGTGAGAAGGCCGGTTTGCGCCATCGCATGCCGATCGAACCGGAGCCCTTGGCTCGGCAGATGAATCGGCTGTGCATACAGATGACCCACAGCCGGCGGCGAAAGGACAGCGCGCGCCAGCGCAAGAATATCTTGAGGCAGATGAAAAAGCTGCTCAAACGGATCGGGGAGCATGCCCGCAGTCACCGGGAATTATTGCAAGCCTGCTGGGAGCAAAGCGATTACAGCGAAAAACAGGTCCAACAGATCCTTACCCGGATGGAGCGCATGAGCGAGCTAATCCCGGTGGTCATCAAGCAAGCGCACGAGCGAATCATTGGCGGCCGCCAGGTGAAAAACGCAGAGAAAGTTTTGAGTGTTTACGAACCCGATGCGCAGGTGATTGTGCGAGGCAAAGCGGGCCAAGAGGTTGAGTTTGGCAACACCCTGTTTTTGGGTGAAAGCGTTGAAGGATACCTGCTGGACTGGAAACTCTACGGCAGCCGGACGCCAAGCGAAAATGAACAAATGCAAGAGAGTTTGCAAAGACAGAACCGCTTCAACCTAGCCGAACCCATAGCGGCCATGTGCGCGGACCGGGGATTCGCCTCCCAGCGGGCCCGCCGGCAGTTAGCCCAGGAGGGCATCTACGATGCGCTCTGTCCACGCGATCCGAAGCAGTTGAAAAAACGGATGGAGGAACCACACTTCAGGCAATTGCAAAAGCGCCGGGCCAGCACCGAAGGGCGGATCGGGGTATTGAAGAATCGCTGGCAGGCCGGGCGATTGCGCAGCAAAGGCTTTGCCAACCGCTCGATCAGCGTAGCCTGGTCGGTCCTCTCGCACAATCTATGGAAAGTGGCCAAGATGCTGGCCCAGCAAGATGAACTAAAAACCAAAGCGGCGGCCTAAATAAAGAGCGGAAAAGCAAGGACAATACTTTTTCACAGGCCTACTGTCGGCCCATACAAAGAAAACCAGGCAAACGGACCCCAAAACCAGAATCCTAACGTCATAGGAGAGCAAAGTCACCCCCTCCCAAAAGAAAATACCTCTAAAATGAACACTCTTCAAAATCCTCTCGCAAAAATCACCCTTTTGGGACAGCCTCTACCTACGAGGGTAAACTTAAGGGAAATCCTCGCGCCGGAGAGGGCCGGAGAGGAGACGATCGTTTTTAATTCCGTCAAGAAGAAATTTCAGACAACATGGGTTGATGATTTCCACATGAATTACGGGATCATGTTTTCAGAGGGCGACGGCACCAAATCAGGCTTTATCGTTATCGGAAAATACGCTGTAGGCCCCGATCAACCGCCCTGGGGCTGGAAAACCGTGTTCGATATGACCGGCAAAGATCATCTCACCATCACCGCCTACAACATATTGCCAGACGGAAGAGAAGGAAAAGCCGTCGAAACAAAGTAGACCCGAAAGTAACCGTAAAAATGCAACGCCCAGTCGACTATAAAATTGTAGACAAACCTTTGCCTACAGGCTGGGAGGCATGGGAAAATAAGAATTTAAGTATGCATCGAATAATTTTCTTTTTCTATCAGTCGAATGCAGATTTAAGCCTTACGGAAACAGTTAATCAAGTAAGGGATATTATCCGAAATCAATTTAAGATTCGTTTTTGGCGCGGTATGGCCTTTTCCACCATTTATCATTTTGAGCAAGCTCCAAAAGAAGAGGAATTTAACTATGCCTTTAAAGATATTGATATTGAAGACCAGCCTAAAGGAACGCACCAGTGGTGTGCAATTGTTATGAAGGACATCAAAATGGTGCAGTGTTTTCATACCTGGATGGCCGTTAAAACTTCACCAATATTGGAAGCATTATTGCAAAGCTATTCGACGGATGGATTCGAAGTTAATACGGTAAAAAAAGAAAAGGGAAAACTTTTAAAAATGCTCAATACCATCCCATAGGGGCGAGGCAAGCTTCGTAACCCATTGATAATCAATGTGAGTTTTTGACTTTTGGGGGAATCGAATTTTTGAAATTTTATCACATGTTTCTCTTTTATTGCTTTTGCCACCTTGTGCTGTCCCATAGGTTTTCAACCAAACCCAGGGAAATAAGCCTGCTGGGGAGTCGCTCGCATTCTAAAGCGTCCACCGGCTGTCCCATAGAAATCGAGCAAGTCCCGCAGGTTAAAGCGATCCCAAAGCACGCCTCTGACAAGTGTGAACAGGCGGACAAAACTATGCTCCCAGCGGCTCAACCAGGCCTGGAAGCGGAGCAGCACATAGAGCAGCAAAGCGCTCCAAATCTGCCAGCGCACGGCATTGGCGCTATGGCCGAGGAAATCGCACAAGTTGAGCGTTTGTTTGATCTGGCGGAAGAAGGTTTCAATGGACCAGCGGCAGCGATACAGTTCGCTGATCGTATGGGGCGACCACTGCAAATTATTAGTCAAAAATTCCATCACTCGCCACTGGCCATCAATCTCCACCCATGCCGTTACCCGGCGCATCGGCTGGGGATAATCCTGACGGGATTTTTTGTTCTTAAGGACCACCAGATCATCGCGCAAAATATTGCCCTTGGGCTTCTTGAGCAGCCTCTTGACACAGCGTAAGGCCATGTTCTCTTTGGCCCGGGTGACAAAGTAAATGCCCCTCGAGGACAAGTCAAAGAGGTGGGCCAAATCGATGTAGGCCTTGTCAAACAATACGATTTCACCGGCTTTGAGGGCGGCGCACATTTCGCGGGCTCGTTTGGCGTCATTGTCCCTGGCCGTGTCGATGATGGCAAACCGGGGCAGAAAACTTTTCAAATCCAGGCGCAAGTGACATTTGGCGGCCGCCTTTCGCCGACGATGTTTAGCCCAATCCATGCAGTTGGCGACCAAACCGATAGTGGACGAATCGACGATGTTGATAACGCGTTTGAAACGTCGGGGAAACCCCTTGAATTTACCACCCGCAAACCCCGGAGACAACGACTGCAAGTGCTTGAGCACCGACCAAAACAGTTCTCCCGACATCGCGGCATCGCGATGCTTGTTGGCGTAGGAAAGCCCGTTGCGACTGGGAGCGCTGGCCCTCCGGATACTGGCCAGCAACCCTCTGTGATGAGCGAGTCCGTCACAGACATCATTAGTCACAGACATCATTAAGCCCAATAGCATGAGTGATCTGAGCATAGAGCAAACTAACGATATGGCTCCATGGACTGAAACTGCGAGCTTTCTTATCGACACCCTACTGGCGGGCCAACTTGGCCACCAGATGTCCCGGAATAAAATTGCAAAGCTGTCGCAGAACGCACACCTTGCATTTGGCTGGATTTGCTTTTTGTTTTTTCATAGTAACCTGCTTCTAGTGAAACAGGCGAACAAGAGCAATTCCAGCCGTTTTGCGTTATTTCCTATGGGATGCTATTGAAAAATGCTCATGAATATTTCTGGCATGAAAGTCCCAGAAATAAAGAATACCTAACAAATCGAAGAGGAAAAGATCTCGCGTCCATAGATCATATTAAGCGTACAGTGTTAGAAATACCGACTTAAGCAAAAGCGCGATGCGACAAAAATATCCGGCCGCTTTACATCGATTTTTTCAATTTTTAAGGCCATTAATTAGAAGATATGTCATGAAGCCGGGCCTCCAAAAACTCCCTCAGCATTTCTGATCTAATTTTATCCAGTTTTTTTTCCGCCAATTCCTGAGCCGAACACAGTTTTGCTTTCTCTTTGAATATTTGGCGAAGTTTCTTCAGCGCGGAGTTTTGAATTTGGCGGATGCGCTCCCGCGTAAGTGAATAGATTTCGCCGACAACCTCGAGAGTTTTCGGGCTATAACCATTCAATCCAAAGCGGTGACGAAGGATTTGGGCCTCACGCCCATTGAGCATTTGAAGGGACTCTTTAAGTTCCCGTTTAAGTGCATTTTTTTCGAACATCTTCGACGGGATGGGGGCGTTTTTGTCCGCCAGGATATCGGCAAACTGAGTGGATGAATCATCACTGACTGGCGCTTGCAAAGAGATCGGTATTTGTCTGATCATACGCAGAGAAGCAACCTTGTATTCGGGAATTTTCATCTCCAACGAGATTTCCATATCGCTTGCCTCGCGACCGCTTTGCTCTCGCAAGTCATTGGCCACTTTGCTCATCGCGATCATTTTGTTGGCTGCGTAAGTGGTCACGCTGACAACCCCGCAATTGCGAGCGATTGCCTCATGCATAAATCTTCGAATCCACCACGAAGAATAGGAGCTGAATTTTGCTTTATAGGGCAAAAATTTCTCGCTCGCATGAACCAATCCCACCATACCTTCGCTCACCAAATCTTCGGACGAAAGCCCCAGATTAGTGTAATGCAAAGCAATCTTGAAAACCAGCCGCAGATTAGCCAAGATCATCTTATGCCGGGCCTTTACATCACCACTCTGGATTTGCCGGGCAAGGGTAAGCTCCTCATCAACGCTCAACAAAGGGATGTCCTTTATCCGCTCATAGAAAAGCTCCAGGGAACTGCTTTGATTGGACTTCATTCCGAATCCAGGATTGAGACGCGAAGTCTTCGGATAGACCGTTGCCCCTCTTTTCGGGCGTCCCCGGTTTCGGCGTCCCCGGTTTCGGGGTGGGTTGCTGAGATGGCCGATCATCATCACAATCCCTTTTCGAGTAGAGCAGGCCTATGCCTTCCCCTGGCTTGGTACCCCCACCCCATGCCAAAAGAAATGGGCTCCGATGTCCTCATCGGGATCGCATCATCTTTGGGTATGTTTGAATCCACGGAATATAATTAAAGATTTTACTTTAATTATTAAATCGGCCATTTCCCCTTGATTGTAAAGAAAAATCTATAATTATACATACAATGAAACAAGCGGCTGGAAGCAGGAACCGGCGGGGTCGCACCCGTTTAGCCATTCTCGAGCTATTGAAGACCCTTGGCTCAACCGATGCCACCACCCTGGCGCTCCGCTTAAAAGTATCTTCCATGGCCGTCCGCCAGCACCTCTATAAGCTCCGGGAAGAGGGAAGCGTAATTTGCCGGGAAAAGGCGCAAGGTGTTGGACGTCCGGAAAAATTCTGGGCCTTGACGCATAACGCAAACCGTTTTTTCCCGGATAATCACTCGACTTTTGTGGTCAAATTAATCGAAGCGGTGGAAGCGCTTCAAAAAATCCTCAAAAATACCACTGGAAATCAAATTTCCATCTATCGTGAAAGTATTTCGAAAAATGCGACCTTACAAAAAAAACTAGCCCATCTTGTTGAGCTTCGAACGGCGGAAGGCTTCATGGCCGAAGTCAGCTCGAAAGACAGCGCTACCTTTCTATTTGTGGAAAACCACTGTCCAATTTGCAAAGCAGCGACAGCCTGCAATGCAGTTTGTGAAGCAGAGTTATCCCTTTTTCGCTCGATTTTAGGAAGGCAAGTGCGCCTCAAACGCACAGAGCACATTTTATCGGGAGACCGGCGCTGCACATATCAAATATCGCAAATCTAAATCCAAAGGGGTCAACGTCCATAAATGACCCCGATACCCTTAAAACTGCTACTCCCCGCCGCGAGGAGAGGGAATGATCAAGTTCCTATTTTCCCCTAACCAATTCATCACTTCCACACAAGAACTACGGAAAAATCTTACAACTATATTTGCAAATATTCGCCATAAATTAAATGATGCCCAATCACGGGCAGCGTAAACGCCGCCTACTATTCGTTGGACGCGAAAGGAGAGATAATTGTCAATCAAGGTAAAATTTACAGTAAGGGCTGTATGCATCTTCATAGCTTTTGTTTTGTTCGGGATCGACGCCCCTGCGGCAGATGAGGCTATCGATATCGGGACCCGGCGTGAACTATTCATCGATCATAGTTTGATCGACGACCTGAAGGGCTCAGCGGAGCTTCGCATCCACCATCCTGTGCGGCGCGGGATCGCTATGGTGCACGACGCGCCTTGGGAGGGAAACGCCTGCGGATACCATACGGTATTCAGAGACGGCAACATTTATCGTATGTACTACAAGGCATGGCATATACCACTGCAAGGCGCCCAATCCAACGCCGTTGTCATTAGTTAATCGGAAAGCAAAGATGGTATTGAGTGGGTCAAGCCTAATCTCGGACTGCACGATTTTAAAGAAACAAAAGAGAACAATATCATTCTAACCAAGTTTGGCAGATATGGCCCTCACGACTTCTCGCCTTTCATCGACAAGAATCCGGCGGCGCCCAAGGAAGCCCGCTATAAAGCCATTGGCGGGCCCAGAGAGAAAAGTGGCGCCATGGGATTCATATCCGCCGATGGGATTCACTGGAAAACTGTTCAAGATGAATTAATTATCTCCGAACCAGATATGGCTTTTGATACGCAGAATATAGCCTTTTGGTCTGAAACGGAATCCCAATATGTGATGTATTACAGAAAATTCGTAAATGAGGTTCGCCACATCGCTCGGGCGGTTTCAAAAGATTTCAAACAATGGAAAAAGGAGGGATTGATTGATTTTCAAGGCCGTGGGCCAAATAAGTTTGAGCAATTCTATACAAATCAAATTCGTCCTTACTATCGTGCGCCTCATATCTACATAGAGGCTGTCCCAAAGTTATAACCATTTGTTTTACAGTAAGTTAACTTGTTTATAAAGCTGTCATAAAGACCGTTTTTAGGGGATTTTGGGCAATTTCGATGTCTATAACACCGTCAGCCTTTCTCTTGTTTTGCATATTCAAATACAATTCTACCATAGACCTCTGTCTGACGCGATTATATTTATAACGAATAGAGGCCTTATACAGCGTTTTTGACGGAATTGAATGACTTACGTTCCCTTACAGTTCGGAGTCGAATATCTCAATTCGCAAAATTCGGGTTTTTGGGACAGCCTCTAGCTAGAGGCTGTCCCAAAAGGGTGATTTTTGCGAGTGTTTTTTGAAGAGTGTTCATTTTAGTGGTATTTTCTTTTGGGAGGGGGTGACTTTGCTCTCCTATGACGTTAGGATTCTGGTTTTGGGGTCCGTTTGCCTGGTTTTCTTTGTATGGGCCGACAGTAGGCCTGTGAAAAAGTATTGTCCTTGCTTTTCCGCTCTTTATTTAGGCCGCCGCTTTGGTTTTTAGTTCATCTTGCTGGGCCAGCATCTTGGCCACTTTCCATAGATTGTGCGAGAGGACCGACCAGGCTACGCTGATCGAGCGGTTGGCAAAGCCTTTGCTGCGCAATCGCCCGGCCTGCCAGCGATTCTTCAATACCCCGATCCGCCCTTCGGTGCTGGCCCGGCGCTTTTGCAATTGCCTGAAGTGTGGTTCCTCCATCCGTTTTTTCAACTGCTTCGGATCGCGTGGACAGAGCGCATCGTAGATGCCCTCCTGGGCTAACTGCCGGCGGGCCCGCTGGGAGGCGAATCCCCGGTCCGCGCACATGGCCGCTATGGGTTCGGCTAGGTTGAAGCGGTTCTGTCTTTGCAAACTCTCTTGCATTTGTTCATTTTCGCTTGGCGTCCGGCTGCCGTAGAGTTTCCAGTCCAGCAGGTATCCTTCAACGCTTTCACCCAAAAACAGGGTGTTGCCAAACTCAACCTCTTGGCCCGCTTTGCCTCGCACAATCACCTGCGCATCGGGTTCGTAAACACTCAAAACTTTCTCTGCGTTTTTCACCTGGCGGCCGCCAATGATTCGCTCGTGCGCTTGCTTGATGACCACCGGGATTAGCTCGCTCATGCGCTCCATCCGGGTAAGGATCTGTTGGACCTGTTTTTCGCTGTAATCGCTTTGCTCCCAGCAGGCTTGCAATAATTCCCGGTGACTGCGGGCATGCTCCCCGATCCGTTTGAGCAGCTTTTTCATCTGCCTCAAGATACCCTTGCGTTGCCGCGCGCTGTCCTTTCGCCGCCGGCTGTGGGTCATCTGTATGCACAGCCGATTCATCTGCCGAGCCAAGGGCTCCGGTTCGATCGGCATGCGATGGCGCAAACCGGCCTTCTCACGGATCAGCCGGATCGCTTTGAGCAGCGTGCCCGCTACATCCTTGAGCAGCACCCAGTCCGTCGGCCAATGAATGTTGACCTCCAAACAGGTGCCGTCGATCAGGCAAATGGTGGTGTCTATCGGCTTGTCCAATCCCACCACCTGCCGGGCCAGATCGGCATCGCCCACAACCTCAGTCAAGGTCCGGTGCAAGGCCCTCAACTGCTCTTCGCTGAAAAACTTCGAGGCCCGTTCCAGGGTGCTCTTGGAGATGCCCCTTATGCCGTCGATATGGCGGACACGACAAAAGTCAGCCAACAGATCGCTGCTGCCCAGAGCCCTCGACAAATGCCGAAACGAAATCCCACCGAGCAGATAACGCAGCGTTTCCATACGCAACGCCTTGAGGGCAAAATTAGCCCGCTTTTGCCGGGCCTTTACACTCATTGGCTGGCCTCTTTCCAAGGCCAGATCAACGCCCTGCGATTCCACCTCCGAATCGATCAGCAGCCGGTCGATACGCTCGATGGTGGCGCGAAAGTTATCGTAATCGAGGCAACGGTCGACCACAGTTAAAGTTGGACGCAGGAGGCATTGGATGGCTATATTTTTCATAGAAAGGGCTATATTGATTTTCGCTAACGCAATTATAGAACCCTTTTTTAGCCGGATCGAGCAAAAAAATGCTCTTTCCGGCTATTTTTATAAACGTCATCCAGTTGACTACAAAATCTTTATATTTTTGGGACAGCCTCTAGGTATGACGCAGGAGACGTCCGCCGTGAACGAGCTTGAAGTCGCCCTTCACCTTTGACTCGTCTGCAAGAATACCGGGGCGAAACCAAGTGCGGCATGTGCCTTCCCATTTACCGACGAGGGAATTCAGGAATGCTTGCGGTTTGGGTGTCGTAATTTGACTGGATATAGTTTGATCGCCTGCGGCATTCGTAATCCCTAGTACTAAGAATATACTTATTGCCAAGCAGATCGATTGGGATGCTTTCATGTTAAGTCTTTTCTTTATCATGGGGTTTATATATCAGCATGGGTTTAGCCGACCGATAGGGCGGTTAGGTTTATTATGAGCTATGGTTATAAATTACATGGGGTATAAATCGGATGCAAGGTATTTTAATCCGGTATCGACTGCCAGAGTAACGATGGTTTTTCCTTGGCCAAGTTTTTTTGCTAGCTGAAGCGCGCCAACGACGTTCAAACCAGTCAATGTGCCTGCAAAGATGCCTTCTTCCTTGGCAAGAAGGCGCGCCGTTTGCCTTGCCTCTTTTTCGTCAATCCCACGGGCTTGGTCGTACAGTTTTTTATCCAACAGCGGGGGGACAAAACCAATTCCAATCCCTTCAACATCGTGTGAACCGGCTTTGCCACCTGAGATTACGGCAGTGGTAGCTGGTTCCAGCGCAACAATTTTCACATTTGGATAGGCGTGGCGCAGCTCTTGGGAAACGCCCATGAGCATTCCCGCAGTGCCCACGCTCCCACAAAAAGCATCGATAGGGCGGTCAACTTGCAGCAATAGTTCTTTGCCGATATTGCGGTAGCCAACAATGATATCTGAATTGTGAATTTGATTTGTGTAGTAACAGTCCTCGGGCCCGGCCAACGATTTGGCTCTTTCCATCATCCTCGGGATTAAATCGGGGGTTGTTTTAGCACTTTCACTTTGCACTATGAAAAGTTCCGCGCCAAACGCTTTCATGGTTTGAAGTTTTTCTATGGCGAAGGCATTCGAGGAGACGACTTTGAAGCGATAGCCTTTAACCGCACATACAAAGGCAAGTGAAGAACTTGTACTCCCACCCGTATACTCAACAACCGTCATCCCCGGTTGGAGGTCCCCTCTTTTTTCAGCCTCTTCAATCATGGCCAGGGCCATGCGGTCTTTATATGAGCCTGTTGGATTGAAGTACTCGAGCTTGACAAGAATATCGGCACTGCCTTTAGGCACAATTTTTTGTAGCTGTACTATCGGTGTATTTCCAATAGCATCCAAAGTGGTTGGTGAATTTATTAGATGCCCTTTTATCATGTTTTAGGCCTTAGGCCTGCGTTTGTCTTTTGTGGGTAGTGTATAAAAAAAGAATGTTATTTTGTATTTTTAGCTGTACAAATAGCGTTAGGCAGTTTATTCTTAGTGCATGGTTACTAAAATTATTAATTGTCGGCACTGTGGAAGTGAAAATATCATTAAATTTGGCAAGACGCCCAACCATAAACAGCGCTACCGCTGCCATGATTGTGGTAAACAAAGCCGAGAAAACCCCAAAGCCGCGAAAACCCCACAGTGAAATACACCGAAGAGCAAAAAGAAATGATCCTTCGAGTCTATCAGGAACGCAGCAGTCTACGCGGTTTACAGCGCGCCTTCGGGGTGAGTCCCAACACCGTTTTGAGTTGGTTAAAAAAAACGACAATCGCTCCGACCACTCAAAAGCACGATTCTTGCGGCCCGCCGCCATGATGTCATTGAACTGGACGAACTGTGGTCTTTTGTGGGACGCAAGAGCGATGCCCAATGGGTTTGGATTGCTCTTTGCCGACGCACCCGTCAAATCCTCTCCTATGCCATTGGGCCTCGGGATTGGTATCGTTGCCGGGAACTTTACGAGCGTCTGCCACGGGCCTACAAAAGATGTGCCACCTACAGCGACTTTTGGTCCACTTATGATGAAGTCTTTCCTCATAACCGATCCGTGGGAAAAGAAACCGGTGAAACGGCCCATGTGGAACGATGGAACAATACCCTGCGCCA
Source organism: Opitutales bacterium (assembly GCA_965226205.1). GTDB lineage: Bacteria > Verrucomicrobiota > Verrucomicrobiia > Opitutales > UBA2987 > JAJFLU01. The sequence goes on along the minus strand of CBDDCJ010000025.1, from coordinate 164,775 downwards.
ACGACTGGGTCGTTTCACACGCAAAACCCTCTCCTTTTCCAAGCTTAAGAGTATGCATGAAACCTGTCTGAGACTTTTCATTCATCAATATAATCAAGAATTAGCCACCATTCCTACTTAATACACTACCTCTTTTGTGGTTCGATATTTGCCGATAGATAGCGGGCTAAATTAATTAATGTAGGCAGTTTCTATGCAGCCTGTGATTGAGCAGGGTGAAAATTTGACTGTAAATTGCAAGTTAGTTTTTGATTATTTGGCTGTGACGCGGGGGTATTTTAACCACGGATTACATGGATGAAGACGGATGATTGGTTGAAGAGTGTTTGCAAGGCGCATTCTTTATCATTGTGATCTGCGGTTTTAATGAATGTTGTGGTATTATTCGGATGTCTGTTTCCTTGAGGGGGAAATTGGGCTTGCTTTTTGGGTGGAAGTTGTTCATGGTTAATGTCTTTTAAATTTTAAACATGTTTTCTTCCTGGATTGTTTGTTTGGGCTTTCTTTTGGGGAGTTTCCGGTGGTGGTCCTGAAATGTTCTGATGGCTAAAAATATTGGTTTTGTCTCGACGCGTTTTGCGGGCACCGATGGGGTTTCTTTGGAGAGCGCCAAGTGGGCCGAGATGTTGTGGGATGATAAGCATGTGAGCTTTTGGTACAGTGGGCGGAGTGACCGGCATCCCGATATCAGCTATTGTATTCCGGAAGCGTATTTTGGGCATTTGGAAAATGTTTGGCTGATGCATATGATTTGGAAGCGGACGCGCCGTAGTAGTCTGGTGACGGAACGTATCCAGGAAATTTCCTCTTATTTGAAGAAGACGCTGTATGATTTTGTGAACCAATTCGATATTGACATTTTGGTTGCGGAGAATGCATTGGCGATTCCGATGCATATTCCGCTGGCTTTGGCCCTAACGGAATTTTTGGCGGAGACGCAGATGCCGGCCATCGCCCATCATCATGATTTCCACTGGGAGCGCACGCGTTATGCGATCAATGCGGTGTCGGATTACCTGGAGATGGCGTTTCCTCCGATTTTGCCGAACATCCAGCACACCGTTATTAACCGGGCGGCGCAGGAGCAGCTTTCGTTGCGAAAGGGGGTAAGTTCGATGTTGATACCGAATGTTTTTGATTTTGCAAATCCTCCGCCCCAACCGGATGTGTATGCCCGCGATGTGCGGGAGCAGATTGGCTTGCGGCCGGATGATGTTTTTATTTTACAGCCCACTCGGATTGTCCCGCGAAAGGGTATCGAACATGCCATAAAGCTGGTGGGTATGTTGGGGAATCCGGACAAATACAAGCTGGTCATTTCTCATGACGCAGGGGATGAGGGTTTTGAGTACCGGCGCCTTATCGAGGAATTGGCGCGGGAGGAAAATGTGGATTTAAGACTCATTTCGGACCGGATTGGGGATGTGCGTCAATTCGATGCGGAGGGGAAAAAGATTTTTACTTTATGGGACCTATATCCGCATGCCGATCTGGTCACTTATCCGAGCACTTACGAGGGTTTTGGAAATGCTTTGTTGGAGGCTATTTATTTCAAGGTTCCTTTGGTCGTCAACCGTTACTCGATCTTTATTCAGGACATCGAGCCCAAGGGATTCAAGTTGGTGGTGATGGATGGCATTATCACCAAGGAGACGGTGATCGATGTGCGGCGAGTGCTCGATGATCCCAAAACAAGCCAGAAAATGGTGGACCACAACTATCGGGTGGCGCGACAATATTATAGTTATAGGCTATTGCGTCGTTGCTTGCGCACTGTATTGACTAATGTGACCGGTTATCAGTCTTGATTGACCTCGATGTTTTATAAAAATAAAAAGCGGATGTTCGATTATTTAAACATGGATTAATTGGATAATAAATTTCAAACGAGATCGTTATCCTTATTTATTAAAAACAAGAACGGTGCCGAGTTATAAATTCATACGAAGAAACCGGGCGGATCAAATTCACCGCCGGTTGCGAAAACTTTATGGACCAGAGGTAGAGCGGCTTTTTGAGCGTTTGCTAATGTGCCTTGGCCGTTATGGGGTGGGCTCAAGAACCAGGACAAAATCGGTTATAAATCGTTGGAATGAACAGGATACCGTTCTGATTGCCTATCCCGATATGCTGACAACGGAGGCGGAGCGGCCCCTCGAGACCCTTAACCGGTTTCTCTACCGGCGGCTGCGGGGGGCCATCCGCACGGTGCATTTGCTGCCATTTTTTCCCTGGTCCTCGGATGATGGATTTTCCGTTATCAATTACCGTGAGGTTTCTCGCGATTATGGCAAGTGGGCGGATTTGGAAGCAATCGGGGGAAATTTTCACCTCATGTTCGACCTTGTGTTGAATCATTGTTCGGTGGGGAATAGCTGGTTTAAGGATTTCGTCAGCGGTATAGCTCCTGCCCGGTATTATTTTCTCCCGATCGACCCCGATGCGAATCTGAGCATAGTGGCGCGGCCACGCTCTTCGCCGCTTTTGACACCAACCATGACGTGGGATGGGGAAGTTCACTTGTGGACTACCTTCAGCGCCGACCAGGTGGACCTCAATTGGCAGAATTCGGATCTTTTTTTCGAGTTTCTGGATATTCTTTTTTATTATATCTCAAAAGGGGCGCGTTATATCCGGCTCGATGCGGTGGCTTTTTTGTGGAAGGAATTGGACACGGATTGCCTTCACCAGCCCCAGACCCACGAGGTTGTTAAATTGCTACGGGATATTCTTGCGGTGGCGGCTCCGGATGTCGTCCTGCTGACAGAGACGAATGTGTCTCACGAAGATAATATCAGCTATTTCGGGAGGGGGGACGAAGCTCATATGGTGTATCAGTTCGCCTTGCCCCCACTGCTTTTGCACGCATTGTTGAAGGGCGATTCTAGTTTCCTTACCACTTGGGCGAAAAACCTGAAACCTCCGCCCAGAGGATGTGCTTTTCTTAATTTCACGGCTTCTCATGATGGCATCGGGTTACGACCGGTGGAAAATCTTTTGCCGCCGAAGGAGATCAAGTGGCTCATTGCGCAAAACAAAAAGTGGGGCGGCCATGTTTCAGAAAAAAAGAATCCTGACGGCTCGAAGAGTCCTTACGAATTGAACATAACTTATTTTGACGCCCTTCGTTTGAAGGAGCAGCCGGAGCATGAGGCAGCCCGATTCCTTTGCTCGCAGGCCGTGGCCCTATCACTGAAAGGAATCCCGGCAGTTTATTTCAACAGTTTGGTGGGCGCTGAGAATAATCTAGATGGCGTAAAAACTACGGGAGAAAAGCGGGCCATCAACCGCAAAAAATGGGATTTAGATGAATTGAAGAGGATGCTTAATGACTCGGAGTTGACCGCGTCTTATGTTTATCGAAGTTATCTGAAAATGCTAAACCGCCGCAACCGGCAAGCGGCTTTTCATCCCGATGGCGAGCAGGAAATCCTGGATTTAGGGCCGAAACTTTTCGGCTTGGCGCGCAAATCTACTAACGGGAGTGAAACCATAGTTTGCCTCTATAATTTTACTCCTGAAACGATCAAAAAGTCTTTGCCGGAAATTTATGCGCCGTTTTCCGGTCTGGAATCTTGCCTGTCGGTTATAAAGTCAAGAGACCTCAAGTTGAAGAACCAAAACACGATAACTTTAAAGCCTTATAAATATATCTGGCTGAAAATTTAATGGAGGAGATTCAAGTAGTTTTATCTGACCACAAAGCTATAATCCGTGGTAAAAAATACATCTGTGCTCATCTGCCTTATACGTGGTTAAAAACATCTCCATCCTGACTAAAGACAAATGCCTCCGAAGTGCCTACTTCCTCCGTACCATCTAGTAATCGGGTGTTTACACCTCGACCTCAAGATAGTTCAATTCAATATATGGCCGGAATTGTGAAAAGTCGTTCAAAATTGACGGCTGCCAGTGGGGAAAAATCATTTTTTACCCTGGCCGTTCTTTTTTTCGTTTTCACCTCCCGCGGCGATGCGCAATTGACTTGTACCGTCAGCGCGGCAAGGGGAGAGTTCTCCATCATTGCCCTACCCGACACTCAACGGTATGCTTATTACAATCCCGATCTTTTCTTTGCCCAGACAAAATGGATTGGGAACAACCGTGAAAATTTAAATATCAAGTTTGTCGTCCACCTCGGCGATATCGTCGATGAAAACACCGATGCCGAGTGGAAGGTGGCCGATGAGGCCATGGGTATGCTCGATGGCGTCGTCCCATACAGCGTCGCTCCCGGCAACCACGATATGAGCGAGATCAAAGGGAAAGTCATTCACAACTCAAGCAAGTATAACGCGATTTTTCCGCCCCTTCGATTCAAGGGAAATTCCTGGTATGGCGGGCACAAGGGCGTCACCAATGAAAACAATTACTGTTTTTTTCAGGCCGGAGCCGGATCCTGGGGTCGTGAATACATGGTAGTTAGCCTGGAATTCGGCCCTTCAGACCAGACCTTGCAATGGGCTAATGACTTGCTGCCCCGGCATCCTCAAAAAAGGGTCATCGTGGTTACGCATTGTTATATGTATAACGATGACACCCGGGTGGGCAAAGGCGACCGGTGGAATCCCCACAAGCACGACCCAAAATTCAACGATGGCGATCAAATGTGGGAAAAATTCGTGCGCCGCCATGAAAACATATTCCTCGTCCTCAGCGGCCATATCAAAGGTGACGGGGCCGGACGCCTGATGAGCCGAGGGGATCATGGAAACCCGGTTTACCAGATTCTATCCAATTACCAGATGGCAGCCAACGGCGGCAACGGCTGGCTCAGAATCCTCACCTTCGCCCTGAAGGATGAAAAAATCTTCGTCTCGACTTATTCGCCAGTTTTGGACCGCATGAACATAGATAGAGGCTGTCCCAAAAGGGTGATTTTTGCGAGGGGATTTTGAAGAGTGTTCATTTTAGTGGTATTTTCTTTTGGGAGGGGGTGACTTTGCTCTCCTATGACGTTAGGATTCTGGTTTTGGGGTCCGGTTGCCTGGTTTTCTTTGTATAGGCCGACAGTACGCCTGTGAAAAAGTATTGTCCTTGCTTTTCCGCTCTTTATTTAGGCCGCCGCTTTGGTTTTTAGTTCATCTTGCTGGGCCAGCATCTTGGCCATTTTCCATAGATTGTGCGAGAGGACCGACCAGGCTACGCTGATCGAGCGGTTGGCAAAGCCTTTGCTGCGCAATCGCCCGGCCTGCCAGCGATTCTTCAATACCCCGATCCGCCCTTCGGTGCTGGCCCGGCGCTTTTGCAATTGCCTGAAGTGTGGTTCCTCCATCCGTTTTTTCAACTGCTTCGGATCGCGTGGACAGAGCGCATCGTAGATGCCCTCCTGGGCTAACTGCCGGCGGGCCCGCTGGGAGGCGAATCCCCGGTCCGCGCACATGGCCGCTATGGGTTCGGCTAGGTTGAAGCGGTTCTGTCTTTGCAAACTCTCTTGCATTTGTTCATTTTCGCTTGGCGTCCGGCTGCCGTAGAGTTTCCAGTCCAGCAGGTATCCTTCAACGCTTTCACCCAAAAACAGGGTGTTGCCAAACTCAACCTCTTGGCCCGCTTTGCCTCGCACAATCACCTGCGCATCGGGTTCGTAAACACTCAAAACTTTCTCTGCGTTTTTCACCTGGCGGCCGCCAATGATTCGCTCGTGCGCTTGCTTGATGACCACCGGGATTAGCTCGCTCATGCGCTCCATCCGGGTAAGGATCTGTTGGACCTGTTTTTCGCTGTAATCGCTTTGCTCCCAGCAGGCTTGCAATAATTCCCGGTGACTGCGGGCATGCTCCCCGATCCGTTTGAGCAGCTTTTTCATCTGCCTCAAGATACCCTTGCGTTGCCGCGCGCTGTCCTTTCGCCGCCGGCTGTGGGTCCATCTGTATGCACAGCCGATTCATCTGCCGAGCCAAGGGCTCCGGTTCGATCGGCATGCGATGGCGCAAACCGGCCTTCTCACGGATCAGCCGGATCGCTTTGAGCAGCGTGCCCGCTACATCCTTGAGCAGCACCCAGTCCGTCGGCCAATGAATGTTGACCTCCAAACAGGTGCCGTCGATCAGGCAAATGGTGGTATCTATCGGCTTGTCCAATCCCACCACCTGCCGGGCCAGATCGGCATCGCCCACAACCTCAGTCAAGGTCCGGTGCAAGGCCCTCAACTGCTCTTCGCTGAAAAACTTCGAGGCCCGTTCCAGGGTGCTCTTGGAGATGCCCCTTATGCCGTCGATATGGTGGACACGACAAAAGTCAGCCAACAGATCGCTGCTGCCCAGAGCCCTCGACAAATGCCGAAACGAAATCCCACCGAGCAGATAACGCAGCGTTTCCATACGCAACGCCTTGAGGGCAAAATTAGCCCGCTTTTGCCGGGCCTTTACACTCATTGGCTGGCCTCTTTCCAAGGCCAGATCAACGCCCTGCGATTCCACCTCCGAATCGATCAGCAGCCGGTCGATACGCTCGATGGTGGCGCGAAAGTTATCGTAATCGAGGCAACGGTCGACCACAGTTAAAGCTGGACGCAGGAGGCATTGGATGGCTATATTTTTCATAGAAAGGGCTATATTGATTTTCGCTAACGCAATTATAGAACCCTTTTTTAGCCGGATCGAGCAAAAAAATGCTCTTTCTGGCTATTTTTATAAACGTCATCCAGTTGACTACAAAATCTTTATATTTTTGGGACAGCCTCTAGATACAGAGCACGACTTCGTCATCAACGAAAAGACAATGGCATTTGAGTAAGCCCAGTGCCCGGCGCCATTGTTCTCCCCCCCTCCGGTTACAAAAGCTTGCGTATTACCTGCAGGGCAACAGAGAGGGTGGCAAAATCGAGAGGCCCTGATGCTTTCATATCTTCCAGGTTTTTGAGAGCATGTTCGAAACACTCCCGGTGGTTTTGCAGCCAACGGGCGACAGCCTGAGTGGGGGAGCGCTTGCCGCCGCCATTGCGGGTAGTTATCCTGACAAGCAAATCCCGCTGCAATTGATAAATGTTTTCCCGCAATGTTCCACGGGCGACGGCTTGCCAGTGCCCTTCCACCTTCAAATTTTCAATTTGGGAGCGCAGCCAGCTCAATTGCGCCTGCGCGCCGGCCTCAAAATAACAGGCCGCCAGCCATTTAAGATCCGCCGCCCCGCCAGCCGCAACTTCGGTAATATCAAGGATCGGATACATGAACTCGAGACCGGCAATGCGCCTGGCAATGTTCTCGGATACGCCATTTTGTTGCAGCCCCTGCGCACTACTCAAATATTTCTCCGGCCGGGCCAGCAACTCGGAAAGTTTTCCCATAAGAACATCCATACCCGGCTTATAGGCCGACACGGCTTCTTGAATATTCTCGCACCGCCCCGGTGATTGCAGCAGCCAGCGCGTGACGTGTTTGAGGTTGCGGCTGATATCGAACATCATGCCATATTGCAAGGAGGCTTCGATGGCATTATCCAGGCCCTCGATTTCCTTCCAAAGCGATCTGGCGTCGAAAACTTCACGGGCAATGGTATAGGCGCGCGCAATGCGGGCGATATCGGCCCCGGTCTCCTCCTGCATGCGGTTGGCGAAGGTGGGCCCCATGCGGTGGGCCATGCTATTGGTGGCCAGCATAACAATGATTTCCCGCCGTAGAGTATGGCTTTCCATCAAGTCCTGGTAGGGTTTGTGCAAAGGCCGGGGAAAATACTGCTCCAGCTCCTGCGCCAGGTAGGGGTCTTCGGGCACGGACGACTCGATCAGATCATTATAAATGGTTATTTTGACATAGGAGAGAAGCACCGACAATTCAGGCCGGGTCAGGCCCAGTCCGGCTTTTTTGCGTTCCGCAATGGTCGTGTCGGACGGCAGGAATTCCAGTTCGCGATTGAGAAAACCGTCACGCTCAAGGGCCCGGATGAGAAAGGCGTGCTCGCTCAGACGATCGGCTGCGGTGGACTCCATCATGCTGATAGCCTGGGTTTGCCGATAGTTGGCCAAAACCACCAGGGAGGCCACTTCATCGGTCATTTCATGCAGGAGTTTGTTGCGCTCCTCCTCGCCCAGGGTGCCCTGCCGCAGGGCTTTATTGAGCAGAATTTTTATATTAACCTCCCGGTCCGAGCAATCGACGCCGCCCGCATTGTCGATAAAATCAGCGTTGATGCGCCCCCCTTTGAGGGCGTACTCGACCCGGCCCAATTGGGTAAACCCAAGGTTCCCGCCCTCCCCAACGACATTGCAGCGCAATTCACACCCGTTGACGCGCAGGCTGTCGTTGGCATGGTCTCCCACCTCGGCATTGCTTTCCGTCGAGGCTTTGCAATAAGTGCCTATGCCTCCATTCCAAAGCAAGTCCGCCTCCATCTTCAAAATGACCCGGATGAGAGCATTGGGGGCGAGGGAAGCCTCCTTCCGGCCCAGGCCAAGCATTTTTTGCAATGTCTTGTTGAGGTGAATTTCTTTCTCATCGCGGGAAAAAACGCCGCCCCCCTTCGAAATCAATTCCTGGTTGTAGTCCGCCCAGGTGGATCGGGGCAGCCTGAACAATCTTTCCCTCTCGAGGTAGCTCTTTTCAGGGTCCGGGTTGGGATCGAGAAAAATATGCATATGATTAAAGGCCGCTTGCAGCTTGAGGTGCCGGGATTGCAACAAACCGTTGCCAAAAACATCACCGGCCATGTCGCCGATGCCGACCACCGTTATATCTTCTTTTTGCGGATCCCGGCCCATTTCGCGAAAATGCCTTTTGACCGATTCCCAAGCCCCACGGGCGGTGATGCCCATCACCTTGTGGTCGTACCCGACCGAGCCGCCGGAAGCAAAGGCGTCCCCCAGCCAGAAACCGTATTGGTGGGAAATCTCGTTCGCGATATCGGAAAAAGTCGCTGTGCCCTTGTCGGCGGCAACCACCAGGTAGGGATCATCCTGGTCGAGGCACACGGTTTGCTTCGGTTTGACGATACCTTGGCCTTGGTCATTGATATTGTCCGTCAGATCGAGCAAACCGCTGATAAATCCACGGTAGCAATGCACGACCTCCGCTATGACTTCGTTGCGGTCGCCTGTGGACGGTAGCTGTTTGGCCACAAAACCGCCTTTGGCTCCATTCGGCACGATTACGGTATTCTTCACCACCTGGGCTTTCATCAAGCCGAGGACTTCGGTACGAAAGTCCTCCCGGCGGTCCGACCAGCGAAGCCCGCCACGGGCGATCCGGCCTCCCCTCAAGTGTATTCCCTCGAACCTCGGGGAATAGACAAAAATTTCGAACATGGGCCGGGGCTCGGGTAAGTTGGGTATCTTCCGCGGGTCCATTTTTATGGACAGACGTGATTTGTAGGCGCCCTTTTCCCCCGTCTGAAAATAATTGGTTCTCAATGTCGCCTTGATGACATCGAAAAAGCTCCGCAATATGCGGTCTTCATCCAGGCTACGAACATTACGCAGGTATTCTTCGAAGATTTTCGAGAGGGCAGTTTCTTTCCCCTGGCGCTGCTTTTTGGATAATTTCGGATTGAACCGGCCCTCAAACAACTGAACGAGTAGACGGGCCACCTCGTGATTCGACTCCAGAGCCTTTTCCATATAGACTTGGCTGAAAGGGATGCCGGTTTGCAATAGGTATTTGCAATACGCGCGCAGCAAAGTAGTTTGGCGGCTGGTCAGCCGGGAGCGCAATACCAGTTGGTTGAAGCCGTCATTTTCCATCCGGCCCAGCCAGGTCTGGACAAAGGCATCCTCGAAAATCTCGTCCACATCTTTTGTCTCGAAGGCGTCCAATTGCCCGCACTCCATCTCGAAATCCTGCACCCGGATAACGGACCCATCCCTGAATTTCAATTTATAAGGCCTCTCGCTGAGCACCTGCAACCCCATGTTTTCCAACATCGGCAGAACCTCGAATATGGGAATGACCTGCTCCCGGCGAATAATTTTCAGGTTCAGCTTGTTTTTTAAAAACGGCGGTGGCCGGTAAAGGATGAGGCGAAGATTTCCCGGCCCGGGCTCCAGTGCGGCCATTTGCGCGATATCCAGGGCGGCGTCTTGGGGCGTAACGTCTTCCCTATAAGCTGCCGGAAAAGCTTTACTAAAGCGGCGGAAATGCCTGAGGCCCTCCCCCTCACCGAAATTATCCGTTAGGGCGTCGCTAAGATTGTCTTCCCAGGAGCGTACCATGGCGGCAATTTTCTGCTCAATGATGGAGACCTGCTCTTGGGGAAAATCCCAGGGTGTGGTGTGAATCGTAAAATGTACGCGGGCCAGCACGGACTCCGTCATAACCACGCTAGATTTTACCCGTTTCCCACGCAGAGCCACCATCAGAATGGACTGCACCTGCTCCCGTATGCGGGTATTATAACGATCTCGCGGGATGAAGACGAGGCAGGAAAAGAAACGCCCGAACGCCTCCCTGCGAATAAAGAGCTTCACTCGTTGGCGTTCCTGCAAATGAAGAATGCCGGTGCAAATTTCCAGCAATTCCTGGGCGGTGCTTTGAAATAGCTCGTCTCTGGGAAAGGTATTGAGGATGTGGGTGAGGGCTTTTCCGCCGTGGCTGGCGGGATTCATTTCCGAAAGGGCCAGGACTTTCTCGACCTTGTGGCGAAGCAGAGGTATCTGCTGTGGGGTGCGGCTGTATGCGGCCGAAGTAAAAAGCCCCAGAAAACGCTTTTCACCCACAATCTTGCCATTCGCGTCATAATCTTTGACAGCTACGTAATCAAGGTCGCCGGGGCGGTGCACCGTCGCTTGCAGGCTGGCTTTGCTAAGTATCAAGAGATCCTCGAACTGCCCTTGGGGCTGCCCATCGCGCCACAAGGCAAGAGTGCTTTTGTGTTTATTATCATCCCTGTCGCGTAAAATGCCCAACCCGGATCGTTGCGCCCGGTAAAGCACATCTTTCTCTTTCCCGCCACCGGCCCCGCTCCCATATTTGTATTCTCGATAACCCAGAAAGGTAAAATTTTCATCCTCCATCCATTTGATGAAAGCCAGGCATTCGGCCACCAGTTCCGAATCCAGCGGGGGCGGGTTGAACTCCAGCTCATTGCAAATATTGCGCGCCTTGATCCTCATATACCGCCAGTCTTCGACTGAAGCCCGCACATCCCGCATGGCCTCGACAATATCGGTTTCCAACTGCTGGATCAATTCCGGGGCCGTCACCTGATCGATCTCGAAATGCATGAAAGACTCCAGCAAACCATCGCCATCGCCGTTGTCAGCCCCGGCAGCCCCGTTGGTTTCCATCATTTCAACCAGGCGGCCTTCAGGGTCGCGCCTCACTCGCAATACCGGGTGGATCGTCAAATGGATGGACAAGCCATGCTTGTTGATCGCCATACCCAGGGAATCGACCAGGAACGGCATGTCGTTGTTGACCATTTCAACAACCGTGTGCATGGACTCCCATCCGCATTTTGACCGGGTGGGGTTAAAGATGCGCAGCATCGATTCTCCCCGCTGGCGAACATTGCCGAAGCGTAAATGCCCCAAAGCGCTCTGGCCAAGATCGGCCGCTTGATACTCGGCAAGGTCTTCCTCCGGAACCGACTGGTAGTAATGGCGAACAAAGGTTTCCGCCAATGTGGGAGGCAAATCGCCAAGGCTGGACCGGGCGAATTCCAGAGTTTCACTAAGCAGCCGGGTTTTCACCAGTTCTAGTTGCGTATGCATAAAATTGGGAGTGATTTATCGGCATAATCATCCCAAAATTAATCGGAAGGTGGGGCGAGGTAGTAGAGTCCACAAATTTTCGACACAGCAATAGCCTTGCCATTAAACCGGTCAAAGTCCATCATGGACTCTTTCTTTATTGGGGGCAAGCGCGTTTTTACTATGAAATTTTCAAACCTTATTCTATGTTTTAGTTCAATTCTTTTCGGTTCTCTCCAATTGCTAATGGCTGAATATCCCACCATCCGCCACAAATCACACCAGGCCCCCCCCCGCCCCTCCGCCTACCCAGGGGCCCACTGAAAATCAAAAACAGGCCACCGCCAAGCTGCCAACCGCAACAGCCGAGCACCCCCAGTACCTCATCGGCGATCCCAGAGATGAGGAGCAACTGGTCCTCGAACTAATCAACCGCTCCCGCGCCGACGCCAACGCAGAAGCCCAACGCTACCTCAACATCCTCCAAAACAACATCGATGCCGATATTGTCGGCTCGGTCGATTTTTTTGCCCAGACCCTGATTGATCATACCACTGGGTTTAATATCTTTCTGGTAGAAATGGTGAAACAGTTTGCGCTTCTGCCGCAAAATCAGCCTCCCTTATCATTCAACTCCGATTTGATCGATGCCGCCCGCGGTCACAGCAATGATATGTTTCAAAACGCCTTCCAGTCCCATAACAGTTTTATAGACAATAAAACTTCCAGCGAGCGAATGGCAGAAGCGGGTTATCCACAGACGGGGTTTCGGGGAGAGAACATCTTCGCTTTTGCAGATAGCGCCGAGCACGCCCACGCCGGCCTCGACATCGATTGGGGAACGAGTGGGTCAACCGGATTGAATGATAACGGCATGCAATTCCCGCCGGGGCATCGCAATAATATCCATAGCTCGAATTTCACTGAAATTGGCATCGGAGTGACCCTCGGAACCAACACCGTAGAAAACACCACGGTGGGCCCATTCGTTCTCACCCAGGATATGGGTTCGCGATCCGATATCACACCATTCGTTACCGGGGTGGCTTTCTATGACCTGAATGATAACGATTTTTACGATTTGGGCGAAGGGCTCAGCGGCATCACGGTGGAAGTGGCCGGAAACGACTTTTTCGCCATCACCCCCACCAGTGGCGGATACTCGGTGCCGGTTCCGGGAGACGGCTCCTATTCCGTCACCTACTCGGGAACGGGTTTTGATAATGTCATGGAAATGGTCGACATCAGCGGGGCGGCGAGCGAAAAGGTAGATTATACGCCTGTTTACAATGAGCCGGTCATCACCCCGCCCGCCATCGTTGCAGTTGGGACCAACAACACCTTTCAATTCACCACCGTGGGCGGCGCCACCGGTTACAATATCAGGGAATCCACTCTTTTAGGCGGAACTCCGGCCGAAGACAACGGAACCAATTGGACCATCGACCCCGCCGATCCCGGCTATGCTAACCCATCTTCGACAGTTCAAAAAGTTAAAGGGCTTATCTAGAGGCTGTCCCAAAAACCCGAATTTTGCGAATTGAGATATTCGACTCCGAACTGTAAGGGAACGTAAGTCATTCAATTCCGTCAAAAACGCTGTATAAGGCCTCTATTCGTTATAAATATAATCGCGTCAGACAGAGGTCTATGGTAGAATTGTATTTGAATATGCAAAACAAGAGAAAGGCTGACGGTGTTATAGACATCGAAATTGCCCAAAATCCCCCAAAAACGGTCTTTATGACAGCTTTATAAACAAGTTAACTTACTGTAAAACAAATGGTTATAACTTTGGGACAGCCTCTATCTATGCGGATTCAGGATTAATTTTTGCCGTTAGTCTGCACTACATTTTGGATGATTTTGGGGCGGGTGGGCAGTTTTAGGCCCATTTTCTTGAGGAGGTCGGCACAGAGTTTTTCCGGTTTGCCTACCAGCCGTAAACGCGCTTCGCGTCCCCCTCGCAGCGGTGCCACCACGTCCATTGAGCGTAGATTTTCCAGTTCGTGCAACACTTGCCGCGCACAGGTGCCGAGGCCTTTGGCCTGCAGCCAGCTTTCCAGGGCGCGCCACATCGCCAGAGCCAGAAAACAGATCAGAATGTGCGCTTGCACACGCTTTTCTTTGTGGTGATAGACCGGCCGCAGCCCCAAGTCGTTTTTGGCGCAACGAAAGGCTGCCTCGGCCTGTGTCAGTTGTATATACCACCGCCACAGCTTTTGTGGGTTTTCCTCCTGGCAGTTGGTTCGCAGCAGATAGGTCCCGTGGGCCAGTTGGGCCCAATCGGCTTTGCTCTCGTCTTCGGTGATTTGCAATGCGCAGGCCCGTCCGGCGGCGTCGATTTGCACTTCTACGGTGAATATTTTTTCGGCCATGGTGTGGCGGCCCAGCCAGCGGCCGATACGGCGTTCAACCGGATCGAGTTTCTGCCCTCGCCGACGCAAACTCAGGTCGATCTGGTCGAGCTTTTTGCGCAAACGCTCCTTTTGCTTGCTCAGCATGGCGGCTTCTTTTTGACCCCGTCCCTGGCTGCGGCAAAGCACATATTGCTCGATCTGGGGGCAGTCGGGATGTTTCACCAGTTTGACCTCCACCCCCGCCCGCACCTCGCAAAAATCGCCTTGCTCGAGCAGATCGAGGGCAAAGTTTTTAAGATGGCTCTTGGGCGTGCCCACGATGTAACGGGCCCCTTTGCCGCGCAGGTATTCGAGGTTGGCCTCGCTCACCATGCCGCGGTCCAGCACCCAGATGCGATCGGCCACCCCGTAATGCGATTCCATCAACTCGACCCTCTCCTGCACCGTGGTCACATCGGCGCGGTTGCCGTCGAAAACCTCATAGGCCAGGGGCAGCCCTTCGGGCGTCACCACCAGTCCAAGACATACCTGCTTGCAATCCGGCCGCTGGTCCCGGCTGTAGCCGCGCTGGGCCTGGGCATTGCCCTCGCACCGGCCCTCAAAATAGGTGCTCGTTATGTCGTATAAAAGAAACTCGAAACGCGTCCCAAACCAGCTTTCATAGCGTCCTTTAAGATGACTGAACAGTTCCCGGCGCAAGGGCAAGACACGATCCAGTCCGCGATACAAACGGTTGTCATAGACCTCATCCACATCCACCGCCATCAAATCCTCCAGCGCCGTCGAGCCATACCAGCGCTCGGCCAGAGCCAGCTCCGAGGCCTGTTCGCAAAAACGCCCCAGCGCCAGAATCGAGGCCACCTGGGCCCAGCCCACCGACTCCCGGCCCGGCGGCAAATGCTCCTCGAAGAAACGATGCAGCCCCAGCCGCCGCCACAGCGCCAGAGCCACATACACTTTGCCAAATTGACGCACCCGCTCCACCCGTATCCGACCCAGATTCACCTGCGCCCACAACGGAGCCTCCGGTTTATCCTCGGCAAATAAATCCAACTGCTCGGCCCCCGCAGCCTCATCATCGCCATCGAGGAGCCGACCGATCTGCTCCCAACCCAACCGCTCATCCTCATCGAGCCCCGGCTCCTTGCCAATGTGGGCCACGATGCGCTGGCGCGGCCCCTTGGCTGTGCGCACCGACTCCACCAGCGTCCAGTAATCATAATCCTGGCCCTTCTTACGACGACGATGGCGACGCAAATACATCAACACCGACCCTGCACTACTTCTCCGAAAAGGCAATAGAGTGGTCTGCACTACACGGCATATTCACACCCCAACCCTGACAACCATGCGCCCTACAGCACGAAAAACCCTAAAAATAATCGATTTACCCCCCCTAACTGTCGAACTCAGGCTAACGTGCAATCATTTGATGTCCCACCCGGCGGCGGAACGAGTGCCTTTCACCTCGCCCATCCCGATTTTGTGGATCAGGTTTACACCCTTTCGCGCACTTTCTTCCCCGGAGCATCCAGCAGCCTGCAATTTCAAAGCAGGCTTGGCCTCGCTACGACAGATGAGTTCGCCAAGGTAGAAGTTTCCGTAGATGGAGGCGGTAACTGGAGTGAAGTATTCAACCAGGCCGGAACGAATAGCTCTGGCGAATCCAGCTTCAAGCAAATAACCGTTCCTCTTTCCGATTTTCAAGATAAAGCCATAAATATCCGTTTCGTTTTTAAGACTACCGGAAGCCTTTTCACAAACCCACCCAACGAGACCGGCTGGTATTTTGACAATATCACCCTGACCGATACCCAGGAATTGGGCGGCGTTAATGAAAGTGAAATCGGGCCAGGCTCCTCCTTCACCTTCAACCCGGAAGCGGTGGGAACTTTTCTTTTGCAGGTGCAAGCCATTAACAACGCCCGCTTCTTCCCCTTTGGCCCGGCCGTCGTCGTGCAGTCGGAAATCTCATCCGGTTCCACGGATGTTTTCCGGGGCGAACCCATCGACGGTTTCCCCGGCTGGATGGCCTCCCCCTGGTATAAAAATTACAATGTTTTTTTCTGGCCTTTTATTTTTCACGACGAGCACGAATGGCAATTTGTCTTCGATTTGAGCACCGAAAATGTAATTTTCCTTTTTGATTTCGGTCTTGGGGAGTGGATTTTTCTCAACGAGGCTACCTACCGCTGGATATTCATCTTCGGGGGCGAAAATGCGGGCTGGGTCTTCACTTTCGGCGACAACACCCCCACCCGCCGCTTCTTCCAAAGACTCGACAACGCCACCCTCTTCAGCGTCCCCCCCGATTTGCCCGTGAATTGATTGAGTCTGGTTTGGACCAATCAGAACATCATCCCTCCACGTTTCGCGGGATTACTGGTGAGGTACGTTTGACATCAGGGGAAAAATAGGACACTTTAAGAAACACCATTGCAAATAGCTTTTGCTAATCACTGCGTTAATCTCTAACGTTTAATGGTTATCATGCCGACAAAACACCCTTACCTCTCAATATTCAGCTATCGAATTGCCTTCATTATCAATATCTTACTGATATTGAATACAGCCACCCATGCCCAAACGGTCGCAATACCCGATAGCAACCTGGAGGCGGCCATCCGCGATGCCCTGGGGATACCCACGGCTGAATTGACCTCGGCGGACCTGGCTAGCCTGACTTCCCTTGTGGCGACAGACTCAAAAATTACCGACCTGACCGGCCTGGAGGCGGCCGTGAACCTGACATTTCTAGACCTCAGCAGGAACCAGATCAGTGACCTAAGCGCCCTGAGCGGGCTCACCAGTCTAGCAGGGTTATTCCTCGATCTCAACCGGATCAGCGATATTAGAGCACTGAGCGAGCTCACCAGCCTGACACAGCTTTTCCTTAACTTCAACCGGATCAACGATATCAGCGCTCTTAATGGGCTCACCAGCTTGACACAGCTTTTCCTTAACTTCAACCGGATCAGCGATATCAGCGCTCTTAGTGGGCTCACCAGCATGGAAATATTATATTTCTTCAACAACCAGATCAGCGATATCAGCGCGCTGAGCGAGCTCACCAGCCTGGAAAGGTTATACCTCTACAACAACCGAATCAGCGATATCAGCACCCTGAGTAGGCTTACTCGCCTGACAAGGTTAGACCTTGGCTTCAACCTGATCGGCGATATTAGTGCCCTGAACGGGCTCACCAGCTTAATAGGATTAAACCTCAGCAACAACCAGATCATTAATATTGGCGCTTTGGCGGGCTTGATCAATCTTCGGGGTAACTCATTCAATTTGAACCTGGGTCCCCAGGGTCTGAGAATTACAGGTAATTTCATCGACACTACTTCCGGTTCATCATCGCGGCAGATCATCGACGCCCTCAATGCCATCGACGGGCTCACGGTTGAGTTCGAACCGCAAAATCAAAATCTGGACATTTTCCTGGGACAACCCATCATTCGTTTTCCAAGGTGGAGGACCTCACCGTGGTATTTCAACTACAACATCGATTTCTGGCCCTGGATTTATCACGACGAACATGGCTGGCAATATGTGGCGGCGGCCAGCGCAAGCGATGTAATTTTCCTCTGGGACCTCGGCCTCGGGCAATGGATATTTTTCAACGAAAATTCCTACCGCTGGATATTCATCTTCGGGGGCGAAAATGCGGGTTGGGTATTCACCTTCAGCGACAACCGTCCAGGACGCCGCTTCTTCCAAAGACTCGACAACGCCAGCCTCTTCAGCGTCCCCCCCGATTTGCCTGTCGATTAGGCCGGATGGGGTCACTCGCGCTCCTCGTTTGACATTGAGGGAAAAATTTTATAACCTCTTTTCTGTTCGCTCAATCAGATAGATAGAAAAAACCAATCGAAGCCGTAGAAATGACACATCACTACCACCCCCTGCCCACGTACCCGCTGCCTAAAAATTTATCGATCCTGCCGCCGGATATGCTGCAAATGAAAAAGGTTTCAATGGAATCGCCGGCCCTCGACGTAATGACCGATTTTAAAAAAGAGCACGCCATTACGATTTCCTCCCACGAGTCCATCGAGGCGGCAAAACGCAAGATGGAGGAAAAAGGCATCCGGCTCCTCATCGCCGTGGATTTACACAATTACGTGCACGGGATTATCAGGACTTCGGATATTTCGGGCGACAAGCCGATTCGTTATATCCAGGAATTCGGAGGCGCCCGAAAAGATATCACGGTTGAGGACATCATGATACCGGAGCGGGATATAGAGGTGCTGGCTTTCCAGGATGTTATGCACATGAAAGTTGGCGACATCGTGAAAACCTTGAAAAAACTGGAAAACTATCACGCCTTGGTGGCCGAAATCAAAGGTCCCGAGGAAGACCGGAAAGTGCGGGGTCTATTCTTCCTCAACCGCATAGCGCGGCAGTTGGGCGTGGAAATTCAAATCTTCAAGATCGGCCACACCTTCGCCCAAATCGCCCAGTCCACCAGCCATATAAAAAATCCAACCCGGGCTCCGTTCACGTTTTAAGCATCCACCACCTCTGTGATGGGGGGCGCTTTATGGGGGGCGCTTTATGGGGGTGGAAATCGCCCCGTTTGAGCCGCTTCCCGTAATCGGATAACGAATTGATCGCGCGATAGCCCAGGGCCAGAACGATGGGCAGATTCGCCCACAGCATAAGCCCCGTCCCGATATCGATAATGGGCAGGATGTGGGTTATTCCGCTGATACCGGCGGCCCCGTAAAGGATCCCGGTCAGAAAAAGGATTTTGTAGGGAACCACCTCGCGATTGCCGAACATGTAAACGACCCCCTGTTCGCCATAGTAGCACCACGAAATCAAGGTCGTAAAACCGAAAAGCCACGAGGCGATCGTCACCAGCCATTTACCCATACCGGGGTAGGCGCGGTCGAAGGCATGGGCCGTCATGCTGGCCCCGCCGTACTCCCGGTAAACGCCTCGCCCCACCAGGGTGAGTTTGTCCACCCCTCCCTCCCAATCATCTGGATTGAGAGCAACTTCCGCCCATCGCAGGGATAATTTACTGGCTGCATCAGGAGTACCGCTCTCAGGCTGCATTTCGACCACTTCTCCCATGATCTTGACCAGTCTGCTTTCGTTTTCTCGGAGGACGGCCCCTTCTTCTACCTCGGCCAGGAGAAAAAAATCCGCACCCACATGCCAGGCCTCCAATTGCATGGGGGGCAAATAGTCGAAATTTGTCGATGCCTTCACTTCCCAGGCCAGGCCGGGCGCGGCGTGATTCTCAATCCGGCTCAGGGAAATCCCGGAACCGAAATCACCGATTGCCTCGCGGTTCCAGGTGCCCGTTGAGAGGATGACCAGAGCCGTAATGGTGCAGATGCAAATGGTGTCGATAAAAGGCCCCACTCCGCCCACGATTCCCTCCCGCGCCGGTTCGTTAGTTTTGGCCGCGGCATGGGCGATCGGGGCCGACCCCTGGCCGGCCTCGTTGGAATAAAGAGCCCGCTTCATCCTCTGAATGAAAGCATAGCCCATTCCTCCACCGACGAAGGCCCCGGCCGCTTCCGTCGGTTGGAAAGCGCTCTCCACAATGAGTAGGAGAAGTCCGGGGATTTCAGCGATATGTTTGGCCAAAACGGCGAAAGACAGTAGGATGTAGAGCGCGCACATCAAAGGAACCAGTTTGGCCGCCACATGGCCGATCCTTTTTATGCCCCCTATAATGACCAGCCCGACCAACACCATGAGGACAATGCCGGTGCCGATCCGGGGCACGCCGAAGTAGCCTTCCGTAATGGTGGCAATGTTCCAGGTTTGAAACATGCTGGAACTGGTTAAGGCGGAATTAATCAAGGTCAGGCTGAAAAAAATACCGATCACCCGTGCCACCGGTTTCCACATACCGCCTTTGCTTCCGAGCGCTTTTTTCACCACCCACATCGCCCCTCCATGGGGGTTGTCCGGATCATCCGTATTGCGGTAAAGCATGGCCAGGGTGATCTCCACCGTCTTGAGGGCCATTCCGAAGAAGGCTACCATCCACATCCAGAACAACGCCCCCGGACCGCCCAAACCGATGGCCAGGGCCACCCCCCCCCGATATTTCCCAGTCCCACCGTGCCGGATAACGCGGCCGAGAGGGCCTGGAAATGATTGATGGTGCCTGGATCGTCCGGCCGGTCGTATATTCCACGCACCACGGCAACGCCATGAGTCATGGCCATATATTGTGTAAACCGGCTCCAGACAGTGAATAATATCCCCGAAAGGAACAGCAGCCAAGGCGTCCACGGGCCCCACAGAAAATTTGCGATCGAATCTAGAATTTCCATCTATTAATTAATCTATCAATCTATCTCTCAGTAGCTTGCCAGGGGGTAAAAAAAAGAAAACCTCCCGCCGGTTCGAGGCCATGACGGCAATGGATAAAGGGGTATTCTTGGCGATAACGTTGCAGGTATTCGTCTAGATCGACGTCCACGACATTGTTGAAAATATTGTTCACCACCATCATGGTGCCAAAAACGGTCAGATCGACAATCTGCCGGTCCGAATAATGCTCCTTTAGCTGGGCAAACATTTCATCGGAAACATTGACCGAGTCGATGACTATTTTGCGGCCAAACCGCACGATGAGATCTTCCTGCGGGGTGAGGACAAGATTATCGGGATCTTCCCCGTTTTCAACCAATATGCGCCGATAGTAAGTCGAGCAGACCAGGCAATCGGTCTGGGTGGAAACGGCCAACATAAATAGCCCGGTCATTCTCTCCCCCAAAAACGGTTTTACCGCATCCAGCATCGAGTACCATTCCATAACCGCTTTCAAGGCGGCGGGGGAATGGACGAGGGTTTTTTTCATGTTGGTCATGATGCCATGTTCCCGCACGACTTCGTCCCACATGGCCTGCCCCTCGGCATCCGTTTCCTCGCGTTCAAGCATTCTGATTCTCGACATTCCGTTCCACCTTTCTCTTTTTGTTTAATTTTTCGGCCCCTCTGCTTTTTTTGATGGGAAGTGATAAATTAAATGATGCAAAATGGATTCTTCAAGACCCGACACCAGAATCCGGTATCCCGAAACCAGCATCCAGAATCCTGTATCCTTTTCGGGTCTTTGGATTAATTCACCTCTGAGCAATGATAATGATGGCAATTTTACCCGGTTGACTACGGCCCCCTGGAAAGGCATTTTCTTGTTATAATGTATTGAAGATTCGAGTAAAAAAATTCCTGGCGCCATGACTCAATTTGTTATCTGAAGTGGACGGGGTTGTTTGGACAATTTTGACGTGGGATTAAGGTGGAAATCGTGTTCATATTATTTTTTAAAAATATATTTTGTCCTTAGCCAAAGACGGGCACGCAGGTGCCCGCAAGCTGTATTGGCGGGGAGGTTGGTTTTGCTCCGATTGCATGGACTTCGGCCGGGGTCCGGTAGCCCAGGGCTTGGTGGGGGCGCAGGTGGTTGTAGAAGTCCAGGTAGCGGGCTATCCCTTCGCTGGCTTCCTTTGCCGTGGCGTATTCGCGCAGGTAAATGTCTTCATACTTGAGGGTTCTCCAAAAGCGTTCAACAAATATGTTGTCCAGGTAGCGGCCACGCCCGTCCATGCTGATGCGCACCCCGGCTTGCCCCAGCACCGAGGTGAACTCGCTGCCGGTAAACTGGCTGCCTTGATCGGTGTTGAAGATTTGAGGTTGGGCCCGCCTCAGAGCTTCCTCCAGGGCGAGCACACAGAAGCGGCTCTCCAGGGTGTTGGAAAGCTGCCAGCTCAACACGTAGCGGCTGAACCAGTCCAACACCACGGTCAAGAAAAGGAATCCTCGGCTCAGCCGCAGGTAAGTGATGTCGCTGCACCATACCTGGTCGGGCCGCTCGACCGCCAAACCCCGCAGCAGATAAGGGAAAATGCGGTGCTGCCGGTGCCCCTGGCTCAAGTTTCGACGCGGATAAATAGCCTCCAGGCCCATTTGGCGCATGAGCCGCTGGATGCGGCCTCGTCCCACTGCATGGCCCTCTCGACGCAGCCACTGGGTCATCCGGCGAGAACCAAAAAACGGATATTGGGTGTAGAGCTCATCCATGCGATGCATGTAGAGAACGTTCTGCTCGCACTGGGCACGGGCCCGATAGTAATAGCTGCCGCGGGCCAGCCCCAGCAACTGACACTGCCTGCCGATACTGATTTTTCCTTGAAGTGGTTGCACCATCTTGCGCCTCTCACCAACCGAGTTGTTCAGACTTTTTTTTTAGCCAATCGCATTCTACTTTCAGCTTTCCAATCTCCTGGTAAAGGTGATCTTTTTCCGTCTCGTTGTCCTTGCTGAGAGTCTGCCGCTGGCGCGAAAACAGCTCCGTTGCTCCCTGCAAAAGCTGCTTCTTCCATTGGGTCACCTGGTTGGGATGCACCTCAAAACGACCGGCGATCTCGTTGATGGTATGAGCGCCCCTGATGGCTTCCAGGGCCACCCGGGCTTTAAACTCAGCACTGTATTGTCTTCTCTTTCGTGATTTAATAACATTCATAGGTTAGCGAATTTAGTGGTTCAAGACCACCTTATTCCACTGTCCAGTTTTCCCCCGTCCATTTCAATCCGCCCAGTTCGGCCGTCCGACCTGGAGAGTTTGTTGGAATTTGTCAATTCCGCGCCCGACTGTCTGGCCACGGTTCCCCGCGACAAGGTTCGGCTGGAAGATAAAGTCGATGCTTCTGTGCGAAGCTTTTTCCCCCGCATAAAAAATCCCGGTTCGGAACATTACCTCTTCGTCCTGGAGCAGAGCGATACCGGGCGGATTGCCGGAATTTCCGGACTTATTGGCAGAGTAGGCGGGTTCGATCCTTTTTACACCTATGAAATCCGCACCGAGCCATGGGAATCGATAAAACCGTTCAGATTTTGTATTTAAAGACCGACCACAAAGGCCCCTCCGAAATTGGCAGTCTTTTGCTCGATCCGGCCAACCGCGGCGGCGGCCTCGGCAGACTGCTTTCCCTCTGCCGCTTTCTCTTCATGCATCGATTCCCGGAGCGATTCGACCGGCAGGTAGTGGCCGAATTGAGAGGTTTTATCGATGAGAAGGGCCGATCCCCCTTTTGGGAAGCCGTGGAGCGTCCATTTTTCGAGGTCGATTTTTATGAGGCCGATAGGCAATGCGGCCTGGGCGGCAAGGATTTCATTCGCGACCTCATGCCCGCGCACCCCATTTACATTCCACTTTTGCCGCCCGCCGCCAGGGAGGTTATCGGGAAAGTCCACCAACGCTCCGAACCGGCCATGAGTATTCTTGCCCAGGAGGGTTTTGCCAAAGTCAATGAAGTCGATATCTTCGACGCAGGCCCCCTCATGCGGGCTGAGCTGGATAACATTCGCGCCATCCGCCAGTGTAAAACCGCCACCGTCAAGCGTTTGGTGAAAGATTCAGAGGAAGAACCCACCTGGATTTTAAGCAATCGTTCCCTCGATTTTCGGGCCTCTTACGGCTGGATCAAGGAAGAGGCTGACGGATCTGTCGCCTTGCCGCAATCGCTGGCCTCTCTTCTGCGCATAAGTCCGGGCGGCGCCGTAGATTACGTCAGCGCCAAAGACTT
The DNA here is from genome assembly GCA_965226205.1 of Opitutales bacterium. Lineage (GTDB taxonomy): Bacteria > Verrucomicrobiota > Verrucomicrobiia > Opitutales > UBA2987 > JAJFLU01. The sequence continues at coordinate 141,229 of CBDDCJ010000025.1, read as the reverse complement.
TTCCGAAAAAAGGACTTCTCCATGACCATGACGCTAATTACCAACCTGGCCCCGCATTTTGTGAATAACGATTTCAGGGGCGGCGGGGGCCGGCTTTTTCAATCTATCAATCCAGCCACCGGTTCGCCCATCTGGGAAGGACCGCAAGCGGGCCCGGACGAAGTGGACGGAGCCCTCCGATCGGCCAGAAAGGCTTTTCCCGGCTGGTCGCAGACTTCTCTCCAAGAGCGTAAAGGTTTTTTAAAGACCTATGCCCGGGTTTTGCAAAAGCGCCAACAAGACCTCATCAAGGCGATCTGTCTCGAAGTCGGCAAACCGCCCTGGGAAGCGGCTGCGGAGATCAACGCCATGATCGCGAAAATCGATCTCTCAATTGCGACCTACGCGGATCGCTGTGCGGATTTTGGGGGCGGCCCGGCCTCTGCCGTTACGCGCTTCAAACCGCACGGTGTGGTGGCGGTTTTCGGGCCTTTTAATTTTCCCGGCCACCTTCCCAACGGCCACCTCGCGCCCGCCCTTCTGGCTGGCAACACCGTAGTCTTCAAACCGAGCGAGCAGGCCCCCAAGGTGGCTCAATGCATGGCCAAATGTTTCCTCGAGGCGGGATTCCCCGGCGGGGTTTTCAACATGATCCAGGGGGCCGCCCCAACCGGCGCCCTCCTGGCCGCCCATGCGGAAATTGACGGACTGTTTTTTACCGGAAGCTCCTCAACGGGTCTTGCCCTCAGAAAATTGTTGGCATTCCAACCGGAAAAAATACTCGCCCTCGAAATGGGCGGCAATAACCCTTTAATTGTCCACCAAACGGGCGGCAAGGAGGCGGCCGCCCTCCTCATCATCCAGTCCGCCTATATAACCACCGGGCAGCGCTGCACTTGCGCCCGGCGTCTCATCCTCCCCCAAGGCATCGAGGCAGATGAATTGATCGAAGTCCTCATCTCCATGATGGGAAAAATCAAGGTGGGCGGTCCCGATGCCATCCCGGAACCTTTCATGGGGCCGGTCATCAGCCCGGCGGCCGCCCGCAACCTGCTTCAAGCCCAAGAGGAAATGATTTCCAACGGCGGTCGCGCCCTCGTTCCGGCGGAGATATTGAAACCTGACACCGGTCTGATTTCTCCCGCTTTGGTGGATGTCACGAAAATGGAAAAGAGGGAGGATAAAGAATGTTTCGGGCCGTTGCTCCAGTTGATCCGGGTCAAAGATTTCGAGGATGCCGTGGCCGAAGCCAACCGGACCCAATACGGGCTTGCCGCCGGACTGCTCAGTGATAATGAAAGTCTCTACAAGTATTTTAACGATAATGTTCGGGCCGGGATCATCAACTGGAACCGGCCCTTGACCGGGGCCAGCGGGTCCGCCCCATTCGGCGGAGTCGGCCGCAGCGGCAACCACCGCCCGGCAGGGTATTTCGCGGCCGACTTTTGCTCTTATCCGGTTGCCTCCCTGGAAACGCCGAGGCTGGAAAAACCCCCCACCCACCCTCCCGGACTGAGTTAAAGCCAATCTTACTCACTTAATCATGTCGCACGCTCGCGAAACGAACTTCGATGGTCTGGTCGGCCCCACCCATAATTATGCCGGACTTTCGGTCGGCAACCTGGCTTCCATTGAGCACGTAAAGCGGGATTCAAATCCGCGCGCTGCTGCTTTGTAGGGCCTCAAAAAAAATGAAATTCCTGGCCGATCTGGGCCTCGATCAAGCCATTTTTCCGCCCCAAGAACGCCCCTCCGTGGCAGCGCTGCGACAATTCGGATTCACCGGACGCAGGGCCGCGGATATCATCGAGAAGGCCGCCCGGGAGGCCCCTGAACTGCTGGCGGCCTGTTCATCGGCCTCTTTCATGTGGACCGCCAATGCCGCCACCTTTTCGCCATCGGCCGATTCTCTGGACGGGCGCGCCCATTTCACCCCGGCCAATCTCAACAGCAAATTGCATCGTTCTTTGGAAGGCGCTCAAACCGCCAGGACTCTCAAAGCAATCTTTAACGACGGCGCCCTCTTCGTCCACCACCCGCCCCTGAGCGGGGGCAGCGCCATGCGGGACGAGGGAGCCGCCAACCACACCCGCTTTTGTTCCTCCTACGGTGACCCGGGTTTGCAACTATTTATTTACGGAGCCAGCGCGTTGCAACCCATAGCCGATGCCCCGGCTTCGGCCAAATTCCCGGCCCGGCAGAGCCTGGAAGCGTCTCAGGCGGTGGCCCGGCTGCACTGGCTTTCCCCGCAACGAGTTCTCTTTGCCCGTCAAAACCCGGTCGCCATCCAAGCCGGTGTTTTCCACAACGACGTCATTTCGGTCGGCAACCGCAACTGTTTCCTCTGCCATGAACAGGCTTTTACCAACCAGAAACAGGTCTTAGAGGATTTGCGCAATCGGTTTGAACACGTGTGTGGGGAGCGCCTCCATTGTATCGAAGTGGTTGAGGCCGAGGTGAGTCTGGAGGCGGCGGTGGCCTCTTATCTTTTTAACTGCCAGTTGATCAGTTTGAGCGGCCCCTCGATGGCCCTCATTGCGCCCGCCGAATGCGAGCGGATGCCGGAAGTAAATGCCTTTCTGCAAAGCCTCGCCGCGGACCCCGCTTATCCCGTCGATGAGGTGCATTTTTTCAATCTGAAAGAAAGCATGAGCAATGGCGGCGGTCCGGCCTGTTTAAGGCTCAGGGTGGTCCTCACTGAAAAAGAAAAAGAGTCCCTCCCTACCGGAATTTTTCTCACCAATGAAAATTACACCCAATTGGTGGATTGGGTAAACCGCCACTACCGCGAATCTCTCGCCCAAAAAGACCTGGCCGATCCAACCCTACTTGTAGAGTGCCGGGCGGCCCTGGATGAATTATGCGTCATTTTGGGAATCGGCGCCATTTATCCTTTTCAGAATTAGGGCGCTGTGAGAGCTTTGCCATTATCGCCGGACTGGATGCTGGCCAGGAACGGTACCGCCCTTTCCGCCCATTCTTCCGGTGTTGCATTAGCTCCGGCGGCATCTCCGAAGGCGCTGCGGAGCATCTCCGTGTCGATGATTCCCGGATTCAGGGCTACCGCTGCCAGGCCGCTCGGCAATTCTTGGGCCAAAGCCTGCGTCAGCCCCTCGACAGCCCATTTGGTGGCGCAATAAGGGGCCACTTCGGGAGAGGTGGACCTGCCCCAGCCGGAACTGAAGTTGACGATGACGCCTTCGCCTCTAGCGATCATGGCGGGGACAAAATGCCGGATGATGGCCGAGGTCCCCTTGATATTCACATCCACCACATGCGAGAACTCCTCCTCCGGCACCTCCCACAAGACCGCATTCTTGTTGATCACCCCTGCGTTGTTGAGCAGGAGCCCCGGCGTCCCGGCATCGTTGAGCACACTTTGGGCAAAAGCCGATACGCTGCTTTCCGATGCGACATCCAGCACATAAAACCGGTGACCGTCTGCGCCCAACGATTTATTCAAACCCTCAACTACCCCAACGGAACGTCCTCCGCCCGCGACCGTATAGCCGATCTTGGCAAAACCCTTCACCAAGGCCAGCCCCAGGCCGCGGGTGCAACCCGTTATGCAAACGATTTTTCCACTCTCCATGATATTGTGCTATCGTCCTTCGGCCCGGAATTCAACCGGAAAAGAAACGGTGTTGCATTTAACCCGCCTATAACTATGTTGACGTTACGCCTGATTTTATACCTTCGCAGGCATTTTTCAAAAATCCGCATATTATTATGACTGGCAGCGGCGTTGTTACCCCGGAGAAAAAACCCCTCAAGCAAAGGTTTTTGGAGGAGTTTGAGCTGAGCCGTTTTATCCCTAATTTAATGGCCGGATTTGTGGTCGGCATTATCGTTGTCATTGTCTCCATCTCGCTGGCCACCCTCATCTTTTCGGGAGAACTGGCCCAGTATCTGCCGGCTGGAATCGGCCTGGTGCTTTATTCCGGAATCATCGTCACCGGCCTCATCTCTCTGACCAGCTCTTATTCGGGCATGATTGCCTACCCACAGGAACGGGTGGCGCCCATCCTGGCCGTTATTGCCACTTTAATTATGACCGGGTGAGCGGCCAGGCCGAGACTGAGGTTATATTCCTGACTGTGGTGGCCGCCATCACCTTGGCTTCTTTAAGCAACGGCATTTTTTTATCGGCCCTCGGGTTTTTCAAACTGGGCGGGCTCATTCGGTTCATACCTTACCCGGTCATTGGCGGTTTTTTGGCCGGAACCGGCTGGCTGCTGGTGCGAGGTTCCATCGGGGTGATGTCCGGCCTGCACGTCAGCCTGGATGAGATCCAACACCTGTTTGAAGCTGCCGTTATCCTAAAATGGACCTTTGGGGTTCTATTCGGTGTTCTCATGGTGATTGTCAGCCATCGCGTCAGTCACTACCTGACTATGCCGGTGCTGCTGCTCGGCGGTGTCGCCATGTTTTATATCGTATTAATGATCGGGCAGTGGACTCCCACCGAGGCGCGTATGGCCGGTTGGCTGTTGGGGCCTTTTCCCGAAGCCAGCATGTGGAAGCCTCTTTCCGTAAAAGCCTTTTCGCAGGCCGATTGGGGCGCAATATCCGCCCAAACCGGTAACCTTGCCACCATCCTTCTCATCAGCGTGGTGTCGGTCCTCCTGAACTCCGGGGCCCTCGAATTGATTGTTAAAAAAGACATCGACCTGAACCGTGAGCTGAAAGTTTCCGGGGCCGCCAATCTGCTCGTCGCGCTGGGCGGCGGCACGGTCGGTTTTCATTCTCTGGCCATCTCCCGGCTGGTCAACAAGATGGGGGCGGACAGCCGGCTCGTCGGGGTCGTGGCGGCCATTATGTGCGCCCTCATGCTCGTCTTCGAGACCATGGTTCTAGAGTATTTCCCGCGGCTCATTCTGGGCGGCCTCCTCTTCTTCCTGGGAATGCACTTTTTGGTTGATTGGGTTTACGACGCCTGGTTCCGCCTCACCAGGGCCGATTACGCCGTAGTGGTCATGATTTTGTTTTTTGTTGCCCGCTTCGGTTATTTGCACGGAGTGGTCGTGGGTATCATCGCATGCGTGATACTCTTTCTGGTTAATTACAGCAGGGTCAATGTGGTCAAACACGCCCTCACCGGAGAAAATCATCACAGCAATGTCGATCGCCCGGCCCGGCATTATCGCATCCTCCACCACCGGGGCCAGAGGCTCTACATTTTCAAACTACAGGGATTTATCTTCTTTGGAACCGCCAATGCATTGCTCCAGCAGGTGCGCAAACGTATCGACAACGACGAACTCCCACCCCTCCAGTTTATGGTTCTGGATTTTTCCAATGTCAGCGGCATCGATTCATCCTCCACCCTCAGTTTTATCAAGATGAAGCAGTTGGCCGAAAAGAATAAGTTCACCATGATCTTTACTCATCTTTCAGGCGAAATCCACCGGCAGTTGCAAAGGGAAGATTTCGACAAAAGCCCGGAAGACATCTACCGCACTTTTTCCGACCTCGATTACGCCGTTGAATGGTGCGAAAACCAGATACTCGAAGATGAGCACATCAGCGTCACTGAATACGACAACATCGGGCTTCATGACCAACTGCGGGAAAATTTCCCCCAAGGCTTCGATCTCGACAAACTCTTAAACTATTTCGAGCGCCTCGAAGTCGGTAAAAACTACTGTCTCATGCGCCAGAACGATCCCGCCAAAGATCTCTTTCTGTTAGAAAAAGGCCAGGTCACGGCGAAATTGATCCTCGATGAAGAAAAGGGGAAAGAAATCCGCCTGCGCACCATGCGCTCCGGCACCATCGTGGGCGAAGTGGGATTAATCTTGAAAGAACCGCGCTCCGCCACGGTGGTGACCGACCAACCCAGCACAATCTACCGGTTATCGGCTGATTCCCTCAAGAAAATGGATGAGCGCGACCCTGAAATCGCGGTCGCCTTTCACAATTTTATCACCCGCCTCATCGCGGAAAGACTGGCCAATGCCAACAAGGCCATTCAATCCATTCTCGAATAGAATAAGCGTGAAACCGCCCAGTCGTTAGCCAATGGAAACAGGGAGCAAAATAAGGATCGATAAATGGCTTTGGGCCGTGCGGGCCTTCAAAACCAGAAGCAAAGCCACCCAAGCCTGCAAATCCGGCCAGGTGGCCATCGGCGGAATAAAAGTCAAACCCTCCCGAACCATTGCTCCAGGAGATCTCATCGAGCTTCGTAAAGAAGGGCAAAAGAGAACTTTGAAAGTGATCGGGATACTCGAAAACAGAGTCGGTGCCCCGCGCGTGGCAGAATTTATGAAAGATTTGACCCCCGCAACGGAAATAGCGGCCAACCTCAAAAGCAATCGGGAAGCGGCCGAATACGCCAAAACCACATCAAGAGATCGCCGCCGCCTGCGCCAATTTCTGGACGAACAATTGCACGACGACATTAACGCCTGAAGGAATGATGATAAAATGCCTATACCCACTTCACCGATTATATCCATGATTATAAAGAAGGTCAGCTTGACAGCCGTTTGCTCCGCCATAAAATAACCTTTATGAATTATCAGGTAGTATTGATGGAGACGGAAGAGGGTTGGGCTGTAAGTTGCCCGAGCCTTCCCGGTTGCCATTCACAGGGCGAAACGCGGGAAGAAGCCCTGTCAAATATCAAAGAGGCCATCACGCTGTGGCTCGAAGTGCAAGCTCAAGAAAGCGGCATTAAACAGGTTCAAACCGCTGAAGTTGTTGTTTGAACATACCAAAGATTCATGGAATTAATCATAAAAAGGCAATTCGGGTTTTCGAAAAACTTGGCTACAAAATTGTCCGGCAAAGCGGTCACATTGTGATGAGCAATGGAATAATTCGCCTGACCTTGCCGCGAAAAAATCCCATTAATGCGATTGCCCGGGATGCAGGATTATCCCCGGAAAAAATGAACCCGATACCCTTAAAACTGCTACTCCCCGCCGCAAGCGACGGGGTATCTACGCATTTTTATTTCCCGCGAGCGGGAAAACGGACATCGGGGAACAAGGTGATTTTTTAAACCCCGCCGCGAGCGACGGGGAATGATCAAGTTCAAAAATTTATGTTAAAGGGTTTGCCCGGGAAATCTGTATTTTAAAGAATAAAGTGTATAAACTACACAAATTATATACTTTCTGTATTGATTCTATACCTTTTTTATATAGATTTTATATATTGAATGTCAAAACTCTTTGAATTCGATCCGGCCAAAAGTAATGCCAACAGAGAAAAACATGGAATCGATTTTGAGGAATGCCAACAGCTTTGGAAGGACGAGGACCGTGTTGAAATCGCCGCTGTCACCAAGGGAGAACCGCGTTTTGCCGTCATTGGTCAATTAAAGGAAAAAATCTGGATAGCATTTATTACTTATCGCCATGAAAACATCCGTATCTTCTCGGTCCGCCGCGCGCGGGAAGCGGAAGCCCGCCTCTATGAAGACGCGCAAACGCAAAGATAAATCCATCATCACCACGGAAGAGCTCGACACCAAGTTCGACCGTGGTGGAGACATTATGGAACATCTTGACCTTTCCAGCCTCCGGCGGCCCGGTTTGGAGAACCGGCGGGTGAATGTGGATTTTCCGGCCTGGATGGTCGATGCGCTTGATGCGGAGGCTAGGCGGCTGGGGGTGCCCCGCCAGTCAGTCATCAAAATCTGGATCGCCGATCGGCTGGGAGGCTGAATCCTGGCCGAACTTTCACTGAACGAGAAATGTGAACAATGAAAGAGCGATTACAACGTTGGAAAGGGAAAACGGCGCTTATTACCGGCGCCACTTCGGGAATTGGCTATGCCACAGTAGAAGCGCTGGCCGGCATCGGCATGAAAGTTGCCATTACGGGAAGACGCGCCGAACGCCTGGAGGAATTAAAAGAGCGGCTCGAATCCCGGGGAGCCGAAATTCTCCCCCTCCCGGCCGATCAATCCATCCCTGAGGCCAAGCGCCAAATTTTCCAGAAAATTCGAAGCCATTGGGGAGAGTTGAATGTTCTCATCAATAATGCCGGGCTCGGTTTTGCGAAAAATATTGCCGATTTAAAAGAGCGCAACCTGCAAGCCATGCTCGACCTCAACATTCGCGCCGCCACCCTTTGCATGCAGGAAGCCATCAAGCAGATGAAGTCGAAAGAGGAAGCCGTTATCGTTAACATCGGGTCCATGTCCGGCCACCGGTTGGTGCAAGGTTCGGGCGGGGCCTTTTATGCCGGCACCAAAAGCGCCCTCAGATTCCTTTCCGACGGTTTGCGTTTTGAATTGGCCCAGGAGAAGAGCCCGATCAAATTGTGCATGATTTCACCCGGCCTGGTGGAAACGGAATTTCTACGGATCGCGCAGGACGCTGGCCCCGATGAAAAAATCGAATACAAATTACCGCGCCTGCAACCCCGCGATATCGCCGATGCCGTCCTCTACATCCTGTCAACCCCGCCCACCGTGCAAATAAGCGATATCATGATTCGCAGCACGCGGCAAATGACCTAGACCCAGCTTGGCCCCTGGCCCCTGGCCCTTGGCCCTTGTGGCTGCCGGGCCTTTGTCTGTCTCTGTCATCCAGGCAACGGTCTTTTCATCACCTCGCGAAAAGTCAGGGGCGTTGCTCCCGAATATTTTTTCGTCGGTATTAAGAAACTGGCCAGACAGCCCACAATCAGGGTCATGGTGATCCCTATCGGTGAGGGCCATTGCCAGCTCAGGTTGGTGAAAAAATAAACAAATCCATCGCCGAATAAACGGCCGCAAACAGCTTGCAGCCAAGTAATCTCACTAAAGAATGAGGCGAAGCAACTGGAAAATAATCCGGCCAGGGCGCCGATCACCACACCGGCCGAATGGCTTCTTCGGCTGAACATGCCAAGAATAAAAATACCGAAAAGCGGTCCAAAAAAGGCCCCCAGGATTTTGTTGCCTGCCTGATAAATCTCACCCATTCCCTCTATATTGGTGGCGATAAATATCATCATAATTCCAAGAAAAAAATTGATAAACCGGGAAACTGTCAGTTGACGCCGATTTTCCCGCTCCTCAAGGTTTCTGGCCGGGCGTTTGCGGCCTAGAACAAGGCGGTTGTAAAAATCGACCATGATGATTGAAGTCACGGAATTGAGGGCGGCATCCACACTCGATAAAGAGGCCGCAAATATGGCCGCGATCACGATACCGGATAGCCCTACGGGAAAATGCTGCGACATGAAGTAGGGCAGGACACGATCATTCTGCATGCCTTCGGGGAAAGGAAAATGATGAAAATAAGCAAAAAGGGCCAATCCAACAAAACCCAGGACAAACATCCACACAGTGTCGGATATGGCGCTGATGATAAAGGATTTGCGGGCATCGCCCAAAGATTTGGAGGACTGGAAACGCTGGATGGCTATCTGATCAACCGTGTATCCGGTGAACTTGCTTAACAATATCAGGGTGCAAATACCCACCAAAGTGACCTCGGTTGTCATGTAATTTACAAAACTTTCACTCAGGTTGGCCCCAGGGGCAACATTACCGGTGAGGTTCAAACGACCCGCCTCCTTGGTCAAACTCCAAACCTCGATTATGCCTCCCGGTATCTGTGAAACAATAAATATAAAGGTGGCCGCCAGACCGCCAAACATGATGCAAAATTGCGTCACATCGGTCCATACAACAGCCCTCATGCCGCCAAGCATGGTGTAGAGAGTGACCACGGATCCCAAAACAATTACCATAAGAGTCAGGTCCAGTTGGCCACTGGTGGCCGCATGCACGGCCAGACAAGGAACATAGATAGAGGCTGTCCCAAAGTTATAACCATTTGTTTTACAGTAAGTTAACTTGTTTATAAAGCTGTCATAAAGACAGTTTTTAGGGGATTTTGGGCAATTTCGATGTCTATAACACCGTCAGCCTTTCTCTTGTTTTGCATATTCAAATACAATTCTACCATAGACCTCTGTCTGACGCGATTATATTTATAACGAATAGAGGCCTTATACAGCGTTTTTGACGGAATTGAATGACTTACGTTCCCTTACAGTTCGGAGTCGAATATCTCAATTCGCAAAATTCGGGTTTTTGGGACAGCCTCTAGATAGCCGCGCCCATCCAGCCCACCCGCCACAGGATATAAATGCAGGCGGCAATGATTCTAACCGTCAGCCCAAATCTCAGTTCGAGATACTCATATGCGGAGTAAACGTCCAGGCGTTTGTAAAATGGCAGAGTGACACGGGAAATCCACGGATAGGCCGGTATCCACGCCAGAAACCCCATGATAAAGACCATGCCGATAGCAAAAACGACCGCCGGCGCTTGCACATAATCCAAACCGCTGTTGAGGGCCGCCATCAAAGAAATCCCAACGGTTAGCCAGCCGAGTTTTCGTCCACCGCGAATGTAGTCGTCCAAAGACTTTTGTCGTCTCGAAAAGTATAGCCCTATACCCATCAGGACACTCAGGTAAGCCACTATAATCAGCGCATCGACCCAGTGGAATCCCCCATGTGTCATATCAGACATGTTTTGATGAAGTAGGAATTCTCTAACGAACTTTTTTAATAACCGTGCGTTACGGTAACTGCTAAAGTTCACATCCAGCCGTATGCAGAGGAAAGAAATTCATAAAGCCCAGCATGTCAAGATTTTCCACAAGATTCGACTCAACCTGCATCCTGTTTCGGGTATTCTATGCATCGCCCGCGGTTTTCATCGAAGGCCCAAAAACAATTGCCAAAGTATATTGAAGAGGCAAAATACAATCGAATTCTTCCGAGGCCGATACCATGATATTAACTAGAGGCTGTCCCAAAGTTATAACCATTTGTTTTACAGTAAGTTAACTTGTTTATAAAGCTGTCATAAAGACCGTTTTTAGGGGATTTTGGGCAATTTCGATGTCTATAACACCGTCAGCCTTTCTCTTGTTTTGCATATTCAAATACAATTCTACCATAGACCTCTGTCTGACGCGATTATATTTATAACGAAAAGAGGCCTTATACAGCGTTTTTGACGGAATTGAATGACTTACGTTCCCTTACAGTTCGGAGTCGAATATCTCAATTCGCAAAATTCGGGTTTTTGGGACAGCCTCTAACTATTCATACCCATTGCATGGGAAATCACGTTGAACACCGATTCTGGAAATAAAGTCGTCTTTCTCGATCTGGAGGAGATCGAATCGCTCGAAGGTATCGTCCACACCGTTTGTGAAGCGCAAAAGCATCCCGATAATCCGCTTCTTCCGCTCGGTGATCTGCACGAGTGGGATTCGCTCTTCGCGCGGCCCTGGGAGGGCACTGTGATTTACGATCACGAGGAAGATCTATTCAAGAGTTGGTACGCGGGTAAGGACATCCGCACCCCCAACCGTTATTACCTCGGTTACGCCGTCAGCGGCGACGGTGTTCATTGGGAAAAACCGAAACTTGGACTCTTCGAATACAATGGAAACACCGATAACAATATCTGCCTGATGTCGCCGGGGCGCGTGGTTAAGGACACTTCTGAGCCAAATCCGGCCAAGAGGTATAAAATGCTGACCACCCAACGCCCGCCCATGCTCGAACCGCGGCCCGGTTTTTCACGCGAACATCTCGCCGCCTATTCTCCGGACGGCATCCATTGGGATATCGGTGAACCCGTTGATATTCCGGGATGGAAGGGCCCCTGGGGTGACCTTGTGGCGCTGATTATTGATGACGAGGATCCCGACCCAGAGCGCCGGTTCAAGGTTGTTTGGCAGAATCTGGAACCGGTGCCATCCAACCAGCCCGGACCACCTCTGGTGAAAACAAAGTACCTCGTCTCCGGTCCGGACCTGGAACACCTGACCCGTGAATCCCCCGGAAATCCGATCCTGACGCCTCGGACGGGGCGCGAGGCAGAAAACCATTTCCTTATGCTGGCGCCCTATGCCGGACAGTATGTCCTGCCTTATGAATATGGCTGGTATCTCCCGGACGGGTCAGGAAATTTCGGCTCCTACCACGCCGATATCCGCCTGGCCACAAGCCGCGGCGGGGATCACTTTCATCGCATCCAGCCAACCCAAAAATTGATTCCCCGGGGCCGGAAAGGTGAATGGGACGACGGATTTCTTGTCATTACCGACAAACTCATTGTCAAAGATGATACGCTGTATCTATACTACTGCGGCCAAGGCCATGAATGGACGAGCTGGCCCAGCAGTCATAATATGCCGGAGCGGTCCTATCTGAAACATGCGGACGTTCGTCTCTCGCGCATGGGATTGGCTACCCTTCGGCTCGACGGATTTACCTGCCTCGAAACCACCGATCGGGAGACGCCGGGACACATGACCACTCGGCCGATCGTCCTTTCCGATCACAATATTGCGCTTTATGTAAATGTCTCCGAAGTCCAGCAGAACCGGAGCTGGGTCGAGGTGGAGATATTGCATCCCGATACGGGTGAACCGATCAACGGTTTCCGCCGGGAAGAGTGCGGAGCGATTCACTGCAATGGTATCCGGGTTTCTGTTTCATGGCGGGGAGGCAGCATCCGTTACATCGAGTCGCCATCGATCCGTCTGCGTTTCCATCTTTACGGAACCGCGCGATTACACGCCTTCGAATTTCAAATGCCATGACTCGATCAAAGCCCGGCAATTGCCTTTCTTAATAGAATATCTAGTTTAATTTAATCAGTAATTAAAATGCCGGTTATCAAAGGAGTCGAATTTCGTCAGTTTTCAGCCCGTCACCTGAATGCCAGGAGAAATTGGCTGGTGGTGAAACTTAACACCGATGATCCCAATCTCTACGGTCTCGGCGATGCCAGCCCAATGGCTAACGATGAAGAGGTAAAGAGCCTTATCAGCACCTTCGTCGAGAGGTTCTTGATTGATAAAGACCCTCTGGATTCCGAAGTCCATTGGACGACGATTTATCATCACGGGCATTTACGGGGTGGCCGCTTGGGAACGACTGCTCTTTCGGGTCTCGATATCGCCATGTGGGACCTCAAGGGGAAATTGCTCGACAGGCCGGTTTACCAACTGCTCGGTGGCGCCCATCGCAAAAAAATTCGAGTTTATGCCAATGGCTGGTACACCAATCCGGGCACTCCGGAGCAGAATGCGCAGGAGGCTAAGAAAGTTGTCGATATGGGTTACACCGCACTCAAATTCGATCCTTTTGGTCAGGAAAATTTTTACACAATCTCTCTAACGGAAGCAAAGTTAGCGCAGGATCGCATGGCTGCGGTCCGCAAGGCGGTCGGGCCTTTTGTCGATATCCTGTTGGAAGCCCACGCTAAATTCAATGTCATGAACGCCATCCAATTGGGCAAACGATTCGAGGAATATAACCCTCTTTTCTATGAAGAACCAGTGTCTCCAGAAAACATTGCGGAGCTTTTACAAGTTCGCCAAAATGTGAACATCCCCATTGCGACAGGAGAATGCCTTTACACCAAATTTCCATTTGCCCAGATTGTGGAGGCTCACGCGGCGGACGTTCTGCAACCAGATGTGGCCAATGCCGGTGGTATCACGGAGCTTAAGAAAATTGCTGTTATTGCTGAGGCTAAGCACATTACAATCGCCCCTCACAACGTCTGTTCACCAGTTGGAGCCCAAGCCGAATTACACCTCTGCGCCTCCATTTTAAACTTCGAGATAATGGAATACCACGCGGAGTTTTATACCGATCATTATTTTCGCGTATTCGATGGATTTGATCGGCAAACGGACGGTTATGTTACTCTCAGTGACGCGCCGGGCCTGGGGCTGGAAATCAACGATGAGGAAATCTCGGCACACCCTCCGTATGAAAAAGGTACTCACCAACGAAACATAGTGAGAGGTATTTGAGGAACAATTTTATTATCGGATCAACCCGCTTCGATGCTATTCCAAACCGGCAAAAAGTAAGTCAAAAACCGCTTCGATTTTAGAAGAATCGGCCCATGTGGAATAAAAAACAAGGCGTCCTCCCGCATCCACGACAAAGGCGGCATTGGGCACTTTGCCGTAAAGCCGGAGAACCTTTTCATCCACTCCATCGACGAGGACCGGGAGGCCGGTTTGGGTCGACAGTTTGCGTGCATTGGCCAATCTTTCCTCATCCCTACGGGTATGCCGGTAATCCCGATAGCCCGGTTCTCCCGGATGCCTCTCGCGCGAATAAATCAGAAATAGGGCCGCCTCATCTTCATTAAATTTTTGCCGCAGCGCCGTCCATCGTTTTACCTGCATCATGGCCGGGGGGCAGGTTAATGCGACAAACATAAAAGCGGCAGGACGGCCCCGCATATCGGATAATTTGATTTTTCCCCCATTGGCCAAAGGCAGCTCGAAGTCGGGCGCCGGCTTGCCAATCTTGTTCCAACTATAAAAACGAAAAAACCAGGAGAATTCTACCCAGTGGCGAGGATCCACAATCATGCGCAAAAGGCTGATTTTCTTCCGCATGGCCCGCACTTCTTTACACCCGTAGCCGCTAAGAAAAATGGAGCGGAATGGTTTAAACCAAAAAGAACCGTCTCGCTCAATTACAGTCGGCGACCAAGGTTGTTTCATTTTCGCTCAGGATCAGTTGGTGGGCGATGGTGGGATCAAGTCAAATCAATCCCAACTCCATTTTGCCTTCTTCGCTGATCATGTCCTGGTTCCAGGGCGGGTCCCAGACCAGTTCCGCTTGGGCGTTCCCAACTCCGGGCACCTGGCAGACCCTTGATTCGGCGTCCGCCGCAATGGCCGGGCCCATGCCGCAACCGGGAGCGGTCAAGGTCATAAGAATTTCCACATCGTAAGTCCCGGATTCGTTATTGGGCTGCACTTGCAACGAGTAAACCAGGCCGAGATCGACAATGTTGACCGGTATTTCGGGGTCGTAAACCGACTTCAGGGCGTCCCACAGGGATGTTTCGTCGGGTGGGCCTGAGCTATCGGGTTTTGGGGAAGCTTTCGCAGGAGTTGGCGCCACCGCTTCTTCGCCAATGGCATCCGCGTTTTCTCCCGTGATACGAGCCATACCCATGGCCCACAAAATTGTAAAGTTTCCGCCCAGCCGGTGGGTGATTTGCACGGTGGCCCCCTTGGGGATGGTGCATGATTCACCGGAGGGTATTACTGTCGCGGGACAATCTCGCGATACAATCCGATCTTCTTCCATAGCTATGAATATAAGATCAGGAATTTACCGCCGGGTGATCGGTCGGCCGAGGGGCATGGAATTTATTCCCGATCCAGGAATTGAGGCGCTCTCGCAGTTCCTCGTTTTTCAAGTGAGAGAAAACTTCCTCAAAAAAACCGAAGACGAGAAGTTCCTCCGCCTTTTTGCGGGAAATGCCCCGAGCCAGAAGGTAATGGAGTTGTTCTTCATCAATCTGGCCGGAGGTGGCTCCGTGGCTGCATTTAACATCGTTGGCCAATATTTCCAATCCGGGCAGGGAGTTGGCCTCTGCGCCGTTGCTGAGAAGAAGGTTGCGATTGGTCTGGTAGGCGTCGGTCTGCTGAGCCAATTCTTCGACCTTGATGAGGCCGGAAAATATGGTCCGCGAATCGTCCAGAAGGGCATTTTTATAGAGCAGGTTGGACCGGCAGGAGGGGGCTTTGTGGGTTTGCAGGGTGCGCTGGTCGACTTCCTGGTCGCCAGTGGGCACGCTGAGGGCAAAATTATCCACATTGCTGCCGGGACCGGAGAGGCAGGTATGCTGCTCGCTGCGGGTCTGGCGGGAACCCAGGTTGACGACCACCGTTTGGACATTCGCATCTCTTTCCGCCGATACGGTATTAAGGTGAAAAGAGAGCGTTTGCAGGTTCCATTCCTGGATTGCCTGATAGGTGACTTGAGCGCCCGCGCCCGCAAAAATACTGGCCATGCCGCAGGCGAAATGGCGCGTGGCGCCGCTGGCGCTTTGAAAAATATCCACCAGATGGACCTTCGCTCCAGTATCCGCAATAACCAAGGTATGGGGAAAAAGAGCCGTGTCCCGGCCACAGGCCCAGTGATAGGCGGCAAAAGGCAAAGTTATTTCCATTCCTGGGGGGACGTATAAAAAGGACCCGTTAGTGAAATATGCGGCATGCAGGGCCTGAAATTTTTCTGAACCGAGATTGGGGGTGAAAGTGAGGAAAAATTTTCGCAAGAGTGCCCTGTGCTCCTTTATGGCAACGGACAGTGGCGACCAAATGAGGCCCGCTTGCCGTTGCTCAAGCGTTGTTTCGCTATGCTCGGAGTCGATGACATGGTCGTCTCCAAATACCATTCTCCCGGCAAACGATTCGATTATATGCGATTGTGCGAGGAGCAAATCTTTTTCCGAATCCTCAATCGGGGAAGCCAGGCTATAACCGTCCAGATGCAATTTTCCGGTTCTGGCAAAACGCCAGGTTTCCATCCGCGGGGTGGGCATGGGCAAGTCGGAAAACTGCTCCCAGGCGGAAGTTTTCAAGTCTTTCAGCCAATCGGGAGCCTTGTCCCATTGCGCGATGTGTTCTTGAAACACTTCCGCACAGGCAAGGCTTTTCCCGATAGCGGGAGTTTCTCTTTCCAATAGGGTGGGGGTGGCGTTGGCCATTTTCTTATTAAAAAATAAGGTGGGTTTTCCGCTAAAAACTTTATCTCAACCGACGGAGCCTTCCATCTGCAGGTCGATCAGCCGTTTCAGCTCGACACTGTATTCCATGGGAAATTCACGGATCAGGTCGTTGACGAATCCATTGACGGCAAGGCTCATGGCCTGGGCTTCGCTCAGCCCGCGCTGCTGCATATAAAAAATCTGCTCGGAGCTGACTTTGGATACGCTGGCCTCGTGCTGGACGGAGTTACCGTTGCCACGCACTTTGATGGCGGGATAGGTGTCGGTGCGGCTGGTGCTGTTGATCAATAGAGCGTCACACTCGGTGTTGTTTTTACAGTTTTTAAGGTGTCTGGGTATTTGCACCAGACCACGGTAAGTGGAACGGCCTTTGCCTACGCTGATGCTTTTGGCGATGATGTTGCTGGTCGTGTCATCGGCCGCATGAATCATTTTTGCGCCGGTGTCCTGGTGTTGGCCGTTGTTGGCCAGGGCAATGGACAATACTTCGCCCCTGGCTCTGCGGCCTTTGAGGATGACGCCGGGATATTTCATGGTCAGGCGGCTTCCGATATTGCAGTCGATCCACTTGATGGTGGCGTCTTCCATCGCCATACCGCGTTTGGTGACGAGGTTAAAGACATTTTCCGACCAGTTCTGCACCGTGATGTATTGGATGCGGGCACCCTTCAGGGCGACTAACTCGACCACCGCGCTGTGCAGGGTGGTGGTTTCAAACTTGGGCGCCGTACAACCTTCCATGTAAGTGACTTCCGATCCTTCATCGGCGATGATAAGGGTGCGCTCGAATTGCCCGAAATTCTCCGCATTGATGCGGAAATAGGCTTGCAATGGCTGTTTTACATTCACGCCCGGGGGGATATAAATGAAACTGCCTCCGCTGAAAACGGCGCTGTTCAAGGCGCTGTACTTGTTGTCGCCGATGGGAATGATTTTGCCGAAAAACTTGCGAAAAATTTCCGGGTGTTCCTTCAATCCCTCCGTTGAACCGACAAATATAACGCCTTGCTCGGTCAGCTTGGTTTTCATGTTGGAGTAGGCGGCCTCGCTGTCGAACTGCGCCTCCACACCGGCCAGGAATTTGCGCTCCTGCTCCGGGATGCCCAGGCGCTCGAAGGTTTCCTTAACGTCGTCGGGCACGTCGTCCCAGCTTCGGCTAGGCTGTTGCCCTTTGGCCAGGTAGTAGCGGATTTTGGAGAAATCGATATTTTCGAGGTCTTTGGAAGCCCAATGAGTAGGGGTCGGCTTGCTTTCAAATATCTTCAGGGCCTTGAGGCGAAAATTGCGCACCCATTCATCTTCGTTCTTAACATCGGAGATGTAATGGATGGTTTGCTCATTGAGGCCCGTCCCGGCGTCGAAGGAATAGTCCTCCTTATACTTGAAATTTCCCACCTCCCGATCGATATCGATAGAGGGATTGACTGGTTCTTTTTCTATGGTAGCAGGCATTTTTTTATAAAGTTAATGAATTCAAGTTTTGGTTCCAAAATAGTTTCAATTAAACGGCGATGACTTCCTCCTTGACCCAGTCGTAGCCTTTTTCTTCCAGCTCCAGAGCCAGTTCCTTGCCCCCGCTGCGGACGATTCGGCCGTCCCACATAACATGCACTCTGTCCGGCACGATGTAATTCAACAACCGCTGGTAGTGGGTGATCAGCAAAACGCCCAGATCGGGGCCCCGCATGGTGTTGATCCCGTGGGCGACCACTTTAAGGGCATCAATGTCGAGCCCGCTGTCGGTTTCGTCCATGATCGCATAAGTGGGTTGGAGCATGGCCATCTGGAGAATTTCGCCCCGTTTTTTCTCGCCACCGGAAAAGCCTTCGTTGACCGAACGGGCCGTAAATTTGCGGTCGATCTTGAGCAGGTCCATTTTTTCGTAGAGGCGTCTATAATAGCGGGCTGCCTCCAGCTCTTCGTTTTCCGCCAAACGGGCGGTGAGGGCCGCCCTGATGAAATTGGCAATGCTCACTCCGGGAATCTCGCTGGGATATTGAAAAGCCAGGAATAGGCCGGCCCGGGAGATTTCATCCGTCTCCATTTCGAGGATGTTGCAGCCATCCATAGAGGCCTCGCCGGCAACAATTTTATAATCCTCATGGCCGGCCAGGGCTTTGGCCAGAGTGCTTTTGCCAGAACCGTTGGGGCCCATCAAGGCATGCACCTCGCCCCTGGGTAGGCTGAGGGACAGATCCTTCACGATGGGTTTGCCCCCGACATGGATTGCGAGATTTTTTATCTCAAGTGAGTTCATTGATATTCAATTAATTGCGATTTTTAAAAAAAGCCAGTTGATGTCCTAAATAATTAAATAAAAATTAATTTACGGGCTTCCTTCCCCGGAAACTCAGTTCTATGGTATTAGCCTCATATTGGGGAGGAAGGATCGACTTCAACTTTCCGAAAAAATCGTTCGGCAAATCGATGTCGAACACCCGGCCGCTGTTTTCATCGTAAAAATGGGCGTGCTCAGCCACATTGGGGCAAAATCGGGAGGGTTCCCGCTCGAAATTGACCTGCCGCACCAAGCTGCATTCAACCAGGGTTTCCAGACAATTATAAACCGTGGCTAGAGAAATGCTGGGCATCTCCATTTTTGCCCGGGCGTAAACTTCGTCCGCCGTTGGATGGTCCCGCTGGCCAAGAAGTACGCCGAATACATGCTCTCTCTGTCGAGTGGAGCGCAGACCGCCCTGAACGAGCGCTCCGTTGAGAATATCGTGTGCTCTTTTGCTAAGTTTCATTTATTTAATAAAGAATACGCTACCTTAATTGGAATGATACCAAAAATCAATAGTAAATGAGATTTATTTTCATTAAAAATAAATTTGGTTAAAAAAATGTAGGAAATTGGATGGTTTTTTCAATTTGGCATGTCCCGAAACCGAAAACCACTCAGTATCCTGGATCATGCATCCACTGCCATATTTCCGGCATCTAAGTCTTTTTCACAGAATTTCAATACTGCCGCATGGTCTTTCTTAAACAGTCCTTTGGATTCCTTGCCCGCATAATGAACTATGAAGGCCCTCTGTCTTTCAAAGTCATTGGCCCATAGGTTCTTATAAACGGGCAGAAGGTTGTATGAGGGACCGAGGTTTTTTTTAACATAACCGAGCTTTTCGCAATAATAGTTCAAGGTGGTTTGATCCGGCCAGCGACCGCTAAATTTTTTTTCCGGCCCGAATGAAAATAGTTCCCGATGAGCGCGCGAGACAACCATCATCCCGGCATTGAAGTAGCCCCCCCGGTAATCGGGCAATTTTCCCCATAAACGTTGTGCTTTATCCATCTCGTCAAAGCGTTTATAGGCATCCGCGCCCACATCTTCATAAACACAGCCCAATTGATCCGGCGGCACGAGATCGAAGAGGTTTGGGCAATCGGCATGGAGAAGAATGTCTCCATCCAGATAGAGCAAACGCTCAAAAGTTGCCAGTAGTTCGAAAATTTGAAATTTTTCGTAACTGGAGCTTTGCTGGTCCGGCCAGAGCCGCGGCTGATAGAGAATTTTTTTCCGGTTGATGACAATGAATCCCAGATTGTGCCGGGCGCAGTATTTCTGAAATAATGGATGCGTAATTCGGGCCATGGGAAAGTTGCCGATCCTCAATGTAACCAGAGCCTGTTTTCTAGTATTCATCTGTAAGCGGAGTAAGCCACAATATCACCAGTCAGCCTAGGGTGCGCTTACCTTAAATCAATCCCCTTCCGGCCCACGGCCCAATAAAAAAAATACCCGGAAACCGGCCTCATGCGAAGCCGATTCCCGGGCATTCTTGTTTAATTAACCGAATAAATTAAGATTAAGATACACAGATGAATTAGAGGTCTGCCGGGCGGCTGAATATCTCGCCATTATCGGCCCTCTGGAAGAATCTCCGTCCGGGCACGTTGTCACTGAAGGAGAAGATATACCCTGGATTGTCGCTGAAGATGTAGAAAAAGCGGTAGGTCGCTTCGTTGACGAAGAGCCAATCCGCCAGATCAAGGTCATAGAGGAAGATCACGCTCTCTGAGTTCCCGGAGTCGAGGAACTGCCAACCGTGCTCGTCGTGGTAAATCCAGGGCAGGAAGTCCACATTGTAATTCAGATACCAGGGCGAGGCTTTCCAGCCCGGGAACCCTGGAATATCCTCGCCTCGAAATTCATCCGTAGTCGCGACAAAGGGCTCGTTGCCAGGAAACGCAGTGCCGTCCAGTTGCCGCCCAGGGGAGGCCAGCTCAAAGGCGCTGGAAACCTCCAGGTGCAAGTTCGGAAAAGAGCCGCTTCCATCCGGACTGCGAACAAGAGACATAGCCTGGTCGGCATCATCCTCCAGGTATTCAACGATATCTTCGATAAAACCCTTGCCTCTTACCAATTTGATGCTGGCGTCGTCACCGTCCGTCAGATTGACCCCGTTGAAGCTGTTGTTGGCTACAAAGATAGCCGCATTTCCGAAAGATGCCGCGCTGGCTTCCCTAAGTTCGGCCTCGTTGCCGCCTCCAAAAATGACAATGGATCCCTGAGGCTGAAGGATGGTTGTCTGACGGAATACATGCACAACTAATTCCGGTTCAGGTTCGAGGGTACGATCTACAAGGACACTCCAGTCTTTCACATTGACGAGAAAATTCCCGACATTGAGGATTTCGATAAACTGGTCTTCCACCGGTTCTTCAAAAACTCCATTTTGGTTAAAATCGGCTGCTGTGCCCAGAATCGAAGGGGCCACCTCATTGATTACAACATCAACTAAATCCGGTTCCACATCGGTAACCGTGATGTAGGTTATAGCCGGAAAAACGTCATCCGCAACGGCTCGCACGGACAATTCGCGGTCCCCGTCAATTTCGAGGTCGTTTACCGGTGTGGCCGTGAAGTTGGCGGAAGTGGCGCCCTCGGCAATAGTTACTGTGGCCGGCACGGAGAGCTCATCGGCATTGGAGCCTTCGGCGCTAAGGGAAACAGTCACGCCTCCCGCGCCTGCTTCGGTTTCCAGGCTTACGGTCCCCGAAACAGAACCGGTGCTTTCCGCCACACTATTCGAATCGAATGCGATGGATAGGGTGTTGCTGTATGAAAGGAAGGGGGTCCCATCTAATTTGGTGCCCGGCGACCAGAAACTCGTCGGCCGGTTATTCGGGGACGTTTCTGATGGCGGGTCTAAAGTGGAGACCAATTCATGGTTAGTGAAGGCTTTTTCTTCGTTGCCGTCCGGGCTTAGGGTAACCGAACGCTCGGTTGTGCCCAAGTCTCCCCCGAAGGTGAAATCATTAACGATGCCGCCCGCGGCATTGGAGCCGCCCGCGCGTATGGAGACGTTTTCACCATCGGAGCCGAAACTGAAATTGCCCTGGGAACTCACTGAGACCAAGGAACCTCCAAAAATGCCTCTCGGGTTCCCCCCGCCGAATATCACGGCCCCTTGGCCAGCCAAAAGAATGGTATTGGCCGGAAAGATGTGGCGCGGCCCGCGCTCATCCCATAATTCCCAGAAGGAGATATCGACGTCGAAATCTTCCAGGTTGAGTATTTCCATGAATTCATCCGAGTCGTCATTTCTGTTCCCATCGCCATTGGAGTCGCCCTGCAACTGTGTTTTCGGCTGGCCACCGAATGGACTTGGATAAAATTCATTAATTACGACATTGGGCTTCGAGTCCACATTAGTCACGGTGAAGACAATTTCTTCACGAGCCCAACCGACAGCGTCAACTTGCACAATGATCGGCTCATTGCCGTCAAATCGATTGTCGGCCAAAATATCGAAGGTGACCGTTACAGAGGTCTCTCCTTCCGGAACCGTAGCAGTGGAGGGGATATCGGCCTCGCTGTTATTATCATCGCTGTCACTTATAGTGAACGCGACCCCGCCAGTGGGAGCTGCCGAATCCAGAGTAATGGTCAAGTCGGCGGCTCCTGGGCCATCAGTCTCCACAAAGGTGGAATTAGTCATGGAAAGGGTAAAAAAGGAGAGTGAATCATCACCGATGATGCGAATATTGTCGTGCCCGTATTCCTCGGACCCTCCATTGGCATTGATGAATACGCGAAACCGCAATTCGTCGCCGGTTCCGAACATGGGAAACTCAAACTCCTTAAAAGTCCGCGTCAGGCGAGGATCGGTAGGCAGTGGCACATTGCCCGCGCTCACGTCGAAATTGCCGCCAACGAAAATATAACTTGGCGAGTTGGTGTGCAGCCCCCGGAAGCCGCCGGCCGTTATCCAATCGCCGTCATCGATTTTGAATTGAAAAGCTATCGGGTTGTCGAATTCCTGGCCATCATTACCCTGGGCCGCGACAACTTTAACTACCAAGTTGCCCAATCCGGATATATCGATCGCGTCATTCCAGGTGATGCGCCCTTCAACGTCCTCCAGGATGACTTCTCCAGTTACTGGATCGAGGGTCTCCACGCCATCTCCATCAAGATCCCGGGCAGCCCAATACCATTCGCCGGTAATGGCACCGCCCCTGACGACTGTTCCAGCCGAACCCTCCAGGCGGCGGGCAAAATAATCTCTCGAACCGTCATCGCTGGGGTTCTCTACAGTGTAGCGGGTCCCGCTGCCGTCACTTTCATAATTCTCCCGGAAGACTTCCTGCGGGGCGGCGTTGGCCACACCCCAAAAGGCGAATGCCAACGTGGTTAGAGTAGCCCCAAAAATCCAAGGCTTCAATCGATGTGTATTCATTTCATTTTTCATAAGGCTCCCTTATCTTGTATTTATCTTATCTTAATCCTAGGTTAGTTTATTCGGTATGCGAATTATCGGTTCAATTTGATACCGACAAAGAAAATGGGTTTAGTAAACTGGAGGGTGTGCAATCTGATTTCATTCCCATAGAATTTGTGAAGTGGTTCGTTCGTTAAATTAGTGCCTTCGAAAAAGATCGTCAAGAAATTGCGAAACCGATATTCCGCCCGGATATCGAGTTTAAAAAAGTCAGCCACATACACATCCAGACTGTTGGCAGGGAGCCCGACCTTGTTTTCATCGGTAAGGTCATCGACTTCATTTTGACCATCCAATACCTCATCAAGGTAGCTGCCCCGCCACACCATGCTGGCCCGGATAAGAATATTTTTCTTTTCATAATAAATCGACAGATTGGCCAGAATATCCGATTGCTTGAACAGGGGTACCTCCTCATCCAGGCGTTCCTCCAAGGGGAGCAGCACACTGGAATCGACAAAGGTGGCGTTGAAATCGAGGCCCATAGCATTGAAGGGCTTGGGCAAGAAGTCAAACTTTCTAGCGAGGGAAACTTCCAAACCAAGAATTTCCCCTTTTCCGGCGTTAGCCTTGCGGGTGGTCTTCCATTCATTTTCGTCACGCCTGAGGCTTGTGAACTTTTCCGAAAGCTCTGTGGCTATAGGATGCCCGGCATCGAAAGTGCGTGTTTCTTCATAGATGGGGCCGTCGAGCTTTTTGTAAAAGAGATTAATCCCAAAGGCGCCGAATGTTTTGAAGTAATGGTCAAAGGATAGGTCGAAATTCGTCGATACCGTCGCTTTCAATCCTATATTGGGTAATTCCACCTCGTTGTCGAAGGCTTTCCCATCAGTTTCCGGGATTTCCCTGGGCACCAAGTCGGTGAATTTGGGCCGGGCAATGGTCTTGGTGAATGAGGCCCGCACAATGGTATTCTCGGAAAAGTTTTTGATAATATGAAAGGCCGGCAGCCAATGGTCATAACTGCGTTCACTGGTTACCTCATTGATAAAACTTTCTATCCCAAATTGATCATTATTGATTAAAAACCGCCAAAAGCCCGGTTGGGCGAATTTTATGGCGGTGGGAAGGTTTTCCGAACGGGGGTCGATCAAGTTGTTGGTGAAGGTGTTATCAGTTTTTTCGTAACGCACTCCGGAAATAAATTTAAACCCCTTCCAGTCAAGTGTTTGCATGAAGTAGAACGCCGTCACGTCTTCCGTCGCCTCGAAATTTTTCAATATAGCTTCGGTCACGTTTTTCGTTATATCGTCATTTGTGCTGACTAACTCGATATCTTGGGGATCGGCGATGAAACTGCGGGTTTTTTCCGTGTCGAACCGGGGGCCGAAATCAAAGTCCCCGAAGTCCTCCATGAAGTTGTCCAGTGTCCCGCCGTTCAAGGCCTCGTTTTCCAGAGTAAGTTGGTTCAGGCCCGATATGGTCCGGACATCACTGAATACTTGGAAATCCCGCTCGAATTTCTTGTTACGGAAATCTCCCGCCCCACCCACTTTGGTGGTCCAGTTCAGACCCAGCCACTGGTATTTCGTCTCCAGGTTGATTTCGAACCCGCTCCTCTCATCAAAACTGGTGAATTTATTGTCCTCGATGCTGCCTGAATTCAGATTCAATAGAAAGGATTTTGGATTGGCAAACTTCTCAAGCTCGTCTATAAGAAAGGGCACCGATCCCATTATCCCGCTAACTGCTGTGGTTCTGGACGACAGCAGTTTTAGCTGCTGCTCTGTCCAATCCTTGTTTGCCTCCGAGCGGTAAATTTTGTAATCGAGGTCTATTATGTTGAACAGGCGGTGCTCCCCGCCCCCCTGAAAGGTTTTGATTTCATCGCTGGTCAGGGTGCTGTTCCATTTTTTTTCGCCACCGGTCAGATAACTTTGTAAAGTGTACATTTTTGTCTCCGGATCGAAGGCGAGATCGCCCAGCGCCACCGCCTCCTCAAAAAATATGGGCCTGTCCTCCGGCCGTCGGGACAGGCGTTCGGCTACCTCCGGGTCGTTGGGATCCAGCCCGATGGCTAGGGCCACATCCAAATCGAATACCGTTACCCCCACATAGCTGCTTACATCAAGGTCGATATTCTCGGTAGTCGCCTGGAGAATTTCGTCGTCGTCGAACTGGTTGAGAGAAAAGGAAAAATTAAATCGATGATTGTCGTTAATCTCGTATTCCACCTTCGTGCTGAAGCCGGTGCGCTCACGCTTGATGATGAAATCCTCAAACTCAAGACCCTCCAGCTGAAACCCTTTTGGAGTAGTTCCTCGCACATCGGGCGTGGACTGGGTAAACCAGCCATCTCCCTCGGTTTTCACCGTATCGGAGCCGCGATTATCCTCCGATTGGTCGAAGGAAAACTGGATTCCGATATTTTTCTTCTTTCCCAGGACATCCCCATAGGTGGCGTTGAAACGCCAACTGTTTTCCTCCGATATATTGTGGCTGCCGTAGACGAACTGGGCCGACATAAACCGCGAACCACGGTCCAGGGCGCTACGGGTTATCAGGTTAATCGAACCCCCGATAAAGTTGGCCGACATGTCCGGCAGCCAGCTTTTGGTCACCTCGATGGACTCGAGCTGGTCGATGGAGATGATGTTCAAGGCCGTCGTGCGGCCATCTTCCTCCGGAGTGGCCGAAATCACTCCATCGATAGCGACTTGATTGATGGCCGGGTCGGCACCGCGAATGATGACGAATTTGCCTTCTCCCTGGCTGTTCTGAATAGAAATGCCGGGCAGCCGCTGGAGGGCCTCGGCCGCGTTGCGATCAACGAACTGACCGATGGCGTCGGATGAGACAACATTTTTGACGTTGGCCGCCGAGCGCTGGATGTTGAGCGCCTTGGCGGCTCCCACCAGGGAACCCTCGACTCTGAATTCTTCCAACTCAAGCACTGCCTCACTACTGAAATCCACCGTGGTATATATGGACGACTCGGCATTCTCAATGACAACGGTTTCGGTATGCGCGGGGTAACCGATATAGGTAACCCTCAAGGTGTATCGGCCCGGCGGGAGGTTAGGTAATCTGAAGTCGCCACCGCGCTCGGTGTAAGTCACGACATCGGTTTCCTGGATGGCAATGCGAACCCCTTGCAGGAGGATATCGCTTCCCGAATCGAGTACCTGTCCCCGGATTTCGGCAGCCATAGCCCGATGCCATGACCCGAATATCAGAACCAGGAGTATTAAGCTGAAAAATTTGCAGTGGAGAAACCTTGTACAGCTCATCATCGAAAGAGTATTACCCAATGTATTTAAAAATCTACTAAAATCGTAAGTATTTTTTTTAATTTTATTCACCATATATGGCTGCCCTAAGTTTGTATATAATACACAAGTGTTTCCAATTGAATAACTTAGAGGCTGTCCCAAAAACCCGAATTTTGCGAATTGAGATTTTCGACTCCGAACTGTAAGGGAACGTAAGTCATTCAATTCCGTCAAAAACGCTGTATAAGGCCTCTATTCGTTATAAATATAATCGCGTCAGACAGAGGTCTATGGTAGAATTGTATTTGAATATGCAAAACAAGAGAAAGGCTGACGGTGTTATAGACATCGAAATTGCCCAAAATCCCCTAAAAACGGTCTTTATGACAGCTTTATAAACAAGTTAACTTAGAGGCTGTCCCAAAAGGGTGATTTTTGCGAGGGGATTTTGAAGAGTGTTCATTTTAGTGGTATTTTCTTTTGGGAGGGGGTGACTTTGCTCTCCTATAACGTTAGGATTCTGGTTTTGGGGTCCGTTTGCCTGGTTTTCTTTGTATGGGCCGACAGTAGGCCTGTGAAAAAGTATTGTCCTTGCTTTTCCGCTCTTTATTTAGGCCGCCGCTTTGGTTTTTAGTTCATCTTGCTGGGCCAGCATCTTGGCCACTTTCCATAGATTGTGCGAGAGGACCGACCAGGCTACGCTGATCGAGCGGTTGGCAAAGCCTTTGCTGCGCAATCGCCCGGCCTGCCAGCGATTCTTCAATACCCCGATCCGCCCTTCGGTGCTGGCCCGGCGCTTTTGCAATTGCCTGAAGTGTGGTTCCTCCATCCGTTTTTTCAACTGCTTCGGATCGCGTGGACAGAGCGCATCGTAGATGCCCTCCTGGGCTAACTGCCGGCGGGCCCGCTGGGAGGCGAATCCCCGGTCCGCGCACATGGCCGCTATGGGTTCGGCTAGGTTGAAGCGGTTCTGTCTTTGCAAACTCTCTTGCATTTGTTCATTTTCGCTTGGCGTCCGGCTGCCGTAGAGTTTCCAGTCCAGCAGGTATCCTTCAACGCTTTCACCCAAAAACAGGGTGTTGCCAAACTCAACCTCTTGGCCCGCTTTGCCGCGCACAATCACCTGCGCATCGGGTTCGTAAACACTCAAAACTTTCTCTGCGTTTTTCACCTGGCGGCCGCCAATGATTCGCTCGTGCGCTTGCTTGATGACCACCGGGATTAGCTCGCTCATGCGCTCCATCCGGGTAAGGATCTGTTGGACCTGTTTTTCGCTGTAATCGCTTTGCTCCCAGCAGGCTTGCAATAATTCCCGGTGACTGCGGGCATGCTCCCCGATCCGTTTGAGCAGCTTTTTCATCTGCCTCAAGATACCCTTGCGTTGCCGCGCGCTGTCCTTTCGCCGCCGGCTGTGGGTCATCTGTATGCACAGCCGATTCATCTGCCGAGCCAAGGGCTCCGGTTCGATCGGCATGCGATGGCGCAAACCGGCCTTCTCACGGATCAGCCGGATCGCTTTGAGCAGCGTGCCCGCTACATCCTTGAGCAGCACCCAGTCCGTCGGCCAATGAATGTTGACCACCAAACAGGTGCCGTCGAGCAGGCAAATGGTGGTGTCTATCGGCTTGTCCAATCCCACCACCTGCCGGGCCAGATCGGCATCGCCCACAACCTCAGTCAAGGTCCGGTGCAAGGCCCTCAACTGCTCTTCGCTGAAAAACTTCGAGGCCCGTTCCAGGGTGCTCTTGGAGATGCCCCTTATGCCGTCGATATGGCGGACACGACAAAAGTCAGCCAACAGATCGCTGCTGCCCAGAGCCCTCGACAAATGCCGAAACGAAATCCCACCGAGCAGATAACGCAGCGTTTCCATACGCAACGCCTTGAGGGCAAAATTAGCCCGCTTTTGCCGGGCCTTTACACTCATTGGCTGGCCTCTTTCCAAGGCCAGATCAACACCCTGCGATTCCACCTCCGAATCGATCAGCAGCCGGTCGATACGCTCGATGATGGCGCGAAAGTTATCGTAATCGAGGCAACGGTCGACCACAGTTAAAGCTGGACGCAGGAGGCATTGGATGGCTATATTTTTCATAGAAAGGGCTATATTGATTTTCGCTAACGCAATTATAGAACCCTTTTTTAGCCGGATCGAGCAAAAAAATGCTCTTTCCGGCTATTTTTATAAACGTCATCCAGTTGACTACAAAATCTTTATATTTTTGGGACAGCCTCTAACTTACTGTAAAACAAATGGTTATAACTTTGGGACAGCCTCTAACTTAATGCCTAATTCCATGAATCTGACACGTATTTTTGTAGGATACAATTTTTGATTGGGTTTATCAAAAATTATTTCAACTCTGCCTCCTAACCTGTTTTCAATCCAGAGGAATGAATGGAATGGAACGAAGTTCAAACGTTTAGAAAGCGGTCCATTCGAGGAAAACCTGTCGTTTTCCGCCCGTTAATTTTGCGGATTTACCACGAATCCATAGTCGTATATGAACTCATCGACTTCATCGGCCGTCCACGCGGCAATCTTTTTCGGGGTGAACAGATTGTCGGAAATTTCCTGGTCGATCCTCCCCTCAATAACGGTAAATATGGTAATGGAATTTTTGCTCTTGTTTTCCATCACTGCACGCCGGGGCCTGGTGGTTATGCCTTTGATCTGTGGCGAATGGTAATCAAATGCGCTGAAAGTTTTAATGAGCTCGTCAGTCTGCCCAAAATAATCGATTTTGAGCAAATCGTATTCCCCTTTCGCAATATACATATTCCGCGAATGGTAGGGATTGCCTTCATCTAGGGAGTTGGTTTGGGCTCTCACATTATAGCATTCAACACCGTTGATAAAGACATCTTCCAGCCGTTCGTAGCGAAAATTGGATGGTGTCTCCCGCAGTAAATCCTGAAAGGTAAAATCGGAGCCCAGAAAGGCGCCCGACTGGCTCTTGCCCCTCAGTCTGCGCGCCTCGCCCACATCGGGGAGATAAAGATATTGATCAATTTCCTTCATTTTGTTTTCCACCGCCAGCAAGGTAACGCCTTCCACTTCCGCAGGCCGGATAATTCGGATCAGATAAGAGCGTCCCCCGTCCGGATTCTTTTTATAAATGGCCAAAAACCGGCGTTCGAGAATGGTCGGGCCGGGGCTGATAATGGACATTTTGATATAATCCAGCTCCAAATACACCTCCTGTTTCTCAACATATTTGTCGATGATCTGAGCGCCGGTAAGGGTCTTCTCATGATGCATGGCCGGCAAAGAAACGGCCAACAGCGGAATTGTGAATAAAAGGAGCAGCCGGTTTACGGTGGCGATCATAGGCAGAAATAGGGGGGGATAGATTATTTAGAATTTTCAGGGCCAGTATAGGTGGTCTTTTTCTTTTCTGGCGAGGATATTCGCATGGTGGATTAAGGTTTCAGGAAGCCGGATGCCGGTAGAAGACTGATGTCCGTATATTCACCGCCAACCCTGTCCCCTATTTCGAGTCCTGACACCGGAACACTGAAACCTCTTTCCGAAGTTTCTGTCATTCTAAAATGGGCTTATAGTTTTCGGTCAGTCGTTGATAATGCTCATACTCGCTTTTTTTTACCCCTTTTTAAGGCCCCTTGGGCGTAAATGCTGCATTTACGGGTCAACACTTGCCGGGCGGCGCGAACATCGTCCCCGCTTATCCGGACGGAATCCAAAATTTTGCGCAGGGCGCGTATCCGGTAGCGATCCAGTCCCCACTGAGATGATAGCTGACCGGCATGACCGCCATATTTAACCGTCAACGGCTCCTCCACGCAATGAATCTCGAAACGGGCGCTGATGCGCAGCCACAAATCGTAATCTTCACAGGCCGGCAAGGATTCATCGAACAGGCCCACGAGATCAAAAACCTCCCTCTTTATCAAAACCGAGGAGGGGGAAATGGCGCACAATTCCAGGCATTTTTGAAAAATCCATCCCGATGGTTTGCGATGCTTCTTTTTTTGGCTGATCGGCCGGCCATTTTTCAACCAGGTTTCGCCCGTATGACAAATTTTCATTTCCCCATGGCGGGCCAGCAATTCCATTTGCCTCTCCAGTTTTTGCGGCTGCCAGGCATCGTCGGAATCCAAAAAAGCAAGCCAGTCGCCGGTGGCTCTGTTGATCCCGGCATTGCGGGCGGCGCTCACGCCCCGGTTTTTCTGAACAACAAGATGCACCAACGAAAAATCCTGGCCCACCATCTCGGCGGTGCCATCAGTCGATCCGTCATCGACGACGATGATTTCCTGCGGCTGCCGGGTTTGCTTCAGAACAGTATTGATTGCCCGTGGCAGCAACTCGCGGCGGTTGAAGGCCGGGATGACCACGGAGATTGCGGGGTTCCGCTCACTCATGATCTCTCCCGCTGGCCGATCCCTTGTGTTTTCACCCGGAAGGCGAAAATAATCGCTCTGGAAGATTCAGGAAATGCCTTTGGCCAGGAGTTCCCGGGCCTCTTCTTTATTGCGGGATTTTTTGATGTGCGGCGGCACCTCCCGAACGTCCCACACAAGGCCCACCCAGGAAAGCATTTTGATAATGTAATAGGTGAGATCGATTTCCCACCAGTAAAAACCCTGGCGGGTAGCGAACTTATAATAATGGTGGTTGTTGTGCCAGCCTTCCCCCAGGGTGAGCAGGGCCAGCCAAAGACTGTTTTTCGATTCATCACCAGTATCGTAGCGGGGTTTGCCAAATTTATGCATGATGGAATTAATGGAGAAAGTGCCGTGCCAAAGTATTACCGTACTGAGGCCAAACCCGACCACCAAGGTGGACCACCCATGCGTAAGCATCGTGGCCATGGAACCCCCGTTGACATACCCACCCAGCAAAAACACCGAAGTGCCCAGAACTATCGGTGGGATGATGTAAAACCGGTTCAGCCAGACCAGTTCCGGAAATTTGGCAAAATCCTTGATGGCCTTGAATTCGGTTTCTTTATAATCGGGGCCGAGAATCCAGCCAATGTGGGAATACCAGAAACCATAGAGTTTCATGGAATGCGGGTCTTCCGGCGTATCGCTGTGCTTATGGTGGTGGCGGTGGTGCGCGGCCCACCACAATGCCCCCTTTTGAACTGAGGTTTGGGCCGCGAAGGCCAGAAAAAATTGAAACGCCCGCGAGGTGCTGTAGGTGCGATGGGAAAAATACCGGTGATAGCCGCCGGTGACAAAAAACATCCGTACCCAGTAGAGGGTTATGCAAACCAGCCAATCGAACAAAGTCGCCCCCGTCCAGATCATTGCCAGCGGCAAAAGATGCAGCAAAATAAATTCCGTTTCATAGATGTAGGAGGGTTTTTTTCGTGCTTGTATTTCTGTTTCCATAGATAAGTTTATCCTGTTTTAGGGATGCAATGTCCTTAAATCGGTAATTTTGAGTATTTAAACGCCGGGAGAGAAAGGGCAATAAAAATTTCCTGAGCTTCCTCGTATGTCGTTGATTTCAATAGTGTCTCATGCGCCATCATTTCATCGTCCGGCATCTTGCGATACCCCTCATGATTACCATATTGCATCATATTTGTCGGGCAGCAGGTTCCAGATTTTATTAAAAACATGCACACGGCGGCTTTCTCCTACCTGGTCTTGAAACTTTTGCCCGTCCAATGCCCAGGCGATTACTCCACCGACCAGATTAAGTGCGGGTAGGTTCCGTTCCTGTAGTTCTTTTTTGTATAATCCGCTTCGATACCCCGCCGTGCAAAAGGCTACCGCGGTGTGATCCGCATACCGGCTCGCATTCTCTTCGAAATCTTTGGGGGTCACGGTGCCCGGGATGATGGAGACATCGCGCTCCTTATCCGACCTCAGGTCGATGAGGACGTATCTCTCCTTTTTCTTTCGCATTTGCACGAATTGCTTCACGGAAATATCACTGGTTTCTGGAAAATCCTCCTCCTTGAATTCAAGGAATTTTTTTTCGACGAATTCCTTGCGCTCTTGCAGGGACTTTAGTCTGCGCTTTTTTGAAAACAAGGCTCAGGGGAAGTTGGTGGATTTAGTTGCGATTATTTGAGGGAAGTTATAAAAAAAAAGCCCCTTGTCAATCCCGCCAGAAGTGTGGCCTTTCTTTAACATCCAGCATCCAGCATCCGGTATTAATCCCCCCCCTTCCCTCAGCGGCTCAAGATATCCTTGGCTTTGTCCAAGGTGTGCTTCTCTTCCTCCGTCAGCGAACCGAAGCCTTTACTGTTGATTTTATCGAGGATGCGGTCCACTTCGCTTTTCAACTGGTTGTGATTGGAGATGTTGATGGTGAATTTATTCGCTCGGGGAGAGGTTTTTCTCCGTTTTTTTGCCCATTTGGGCATTTCCACAACCGTGCCACTGGCTTTGAAAATAGGCTCCCGGTTGTGCACAAATTTAATGAAAAGCCAGCCGCATAACATCCCGCCGAGATGGGCCGAATAGGCCACGCCGGTTCCCATGCCTTGGGGCGAAATTTCGTAAAACAAAAATCCGAAGAGATTGATAAAGAGTGAAAACCACAGGATGTATTTGGGCAGAACGGTTAACGGGATGATGAAAAAGAGCAAAAATTGCACCCGCTGGTTCGGGTAAAGCAGGCAATACACCGTCAAAAACCCCAAGGCTGCGGCTGAAGCGCCCATGACCAGGCCGCCATTGAAATTGAATACGAGCCAGAAAAGACCCCCCACTAAGGCCGAGGCTATATAAAGACCGAGCAGCCGTTGCGGGCCCACCACGGGTTGGAGAATCCGCCCAAACAGAAATATCCCCAGCAGATTTCCCAAAATATGAAAAAGCATTTGGGTCGAATGCAACAAACTGTAGGTCAGCGGTGTCCACAGGTAGCCGCTGCGGAATCCATCCCCGGTTAAAGCAAAATATTTGAGAAAGGTGTTATAAGGGGCCGGGCTGCTCGTCCACCGCTCCAGAATGCACTGCACTATGAAAACCGCAATATTGGCAATAATAAGCCATTTGAGAACGGGCATTTCTCGCCGGTACTCTTCCTGACGACGCATATATGGCCTATCGTAGATCATTAGGGCTGGTGGCAATTCAACAATCCGGCCGGGTTACTCTGCCCACAGAGCTGTGGCCTTTGGCACAGTTTCACGCTGAATACCACGCATATAAGACATAATCTCACTGACTCTGTCAAAGCAAACTGCAATTGATTATTTAAACGATTACCTAGAGGCTGTCCCAAAAGGGTGATTTTTGCGAGGGGATTTTGAAGAGTGTTCATTTTAGAGGTATTTTCTTTTGGGAGGGGGTGACTTTGCTCTCCTATGACGTTAGGATTCTGGTTTTGGGGTCCGTTTGCCTGGTTTTCTTTGTATGGGCCGACAGTAGGCCTGTGAAAAAGTATTGTCCTTGCTTTTCCGCTCTTTATTTAGGCCGCCGCTTTGGTTTTTAGTTCATCTTGCTGGGCCAGCATCTTGGCCACTTTCCATAGATTGTGCGAGAGGACCGACCAGGCTACGCTGATCGAGCGGTTGGCAAAGCCTTTGCTGCGCAATCGCCCGGCCTGCCAGCGATTCTTCAATACCCCGATCCGCCCTTCGGTGCTGGCCCGGCGCTTTTGCAATTGCCTGAAGTGTGGTTCCTCCATCCGTTTTTTCAACTGCTTCGGATCGCGTGGACAGAGCGCATCGTAGATGCCCTCCTGGGCTAACTGCCGGCGGGCCCGCTGGGAGGCGAATCCCCGGTCCGCGCACATGGCCGCTATGGGTTCGGCTAGGTTGAAGCGGTTCTGTCTTTGCAAACTCTCTTGCATTTGTTCATTTTCGCTTGGCGTCCGGCTGCCGTAGAGTTTCCAGTCCAGCAGGTATCCTTCAACGCTTTCACCCAAAAACAGGGTGTTGCCAAACTCAACCTCTTGGCCCGCTTTGCCTCGCACAATCACCTGCGCATCGGGTTCGTAAACACTCAAAACTTTCTCTGCGTTTTTCACCTGGCGGCCGCCAATGATTCGCTCGTGCGCTTGCTTGATGACCACCGGGATTAGCTCGCTCATGCGCTCCATCCGGGTAAGGATCTGTTGGACCTGTTTTTCGCTGTAATCGCTTTGCTCCCAGCAGGCTTGCAATAATTCCCGGTGACTGCGGGCATGCTCCCCGATCCGTTTGAGCAGCTTTTTCATCTGCCTCAAGATACCCTTGCGTTGCCGCGCGCTGTCCTTTCGCCGCCGGCTGTGGGTCATCTGTATGCACAGCCGATTCATCTGCCGAGCCAAAGGCTCCGGTTCGATCGGCATGCGATGGCGCAAACCGGCCTTCTCACGGATCAGCCGGATCGCTTTGAGCAGCGTGCCCGCTACATCCTTGAGCAGCACCCAGTCCGTCGGCCAATGAATGTTGACCTCCAAACAGGTGCCGTCGATCAGGCAAATGGTGGTGTCTATCGGCTTGTCCAATCCCACCACCTGCCGGGCCAGATCGGCATCGCCCACAACCTCAGTCAAGGTCCGGTGCAAGGCCCTCAACTGCTCTTCGCTGAAAAACTTCGAGGCCCGTTCCAGGGTGCTCTTGGAGATGCCCCTTATGCCGTCGATATGGCGGACACGACAAAAGTCAGCCAACAGATCGCTGCTGCCCAGAGCCCTCGACAAATGCCGAAACGAAATCCCACCGAGCAGATAACGCAGCGTTTCCATACGCAACGCCTTGAGGGCAAAATTAGCCCGCTTTTGCCGGGCCTTTACACTCATTGGCTGGCCTCTTTCCAAGGCCAGATCAACGCCCTGCGATTCCACCTCCGAATCGATCAGCAGCCGGTCGATACGCTCGATGGTGGCGCGAAAGTTATCGTAATCGAGGCAACGGTCGACCACAGTTAAAGCTGGACGCAGGAGGCATTGGATGGCTATATTTTTCATAGAAAGGGCTATATTGATTTTCGCTAACGCAATTATAGAACCCTTTTTTAGCCGGATCGAGCAAAAAAATGCTCTTTCCGGCTATTTTTATAAACGTCATCCAGTTGACTACAAAATCTTTATATTTTTGGGACAGCCTCTAACTAGTCTGTAAAAATCGAAGGAACTACTGATGGCGATGCCGGGTGGCACAGCGACTGATGACCTTTCCTGAAGCCACCTCCAGAGCGGCAAACAATGTGAGCGTGCCATGTCGGATATAGCCGTGCGTAACACCTTCAAGGTAATCCCATGGGTAAGACCGGCTGGGTTCGTTCCAATGCCTGACATTGGCTTTTTTCGTCAACGCAAAGAACCATCGCATTAGCGGGCGGATCGAGATAAAGGCCGACAATATCGCGCACCTTTTCCACGAAGAATGGATCGGTTGATCTGTAATAGTTAAGACTTGATCTGACATTCTAAATAAAGACTATACGAATCAAGAAAGGAGGCTGGTTATTCATGCTGCACCGAGAATGGGCTCAATAACTCGTCGGAGGTGCAGGTGTGAATAACCAGCCGGTAGAATAGGAGAATGTCATGACCGTACAACAGAAAATCATTAAGAATAAGCTCGGACTACTGAATCTGGCTGAGCAACTTGGAAACGTTTCGCAGGCCTGTAAAGTGATGGGCTTTTCGCGGGACAGTTTCTATCGTTTCAAGGAACTCTACGACAAGGGTGGCGAGCTGGCCCTGCAGGACATGAGCCGACGCAAACCTCTGCCCAAAAACCGGGTGGCGGTGGAACTGGAGGAGGCCGTTGTCGCTTTGGCTGTCGATAACCCGGCGCTGGGCCAGCAGCGGGTAAGCAACGAACTGAAAAAACGAGGCTTGTTCATTTCACCCGGAGGCGTGCGCTCGGTCTGGCTGCGGCACGATCTGGAAACCTTCCGCAAGCGCTTGAAGGCCCTGGAAGCGAAGGCCGCTCAGGACGGAGTGGTTCTGACCGAAGAACAGTTGGTCGCGATGGAAAGAGCGAAAGCAGAAAAGGAGGCATACGGTGAGATAGAGACCGAGCATCCCGGTTATCTAGAGGCTGTCCCAAAAGGGTGATTTTTGCGAGGGGATTTTGAAGAGTGTTCATTTTAGTGGTATTTTCTTTTGGGAGGGGGTGACTTTGCTCTCCTATGACGTTAGGATTCTGGTTTTGGGGTCCGTTTGCCTGGTTTTCTTTGTATGGGCCGACAGTAGGCCTGTGAAAAAGTATTGTCCTTGCTTTTCCGCTCTTTATTTAGGCCGCCGCTTTGGTTTTTAGTTCATCTTGCTGGGCCAGCATCTTGGCCACTTTCCATAGATTGTGCGAGAGGACCGACCAGGCTACGCTGATCGAGCGGTTGGCAAAGCCTTTGCTGCGCAATCGCCCGGCCTGCCAGCGATTCTTCAATACCCCGATCCGCCCTTCGGTGCTGGCCCGGCGCTTTTGCAATTGCCTGAAGTGTGGTTCCTCCATCCGTTTTTTCAACTGCTTCGGATCGCGTGGACAGAGCGCATCGTAGATGCCCTCCTGGGCTAACTGCCGGCGGGCCCGCTGGGAGGCGAATCCCCGGTCCGCGCACATGGCCGCTATGGGTTCGGCTAGGTTGAAGCGGTTCTGTCTTTGCAAACTCTCTTGCATTTGTTCATTTTCGCTTGGCGTCCGGCTGTCGTAGAGTTTCCAGTCCAGCAGGTATCCTTCAACGCTTTCACCCAAAAACAGGGTGTTGCCAAACTCAACCTCTTGGCCCGCTTTGCCTCGCACAATCACCTGCGCATCGGGTTCGTAAACACTCAAAACTTTCTCTGCGTTTTTCACCTGGCGGCCGCCAATGATTCGCTCGTGCGCTTGCTTGATGACCACCGGGATTAGCTCGCTCATGCGCTCCATCCGGGTAAGGATCTGTTGGACCTGTTTTTCGCTGTAATCGCTTTGCTCCCAGCAGGCTTGCAATAATTCCCGGTGACTGCGGGCATGCTCCCCGATCCGTTTGAGCAGCTTTTTCATCTGCCTCAAGATACCCTTGCGTTGCCGCGCGCTGTCCTTTCGCCGCCGGCTGTGGGTCATCTGTATGCACAGCCGATTCATCTGCCGAGCCAAGGGCTCCGGTTCGATCGGCATGCGATGGCGCAAACCGGCCTTCTCACGGATCAGCCGGATCGCTTTGAGCAGCGTGCCCGCTACATCCTTGAGCAGCACCCAGTCCGTCGGCCAATGAATGTTGACCTCCAAACAGGTGCCGTCGATCAGGCAAATGGTGGTGTCTATCGGCTTGTCCAATCCCACCACCTGCCGGGCCAGATCGGCATCGCCCACAACCTCAGTCAAGGTCCGGTGCAAGGCCCTCAACTGCTCTTCGCTGAAAAACTTCGAGGCCCGTTCCAGGGTGCTCTTGGAGATGCCCCTTATGCCGTCGATATGGCGGACACGACAAAAGTCAGCCAACAGATCGCTGCTGCCCAGAGCCCTCGACAAATGCCGAAACGAAATCCCACCGAGCAGATAACGCAGCGTTTCCATACGCAACGCCTTGAGGGCAAAATTAGCCCGCTTTTGCCGGGCCTTTACACTCATTGGCTGGCCTCTTTCCAAGGCCAGATCAACGCCCTGCGATTCCACCTCCGAATCGATCAGCAGCCGGTCGATACGCTCGATGGTGGCGCGAAAGTTATCGTAATCGAGGCAACGGTCGACCACAGTTAAAGCTGGACGCAGGAGGCATTGGATGGCTATATTTTTCATAGAAAGGGCTATATTGATTTTCGCTAACGCAATTATAGAACCCTTTTTTAGCCGGATCGAGCAAAAAAATGCTCTTTCCGGCTATTTTTATAAACGTCATCCAGTTGACTACAAAATCTTTATATTTTTGGGACAGCCTCTATTTTAGTAAATATTTTCCCTTATATTTCTCTATCCCATCCCACGGGATTTTGGATTGCCTCGGTTGACGCCTCCTGCGATGGTTCAGGCTATGGCAAAAAAACCACAGGCATCTTGGGGAGGCCGTTTTTCAGGGAACCCCTCGAAATTGATGGTCCGTTTCAGCGAATCGGTCTCTTTCGACCGCAGGCTGGCTCCATTCGACGTGCTCGGGAACAAGGCTCACGCCGCCATGCTTTGCCATATAGGTTTACTCAATGTCGAGGAGCGAGACGCCTTACAAGGCGGCCTGGATGCCATTTTGCAGGAAATCGAAACAGGCCAGTTCCAGTGGGACGAAAACCTCGAAGATGTGCATATGAATATCGAGCAGGCGCTCAACCGCAAAGTTCCGGCCGCCGCTAAACTTCACACAGGGCGCAGCCGCAACGACCAGGTGGCAACGGATATGCGCCTCTTCTTCAAATCGGCCTGCGCCGAACTCCAAAATGTCATAAAAAGCCTTCTCATGGCCCTGATTGAAAATGCGGACAAGCATTGCCATATAATCATCCCCGGCTACACCCATTTGCGCAGGGCTCAACCAGTGTCCCTGGCCTACCATTGGCTCGCCTACGTAGAAATGTTTTCCCGCGATTGCGAACGATTCCGCTCCATTGCGGAACACGCCAATATTTGTCCCCTGGGCTCTGGCGCCCTGGCCGGCAGTACCCTGCCCCTGGACCGCGAATTTACCGCTCGCGAACTTGGATTTGTAGATAATAAAGACCGCCCACAGTTGACCCGCAACAGTCTCGACGCCGTGGCCGACCGCGATCTTTTTTTGGAATTTGCGACCGCCTGCGCCATCTGCGGGACCCATTTTTCCCGCATGGCCGAGGACCTCATCCTTTGGAGCTCGCAAGAATTCGATTATCTCGAATTGCCGGAAGCATTCACCACTGGTTCGAGCCTCATGCCGCAGAAAAAAAATCCCGATTCCCTCGAATTGATCCGGGGCAAAGCGGCCCGCCTGCAAGGGAACGCGCAAACCCTCTTTACCCTACTCAAAGGCCTGCCCATGACCTACAACCGCGACCTCCAGGAGGACAAGCAGCCCATCTTCGATTCCCTCGATCAAACCATGATTGCCATCCAGGTCCTGAGCGCAGTCGTCTCAGGGCTTATAATCCATGAGGACGTTTGCCAAAAGGCCGCCGGAGACCCCCAATTGCTGGCCACGGACCTCGTCGATTACCTCGTGCGGCGGCAAGTGCCCTTTCGCGAAGCCCACCATGTGGTCGGCAAACTGGTAGCCCTGGCCGAGCAGTTGGGCCTGCCCATGAAAGAGCTTACCTACGCTCAGGCCCATCAGGCGCACCCCAAGATCGGGACGGACTGGCACAAAGTATTCGACCTCGAAACGGCCATGAAAAACCGCGAAAAACCCGGCATGCCAGGCCCCCGGCAAATCCGCCAGGATATCATCCGCTGGCGCCAGCGGGTGATATCCTGGCCGAGGGAATGAGCTGAACAATCACTCGAATTGCTTTTTGAAGGACTCAAATTCGGCGCGTAGGGCGGCGATTTCATTTTGCAGGGTTTGCACCTGGTTTTTTAATTCCTCCATTTTCTGGAAATCGAATTGCGGCGGCGGGGCAGCCGGGTGGACGATGGTTTCGAAGAGTGTTTCGACAATTTCGGGCTCGCCGCATAGGAGCTGGGTGTAACGGCGCTCTTTTTTGCCCGGTTGCACGGGGAGGGCCTTGACCACAGGTTCGGGATAGAGGTCTTCCATTTCGCCCAAGGTGGATTCAACTTCCTTCAAATCCTCAAACTCGACCATGCGGCCGGTTCGTTGGCGCAATTCTCCTATCGTTTGAAATCCTCTCAACAACAAAAGGCAGATGAGGGCGGCTCCCTTTTCCGGCAACTTCAGAACCGAGGGCAGGCTATGGCGGTATTTGGGAACC
Source organism: Opitutales bacterium (assembly GCA_965226205.1). GTDB lineage: Bacteria > Verrucomicrobiota > Verrucomicrobiia > Opitutales > UBA2987 > JAJFLU01. The sequence continues at coordinate 101,038 of CBDDCJ010000025.1, read as the reverse complement.
CGCGAACCGGCCATGTCGAGGCGGAAGGCGAGCCGTTTTTGCCGCAATCCCTCGATCGCTTCATTTACCGTCGTTTCGTTGAAATCGACCACCGGGTCGCGGTTGGACTTCTGGTTGCAGGCCGCGATGAGGCTGTTGAGGGTGAGCGGATAGTATTCCGGGGTAGTCATTTCCTTTTCCAACAGGCAGCCGAGCACGCGGGCCTCGGATGGAGTGAGGACGGTTTTCATTAAAAATTCAGATTAAAAGACAGGAAATCAATAACCTCTTCCTGCCGCGAATGCATAAAGAAGGTAAATGGAGAGGAAAACTTTGCAGGGAGACTTTCTTCAGCTATGGAACTGAGCCATTAAGCCAAGGTGCTATCGTGGAAAATTTTCCAGTCGTCCAGATTGTTCAGGTTGACGGCATCCCGGCAGGCGCCTTCATGATCGAGGCCGCAGCAGTCCAGAATTTCCGTGCGGGTGTCCTCCGCGTGAATGAAGCCGGTAATAGAATCGTTCAATTCCTTGACCGCGGCCTGATCGAGCGAGCCGCCTTTCTGTTCGAGTATCCAGGCCTCGGTTTCGAAATAGGTCGGTTTTTTCTCATTGATGAAATTCAAAAACGCCTCCCGGTCCAGACCGAGGCCGTTGAGCACCATGGCATCATACCCCTCGCCGCAGGCCGGGTAATCGTCGTGAAGCTGGCCGGTGGCTCCGAGCGAAGCTTTCAGCCATAGGCGTGGAAGATGAATGACACCGAGAGGCCCGCAGGTGCCCGAACTGATCAGGGGTACGATTTTTGACATGATGTTTTTCCTGGTTTTATTTATGATGCGAAGATTAATTGAAACGACCGGACTATAAACTACCAGCTTTCACCCCGCCGCTCCATCCAGACTTAATAAAAAGATATGCAGTAACGGATTTCAAGCGCCAAGTCAGATATATTGCAGGAGCGTTTCCGGTTCCAAGGAGGGTGCCAGGCAGCGAGTTCCCACACACAACTGGTAGCCCTTCGGCTGAGCTTTGTCTTGCGTGGCCAAAAGAAAAACCCGGCGCCAAGGTTTGCCGGCCAGCGCTCGCCGAAGAACATCCAGAGAACCCGGCCCTTTTTTCTTGATGATGACGATACCGATAGCATCCGTGGTAAAGCCAGCCAAGGCGTGAGCGATTCCGCTGGGGTATCTTTGGGCAAAATACGGATAGGCGGATCGAAGATTTTCCAATTCTTCCCGGTAACGAGCCTCACCGGTTAATGCATAAAGGCATGAAAAACAGTGTACAAGACTGGAGTTGCCGCAAGGAATCGGATTGTCCCACCATTCCTTTTGACGATGGACGAGCCGCTCGTGATCGCCGCTGGTGAAAAAGAAACCGGATTGCCCGCTGGAGTCGGCAAAGTTTCGTAAAATGGAGTCCACCAATATTCGCGCCCTGTCGATATAAGTTTGGCTGATTCCTTCTTCCAGCCAATCGATTTTTGCGGCCAGAGATAGCAGCGCCTCGGCATAAAAAGCGTAATCGTCCAGATAACCATTCAAATGGGCCTCGCCCTCAAAATAGGCGGTATGGAGGCGGTCCTCGCTGAACCGCAGATGTTCCCATATCCAGTCGGCCGCTTGGCGGGCGGTACGCAGCCAATCCTTTTGCCCCATATAAAAACCGGCTTCGGCCAACCCGCGGATGAGCAAGCTGTTCCAACTTGTCAATTGCTTGAGGTCTTTTCCCGGACCCACTCTTTGTTGGCGGACGCCGAGCATTTTTTCCCTCAGCGGTGTCATGGCCAGGCGTTTTTCAAAATCATCGGCTGCCAGAACCGGGTTGGAAAATCCATGCTCAAAATTCCCCTCCCCGGTGATGCCGTAAAGTCGGCAGAAATCATCGCCATCCCGCTGGCCCAGAATTTCCTTTACCTGGCCTGGGTTCCAAACCTGGAATTTTCCCTCCACCCCTTCGCTGTCGGCATCCAGAGAGGAATAATAGCCGCCGCCGGGAGAACGCATCTCTCGCTCCAGCCAACCGATGGTCTCCTCCACCACGGCCCGGTAGAGTGGTTTTCGATAGCGCAGCCAGCCTTTGGTGAAAATGTCCAGCAAGAGGGCGTTGTCGTAGAGCATTTTCTCGAAATGAGGAATGCGCCAGTAACGGTCCACGCTGTAGCGGGCAAAACCACCCCCGATTTGATCGTAAATACCGCCCAGGGCCATGCACTCGAGGGTCTTTTGCGCAACCTCATCGATTCTTCGGGCAAATGAGGGGTTGCGCTCATCGACAGAAGCGGTGTTGCGCATTTCCAGCAGATAATTGAGGGTCATCGAAGGCGGGAATTTGGGCGTCCCTCCGAACCCGCCCCACTCATCGTCATGGGCGCCGCAAATGGCATGGCTGGCGGCGAGGATCTCTGGTTGGCCCAGGCTGCCTTCGGCCTCGAAGGCGGCCTTTCCGGCCTTTTCCATGTTTTGCAGGATGGATCGAGCATTTTCCTCCAGCTTTTCCCTCTCCCGGTGGTAAAAATCCGAAATCCTGACCAATATCTGGGGCCAGGGTATGAGGCCCTGCCCGCGGTCTGTGGGGGGAAAATAAGTGCCCCCGGCAAAAGGGCGGCCATCCGGCAGGCAGAACACGTTCAATGGCCAGCCTCCCTGCCCGTTGAGCATTTGCATCGCCTCCATGTAGATTTTGTCGAGGTCGGGCCGTTCCTCGCGGTCGATTTTCACACAGACGAAATGCTCGTTCATGATCCCCGCGATATATTTGTCCTCGAACGACTCATGGGCCATCACATGGCACCAATGGCAGGAACTGTAACCGATGGATAGCAGTAGCGGCTTGTTCGCCTCCTCGGCCGCCGCCAGTGCATCCGGGCCCCAGGGCCGCCAATCCACGGGATTGTCGCCATGCTGGCGCAAATAAAGGCTTTTTTCCTGGGCGAGTAGATTGGGCATAATGCTTGGAACCCTTGGTCCTGATTGCAAATGGGAATGGAAAATTTCAACTCCCAAGGGAAGACAAATGAAGCAATGAAATTATTGAATAAGTATTTTTTGTGGATGCAACAAAAGCGGATCCCCACGGTGGCCCTTAATCAAACATGCAAAATTCAAGGCTCCGCTTAAAACTGCAAATTGCCCCGTATGGGCCCCGGTTCGCCCCATTCCTCCTTTTTTTGTGAGGACTGGACCATCGGAGGTGAACCCCCACAATTGGATTCCGGCTATATTGTCGCCGACTTCTGTAAGGGAGTCTTTATCGACAAGCTCTATATCATCATCGGGATCATACGCATCCGATAGTGTCCCTTCCCCTCCGATGGAAACCTTAAACGGAAATACAATGCCCCTCTCACGTTTTTTTGGAAGCCGAGACTTGATTTTTTGCCCGCATATCTCAATTTTTGCCCTTTCAATGGAGGCAGGGGCTTCATTTCTCGATTCGGTCATGAATCATGAATCCAGGGCAAGCTCCAACTGATTGGGATCAGCACTAGTGAGCAGCCCCAATTCTTCAGAATCCAGCTCCTCAACACCCAAGAGAGAGCAAAAAACCGAGAGCCGCATCTTTATTTCTTGGGGAGTGAAGGTTTTTACCTCAATGGCTAATTTTTTAGCGTCTTCCAGAAATTCTTCTTGAGATATGTGTTCCTCTAGGTAATCCGTGTATAAATCATTGTATTGGTGATTCTTCCATAAATTGATCACGGCATCCTCAAGAATACTAACGGAGACAGTTTTGCTTTCGCTGCTGGTTTCGTAGTCTAGAGATAATTTAGTCATAATCAGTATGATTCAATACAGAAGAATCAGGATAAATCCAGCTAATTCTATTTTACCATTCCCATACCTTTACTTGCCCCAATTACAAAACAGCCCTGTTTCTTCTGGTTATTTTCTCCTAAAGGGCAAATTTTTCCCAGCTTTTTTCTTTCAACAATGAAATCTTTGGGCCAGTGTAGCCTTTTTCTGGAAGATGCCCTCCATTCGAATATTGCCCGATATCGTGGCCAATCAAATCGCTGCCGGCGAGGTCATCGAGCGGCCCGCGGCGGTGGCCAAGGAATTGATTGAGAACAGCCTCGATGCAGGCGCCGGGCGCATCGAAATCGAGTTTAGCAAGGGCGGGAAAAGCCTCATCCGGGTCGAGGATAATGGCCACGGTATGAGCCCGGACGATGCTTTGCTCTCGCTCGAACGGCATGGCACCAGCAAAATCCGGGAAGCGGCCGACCTCCTTAAAATTAGCAGCTACGGGTTTCGCGGCGAGGCGATTCCCTCCATTGCCAGCGTCTCTCGTTTCACCATGCGCACCCGCGCTCGGGCCCAACCCCACGGCACCGAAATATTCGTCAACGGCGGCAAGCTCATCCATACCAAGGAATGCGGGATGCCGGTGGGTTCCCAAATCGAGGTGGCCCATCTTTTCCACCCCGTGCCCGCCCGCCGCAAATTCCTCAAAACCGACAATACCGAGGCGGCCCACATCATCCATCTGTCGAGGCTCTTTGCGGTGGCCAACCCGAACACCTCTTTCTCCCTTTTGGAAAATGGCCGCACCCTTTTTCGCTCGCCGGTTTGCCAGAACCTACGCGAACGAGTGGGGGAAATATTCGGCCGCCAGATAGCCGGCCAACTCATCGAAATCGAGGTGGAGGATGAAAATTTCAAACTGACCGGATTGATCGGCAAACCGGGAGTGGGGCGGGCCACCCGGCACGAGCTGGTCACCTATGTCAACCGGCGTCCGGTGGACAGCCGAACCCTCAAATTCAGCCTCATCGAAGCCTACCACACCTACATTCCCAAAGGCCGTTATCCGCTGGCCTTCATCTTTCTCGAGGTGGACCCCGCCCTGGTCGATATCAATGTGCATCCGGCCAAACGCGAGGTGCGTTTCCGGGAAGAGGGAAAGCTGCGGTATTTTTTTATCCGGGCCGTCCTCGACCGCCTGCGGGAGGTTTCCGCATCACCGGTCATACGGAAAACGGCCCCAGTTCAGCTCCCCCCAGAGGTTGAACCCGCAAAAATCCATCGTCCAGCCGGTTCCATTCCCGGACCGATGCCAGGGAAAACTCCATTCTCTAAGGGAAACGACGGCTCTGCCACCTCCGCCCCATCCCTAAAGACAGAATCGGAAAAAAAACAAAGTCACGCGCCCGCGCCCGCCCCGGAGGGCCGTTTGAACTGGCGTTACATTGGCGCCGCTCACGGTTCTTATGTCGTTTTCGAGACGGACACCGGTCTTGTGCTTCTTAATTGGCGCGGGGCCAGGAGCCGGATTCTCTACGAGGAAATCCTGGCCGTGGCCGGGGGGCGCGCCCCTGGGCGTCAAAAGCTCCTCTTTCCCATCCCGCTGGAACTCGATGCGCCCGGCGCCGCCGCCCTGCAGGAGAACCTCGAATTTTTTCGGGGCAATGGATTCGACATTGAGCCATTCGGGCGCAACTACTTTCGCATTGAAGCCTTGCCCGAATGGCTGGATCCGGGGCAGGGAGAGAGTTTTGCCCGTGATTTGCTCGGCTGGCTCCGGGAGCGCGGTTTGAACCCCGATCGTCCGCAGCTGGCCAGGGAGGAAATTGCCCGGCTCGCCTCCATCCGTATGGCCGGTGCCGGCCATCCCCCCGGCAGGGAGGAAGTTATGCGGCTGGCGGAGCGGCTCATGTCCTGCCAGAATCCCTTGAGCGACCCCAAAGGCAGGCCCACATTTTTTGAAATTTCCCGCAGCGAACTGGAAAAAAAATTCGGGAAATGAACCTGGCCGATCCGATGTTGTCTTAAATCAATCAAATTTGGACTTCACTCCTCGTCTGTGGCGTTTATTCGACCCCACTTTCCATTAATAATTCATGAAATCCATCCCCGCCAAATCCCCAAAGCCAAAAAACAATAAAAGTGATCTTGCCGAGCGGATTCTAAAGCCCAGCACTGGGTTCAAGTTCAATATCGACAGCGATTTCGAGAGCCTGGCCACCTCCATTTTGAATCACCTCAAATACACCCTGGCCCGCCACCCCAACACGGCCACGCGGCGGGATTGGTGGCTCTCCACCAGCATGGCGGTGCGCGACCGAATCATGGAGCGGTTCATTAAGACCATGGACACCCACAACGGAGAGAACACCCGCCGGGTCTATTACCTTTCGCTCGAGTACCTCATGGGGCGGCTTCTTTCCAACAATTTGCACAGCGCCGGTCTTTTCGAGGCGACCAAAAAAGCTTTGGCCTCCCTAGGGCTGAGCCTGGAGGGCCTTTGCGACGAAGAAGTGGAGATGGGCCTGGGCAACGGCGGGCTGGGCCGTTTGGCGGCCTGTTTCCTGGATTCCCTGGCCACCCTGGAACTGCCTGCCATCGGTTATGGCATCCATTACGAATTCGGGCTTTTCCGGCAGGAGATCCTCCATGGCAAACAAGTCGAGCACCCGGACAACTGGCTGCAATTTCCCAATCCCTGGCAAATCATGCGCCCGGAGTATGCCATCGAAGTTAAAATTTACGGGCATGTGGAGGACCGTTTTGACGACTTCGGGGAAGGCGCGCCCTCCTGGGTGGGCGCCAAAACCATCCTCGGAGTGCCTTGGGACCTTCCCATTTGCGGCTACGGGGCCAAAACCGTAAATTTCTTGCGTCTGTGGGAATCCCGCGCCTCAGAGGAGTTTGACCTGGCCGTGTTTTTCGAGGGCGGTTATGTCGAGGCGGTGCGCGAAAAGGCCGAAGGGGAGACCATTTCCAAGGTTCTCTACCCCAACGACAAAACCGAGAGCGGCAAGGAACTGCGCCTCGTGCAGCAATACTTTTTCGTCTCCTGTTCCCTACAGGATATCATCCGGCGCTACCGCAACCTCAATGCCGGGTGGGAAGCCTTTCCGGAAAAAATCGCCCTGCATCTCAACGACACCCACCCCTCGGTGGCCATTCCCGAATTAATGCGGATTTTTATCGATCTCGAGCATCTCGAGTGGGACCGGGCCTGGCAAATCTGCCGCCAGGTTTTCGCCTATACCAACCACACGCTGATGCCGGAAGCGCTGGAAAAATGGAGCGTACCCCTGTTTGAAAAAGTGCTCCCGCGCCATCTACAAATACTTTACGAAATCAACCGCCGTTTCCTGGAAGAGGAGGTGGAAACGAAATGGCCGGGGGACGATGTCAAAAAGAGAGAACTGTCCCTCATCGAAGAAGGCCGCCCCAAGAAAATTCGCATGGCCCACCTGAGCGTGGTGGCCAGCCACTCGGTCAACGGCGTGGCCGCCCTGCACACCAAATTACTCAAGAGCCGCCTCTTCCCCACCTTCAACGAATTGTATCCGCGTAAGTTCAACAACAAAACCAACGGCATAACGCCACGCCGTTGGCTCAAGGCCTGCAATCCACATTTGTCCGAATTGATTGACGAAACCATCGGCGGCGATTGGCCGCTGGATCTGGAAAAATTCCACGACCTCGAACCCTTCGCCCAGGACAAGGACTTCCAGCGGCGTTTTATGGAGGCCAAGAAAAAGAACAAAGAGGAACTGGCCACTATTATTGCCGAATTATGCCATCTGAAAGTCGATACCGGGGCCATATTCGATGTGCAGGTCAAACGATTGCATGAATACAAGCGGCAGCACCTCAACCTGCTCCATATTCTGACCCTCTACCGCCGGATTCTGCGCGATCCCGATTACGATATGCACCCCCGGGTCTTCATCTTTGCGGCCAAAGCTGCCCCCGGCTACGACTTGGCCAAGACCATCATCCACGCCATCAACGCGGTGGGGTCGAAAATCAACGGCGACCCCCGCATCGGCGGCAAAATCAAGGTCGTTTTCTTGCCCAACTACGGCATTACCTTGGCCGAGCGCATCATTCCATCGGCCGATATCTCGGAACAAATATCCCTGGCTGGAAAGGAGGCTTCCGGCACCGGAAACATGAAACTGGCCCTCAACGGCGCGGTCACCATCGGGACCCTGGACGGGGCCAACGTGGAAATCCGGGAAGAGGTGGGCGAGGAAAACATTTTTATTTTTGGCCATACGGTGGAAGAAGTGGAAGAGCGGCAAAGGCGCGGTTATAATCCTTTCGATCATTATTATGCCAATGAGGAATTGCGCCATGCCGTCGATTGGCTGGGGTCGAACTATTTCACGCCGGAGGACTCTTACGCCCTGGCCCCCCTGCGGCGCAACCTGCTCGAGGGCGGCGATCCCTTCCTCGTGTTGGCCGATTTCGAATCCTACCTCAATACCCAACGGGAGATCGATCTGGCCTACCGCGACAAGGAACGCTGGGCCCGCATGGCCATCCTCAACACCGCCCGCATGGGGAAATTTTCCACCGATCGCACCATCCGCGAATACGCCTCGGATATCTGGGGGCTCGATCCTTTGCCGGTCGAGGATTGATGAATAAAATGAGTCCTCCAGCGCCAATGTGGTCATGGGTAAAAATGGTCTTTAGCGGACTGTTTCTTGGTTTCACCGCCTGCGCCCATGCGGATCTAGCCATTGACCCGCTCCCCTTTCCCCCGGGCGAAACTTTGACTGACAAACTCCATTGGGGGTTTTTTCATGTCGGAACCGGAGTGCTCAGCGTTAAGGGGCCGCTCACTTTTCAGGGCGAACCGGCCTACCGGCTGACTTTCAATCTCAGGACCAATGGCTTTGCCGACGCCCTCTATCCGATCCGGGACATTCACGTAAGCTATGTGAACCTTGATTTTACGCGCACATTGCACATCTCCAAAAAGGAAAAACACAAAAACAAAAGCCGGGTGGTGGAAGTGATTTTCGACTGGGTAAAAAAACAGCCCAGTACTCCCTGCGGGGAAAGACGCGGGAGCCGATTACTCTACCGGGCGACGCCTACGACCCGCTCACCTCCATATTCGCGGCCCGTCTCTGGCCTTTGAAGGTTGGCCTGACTAGGCGGGTCCTCATGACCGACGGAAAAAAATACCGCCGTGTGCCGGTGCAAGTGTTCAAGAAAAAGAAGCTCCACACAAAGTTCGGAAGCCTGGAAGCTTTCCTCGTGCAGCCCGATCTGCGCGAAGTCAGCGTCGCCTTCGAAAAACCCAGGAAAACCTACCTCCAATTCTGGGTCTCCAACGACCACCGCAAACTGCCCCTGAAAATCATCAGCAAAGTAAAATGGGGCAGCTTCCGAGCGGAACTGCAAAAAATCGACCAGATTCCAACCGGCAATCCCGGGAAAGACCCATCTTGAAAATTTTTGACGCTTTTATGACAAGGGAATATTTAAAACCGAAATTTTCTCTTATCCACATGATTCATGTAGCCATCCGCATATCTCTATTGTTCCTGATCTTTTCTGCAATTGATGATTCTTCCGCCAGTCCGGATTGTTGCGGCAACCAGGAATGTTCCATTAACCACTTAAAAACCAATGATTTTCGTTACGAAAAACGTGATATACAAATGGGTGGGCCGGCTGACCTCGAACAGGAGTTCAAGCGCTCCGGAAAACCATTATTGGTATCCATCCTCTCGCCCTCATGCCCCATATGTATCCAGGGAATCGTCCAACTGGTGGATAATATTAATCCCGAATCCATGGATATTGTATTGATTTGGACTCCAATATTGGAAAATGACTCACCGAATCATCAACGGCCCGTTTTTTTAAACAAAGGTCTAAAAGAATATTGGGATGCCGAAGGGGAAATTGCCAGCCTGGCCGCAGAATCATTGCATCTTAGCGGGAAGGCATGGGATGTTTATTTGTTTTATGAAAGAAATTCAACTTGGGATAGCGGGTTATTTCCAAAACCTGCGTTTTGGTACCATCAACTGCCCGCAACCACCGGAGCCCCACCCGATAGAAAATTTAATCTTTTTAAAATTAACGAAGATTTGTTAAACCTGACCCGAACCCAGGATAATCTCGTGAGCGAATTAGAATTCATTTATTTCGAAGGATGCCCAAATGCCGGCATAGCTGGCGATAATTTGGCTCTTGCGCTGAAGGAGCAAGGTATTTCAAAAATTTTTAAAAAATGGAATTCCAACGATCCAGAGGCGCCGCCATACGTCTCGAAATATGGAAGCCCTACTATATTGGTCAACGGGGCTGATTTATTTGGGGCCAAACCTACGGATTATCCAGCTTGCAGGTTGTATGAATCGAGAGGATATCCCACCAAGGAGGAAATAGCTGAAAAAATAGCCAAACTGAAACCGGCTGGCTGAGATAGTAGACGTGGGCGCAGGTTCGGGTGTTTGAAGAAAAGAAGCGCCGCACATAACCGGGAATCAATGAAGACCTCCAGGTTCAGCCCGATCTGCGTCAAATAAGCGTCAACATCACCTTCGAAAACCCAGGAAAACCTCCCTCCCATTCTGGGCTTCCAACGACCACCGCAAACTCCCCCTGAAAATCATCAGCAAAGTAAAATGGGGCAGCTTCCGCGGCGAACTACAAAAAATCGACCAGGCGCCGGCACAAATCGCAATTAAGAATTCTTATTAGTTGGGACCTGTGCAAAACTAATTACCGGGCGAATTAAGTTGCCTAAACTAATAAATTCAGTTGAGATTTTAGAGTATGCAATCAGAGGAGAACCAGAACGTTAAATTTATCTATAGGTATTCGGACGACTATAACCCGGTATATGCCAATGGCGCTATTGGCGGCTTGACTCCTCAAGGCGAGATTGTTGCAAACTTTTATTTTGAAAGACTTCCTGTTCCAAAGGCCGTAGAACAAAGTGTTAATCCAGAAGGAAAACTTGGAGATGTAGTTTCAATCGATCCACCGGAACACAATGTTAACATCATTCGGTTTATCGAACAAGGTGTAATCTTTAATCTTAAATCTGCGAAACAATTCAATACCTGGCTGAGCAATAAAGTTCAGGAACTTGAACAACGCGAACAAGCAACATGATAAAACAATTAACAGACTCGAATCGAGGGAATTATCGAGGGCTTGCTGAGCAACAATCAAATGCAACAGGAGGTCAAGTCACTATGTCGTTAGAGGAATATAATGAGTTATATCGTTCCTCGATTTTGGGGTCTGGCTCCATGATTGAAATGGCTCCCAGGCAATTAGGATTTCTTAAGATAAATGTTTTACACAAGTATTCCCTCGCAAAATCATTGGACATACTTGTGGAAGAAGATGAAGATCAATATATCGCTTCGCTAATCGATATCCCAATTTACTCTGAAGGCGCTGATCCCATTGAAGCCATTGAAGGGCTCAAACAAGAGATTGAAGAGTTATGGATAGAGATAAAAGATGGAAAGAATCTTTCAGATGAATGGACTCGGTATAGAAGTTTGCTCGAAACGGTGATATCGTGACATGAAAAATGCTTCATTTAATTCATCTGATGTTCGAAAAAAGTGTGAGACTAAATTAAAAATCAGCTTTCGCTCAGGTAAAGAACTCAATGGATGGTACTACCATGAAGGAAAAAAAACAGCGAGGATAACGGTTCCGAAAGGCAAGAAACAGCTTCGCCCGAAAACCTACAAATCAATGGCGCGTCAACTTTTACTTTCCATTGATCAGTTTGACGATTTGTTGGAATGTCCATTTGGCCTTAGCGATTATAAGTCATATTTGAGATTACGCGTTCAACCGAACGGTTGACATCAGCTAACGAAAAAAAAACGCGCTCAGATGCGGATTCTGGTGGCGGTTAGGGTTTCTTCTCCTTGGGGGAAACTGAGTTTGTCGATGATTCCTTTGTCGTTTCTTTGGAAGGTGAGTTCGATTTTCATTATTGGGTGGTAGAAGGTGTCCTCTTTTATGGGCTGGATGCGGTGGCGGGCGCTTTGCTCGAATTGAGCCGTGAGGTGTCCTTCTTTGCGATGAATGAGGATGCGAAGGCCGCTGGGTAGCTGGAAGACCCCGGCATATTGACGCCTGGCGGCTTCAGAAATTTTGATAATTGGGACGAATTCCCGGAGTTTGAAATATTCGTGATCGAGCAGAGATAAGCCAAATTTTTCGACCGAAGATGCGGAATTGCTCAAAACGATAACGCCCGTTTTGGTTTTCTTGTGAAACCCGGCAAAGCTGGCATGGCCACCGGTCAAGCCGCTGCGATAATAAATATTTGTATTTTCGGTTCGGAATATCAACCAGCCCGCGGCCACGGCCATATTGTTTTTTTCCGACTTCAGGAGAATCTGGTGGGTCTTTTCCATGGCCGGCAGGAGTGGGCTCTCAATTAGGCCCAGATTGGCGCCGAGAAACTGAAGCATATCTTTGGCATCAGATCTGAGGGCGCCGGAACCGGCAAGGGCAGGCATATCCCAAAGAGGCGCTTGGGTTTCCCCCCTGTGCCCCCGGGCCAGGTTGTAGCGCTGCACTTCATTTAGAGAAACGGAGGTATTTTTCATTTCCAGTGGTTCGCAAATGCGTGATTTGACCAATGCCTCAAAGCTTTCTCCAGTCTGCTGCTCCACGGCCAGCCCGACAAGCCCGTAACCGACCGGCGAAAGTACGAATTTTCTTCCGGGCTTTACCGGCAATTCATATTTGTTGATAAAATCCGCCAATGATTCCCGTGAATAATCAGCAAAGGGATTTTTTCTGATCTCCGGTTTCAGGTTTGTAGGCAGTTTGGGCAATCCCGAGGTCTGCTCGAGTAGGGCGCCCAGAGTTATTTCGGTTCCCTCAAAAGCCGGCAGTTTCATTTCCTCCGGCAGGTAGGTCGATGCTGGCGCTTTCCAGTCCATATCGGCTATCTGAGCAGCCAGCAATGCGGTGAAAAACTGCGTCAACGACCCAATTTCGAAGACCGTGCGGGCGTTCACCCGGCGGGTGTCTCCTTCCCGGAAGGTTCCCTCAAAAAAGTAACGTTTGCCCTCGGGATTGATGATCCCCACCACCATGGCCCGGTTGAGCCCCCTCTGGGAAAGTTCTCTCATGTGAGACTTGATCTTTTCTTCAGACAGCGAGGATTGACCCGGAACGGCGGCCGGAGAAGCCAGCATGATGACCAAGGCAATAAGCATGTGTTTCATTTGCAGGGTAGGTGAGAGAATTTAATTTAGAGCAGAAAGCCGGGGAAAAGCAACCTGGTTCTAAGAAGAGGATAGAGGAAATTATACCTTAATTTAGAGTGGGATGGCAGGCCCTTAATTCCGTAAACGCCAATTTTTTTGCGAAATCATTATTCAGGGATGCCATTGAAAAATATTGGTTTCCAGGGGGTAATGGAGGTGCAGCTCGTCGCTCAGGGCATACATTTCCTTAAAAATTTTCTCTTGCGCTTCGTTTTCCAGGGCGACCGCGTTTTGGCGGACTTGAGTTGCATTGCGCGCCCCCACCAGGATAATTTCCACTCCCGTCTGGCGGGCCAACCACTGAATTGCCAGATGATGCGAGAGATTTCCCGATTCTTCCGCCAAAGGCTTTAATTTTTGAGCGGCGGCATGGACATGAGGCCACACCTCCTTGCGGAAAAATAGACTTTTGGGCCGAATATTGCCCTTTTCAAAGACCGGAGCGGCGGAAAATTTCCCCGTCAATATACCCAGGGCGAGGGAGCTGTAGGTAACCACCGGAATTCCCATTTTCCGGCAATAAGGAATGATTTCCTTTTCCGGTAGGCGCCAGAACAGGTTGTAGCCGAGCTGGTGGGCGTCGATGCATCCCGCCTGGCCGATTTGCTCCATTTGCGGAATGGAAAAATTGCTCACCCCGATACCGCCAATGCGTCCCTTTTCCCGTTCCTTCTCCAGAAATTCCATGTGGGGGCGCAAATCAAGGCCTTTTCTGGGATAGTGGATGTAGTAAAGATCGATAAAATCCGTGCCCAGGTTTTTCAGACTGTGTTGGAGCGAGGCAATGATGGATGCGGCTTTATTCCCCACATTGCCTTTGGTGGCGAGGAATACGCCGTCACGTTTTCCTTTCAGAAATTGACCGCAAAGCCGTTCCGACTGTCCTTGACCGTAATCCAGGGCCGTATCCCAGTGGGTAATGCCAGCATCCCAGGCCGCCGCCAGGGCAGACAGGGAATCGCGTTCGCTCTGCTTACCCCAGTCGGTTCCGCCGAAAGACCAGCAGCCCAGGTCCAGCCTGCCATGCTCTTTTCCGTTTCGCCCGAGGGCCGCCGCCGGAGGGATTTTGCTCATCGTTTCCGCATCAGGCGCATTTGCTCCCGGCCCTTCCGTCCGGGAAAGGATTTACCCGGCAGCCATTGCTCCACGGTCTCAAAATAAGGATGAAATAGCTGGTCGATCTCAGCACTTGAGATCGGGTGGGGCGGACCTTCCGGATCTTCGATTTCGACAAAAAAAATGGCCAACAGCGCGCCCCCGGCTTTGAGGGCATCGACGACGGCCCGGGCATATTCCGGCCGCCGGGCGGGGTCTATGGCGCACAGGCATGTATGCTCGAAAACTCCGTCAAAGGATCCTTGAAGTTCCACCTCAAATTGAAAGAAGTCGCCCACCAGGTAGGCTTCTTGCCCTGCAAGTGGATATTCCCTGGCTTTGGCCAATGCGATTGGAGACATGTCCAGGCCCAAAGGTTGGCCCCCTGCTCGCGCCAGCAGGCGGACATCGTGGCCATGTCCACAGCCCGGCACTAGAACGCGCCCGGAAAACGATGAGCGCTCCAAATATTCAGCCAAGGGCGGGGCCCCGAACCCCTTTTCCCAAGGGGTGTCGCCTTCTCGGTAGCGAGCTTCCCAAAACTCCGCCGATGATTCTTGTAATGTCATCCTATTGATTAAAAAACAATTTGCCCCGCCTTGGCAAAAAGCAATTTGATGTTCCTTCATGCCGCCCAAAGTCTTGCTCGAACTCAATCATATCGATGTTGCCCTCGATGGGGCAATCATCTTGCGGAACCTGTCATGGTGCTTGCGCCGGGGGGAGAACTGGCTGATTTTCGGGCCCAATGGCGGCGGCAAAACAACCCTTTTACGGGTCATCGGGGGTCAGCTCTGGCCGTCCCCGCAAAGCCGCGGAAAACGAATTTATCATTTTGAAGACGCGGCGTCTGAGAGCCCTGTGGGACTGGAAAGGCAGATTGCCAGCCTTTCGGCCGAGGGGCAGCAGCAATACCTGCGGCAGGATTGGGAATTGACTGGCGAGGAAATTATACTGACGGGTTTTGCCGGAACCGGGCTTCTTTATGAGCGGCCTTCCGAAGCCCAAATGAGGGAGGCTCGCGTGCTCATTGCAAGGCTGGGCCTGAAAAAATTGGCGGGCATGAATTACCACCACATGTCCCACGGGGAATTGCGGAAAATTCTCCTCGCCCGGGCTCTGGCCAGCGGTCCCAGGCTCCTTCTGCTGGATGAATTTTGCCACGGCCTCGACGCCTCCTCGCGAACCAGCCTGCTGGCCCTCATCGACCGTATAATGAGACAGGGTCACGCCCAAGTTATCCTGACGGCCCATCGCAGGGAAGAAATTCCCTCCTCTTTAACGCATTTCGCCCACCTGATCAATGGCCGTATCGTCCGCCGGGGAGCCATCGGCAAACAGCCCCCAAAGCTGTCCGGCAAGCTCATTGTCAATAAATCAAACCGGCGTCCCCCCGAAAAAAACATTTCATGCATGGAAATCCGGGTTATCAAAGCCGACATTTATTTGGATGGAAAAACCGGAGTTTTGCAAAAAATCCTCAAGAGGATCGACTGGCAAATCAAGCCCGGCGAAAATTGGGCCGTGGCCGGTCCCAACGGAGCCGGTAAAAGCGTCTTGCTGCGCTTGCTCTACGGTGATGTCACCTGTGCCTTGGGTGGAGAAGTCGAACGCCGTTGCGATGGAATCTCACAGTCCGTGCGGGAAGCCCGCAGGCGCATGTCCTGCATCTCGGTGGACCTGCAAGTACGCATGCGGGCGGATGTGAAGGTCAAACAGGCCGTGGCCAGCGGGTTTAGCGGCGGGGTGGGATTGGCCCGCAATATGTCTCCCGCCAAATGGCGGCGGGTGGGATCGGAACTTAAGCGATTGGGCCTGGAAAAGTTCTCCCATGCCCGGCTCGAACAGCTTTCCTACGGTCAGGCGCGCAAAGTCCTATTCGCACGGGCATTGGTCTCCAATCCGTCTCTCCTGCTCCTCGACGAACCACTGGAAGGGCTCGACGGGCAGACCCGCCAGGAAATCATCGAATTGCTGGAGCAATTGGGGCGCGCGGGCCGGCAAATAATCATGGCCTCCCATCACTGGAAGGATTTTCCCTCCGTCATGACCCATTGCATAAGACTTCAAAATGGCCGTATCGCATCCATGAATGAGGTTTCAGCATCTGATTTTACTATTGTTAAAAGAGGGTTAATTCCCTAATGAGGAAGGATTGCATTTAACCAGCCGCTTATTTTGCGAACTCCATTTAATTAATTGACGTGACCATTAATACCGATACTGCCCTTGATACCGTCGAAGCAGCCGTTTCCGACATTGCGGCGGGCAAGCTGGTTATCGTGACCGACGACCAGAGCCGCGAAAACGAGGGCGATCTCATCATGGCCGCCTCCAAGGTAACCCCCGAAGCGGTCAACATGATGATCCGTTATTGCAGCGGCATCATTTGCGTGCCCACGGTCGAGCATCATTTGAAACGCCTCGGCTTAAACCCCATGGTGCAGCAGAACCGGGAGGCCCACCGGACCGATTTCACCGTATCGGTGGACGCCGCGGAAGGCATTGCGACCGGCATCAGCGCCTATGACCGCACGGCCACCATTCGCCTGCTCTCCGATCCATCGACCACCCCTGACCAATTGGTGCAGCCGGGCCATGTTTTTCCCCTGCGGGCCAAACCGGGAGGGGTGCTGGAAAGAGCTGGCCATACGGAGGCGGCCGTCGATCTGGCCACCTTGGCCGGTTTGCATCCCAGCGGCGTTCTTTGCGAGATCCTGAACGCGGACGGCACCTGTGCCCGACTGCCGGAATTGAGAGAATTCAAAAAAAAATTCGGCCTCAAATTCATCTCCATTGCGGACCTCATTGAATACCGGCACAAAAGGGAGAAACTGGTCGAACTGGTGGCAACTCAGCCCTTCCATACGGCTTACGGAAAATTTCAATTGCATATCTTTCGCAATAAACTGGACCGGCACACCCACCTGGCGCTGGTGAGGGGCTCGATTGATGAAAAGCCCACCCTGGTGCGGGTGCAAACGGAATACCTTCTGGGTGATATTTTTCAGGCCGATGAATCCACAAACCGACAAAACCTGGACAGGGCCTTGGCGCGTATCCGGGCGGAAGACCGGGGCGTCCTTTTATACCTGGAAAAACCTCATGGCGGGCTTAATGTGCCCGACAAGCCGGGAACGAAATTGCTGCCCAATATTGCTCCCTCGGCCATGGACATTCGCGATTACGGGATCGGGGCGCAAATCCTGGTCGAATTGGGGCTGAAACAGATTCGCCTTCTTTCCAACAACAATCGCAGGGTGGTTGCCCTCGACGGTTACGACCTTGAAATCGTCGAACAGATACCGCTTTCTTGAATAGGACCTGCAACCGCCTCATCGTTTTGGCCCATGAGCGTCGAAAAAATTAACATTTCTGAAATTACTGCTGAAAACTGTGTTTTCGGCCAGGGGCGCTTTCACACCCATCGGCGTTTGCTTTCGCAGGCGCTGGGAGCATCAGAGGAGGATTCATGGCCGTTCGATATCGAGCACGTGGGCGTGCCGCCGGGTCGTTACAACTGGTACCAGCACACCCATACCCATTGGACGGAATTTTATATCATAATATCCGGCCAGGGCGTTGTTTATCGCGACGAGCAATCTTTCGAGGTGGGCCCGGGCGATTGTTTTGTGCAGCCTCCCGGCGTTTCTCACCGCATGCGCAACCCAAGTGATTCTGAAGACCTCGTCTATTATATTATCACCAACGAGGACAAGCGCGACTCGGTGACCCGTCAGAAAATGTAGTCAGTGGGCGGTGGGTATGCGGCCGATTTTACGCTCTAACCGATGGGAAATCCGTATGGCGAATTCGTAAAGAATGCTCATCGGGACGGACAGCAACAGGAAGGTGATGGGATCGGTGGTCGGGGTCACGACTGCCGCCACGATTAAAAATACAACGATGCTGTAGGGGCGAAATGCCTTCAGTTTTACGGTATCCAGGATGCCCACATAGACGAGGGTTACAAGAACCAAGGGAAACTGAAAACTGATCCCGATACCCAGCGTCATCCAGACCAAAAGGGCGTAGTAACGATCCGCCGACCAAAGCACCTGGTAGCCGAAAAGCTCATTAAAAAAAATGGAGGCTTTGAGCGAGGCGGGAACGAGCGCGAAATAACTGAACGATACTCCAAACGCAAACAGCAAAAATGCCGCCATACAGGCCGGTCTTAGAATAGACTTCTCCTGAGGGTTCAAGCCGGGGACGATAAAACGCGATACGAAATAGAGCATGAAAGGCAGCGAGAGGGCAAAGCCGCCGAGAAAGGTGACTTGCAGAATGACCGAAAATACGGCCATAGGGCTGGTTGTGATGAGCCCGAATTGCCTTTTTTGACTTCCACCCGCAGAGGGCGCGGGAGTAAGTGGATCGGGGGCGGCTATGGATGTGACTGCTCCGGAATAGATGGGCGGACGCTCAACCAATTCAACATCATCGCCGAGGGCAAACTGCAAAGGCCAGTTCAGCATGTCGGCAAAATATTTCATGAATGCCACAACCAGCAAACATGCGACGATAAAAGAAATGATGCAGCGTAAGAGGGTGCCGCGCAAATCCTCAAGGTGGTCGAGGAAGCTCATTTCCGTTCTGGAATCCACCTTATCATGCTCCTGTGTCTGGCCGGAGGATGAGTTATATTCCTTCATGCGATGAAAAATTGATAATTGAGATAGAAATTTTAAAACCTCTTCTCCTACACGCAGGCCGCAATCTTGGAAAGTATATTCTATTTTTGGGCAGGGCAACCTGTGGCCCTTTCCATTGACAGGCGGGAGGCGAGTGGTTTTCCTGTCTTTTTTTTCTATGGAAACCTATTCCGAAAAAGTAAAATACATTTCAACAGAACCGTGCGGGGTCGTCTCGCCGGTCATATCGAATCCAACCGTATGCCCAATAAAGTAAGCGCCAAAAAACCAGCCCGCAAAGCTCGCAGCAATGCCGGCAATAAGAAAAACGTGAGGCGGAAAAAATATATTTACGCCTTTGGCAATAAAGTGGACGGAGACAGCGGCATGAAACCGCTCCTCGGCGGAAAGGGCGCCAACCTGGCCGAAATGGCCCGCATCGGTTTGCCGGTGCCCCCCGGTTTTACTATCACCACCGATGTCTGCGCCTATTTTTACGAAAATAAACAAACTTACCCGGATGGCCTGGATGCCGGCGTGCGCCAGTCTGTCGTCTCGGTCGAAAAGCAAATGGGCAAAAAATTCGGCGATGCCAAGGATCCGCTCCTTTTTTCCGTCCGCTCGGGGGCGCGCGATTCCATGCCTGGCATGATGGACACCATCCTCAACCTCGGCTTGAACGATGAAACTGTCGCCGGACTGGCCGAAAAATCCGGCAATGCGCGGTTTGCCTACGATTGCTACCGGCGTTTTATCCAGATGTATGGCGATGTCGTCATGGGCGTCCAACCGAGGCACGATACCGACCATGAGCCTTTCGACGCAATTTTGGAGAAACTCAAAGAGGAGCGCAAAGTGACTGACGATGCCGATCTCACGGCGAAAGATTTGCAAGAACTGATTAAAAAATACCAGAAGCTCATTAAACAACGGACGAAAAAAAGTTTTCCGCAGGATGTTTACGAGCAACTTTGGGGCTCCATCAGCGCGGTTTTCAGTTCCTGGCAGAACGAGCGGGCCATCGTTTACCGGCAAAAATACAATATCCCGGCCGAGTGGGGTACGGCCGTCAATGTGCAGACCATGGTCTTCGGCAACATGGGCGAAAGCTGCGCCACCGGCGTCGCCTTCACCCGCGATCCGGCCAATGGCGAAAAAGTCTTTTACGGCGAGTACCTCATAAACGCCCAGGGCGAGGATGTCGTGGCCGGGGTTCGCACCCCAAAACCGATTGTAGAGCTGGCCGGGGAAATGCCGGAAGCCCACCGGGAACTCGAAAAGATTCGCAAAATCCTCGAAAAACACTTCCGGGACATGCAGGACTTCGAGTTTACGGTCGAGGAGGGAACCCTTTACATGCTCCAGACCCGCCATGGCAAACGCACCGGCCTGGCCGCCGTGCGCATAGCGGTGGAAATGGTCAAGGAGCGCCTCATGGACGTTAAAACGGCGCTGACCAAGATTCCCGCCGACTCGATTTCCAGCCTTCTGGTGCCGGTTTTCGACGAGAAAACCCGCCGTCTGGCCAAAAAGATCGCCACCGGCCTTCCGGCTGGTCCGGGGGCGGCCACAGGCAAAGTGGTTTTTTCCGCCAGCCAGGCCGAGTGGCGCGCCCAGCGGGGCGAAAAAGTGGTTTTATGCCGGATCGAAACTTCCCCCGATGACCTCCGGGGCATGATCGCCTCGGAAGGCATTCTCACCTCTCGCGGGGGAGTCAGTTCGCATGCCGCCCTGGTCGGCCGGCAGATGGGCAAGGTCTGCGTTTGCGGCGCCCAGGCCATTGAGATGGACTACGGCGCGCGCACCCTCAAGGCGGGCAAAACCCTCCTGCGCGAAGGGGACAATATCTCCCTCGACGGAACCACCGGTGAAGTTTTTGCCGGGCATGTGGATACCGCGCCCTCCGAAGTCAATCAGGTGCTTGATGGCAAACTGAAACCGGAAAAAAGCTATACCTACCAGCTTTTCAACAAAGTCATGAAATGGGCCGACAAACACCGCCGTTTGCAGGTACGTACCAACGCTGATTCGCCCCTGCAAGCAAGGCAAGCCGTTGCCCTCGGGGCCCAAGGCATCGGCCTGTGCCGCACCGAACACATGTTTTTCGAGGGCGACCGCATAACCCATATGCGCAAGATGATTCTGGCCACCGATGAAAGTGAGCGCAAAGCGGCCCTCAAAAAACTCCTGCCCATGCAGCGGCGGGACTTTGCCGGTATCTTCCGGGCCATGGGCAGCCGCCCGGTGACCATCCGGCTGCTCGACCCGCCCCTGCACGAATTTTTGCCCCAGGACGACGCCTCCCGCCGGGCCTTGGCCCAGGAGCTGGGCATCTCCCCCGAAGTCGTCATGGAGCGGGTGCGCGCTTTGCATGAAGAAAACCCCATGCTGGGCCACCGAGGCTGCCGCCTGGGCATCAGCTACCCGGAAATCACCGAGATGCAGGCCCGGGCCATCATCGAGGCGGCCGCGCAGGTGCAATCGGGTAAAACTCCGATCCGGGTGAAGCCGGAAATCATGGTGCCGCTGGTCGGATTTGCCGAAGAGTTGAAAAACCAGGTGGCCATCATCCACCGGGTGGCGGCCGAGGTGCAGGCAAAGAAAAAAGTGAAAATCAAATACCTCGTCGGCACCATGATCGAAATCCCGCGGGCCGCCATGCAAGCGGGGGAAATCGCTCAATTGGCCGACTTTTTCAGCTTCGGCACCAACGACCTCACCCAGACCACCCTGGGCATGAGCCGGGATGACTCCGGCAGTTTCCTGCCCACTTACCAGGACATGGAAATCCTGTCCCGCAATCCCTTCGCCTCCCTCGACCTGGGCGGAGTGGGCCGTGTGGTGGAAATCGCAGTCGAGCGAGGCCGGGCAGCCAAGCCGAACCTAAAACTAGGCATCTGCGGCGAACACGGGGGGGACCCCGATTCGGTCAAATTCTTCCACGCCGTGGGCCTCGATTACGTAAGCTGCTCCCCCCCACGAGTCCCCGTGGCCCGGCTGGCCGCCGCCCAGGCCGTATTGGAGGAAGGCTGAGGTTATCCCAGAGCGGTATTTTTTTATGGGATCGGTCGTGATTTCAGGGCCGATAGGGAACGAAGCGCCTGATTAACCGCTTCCGAATTAGGAAACTGCTTGGCCACATCCGGCTCTAATACGACCACATTCGATCCCTCATGATACTTCCTGGAATATTTTCCGCGAATGCCTCTGGAAAAATCGTATTCCCCAAGCATCTCTTTGTATTTAGAGTCCTTCTTCATATTCCCTGCGTTCTTTTTGAGTGGCGCCCCTTGCGCTGATTATTCGCACATTATCGTCTCGATCTGTATGAATTACAACTAAAAGCCGAAAATTTGCAGAATAACCCATTGTCACAAACCGAGCTTCATCAGCAGAACGCATTGGATCCGGGATGGTTAGGGAAAGGGGATCGCCGAAAACGGTCGAAGCCTCTTCATAAATCGCAGTCATTCTCTACCATACGTTAAACTATATTTTGGCGCTTCTTTTTTATTATTAAACTTGGGAAGTCTTCCATGGATACCTACAAAATGGGCAAAACACTGATACTCAAATTTCGCCACATCACCCATCTTCATTAAATCTTTAGGTTGGTTTGACTTTACATCTGCTTTGAACGGAGCCACTGAAACATAAAGGTTTTTTACTAACTTTGAATAATTTTGGTATTCATACCGGACTCTGTCAGCTCCTCCATGACCTCTTTTACCCATAATCGTGTTATCAAACGCCTTAAGCCTGCCTTTTAAACCGGTTATTGCATTAGTCATGCCTATATAAATAATTTCTTTTCTCCAGGTAAACTTTCTATTTGTGATGTTATGATCAGAATCAATAGCATCCCATAGGAAATAACGCAAAACGGCTGGAATTGCTCTTGTTCGCCTGTTTCACTAGAAGCAGGTTACTATGAAAAAACAAAAAGCAAATCCAGCCAAATGCAAGGTGTGCGTTCTGCGACAGCTTTGCAATTTTATTCCGGGACATCTGGTGGCCAAGTTGGCCCGCCAGTAGGGTGTCGATAAGAAAGCTCGCAGTTTCAGTCCATGGAGCCATATCGTTAGTTTGCTCTATGCTCAGATCACTCATGCTATTGGGCTTAATGATGTCTGTGACGGACTCGCTCATCACAGAGGGTTGCTGGCCAGTATCCGGGGGGCCAGCGCTCCCAGTCGCAACGGGCTTTCCTACGCCAACAAGCATCGCGATGCCGCGATGTCGGGAGAACTGTTTTGGTCGGTGCTCAAGCACTTGCAGTCGTTGTCTCCGGGGTTTGCGGGTGGTAAATTCAAGGGGTTTCCCCGACGTTTCAAACGCGTTATCAACATCGTCGATTCGTCCACTATCGGTTTGGTCGCCAACTGCATGGATTGGGCTAAACATCGTCGGCGAAAGGCGGCTGCCAAATGTCACTTGCGCCTGGATTTGAAAAGTTTTCTGCCCCGGTTTGCCATCATCGACACGGCCAGGGACAATGACGCCAAACGAGCCCGTGAAATGTGCGCCGCCCTCAAAGCCGGTGAAATCGTATTGTTTGACAAGGCCTACATCGATTTGGCCCACCTCTTTGACTTGTCATCGAGGGGCATTTACTTTGTCACCCGGGCCAAAGAGAACATGGCCTTGCGCTGTGTCAAGAGGCTGCTCAAGAAGCCCAAGGGCAATATTTTGCGCGATGATCTGGTGGTCCTTAAGAACAAAAAATCCCGTCAGGATTACCCTCAACCGATGCGCCGGGTAACGGCATGGGTGGAGATTGATGGCCAGTGGCGAGTGATGGAATTTTTGACTAATAATTTGCAGTGGTCGCCCCATACGATCAGCGAACTGTATCGCTGCCGCTGGTCCATTGAAACCTTCTTCCGCCAGATCAAACAAACGCTCAACTTGTGCGATTTCCTCGGCCATAGCGCCAATGCCGTGCGCTGGCAGATTTGGAGCGCTTTGCTGCTCTATGTGCTGCTCCGGTTCCAGGCCTGGTTGAGCCGCTGGGAGCATAGTTTTGTCCGCCTGTTCACACTTGTCAGAGGCGTGCTTTGGGATCGCTTTAACCTGCGGGACTTGCTCGATTTCTATGGGACAGCCGGTGGACGCTTTAGAATGCGAGCGACTCCCCAGCAGGCCTATTTCCCTGGGTTTGGTTGAAAACCTATGGGACAGCACAAGGTGGCAAAAGCAATAAAAGAGAAACATGTGATAAAATTTCAAAAATTCGATTCCCCCAAAAGTCAAAAACTCACATTGATTATCAATGGGTTACGAAGCTTGCCTCGCCCCTATGGGATGGTATTGGATCAGAATATAGAATGGCATAGACTCCAGGAAATTTTTTGTGGGCGAGCTCCTCTCTGTTTGTCCATTTTTTCCAGGCCGAGAATTTCTTTTCATACATATTTTAATGCCTCTTCAGATGAATCAGCGGTTCATTAGCCGCAGCGCAAGCGGAATTGGAAAATAGCTAATTCTTTTGGTCGTTTCAGGTTTTTTTGACAGACTCGTTGGCGCGCGCTTCTGTATCACGATCCAGAATCGTTCTGATCGCCGTAATCAAGGGGTGCCCGGACGTGTAATTTTTTCCGTATTCCAGATTGAAGCGATAATCGAAATCGGGCGGATTTTTGCCCTGGTTGTGCTGCAATATCGTTTCGAGTTTATCAAGGCCTTTGGCTAGTTTAGCCTCGGGAGTGGCGGCCTCCTCATACTCGTCCCATAGCTCCAATATGGGCCTTTGCACCCGCCCGGGCAGCAGTTGGAGCAGGGTTTGGAGGTCCTTCCTTTCCTCTGGGGCTTTACTTGTTCCCGCCTCCTGCTCGATAGCTGGAATGTCT
The DNA here is from genome assembly GCA_965226205.1 of Opitutales bacterium. Classification (GTDB taxonomy): domain Bacteria; phylum Verrucomicrobiota; class Verrucomicrobiia; order Opitutales; family UBA2987; genus JAJFLU01. Next base: position 76,458 of record CBDDCJ010000025.1, on the reverse strand, counting down.
CCCCCGATGGCTTCACCGAGATCATGAATGATGCACATCTTGACCAATTTGGCATGGTCGATTTCCGGAAAATTTTGCTCGAAGACCAACGACATCAAGCAAAGACGCCAAGTGTGCGCCGCCACACTCTCCCGGCCACCTTCAGAGGTAAAAGCAGTGCGGGTCACGACTTTGAGTCTCTCGGCATGCCGAAGAAATTCCAAAATGCCCTCCAGTTCAGTTGTATTCATGGTTTTAATTTAAAATGATCGAGGGGAAATTTTAAAGCTGATTATTTTTTAAAGCATCCAAGGATTGCTCAATCCCTGCTCGTCTTCCGCACAGATTGACACTAGACGTAAGGGTGTTTCAATTAAGAGTTGTTTTCCGAAGTAGTTGGTTGAAAATGTTGATTCATGATAACAGGATTTAAGGTAATGCCGACTTCAGGATTGTCGACGAAAACGGAATGATTGTTTAGCATGTTTGAAGTTAAAGAAAAACCGCGGCGGGTGGAGAGGGCTTATCTGGTGGGCGCCTTGCGGCAGCGGGAGTCGTTGGAGTCGCTGGAGAGTTCGCTGGCGGAGTTGCGGGAGTTGACCGAAACCATCGATATTGAGGTGGCGGGCGTTGAAATCGTCCGCCTGAGATCTCCCAGCGCGAGGTTTTTTCTGGGCAAGGGGAAGATGGCGGAAATCATGCAGAAGGCTCGTCAACTCGATTGCGACTGCATTGTTTTCGACAATGAACTGACCCCCGGCCAGCAACGCAATTGGGAAAAGGAGAGCGGGCTTTGCGTGATCGACCGGCATGAGGTCATCCTCGATATTTTTGCCCGGCGGGCGCAGACCAAAGAGGCCGTTTTACAGGTCGATCTGGCCCGAATGACCTACTCGCTGCCGCGTCTCAAACGGGCCTGGACGCACCTCAGCCGGCAGCGCGGGGGCGGTATCACCCAACGAGGCGAGGGCGAGGCGCAAATCGAGATCGACCAGCGCCTGGTGCGCAAACGCATCTCCGGCCTGAAAAATGAGCTGGCCCTGGTCATGAAACACCGGGCCGTGCAGCGCAGCCAGAGGTTGAAAGTTTCCATGCCCACGGCGGCCATCGTTGGCTATACCAATGCGGGCAAATCCTCCCTCCTCAATTACCTCACTCAGGCCGGCAGCCTGGTGGAGGACAAACTGTTCGCCACCCTCGACCCCATCACCCGCCGCCTGGAACTGCCGTCCGGCCGGGTCCTTCTGCTGACCGACACCGTAGGCTTTGTGCACAACCTGCCCCATCATCTGGTGGAGGCCTTCAAAGCCACCCTGGAAGAGGCCCTGGTGGCCGATTTTCTCATCCACATCATCGATGCGGCCAACGCCGATTGTTTTCAACAAGCGGCCACCACCCTGGAAGTGTTGAAGCATTTGGGGGCCGAGAAAAAGCGGATTTTGACGATTTACAACAAAATCGATCTAACGAGCGAAGAAGAGAAACGCGATTTCAAGCTGGAAGGGCTCAACGGAGCCTGTTACGTCAGCCTTAAAACGGGAGAAGGGATGGAAGGACTCATCAGCCGCCTGGAGAAAATACTGGATGAAAGCGGCGCCGTACGGGAACTCCTCATACCGCACAACCGTTACGACCTCAGGCACCGCCTGCACGAAATGGGCTGTGTGCTCAAAGAAAAAGCCGAAGATGAAGGCATCCGCATATTTTGCGCCCTACCCGAAAGGGCCACGAAAGACTACCAACCCTACCTCATTAAACCCAAAAATATCCAAAAAAAAGGAGTCGCCTAAAATCTCAGAGATTTTTATTGGCACCCCGTCAAAAGGGATCCTGTCGATCTTATTGATATTGTCTGCATTTCCGAGTATTGGGGAATTAGCTAATTTACATGGATTCTCTTGGCAAGTCGAGCAATTCACCCTCCCCTTCAATGTCACGTGAAACTCGGTTCAATCCACCAATACATTCATTTTTACAGCCGTTATCCTGTTGTTAGGTGCCGTCACCACCCGCTTTTGGGTGTGGTTTGTAATCGTATGGCTTTGGTTGAACCGCATATTGCCCAGGGACAAACTGCATATCATATAACTGTGTTTCTGAGCCATGAACTACTAATCCCAAAAGGTCCTTGTTGATAAATAGAGGCTGTCCCAAAGTTATAACCATTTGTTTTACAGTAAGTTAACTTGTTTATAAAGCTGTCATAAAGACCGTTTTTAGGGGATTTTGGGCAATTTCGATGTCTATAACACCGTCAGCCTTTCTCTTGTTTTGCATATTCAAATACAATTCTACCATAGACCTCTGTCTGACGCGATTATATTTATAACGAAAAGAGGCCTTATACAGCGTTTTTGACGGAATTGAATGACTTACGTTCCCTTACAGTTCGGAGTCGAATATCTCAATTCGCAAAATTCGGGTTTTTGGGACAGCCTCTAAATAGCATTCTCGCCCCGAAATAGATCCCAGTCAATGCGCTAACCCCATAACCAAATTCTTTATCGGCCTCGTTATGAAGCAAACGCCATTCTTCTTCATATTCCCAGGCCTTTGATTTTGTGCAAAGTACGTCCTGTAAGATTTTGAGTCCCGGATCTTGTAGGTCGAACTCATTGCGAAACAGTGCTAAGGGTGAAAATATTGGTAATTTGCCGCTGTAATTTACTTCATTAAGTTTCTCAACAAAATATTTTGAATTCGTGTCGAATTCAAGACAGAACCCCTTGTGACCATCTGCATAATGCCCCCAAAGCAAAGGATGTGTGTTACTAGCTGAAAAACAGCAAACACCTTTGCCGCGAAATAGATCCATAATATTTTCCTGGAATAACTTAGACGCTTGATTTCTAATGAAGTCGCATGTTTCGGAATCAAGCATTTTTCCTTTTAGGAATCCAAGTTCTTCTGGATAGGCTTTTTCGCAAAAATCGAGGTATTCATGACATTCATCGTCCGACATGTCTCTTAATTGTTCGGGCAACGGGCAGTCAAATGGATCGTTGAATCGTATTGGATCGGAAAAGAAAATCGTCCGTTTTTTCACTTCTGCTAACGTTCTGGCGGAAAAAGAATGATAACGATATATTTTTGCTGGTTTGTTGCTCATAATGGGCGAGAGAGAATTTCCATGACACGTTAAGAATCGGTATCGTTTATGATAACCTCAATTCTTTCCTATCAATTTTCGGTAGAAACATTCAAGACATTCCATAATAACACGCCAAGGCCAGTATTTTGAGGTTACCTTTTGGATAGACAGAAAAGGGTTTCTTTTCTCAATTAATAGTATATATATGTTCATATATTATGACTTATTCTGAAAAACCTGCTTCTTTGCCTGCCCGTGGGCGGGGGGCTTTGAGCAATCCGCGCAACCGGTTTGAATCTACGGAGTTTGTTCCCGAGCCGGATGCGGAGGGGTTTTCCGATGCTGAAGATTCGGGAAATGTTCTGAAAACTCAGTATTTTCGGGATTCTTCCTGCTCGATTATTTCTCGCAACAACAGCCCGGATGTGGGTTTTGACAAGAGCTTGAATCCCTATCGGGGCTGCGAGCATGGGTGCGTTTATTGCTATGCCCGGCCTACTCACGAATTTTTGGGCTTTTCCTCGGGTCTGGATTTCGAGACCAAGATTGTGGTCAAGGAGGATGCCCCGCGCCTGCTGGAAAGGGAGCTTTCCTCGTCGAATTGGAAGCCGGAAGTTTTGGCCATGAGCGGGGTCACCGATCCCTACCAGCCAGTGGAAAAGAAGCTGGGCATCACTCGTGGATGCCTGGAGGTTTTGGCCCGGTTGAGGAATCCGGTGGCCATCATTACGAAAAATTCTCTGGTCGTGCGGGATATCGATTATTTGTCGGAATTGGCTAGGTATCAGGCAGTTTGCGTCAATTTGTCGATCACCACCCTGGATGCGGCCCTGGCCCGGCGAATGGAGCCCCGAACTTCTTCCCCACGGCAGCGTTTGCGGACGATTGAAAGGCTGACGGAGGCGGGCATCCCGGCCGGGGTGATGATCGCCCCGGTCATTCCAGGGTTGAATGAGGAGGAAATTCCCCGCATCCTGCAGGCCGCCGTCAAAGCAGGAGCGAAATTTGCCGGATACATTGTATTACGCCTGCCCTACGCCAACAAGGATTTGTTCTTCGATTGGCTGGAACGGCATTATGCGTGGAAAAAGGAAAAAATTCTCAGCCGGGTGAAAGACCTTCGCGGGGACAAGCTGAACAATCCCGAATTCGGCCTGCGCATGAAAGGCAGGGGCATCTGGGCGGAGCAAATGCGGCAGCTTTTCCGCATCGGCTGCCGCCGGGCCGGTCTTCAAAACCAAAGTCCCCCCTTGTCCACCGATCATTTTCAACCACCTTCTGGAAAACAGTTGTTTCTCTTGTAAGGTAAAGTAAAATACTCCAATGCAGGCGCTTGTCTCCAGCCGGGGGAATCTTTTTGCAATAAGGTATTGTTTCCCCTTCGCAATTTTTTATTTTCACCCCTAGACAAACATCGCGCCCCGAAACGGTTATCGATGATAGACCCTTTGGGGAGGTCCATATATGGCAATGATTATCCTGCTTGGAGGCAATGGTTATATCGGGAGCGCCTATCGGCGTTACCTGCAAGATCGTGGTTTGGCTTTTACCGCCCCTGGGCGAAAGCAACTCGATGGCGCGGATTCCGCTCAATTGGCCCATTTTCTCCATCAAAACAAGGCGGAATTTTTAATCAATGCGGCCGGTTATACGGGCAAACCCAATGTGGATGCCTGCGAGGACAACAAAGCCGCCTGCCTTCTCGGAAATGCCGTCCTGCCCGGCATGGTGGCTCGTGCCTGCGCCGAGGTGGGGATTCCCTGGGGGCACGTTTCCTCGGGTTGCCTCTACAGCGGGCGAAGGGCCGATGGACGGGGATTCACCGAGGACGATCCGCCCAATTTCTCATTTCGGCAAAACAATTGCAGCTTCTACAGCGGATGCAAAGCCCTCGGGGAGGAGGTTCTCTCCTCGGCCCCGCAATGTTATGTCTGGCGGCTGCGCATTCCCTTTGACGAAATCGACGGTGCCCGCAATTACCTTTCCAAGCTGATGCGTTACGAGAAACTCCTCAATGTGGAAAATTCGCTTTCCCATCTGGGCGATTTCGTGCGCGCAACCGTGCAAAGTTGGCAAGAAAAACTTTCCTACGGCACATATAATATAACGAACCCCGGCAGCGTGACTACGCGGGAAGTCGTCGAAATCATCCGGGCCAGCGGTGTGCGCCAGTGGGAACCGCAATTTTTCGCCTCGGAAGAAGCCTTCATGCGAACGGCTGCCAAAGCGCCCCGCTCCAGTTGCGTTCTCGACAGCTCAAAAATAACCGGGGCGGGGATAGAACTCACGCCGGTCCGTGAAGCCATTGGCAAAGCCTTGCAAAACTGGCGACCGGAAGCTCCGATTACTAACGCGATTAAAAAATGAATCTATTGGTGACAGGAGGCTGCGGTTTCATCGGCACGAATTTTGTCCGTAAATGCCTTTCTGGGTACCTTGCAGCGGGTGATTTGCTGGTCAATCTGGACAAGCTAACCTATGCCGGGAATGAGGAAAACTTGAATGAAATAAGCAACGATCCCCGCTACCGGTTCGCGCAGGGCGATATTGGCGATCCCGGGTTGGTGGAGAAACTGTTGTGCGAGCATTCCATTGACTCGGTGGTTAATTTTGCGGCTGAGACCCACGTCGATCGTTCCATCGATTCGCCGGAGCCTTTTTTTGCCGCCAACGTCACCGCAACCCTGCGATTGGCGGACGCCTTGCGATGTTTCTGGAAATCGCTGCCGCCCACCGAAGCCGAGCGCTTTCGCTTGCTCCACATATCGACGGACGAAGTTTACGGCTCCCTCGGGCCGGAGGAGCCTCCCTTTACGGAACAAAACCCGCTGGCCCCCAACAGCCCCTATGCGGCCTCCAAGGCGGCCGGCGACCTCGTTTTCAGGTCCTATTATCACACCTATGGATTGCCCGTGGTTATTACGCGCTGCTCGAACAATTACGGCCCCTGGCAGTTTCCGGAAAAACTGATTCCCCTCATGATTCTCAATGCCCTCGAAGGAAAACCGCTGCCCATTTACGGGGACGGGCAAAATGTCAGGGATTGGCTCCATGTGGAAGACCATTGCGATGCGATCTGGCAGGCCCTGGGCCAAGGCGGGGTGGGCGAGGTTTACAATATTGGCGGCGATGCCGAAAAAACGAACATCAAGGTGGTCGATCGGCTTTGTCAAATTCTGGATGACCTTAATCCGTGGCAGACCGGAGAATCCTACAAAATCCTGAAAAGCTTTGTCGCTGACCGGCCCGGTCACGACCGGCGTTATGCCATGGATTATGGGAAATTGAAAGAGGAACTGGGTTGGTCAGCGCGCTACGATTTTACCGATGGTATGACGGCCACCGTCAAATGGTATCTGGAAAACCTGGATTGGTGTGAACGAATCAACGCGAAGAACTATCGCCGCGAGCGCCTGGGTTTGAGCGGTTCCTGAATTATAAATAGCCTTATTATGACAGAGTTTTGCCCCAATTTTTCGCTTTTTTCTCGTATTGATAAATGAATCGATTAAGTTCGCTCAAGATGAGCAGCGACGAAACCAATATAAAAACATTTCCCATTTCCTGGGACCAACTGCAAAGAGACTGCCGGGCCTTGTCGTGGAGATTAATCGGCCCGACAAAATGGAAAGGGATCATCGCCATCACCCGTGGGGGCCTTGTTCCGGTAGCCATCATAGCGCGCGAGTTGGAGATACGTTTGGTCGATACCTTTTGCGTCAGCAGCTATGAATGGCAGCAGCAAGGCGATATAAAAGTGCTCAAGGACATCGAGGGCGACGGCGAAGGTTGGCTGCTCATCGATGACCTCGTGGATACCGGAAAAACCGCCCAAGTCGTTCGCGCATCACTACCGAAAGCGCATTTTGCCACCGTCTATGTGAAACCGGAAGGCAGGCATCACGTCGATACATTCATTACGGAAGTGAGCCAGGATACCTGGATTTTGTTTCCCTGGGATACGGAAACACAGTTTATCCATCCCATTATCGACCGAAAAGATTCCACCAAGTAGGTCCTTCCGCAGTCATGGATAGCCAAATGCTGATTCTTGACTTCGGTTCCCAATACACGCCGCTCATCGCGCGAGCGGTCAGGGAATTGGGCGTTTATTGCCAAATTATACCGGGAACGACGCCTTTTGAGAAAATTCAGGAAAAAAAGCCCCAAGCGTTGATTCTTTCCGGCGGACCGGCTTCCGTGGCCTCTGCGAGCGCTCCCCGGATGGCTCCCGAAGCGTTGCGCTGCAATATTCCGGTGCTCGGCATTTGCTACGGTATGCAGATGATAGCGGTGGAATTCGGCGGCAGTATCGGGGGTTGGAACTCGGACGGGAAATCCGGCAACATGGAAAAAACTTTGCCCGACGATGGCTTGCGGGAATTTGGTCCCGCCGTCGTTAATATTGAAAATCCATCCGGTCTTTTTGCCGATTTTTCAATCGATGAAGCTCTGGAAGTGTGGATGAGCCATGGGGACAAGGTAACCTCCGCCCCACCGGAATTTCAAACCCTGGCCCGCTCGGATGGTTCGCCCATCGCCGCCTTCGGCCACCCGGAGCGTAGAATCTATGGCGTTCAATTCCATCCCGAGGTGCACCACACCCTACGGGGCAAGGACATCCTCTCAGCTTTCCTTTACCAGGTGGCCGGACTGGAGATGGACTGGAAATCCGCTGATTTTATCGATGAGGTCCTGGAAATAACCCGCCGCAAGGCCACCAGCGGAAACCTCATTTGTGGGCTCAGCGGCGGGGTCGATTCCACCGTCGCCGCCGTGCTTGTGCACAAAGCGGTAGGCCAACGTCTTTATTGCATCTTTGTCGATAACGGACTTTTGAGGGCCGGAGAAGCGGCCGAGGTCATGCAATCGACAAAACAACTCGGCCTCAATGTGCATAAAGTAGATGCTGCCGATCGTTTTTTGCGCGAACTTGCCGGTGTCGCAGATCCCGAGCAAAAACGTAAAATTATCGGGCGCGTTTTCATCGAAGTATTTGAAAAGGAAGCCCAGCGCATTGAGAACGTTCATTACCTGGTGCAGGGGACGCTTTACCCCGATGTGATCGAAAGCGGCTCCCTAACGGATGAAGCGGCCACCATCAAAAGCCATCATAACGTGGGCGGCCTGGTGGAAAATATGCGGCTGGATTTGATCGAACCTCTGCGCGAGCTTTTCAAAGACGAAGTCAGAAAAATCGGCCGTAGTCTCGGCATCGATGATTCCCTGATCGACCGGCAGCCATTCCCCGGACCGGGTTTGGCCGTCCGCTGCCTGGGTGAAGTGACTAAGGAACGACTGGATATCCTGCGCATGGCCGACCGCATCGTCACGGACGAAATTAAATACGCCAGTCTCAACCTCACGATATGGCAATATTTCGCCGTGCTCCTGCCGGTGCGTAGCGTCGGCGTAATGGGCGACCAGCGAACCTATGACGAATGCGTGGCCATTCGCGCCATCACCTCACGCGACGGGATGACCGCCGACTGGTATTACCTCCCGGAAGAGCTATTAAGGAAAATATCGAGCCGCATCGTCAACGAAACTAACGGCGTCAACCGGGTCGTCCTCGACATATCCTCCAAACCCCCCGCCACCATTGAGTGGGAGTGAAAAGTTCTTTATTCCCCCTTTATTTCAGGTTGCCTGCAAAGACTTCTCGGCCGCTTCCAGTGTTTGTTTTAGGAGGGTGGCGATGGTCATGGGGCCGACGCCTCCAGGGACGGGCGTGTAGGCCCGGCAGCGGTCCTTCAATAGCTCTAGTTCGATGTCGCCGATTCCGCCGGGGTTATAACCGGCATCTACGACGATTGCCTGGTCCTTTACCCAATCGGCTTTGATGAATTCCGGAATTCCCACCGCTCCCACGACCAGATCGGCCCGGCGGACCATTTCGGGTAAATCGTTTGTTTTGGAATGGCATACGGTGACAGTGGCGTCGGTGTTCAAGAGCATCGCGGCTAGAGGTTTGCCCAATATCGGACTGCGCCCCACCACAACGGCATGGAGGCCCGCCACGGGAATTTTGTAGTGTTTCAAAAGATGCATGATGCCGGTCGGGGTGGCCGCCCCGAAAACCGATTCATTCATCGCCATGAGCCCGAAACCGTGGGCAGAAACGCCGTCCACGTCCTTCTCGATGGGAATACGGTCGAAGCAGAGCCTTTCATCAACTTGCGGCGGCGCCGGGTGCTGCAATAAAATACCGTGCACATTTCTTTCCTGAGCCAAAGTATCAATTACTTCCAGTAGTTCTCCGGTCGTCGTCTCTTGCCGGAGAAAGATTTTACGGGATTCCATTCCCACCCGGCGGCAAGCGTCGCCCTTCATTTTCACGTAGGTTGCCGAGGCCGGGTCGTCGCCCACCAGGATGGTCGCCAGGGTTGGCCGGGATCCGCCGGAGGCTTCTCTGAAACGGGTAACCCGCGCGGCCAGAACCGCTTCGATCTGTTTGGCCAATTTCTTACCGTCTAAAATGATTCCCGGCATGGTTGTAGTCACTTGGAGTGTTGAAATTTCAACGATCTGTTACCGAGCCATCGGGAAAATGATGCACCCCGAAGTCCTTCTCCTGATAAGGGTATTTGGCCGCCACGGACTCGTCCAGATCGACGCCCAGACCGGGCCTTTCCGGAGCGAAGGCGTAACCCTTTTCATACCGGAAGTAACCGCCATAAAACAGATCGTTCCAAAAAGGATCCTGCCCGCTGCCGATTTCAAGCAGGGTGCAGTTGGGCGTGCACATGCAAACATGCAGGGAGGCCAGGGTGCTGACTTCGCTCTGTGGATTGTGGGGCGACACATCCACCCGGAAACATTCGGCCAAAGTGGCAATCTTCTTCATCTCCAGAATGCCTCCGCAATGCACTATATCAGGCATGATCACATCCACCAGCCGCTCGCTGCACAAGGGCACGAAGTCATAACGGCTGGTGAGACGCTCCCCCGTGGCCAGGGGAACCCGCGTTTGCCGGCGCAATTGCCGCGCCTCCTCGATAACCTCGCTTTCCAACTGGGTCGCCTCCTCCACCCAGAGGGGATGGAATTCCTCTATACGGTTACAGAATTCGATGGCGGCAGATGGGTTGGCCTTCCCGTGTATCTCCGCAATGATGTCAAAATCGGGACCCACCGCCGCCCGCACCGCCGCCATGTGTTCCACACCCCGACGGATGGCCTTGCGAAAATCCACCGCCTGCGAATTAACGGGAAAAAAGCCGCCCTTGACGCAGGTCCAGCCCTCCTCTTTTTTCCGCACCCAAAGCTCAAGCTCCTCCTCCAACGATTTCAGGCGGCGCTTCTTGCGGTGACTGATCCGCTCGAGGTAGCCTTCGTGGCAATAAAGGCGCACCTTATCGCGGGCCTTCCCACCCAGCAGCCGCCAGATGGGCAGACCAATCGCTTGACCCAGAATGTCCCACAGGGCGATTTCGACCGCGCTCAGGGCCGACATCAGCACGGGACCGCCCCGGTAGCGCGGACCGCGAAACATGGATTGCCAGAGCCGCTCGATTTCCCCCGGATCCTTGCCCATCAGGTAGCGTTTGTGCTCCATAATGGCTGCGGCGATGGCACTGCCCTTGCCCGAAAGCGTGCCTTCACCCAGGCCGGTGATTCCCTGGTTGGTATAGACCTTTACATAGGCGAAGTTCTCGTCGTTGCCGGCATCGACGAGGAATGTCTTCAGATCGGTAATGCGCAGGTTTCTCACATCGCCCTTCTCCTGAGTCTGGGCCAGGCCGAGCGAAGTTGAATCATCGGCGGCCAGGCCAAAAGCCCTGCGATGCGCGGCAATCGCGGTGGCGGCCAACCCCGTGACTATGAAGGAACGACGATCAATCATAAAAAAGTGGTTAAAAGTGGATATAAAACTCAATACCGGGAGCCGGTCACCATATCCAGAAAAAAAGAAAATCAATTCGGAGAACGATATTGATCCGACCTCCTTAAATACACCAATAGTCAACCGGTTGATTCAGGAACCGGAAAACAGCCCGCAGTCTGTTTGAAAATAAAAATGAAAATAATACCTAAAAAATGCTAATCCTCGACACCGCGATAGGGAATAATCAAGTTGATGTGGAAAAATTATGAGTAAAGACAGTGGCATGACCTATACACCGACTGGAAAAACCGCCAGGGTGGTGCGGGAAGGAGAGTTTTGTTTTGCTGCCGCATACCTGGATCACGGCCATATATTCGGTCAGACGCAGGGACTTCTCGAGGCCGGGGGATCGCTTAAATTTGTTTATGACCCGGATGAGAAAAAAATCGCCGATTTTTGCCGGAAATTTCCCCAGGCAAAACCGGTCGATTGCCTGGAGCGTATTTTGGAAGACGCATCCATTCACCTTGTGGCCAGCGCCGCAGTGCCCTGTGAGCGAGGCTCTATCGGATTAAAAGTATTGGATGGGGAGAAGGATTATTTTTCCGACAAATCGCCTTTTACCACCCTCGATCAGCTCGAGGCGGCTCGCCGCAAAGTGGATGAAACTGGCCGCAAACACATGGTTTACTATTCGGAGAGGCTCCATAACGAGAGCGCCTGGCATGCCGGTGAATTGATTCACGCCGGCGCAGTGGGCCGGGTGCTGCAGGCGCTCATGCTGGCTCCCCATCGCCTAAGCAAATGGAAGCGGCCGCAGTGGTTTTTCGAGAAGAATAAATATGGCGGCATTCTCACCGATATCGGCTCCCACCAATTCGAGCAGTTTCTATTTTATTCAGGGGCGAAAGATGCGACCGTCAATACCGCCCGGGTGGAGAATTTCGCCAATCCCGACACCCCCGGATTGGAAGACTTTGGGGAAGCCTCCCTGACCGCCGATAACGGCGCCTCCTGCTATTGCCGGGTGGATTGGTTTACACCGGACGGACAGAACGCCTGGGGAGACGGCCGCACTTTTATTCTCGGAACGGAAGGCGTAATGGAAATTAGAAAATATACCGATGTCGCCCGCAGTTCGGAAGGCGATCTCATTTTCCTGACCGATCGCGATGGGGAACATGAGATATCCTGCGTCGGTAAGATCGGCTTTCCCTTTTTTGGCCAATTAATCCTCGATGTGCTTAACCGCACGGATAAAGCCATGTCCCAGGAGCATGTCTTTAAAGCGGCGGAATTGAGCATGCGGGCTCAAAATTTGGCCGACGATACCAGGGTAATATGAATAAATTAGAGGCTGTCCCAAAAATATAAAGATTTTGTAGTCAACTGGATGACGTTTATAAAAATAGCCGGAAAGAGCATTTTTTTGCTCGCTCCGGCTAAAAAAGGGTTCTATAATTGCGTTAGCGAAAATCAATATAGCCCTTTCTATGAAAAATATAGCCATCCAATGCCTCCTGCGTCCAGCTTTAACTGTGGTCGACCGTTGCCTCGATTACGATAACTTTCGCGCCACCATCGAGCGTATCGACCGGCTGCTGATCGATTCGGAGGTGGAATCGCAGGGCGTTGATCTGGCCTTGGAAAGAGGCCAGCCAATGAGTGTAAAGGCCCGGCAAAAGCGGGCTAATTTTGCCCTCAAGGCGTTGCGTATGGAAACGCTGCGTTATCTGCTCGGTGGGATTTCGTTTCGGCATTTGTCGAGGGCTCTGGGCAGCAGCGATCTGTTGGCTGACTTTTGTCGTGTCCGCCATATCGACGGCATAAGGGGCATCTCCAAGAGCACCCTGGAACGGGCCTCGAAGTTTTTCAGCGAAGAGCAGTTGAGGGCCTTGCACCGGACCTTGACTGAGGTTGTGGGCGATGCCGATCTGGCCCGGCAGGTGGTGGGATTGGACAAGCCGATAGACACCACCATTTGCCTGATCGACGGCACCTGTTTGGAGGTCAACATTCATTGGCCGACGGACTGGGTGCTGCTCAAGGATGTAGCGGGCACGCTGCTCAAAGCGATCCGGCTGATCCGTGAGAAGGCCGGTTTGCGCCATCGCATGCCGATCGAACCGGAGCCCTTGGCTCGGCAGATGAATCGGCTGTGCATACAGATGACCCACAGCCGGCGGCGAAAGGACAGCGCGCGGCAACGCAAGGGTATCTTGAGGCAGATGAAAAAGCTGCTCAAACGGATCGGGGAGCATGCCCGCAGTCACCGGGAATTATTGCAAGCCTGCTGGGAGCAAAGCGATTACAGCGAAAAACAGGTCCAACAGATCCTTACCCGGATGGAGCGCATGAGCGAGCTAATCCCGGTGGTCATCAAGCAAGCGCACGAGCGAATCATTGGCGGCCGCCAGGTGAAAAACGCAGAGAAAGTTTTGAGTGTTTACGAACCCGATGCGCAGGTGATTGTGCGAGGCAAAGCGGGCCAAGAGGTTGAGTTTGGCAACACCCTGTTTTTGGGTGAAAGCGTTGAAGGATACCTGCTGGACTGGAAACTCTACGGCAGCCGGACGCCAAGCGAAAATGAACAAATGCAAGAGAGTTTGCAAAGACAGAACCGCTTCAACCTAGCCGAACCCATAGCGGCCATGTGCGCGGACCGGGGATTCGCCTCCCAGCGGGCCCGCCGGCAGTTAGCCCAGGAGGGCATCTACGATGCGCTCTGTCCACGCGATCCGAAGCAGTTGAAAAAACGGATGGAGGAACCACACTTCAGGCAATTGCAAAAGCGCCGGGCCAGCACCGAAGGGCGGATCGGGGTATTGAAGAATCGCTGGCAGGCCGGGCGATTGCGCAGCAAAGGCTTTGCCAACCGCTCGATCAGCGTAGCCTGGTCGGTCCTCTCGCACAATCTATGGAAAGTGGCCAAGATGCTGGCCCAGCAAGATGAACTAAAAACCAAAGCGGCGGCCTAAATAAAGAGCGGAAAAGCAAGGACAATACTTTTTCACAGGCCTACTGTCGGCCCATACAAAGAAAACCAGGCAAACGGACCCCAAAACCAGAATCCTAACGTCATAGGAGAGCAAAGTCACCCCCTCCCAAAAGAAAATACCACTAAAATGAACACTCTTCAAAATCCCCTCGCAAAAATCACCCTTTTGGGACAGCCTCTAAATTAGTGCGCTCGATGAGGACTTATTTTGCGGTCATGACTGGGGCTGGATCGACAACCGATCCAGATTGAAGACGGCTTCTTTAACCCGTTCATCAGCATTCGGCAGATCCTTTTCCTGCTTGTTAGGGGGAACGATTTGCCGGTATTGGCCAGTGCGGAAGGCAATTCGTTCGATGGCATCCGTCTTTTCAGCGAAGGAGGCATTATTCAATAGGGGCCTGCCATCGATTTCTACCGAGAACTTGCCTATTAAGCAATTTACATCGAGTTTAAATGAGAGCCATTGGTTGCTCTCATAGGACATCAGGTCAATCGTTCGATTTCCATTAACGGCCTGAACTCTACCGGCATCCGTTAGCATAATGCGAAGTGGGCGCAGACCGTTTTTGTTGGACAGGTCGATTTCCATCCGCCCGTGGCCGGTTTGCCCGGCCAGAAGACGCAATTGAATTATAACCTTTTGGCTTTCAGGGAAGGTCCTTTCCGCCAACGCATAATCATAGGGATCGGCATCGCGCCATTCCAGTGATTGCTTTCCTTGCCTGGCTAGCGAAGTGGTAAACGAAATCGGCGCCCATTGGGGCATATACAGGTTCCACAGGTCCAGGTCCGCTTCGGTATGGGCCTTCTCGAAATCGTCTTCGACGTATTGATCTACGGTTGCGCTCACCGGCAGCGGCGTTCGCGTGATCCACATATCCTCTTTGTTCATGCTGTAAACATTCCACAGGAAATTGCCAGGAGGATCGCCGTTTCCAGGCATTATTCCGCGAATATACTGCGACCCCCAGGTTTTATAACCACCCTCATATCTTTTGGTGGGCACTTCGCCCTGAAGACAAAACAGGGTTGCAAACTCATGCCCATCCTCACCGGTCATCAACGCCATGGGAAAACGATTACCCCGGACAGGACTGTGATTAAAAACCAGCGCGTAGCGTCCGTCTTTGGTCTGCTGGCCCCATGTTTTTGCGCCAATGGCCAAGAGTGAGTGATTTTTAGTCAGTGGCATCCAGGTTTTTCCACGATCGGGACTCAACCCCGACCACTGGTTTTTCCAGAGACCTACGACCACGCCATCGGGACGCGTATAGAAGCAGAATGCTTTGCCGGGGCCTCGGGAGGTGGTCATATCAACCTTGAAATCGAAAGCGTTTTTGACATCCCCCGGATTGATGGCAAAAAATCCGTCTTTGCCGCGGTCTTCTTCCCACCATTGAAGACTCATCAATTTATCCTCCAGAATGGCCTCACAGGCTTCGACAAAACCACTATCGGTGCTTGCCTTGTAAAATGGGAAATTAGTGTTGGATTCATTAAATCCGGCGTGGCGATTGTAACGAATAAAATAAACCGGACCGAATGAGCCGTCCTTATATACCTCACGAACAACCCTGCCCAGTCCGTTGCCTGTATTTGGTGAGTGATGCGTAGTTGGGGCGAAGCCGTAAAAGGCAAATGTCAACAACCGTCCGTTGGGAGCGATGTAAAACCCCATGCGCTGATGCATGACTGACTTTGTCCCAGCGGGAGTGAAGATTTGGCCCTTGATGACAATCTCGGGCAGTGAATAGATCGGAAAGACTACTTCCGGGTCGGTCCATCGGCGCCCGTCTTTCGAGGTCATGATCAGCGTGCGGCCCGGGGGATTGTGTTCCTCGAACACATTGCTTAAATATTGGAAATAAAATTGATCGTTCCAATAGACCAGATAAGGCTGATGGTTATACGTCCAGCCAACTTCCCCCGGTTCTGAGGGATGAGTTCGATTGGTTCTAAAGGCTTGATAGTGGTGAGCCCCCACCACATGAGGCAGGGCGCCATCAAAGAATCGTCCGTCAGTCTGAATTTTACCGACATATTTGACTGGCTCGAAAGCCGAATCTTCAATTGAAGGCGGTTGCTTGGCCATACTGAAAGTAGCGATTATACCATATACAAACGGAAAGAATAAAATATTATAAAACTTTTGAGCCATTTAAGCGTATCCGATGGGAAACAACACAAAAAAACTTCAGGTTAATTTATTGGCAATAACAGGTAAGTCAAGATAGGCTTACGCTTGATACATCATTTTTCTGCGAAACTGAGATAGGCTCTTAAGCTGTCCAGAATCCTCCATAAGCTCGTAAGCGAAGTCCTCTAACCTGAGTTCGACAGTTGGGGGGGGTAAATCGATTATTTTTAGGGTTTTTCGTGCTGTAGGGCGCATGGTTGTCAGGGTTGGGGTGTGAATATGCCGTGTAGTGCAGACCACTCTATTGCCTTTTCGGAGAAGTAGTGCAGGGTCGGTGTTGATGTATTTGCGTCGCAACCGTCGTCGTAAGAAGGGCCAGGATTATGATTACTGGACGCTGGTGGAGTCGGTGCGCACAGCCAAGGGGCCGCGCCAGCGCATCGTGGCCCACATTGGCAAGGAGCCGGGGCTCGATGAGGATGAGCGGTTGGGTTGGGAGCAGATCGGTCGGCTCCTCGATGGCGATGATGAGGCTGCGGGGGCCGAGCAGTTGGATTTATTTGCCGAGGATAAACCGGAGGCTCCGTTGTGGGCGCAGGTGAATCTGGGTCGGATACGGGTGGAGCGGGTGCGTCAATTTGGCAAAGTGTATGTGGCTCTGGCGCTGTGGCGGCGGCTGGGGCTGCATCGTTTCTTCGAGGAGCATTTGCCGCCGGGCCGGGAGTCGGTGGGCTGGGCCCAGGTGGCCTCGATTCTGGCGCTGGGGCGTTTTTGCGAACAGGCCTCGGAGCTGGCTCTGGCCGAGCGCTGGTATGGCTCGACGGCGCTGGAGGATTTGATGGCGGTGGATGTGGATGAGGTCTATGACAACCGTTTGTATCGCGGACTGGATCGTGTCTTGCCCTTGCGCCGGGAACTGTTCAGTCATCTTAAAGGACGCTACGAAAGCTGGTTTGGGACGCGTTTCGAGTTTCTTTTATACGACATAACGAGCACCTATTTTGAGGGCCGGTGCGAGGGCAATGCCCAGGCCCAGCGCGGCTACAGCCGGGACCAGCGGCCGGATTACAAGCAGGTATGTCTTGGACTGGTGGTGACGCCCGAAGGGCTGCCCCTGGCCTATGAGGTTTTCGACGGCAACCGCGCCGATGTGACCACGGTGCAGGAGAGGGTCGAGTTGATGGAATCGCATTACGGGGTGGCCGATCGCATCTGGGTGCTGGACCGCGGCATAGTGAGCGAGGCCAACCTCGAATACCTGCGCGGCAAAGGGGCCCGCTACATCGTGGGCTCGCCCAAGAGCCAGCTCAAAAACTTTGCCCTCGATCTACTCGAGCAAGGCGATTGGAGCGAGGTGCGGGCGGGGGTGGAGGTCAAACTGGTGAAACATCCCGTCTGCCCCCAGATCGAGCAATATGTGCTTTGCCGCAGCCAGGGGCGGGGTCAAAAAGAAGCCGCCATGTTGAGCCAGCAAAAAGAGCGTTTGCGCAAAAAGCTCGACCAGATCGACCTGAGTTTGCGTCGGCGAGGGCAGAAACTCGATCCGGTTGAACGCCGTATCGGCCGCTGGCTGGGCCGCCACACCCTGGCCGAAAAAATATTCACCGTAGAAGTGCAAATCGACGCCGCCGGACGGGCCTGCGCATTGCAAATCACCGAAGACGAGAGCAAAGCCGATTGGTCCCAACTGGCCCACGGGACCTATCTGCTGCGAACCAACTGCCAGGAGGAAGACCCACAAAAGCTGTGGCGGTGGTATATACAACTGACACAGGCCGAGGCAGCCTTTCGTTGCGCCAAAAGCGACTTGGGGCTGCGGCCGGTCTATCACCACAAAGAAAAGCGTGTGCAAGCGCACATTCTGATCTGTTTTCTGGCTCTGGCGATGTGGCGCGCCCTGAAAAGCTGGCTGCAGGCCAAAGGCCTCGGCACCTGTGCGCGGCAAGTGTTGCACGAACTGGAAAATCTACGCTCAATGGACGTGGTGGCGCCGCTGCGAGGGGGACGCGAAGCGCGTTTACGGCTGGTAGGCAAACCGGAAAAACTCTGTGCCGACCTCCTCAAGAAAATGGGCCTAAAACTGCCCACCCGCCCCAAAATCATCCAAAATGTAGTGCAGACTAACGGCAAAAATTAATCCCGAATCCGCATAGATAGAGGCTGTCCCAAAGTTATAACCATTTGTTTTACAGTGAGTTAACTTGTTTATAAAGCTGTTATAAAGACCGTTTTTAGAGGATTTTGGGCAATTTCGATGTCTATAACACCGTCAGCCTTTCTCTTGTTTTGCATATTCAAATACAATTCTACCATAGACCTCTGTCTGACGCGATTATATTTATAACGAAAAGAGGCCTTATACAGCGTTTTTGACGGAATTGAATGACTTACGTTCCCATACAGTTCGGAGTCGAATATTTCAATTCGCAAAATTCGGGTTTTTGGGACAGCCTCTAGATAAGCCCTTTAACTTTTTGAACTGTCGAAGATGGGCTAAGCTTGGATAAGTTCCGCAAAAATTGTCCTGAATGAATTCCTCGATATCATCTACGCCGTTTACATGATCGAAGGCCGCTGAAACGATTTCACTGTTATTTTCGACAATCAGATTTGCCAGCTTTGAGATTTCCTCAATGTCATGCCATTCGCTGACCTTAATTTCTCCGAAACCCTCATAATCATGTATTGAGAATTCTTCGTAGGTTTCTTGCGGGTATTGCTTGCGGCAAGGATTTTTCGGGTCAGCCAGCATTTCCCGAATTTCAACGCTTATCTCGTCAGGTTCTTGGTTCGACATCAACCCACCGGCCATGTAAAAAGCCTGCGTTATACGACGCAAGGCAAGCGACATAGATTTTCGGTGTTTCGCAATTGCGGCTTGATTCAGCCGAGTTTTCTAATACTTTATGTGACTGCATAGGGTATCTCCTTATGTTGGTATCTCCTTATGTTTGGCCTCTGTCCTTGCCGTAGTCTCGATACCTTTGGCTTGGGCAGAGGTTTTTTTTGTTATTGTTTTTAGTTCATTTCAACGGGAAAAAGTATCAAAAGAATTAGTCAGAAAGTCAACAAGAAAACAATATAAATACATAATATTCAACAATATACGAAATACCCAAAAAGCTGAAAGATTCGAATATATTACCAAATACGTTGATTGTCGGCGATTGATAAGAACCGATTTATTTGGCCGAAATTCGTTGCCTTTTGGATTCTGAAAGGCTTTTATTATTGCGGGATGGATACATCCAATGAAACGAGGCGTTATCCAGCCTTGAATGTATCGAGGAAAATTGGCGATGGGGTATTCTCTTGCCGGGATGGGGACTTCTCGGAATTCAAGCTTCTAAAATTTTGGCAATGGGCATCCTCCGACCTCTTGAATAATATGATAAGGAGTATTTTGGCTGAATTTCTGGTTGCTCACACATTGGGTTTGGCTAATGATGCTCGCCCTCTCTGGACGAATTTGATTTGAAAACTCCATCTGGAAGAAAAGTTGAAGTAAAATCTAATAAAACTGAAACACAAATTGAATCGAAAATATCGATAATCTTTAATTTTGGAAATTATGAATTTTAAAGTAGAGAAACTCCCTTCTCGCAGCGATATCAGAAACATTGCATTACCGTATAAATTTGAAACTCCACTTAACCATACGGGGGTTCGCGGGGGTTCGCCGGGTACTTAAACATTGCGGTATTTGGCGAGTAAGCTCAACATTATGGATTTATCGCGATGTTGCGTATCAGGGACGCATCAATGCCTCTGTAGCCTTTTGGCAGAATTCCAAAACTAAAGAGGGTATTTTGATTTGCGGTGCAAAACTTAAGAAGGGGGAAACTTTTCTACTTGATGCAGTTTCTCTTGAGTGGAAACATGTCGAAATCGGAATGATAACTCTTCTTAAATTAAGTAGTGATAGTTATAAAGGGAATTAAATTTGGGTACATTTTTTCTAACTCAAGGACTCTCCCAAAGGTAAAAAGCGAATTATTTCATTTTTCGGTTAATGATTAAACAAAGCGAACGAAACTATTGGCTCGACCTTTTTACAGGACAAACTTGGCAGGAATTTCTTGACGCTGGCGGGAATGTGACTGGGTTCCGAAAAAAACGATGGAAAACAGTTCAACGAATTAAAAAAGGAGACTATCTTGTTTGCTACATTACAGGAATATCGCGGTTTATTGGCATTCTTGAAGTAACCTCAGACGCGTTTCAAGATACTACAAAAATCTGGAAATTCGATGATTTTCCATCTCGCTTGAAAGTAAAACCAGTTTTGGCACTGACTCCTGCAACGGCAATTCCTGTTAAATCCATGTGGGGAAAGCTGTCGATCCTTCAAGATAAACAAAAATGGGGAGTTTATTTCCGTGGCTCACCTGCCAAGTGGAAACGTCAGAATGGTGAGGCGATATGGAAGGCATTTGATGAAGCGAAGGAAAATCCGATTAACCGACCTGTAGACAAAGCGAAGTTTCTTCGAAAGCCAGTGGGCTTTGCGGCACGAACGGGTGTCGTCACAGTTTCTGAGCCAGACCCAACCGCTGCTGAACCCACTTCGAAATCAACAGAGCATACCCAAATTCAGTGGCTCCTTTTGAAACTGGGCAATGATATGGGGCTGGATGTTTGGGTTGCAAATAATGATCGCAATAAGGATTTTGCTGGCAAGAAATTAACTGATCTTCCCCAACTTCTCGATGAACTTCCCATCCAGTTTGATGATGCCACAAACCGCACAATCAAACTTATCGATGTCCTTTGGTTAAAAGGAAAATCCATTGTCTCGGCGTTTGAGATCGAGAGCACGACTTCGATTTATTCGGGGCTTCTTCGCATGGCCGACCTCATTGCCATGCAACCGAACCTCAACATCCCGCTTTACATTGTCGCCCCACCCGAAAGGCGGGAAAAAGTTATTTCAGAAGTCAATCGCCCCACTTTCAATAATTTGAATCCTCCGATGTCAAAGATGTGCCGGTATATTTCATTTTCCGTGCTCAAAGATAGGATCAAGCAAGTGGAATCTGTGTTGTCGTTTTTGAAACCTAAGTTTGTGGATGAGATTGCGGAAACGTGCGAACTGGAGGATTGAGGGAAGGTAAATTCCATTTGCTTCTGCCAACATCCCCAAATCGATAAGATTGGAATTTCCACGAGAATCCCCTCTCCTCAAAGAGAATTTGCCAAAATTTAATGGGTCAAAGGTCAAAATTACCCCAAAAATCGACCAAATTTTCCAAAAAACCCAAAAATCAGAAAAAAATCCTTTCGACCTCAGTTGGTAGGAGGAAATTAACTGAAAAACACAGAAATTGCTTTCATCTCCCCTACCCCCAAAACTTTTTTGTTTGAAAGAAATTCCCTGCCAACTTGAGGGATATACCGCAAAATGTGTGCTCGATAGAAAGTTATCTTATAGAAATATCACAGAAAATCACACTTTTTTGCCCAAATTTGACTAAATTAGAGGCTGTCCCAAAAGGGTGATTTTTGCGAGGGGATTTTGAAGAGTGTTCATTTTAGTGGTATTTTCTTTTGGGAGGGGGTGACTTTGCTCTCCTATGACGTTAGGATTCTGGTTTTGGGGTCCGTTTGCCTGGTTTTCTTTGTATGGGCCGACAGTAGGCCTGTGAAAAAGTATTGTCCTTGCTTTTCCGCTCTTTATTTAGGCCGCCGCTTTGGTTTTTAGTTCATCTTGCTGGGCCAGCATCTTGGCCACTTTCCATAGATTGTGCGAGAGGACCGACCAGGCTACGCTGATCGAGCGGTTGGCAAAGCCTTTGCTGCGCAATCGCCCGGCCTGCCAGCGATTCTTCAATACCCCGATCCGCCCTTCGGTGCTGGCCCGGCGCTTTTGCAATTGCCTGAAGTGTGGTTCCTCCATCCGTTTTTTCAACTGCTTCGGATCGCGTGGACAGAGCGCATCGTAGATGCCCTCCTGGGCTAACTGCCGGCGGGCCCGCTGGGAGGCGAATCCCCGGTCCGCGCACATGGCCGCTATGGGTTCGGCTAGGTTGAAGCGGTTCTGTCTTTGCAAACTCTCTTGCATTTGTTCATTTTCGCTTGGCGTCCGGCTGCCGTAGAGTTTCCAGTCCAGCAGGTATCCTTCAACGCTTTCACCCAAAAACAGGGTGTTGCCAAACTCAACCTCTTGGCCCGCTTTGCCTCGCACAATCACCTGCGCATCGGGTTCGTAAACACTCAAAACTTTCTCTGCGTTTTTCACCTGGCGGCCGCCAATGATTCGCTCGTGCGCTTGCTTGATGACCACCGGGATTAGCTCGCTCATGCGCTCCATCCGGGTAAGGATCTGTTGGACCTGTTTTTCGCTGTAATCGCTTTGCTCCCAGCAGGCTTGCAATAATTCCCGGTGACTGCGGGCATGCTCCCCGATCCGTTTGAGCAGCTTTTTCATCTGCCTCAAGATACCCTTGCGTTGCCGCGCGCTGTCCTTTCGCCGCCGGCTGTGGGTCATCTGTATGCACAGCCGATTCATCTGCCGAGCCAAGGGCTCCGGTTCGATCGGCATGCGATGGCGCAAACCGGCCTTCTCACGGATCAGCCGGATCGCTTTGAGCAGCGTGCCCGCTACATCCTTGAGCAGCACCCAGTCCGTCGGCCAATGAATGTTGACCTCCAAACAGGTGCCGTCGATCAGGCAAATGGTGGTGTCTATCGGCTTGTCCAATCCCACCACCTGCCGGGCCAGATCGGCATCGCCCACAACCTCAGTCAAGGTCCGGTGCAAGGCCCTCAACTGCTCTTCGCTGAAAAACTTCGAGGCCCGTTCCAGGGTGCTCTTGGAGATGCCCCTTATGCCGTCGATATGGCGGACACGACAAAAGTCAGCCAACAGATCGCTGCTGCCCAGAGCCCTCGACAAATGCCGAAACGAAATCCCACCGAGCAGATAACGCAGCGTTTCCATACGCAACGCCTTGAGGGCAAAATTAGCCCGCTTTTGCCGGGCCTTTACACTCATTGGCTGGCCTCTTTCCAAGGCCAGATCAACGCCCTGCGATTCCACCTCCGAATCGATCAGCAGCCGGTCGATACGCTCGATGGTGGCGCGAAAGTTATCGTAATCGAGGCAACGGTCGACCACAGTTAAAGCTGGACGCAGGAGGCATTGGATGGCTATATTTTTCATAGAAAGGGCTATATTGATTTTCGCTAACGCAATTATAGAACCCTTTTTTAGCCGGAGCGAGCAAAAAAATGCTCTTTCCGGCTATTTTTATAAACGTCATCCAGTTGACTACAAAATCTTTATATTTTTGGGACAGCCTCTAAATTATCAATGATTTGTGTCATTACTTGTGACTTAAATAATAACGATATAAGTCATAAATCGTTGATTATTATGGAGCCGAGTGTCAGATTTGAACTGACGACCTACGCATTACGAATGCGTCGCTCTACCAACTGAGCTAACCCGGCAGATTTGATAATTATTTATCAAAGACTTAGAGGATTTTCCTCAATTCTAAATAGGTGTTAGCTTACTTAATCTGAGCAAACCTTAAATCCTGTTGAACTTATGTAATTGGGGTGGTATCCAGGTCAAGTCAATGGTATTAGAACCTATTTACTTCGCGCCAGCATACTCATGGCGAACAGACGGGAAGGAAGGCTGTTTCGTAACATCAACGTCTGAAAATCCAATAGGAAATATGATTGTCGACTCCTTTTGCTGTAGGTTACCTTTGATGCCGAGGATGAGACCTGCATTTTTATGGGGACTTTTAGCTTTTCCCAGTGCAGGTTGAGGATAGCGGAATTATCCGTTAGATCGCTGAAATAGTAGGCCAGCCACTCATTATGCTCCGTGGTTACGGGGGTTACGGTTACGCGAAGGGCGTCTTCCTCTGCGTTAAAGGAATAACTCCCCCAGGAGGAGTGGTTTTTGCTGAAGATAATCACCCACTCTTCCTTGCCTGGGATCATGTGAAGGCCATAAGTGCCCGCGGCCAGGCTTTTGCCTTCTACTTTGACATCCTGCGATAATTCGATGGTTGTGTTCTCGTTGGCTCCGGCACGCCAGGGAAAATCCTTTCCCTTGGAGTATTTATTGCCCGGATTCATTCCGTAAGGGACCAAATTACCCCAAATCTTCCGCCCCTTTACGCCTGGCCGGCAATATTTTATAGCAATGTCTGTCAGCCCAACACGTTGAGTGACGGTGGCGTTCGGGCTCGGTCTCGATTTTTCTGCCGCCTGGGTCTGGAATTGGCAGAAGATCAACGGCAGCAAGATCACGCCGAGGAACGAGAGTTTTGTGGATAGGATTGTGTATTTCATAGTTTTCTTCATAAGGTTATTTATTTAAATGATGTCCGTTACGATTATCAGTGACTGAGGGCTTAAGTAATTAATTTCGGACAAACTGTAGATATTTATTACCGAACTGCCAATCAAGGATTACCACATGGTTTTTCTAAAACCGCAACCCATGATTTCTTTCAGGTATCCGGAATCGTTTTCTAGCTGGAGCATTGCAGGATGCGAGCCATCCGCCCCCGCCTATGGGCGGAAAAATCCGGCTTGGCAAATTGTTTTTTAAGCCTATCTTGAGTGGATTTGGAGACGATTATGCCGATTGAAACACAGAGAATTCCACGGGCCGGCAAATCCTGCTGTCAACGGATCGGCTGGAAAGATTTGGATGAAAGTTATTTGCGCCAGCTTATCCTCCTGGCCAAGAAGGAAGACCTGGCGGGGGCCGGTCTGGCCACCCAACCCTCCTTTCGTGGCGACGCCACCACTGAGGCTTTGGCTTCCCGAAAAACCGGACGGACGGCCCTCACGGCGCGCGTTCCTCTGATTCCGTGCGGACTTGCCCTGATGCCTCTCATTTTCAAGGAGTATGGCGGCGGCTGTCAATGGGGCCCCCTGGCGGAGGATGGCCGGAAAGTGGCTGCGGGAACTTGTTTGGGCCCGGTTTCGGGCCCGGTCTCCATCCTGTTGCAGGCAGAAAGGGTGGCTCTGAACTTTCTACAACACTTAAGTGGCGTGGCTACCCAGACCGCCCGGTATGTGGAGGCCCTCGGCTCGTGCCGGACCAAGCTTTTGGACACGCGCAAAACGACGCCCGGTTTTCGCGTTCTGGAAAAGTATGCGGTGGCCTGCGGGGGCGGATGGAACCACCGCATCGGGTTGTTCGATCGGATAATGTTCAAAGACAATCACCTGGCGGCGGCCGGAGCGGAAGACAATGAGGGCAACCGGCTGGCCCAAGCTGTCGAGAACGCGCGCAGCCGCACACCGGGGCTGCTGGTGGAAATCGAAGTGGATTCCCTGGCCCAAATCCCAACTGTTCTAGCGGTAAAACCCGACGTGGTTTTATTGGACAATTTTTCCAATGACGAACTAGCCGAAGGCCAAGCTCTGATCGGGAACCGCGCCTTCACCGAAGCCAGCGGGGGAATCACCCTGGAAAGGCTTCCGGCCCTGGCTGGCATCGGTTTGGACTTTATATCCTGCGGAGCGCTCGTCCACCAGAGTTGCTGGAAGGATATCAGTTTTGAATGGCAGGCTTAGCGGAATTTACCCCACCTTGATTTGCTGTTGCAGAAAAGGTATTCAGAATCATGCTTTCAACCGTCTTTTTTTAAGAACAATATACTCATTGTATGCCAGAGTCCGATGCCATCATTTTGCAGAGCCTGCTCAAAGCCTCGCCGGGCTATGTCTCCGGCAGTTCCATAGCTGAAACCCTCGGCGTTTCACGGGTTGCTGTATGGACCAGGCTGGAAAAGCTGAAAGAGTCCGGGTTTGTCTTTGATGCTGTTCGGCATACCGGTTATCGGCTGATGGAAGAACCTGGCGAGCTTTACGGTCCTTTATTAAGGGCCTATCTTGCCCTCCAGGGATGCCAGGTAAAACTTCTATGTTATCCCGAAATCGACAGCACGAGCACCGAGATGGAAAGGCAATTGGCCGACGGCAGGGAAACACCCTTTGCCGTGTTCTCATCCCGCCAGCGAGAGGGTCGTGGACGCCAGGGGCGCAACTGGCACAGCCCGGAGGAGGGGAACTGCTACCTCAGCCTCGGTTTTCGACCACGAATGTCTCCCCGCGACATGCAGCTATTCACGCTTTGGATGGGCATTCATCTATGCCAGGAAATAGAGAAGTTTAGCCAGTTGCCCCTCATGATCAAGTGGCCCAACGATCTTGTGCTCCACGGGAAGAAAGTTGGCGGCATGCTGACCGAGGCCCGCATCGACTCCGATTCCACCCGGGACCTGATATTCGGCTTGGGGCTGAATGTGAATGGCCGCTGCCAGGATTGGCCGGAGGCGCTTGCCGATGGCGCCGCATCCCTGGCCGAGGCCAAAGGGAAGCCATTGCCCATCAACCCCTTGTCAGCCCGCTTGGTGGCTTGCGGGCTGAGGGCTTACAACGAGTTTTGCCGGGGAATCCATGTGCCGAAATTTCGTCTTCTCTGGGATCGGTATGATTGCCTCAAAGGCAAACGGATAAAGGCCCGCAGAGAAAATGAAATCCTTTGGGGTAGAGCCGACGGGATTGAAGACGATGGAGCCTTGCGGCTTTGCACGGACGAGGGGAAAGTGGTAAAATTAAGGGCCGGCGATGTCAGCCTGGGCGCGGCGGAAACCCTGACGCATGGTAGCTTATGAGCGTTCTGGCCATAAATATTAATAATACCAATACCCAGCATGGTCTGGTTTGCGAAGGGCGCGTAAGTCAAAACGATTCCTTCTCCACAAAACTGCTGGAGGATCCTCAAAAGGGTATATTACCCATCCTGCAAAAGCATTCCTCCGGGGATTCCGCAGTCGAGGGGCTGGCTTTCGGGTCCGTTGTGCCCCAGGCAACCGTGAAATTTCGCGACCTGCTGTCAAAAGCCGGTTGGGCCAAACCCATTTACCAGATTACCTGCGAAAATTGCCCATTGGAATTTAATTTTCCCGATGTGCGTGAAATCGGGCAAGATATCCTGGCCAATGCGGTGGCCGGCAAAAAGATTTACGGCACGCCCGTTGTGGTCATCGATATGGGCACGGCAGTCACTTTTGACATTGTCTCGAGCAAGGGGTACGAAGGCGGCATCATCGCTCCGGGGCTGGCCGTCATCACCCGTTACTTGCATGAGCGAACCGCCTTGCTGCCGGAACTGGACCCCAACGATTTAATGGTCTCGGCAGGGATAGGCAAGACCACTGTCGAGGCCATGAAACTCGGCTGCGCGGTCGGTTTCGAAGGCATGATCCGCGCCCTTCTGGACCGAGTCCTGCGGGAATTGGGCGAACGCGGCGAAGGCCCGGTCAAAGTCGTGGCCACTGGCGGGAGCGCCGGGATGCTGCCCCAAACATGGCTCTCCGATATTGAGTTCAACCCCCATATAACCTTGCTCGGTATGGCCGAAGCCTACGCCAGACAATAATAAATTAAATTATCGAACAAATGCACCCCTTGGTAGTGTCTAAATTTAAAATAAAATGTCGTTTCGGAAAAAAAATATTTGAATATGGCAGGGTACAGCATCGAGGTACATAACCTCACCAAACGATACCACCGCCTCACCGCCATTGAGGGCGTTTCCTTCAATATCGAGCATGGGGAAGTGGTCGGCTTTTTGGGACCCAACGGGGCCGGCAAAAGCACAACCATGCGCATCTTGTGCGGGATTATTCCGGCCACTTCGGGCATAGCCCGGATCGGCGGGTTGTCCGTTGCCACCAGGATCGACGATGTCAAGCGGCTCATCGGCTATATGCCGGAAAACAATCCCCTGCCCGAGGACATGCGGGTGTTGGAATACCTGCGGTTTCGGGGCCGCCTCAAAGAAATCCCTGCCAAAAGACTGAAGGACCGGCTGCAAGAAGTTCTCGATCTATGCGATTTGAACCGGAAAACAAGCCGCAAAATCATCGGCTCCTTATCCAAGGGCTACCGGCAACGCGTCGGCATTGCCGATGCTATTTTGGCCGAGCCCAAAGTCATCATCATGGACGAACCTACTATCGGGCTGGACCCGCATCAAGTTCTTGCTATCAGAGACTTGATAGAGTCGTTTCGCGGAAAGATGACCGTAATCATATCGAGCCACGTCTTGGCCGAAGTCGAATTATCCTGTGACCGGGTGATTATAATCAATCACGGCCGTATCGTGGCGTCCGGCAGTGCCGCATCTTTGCGCAAAGAATTTATCAACAGGATCCTTTACCGGATTGAAATAAAAGGCAATCTCGGCGGTCTGGGTCAATTGCTGAAAGAAATTGAACCCGGCATGACCTGGGCGCCGATTGGAAAACCCGACGGCGATGGATTTCTCAAAATTACATTAACCACGCCGCAAATCGAAGACCTCAGTGAGCGAATCCTGGAAAAGTTTCAACTACAACCAGGCATTCGCCTGCGAGCTTTCAACCGGGTGGAAGCCAAGCTGGAAGATATTTTTTTATCGGCCACCCGCCGAAGTTGGAAAGAAGTCATGCCAGCGGCAAAAAGCGATGACGAACCTACCGAAAGCGCCACCTCCTGAACGGGAATTCTATAAGACGCCATGAAACATTTTTTCTGCCTTTTGCACCATGAACTGAGGGCCCTTTTCATCTCTCCGTCCACTTATTCGGCGGGGGTGCTCTTTTTAATCCTGATGGGATGGATATATTGGCGTATTCTTCTTCAATTCAGCCTGGCGCCTCAGGACGGTTTGCCCGCCAGTATGTTTTTTCAACTCTTCTGGCTGCCGGTATTTTTCGTAGTTCCATTGCTGACCATGAAAGGCGTGGCCGAGGAGCGCCGGCAGGGAACTCTGGAAACGCTCATGACCACACCGGTGAATGCCTTGGAGATCATCGCCAGCAAGTTTTTTGCCGCCTATCTGTTTTATTGTCTGCTGTGGCTGCTGACCCTTTCTTTTCCCTTGATCATCAGCATCGGTTTGGATTCACCCGCCGTCAGCCGCAACCTCCTTGATCGTGGAACGCTGGTCGGCGGCTATACCTTTGTCGCTGTCAGCGGGTTGCTTTTCATTGCGGTGGGCATTTTTTCGAGCAGTCTGACCCGCAGCCAGTTTGTCGCCGCCATGCTCAGTTTCTGCATCCTCTTTGTCCTCATCGTGAGTATGCGTGAATTACAGGAAGAAACTATGGCCTGGCTGCCCTGGCTGGGGGAGACCCTCAGCTATGTCCAGATTTTCAAACACCTGGAAGAATTCAGCCTCGGCATCATCGATACGCGGCCCTTCTTTTTTTATATAAGCAACTGTGCCCTGGTACTGGGCTTTTCCGTTTTAATGGTGGAGGCCAAAGTGTAAAATTCAATGTTCCGGGCAGAAAATTTCAGGACCGTCAATTGGTGCAAACGCCTCAACCGGTGCGCGCAAATTCTGCTCGGCATCATTTTAATTGCCGGATTGAATTTTTTAGCGGCCAGGCATTTCACACGTTTCGATCTTTCCCACCATCGCGTCTATACACTTTCCCCGGAGACGGTGGCGGAAATTAAGAAAATGGAGGCCGTGGCTAAAATCATAGTCACCATCCCGAAAGACGCCCCCGAAGCGCAGTTGCGTCAAATCTACAAATATGTGCGCAGATTGCTTAAAGAATACGAATACGCCAGTCTGATAAACGGCAAACGGAAAATCGAGGTGGAATTTGTCGATATTTACAAGGAAATCAAAAAAGCGGATGTTATTTCGCGCACTTACGGAATTAGCCAGCCCAATGTCATCCTGGTGGTTTCGGGCGACAGGCGCCGGCAATTGCTGCCGACCGATATTGTTGAACTGAGGGAGGGCCTGCCCTCGGCTTATAAGGGCGAAAAAGCTTTTACATCGGCACTTATGGAGGTATCTGGAAATCGTAGGCAAAAAATCTATTTTCTGGCCGGGCATGGCGAAATGCGCCTGGACGATGTCGATCCCAGGCGAGGGCTTTCCGAGTTGGCGCAGCAATTGAAGGACAGAAATATTGAACTGCAAACGTTGGACCTGGCTATTTTGCCGGATGTGCCTGAAGATGCCGATCTGGTGGTCATAGCCTCCCCCCAGGGGCCCGTGATGAAGCATGAGGTTGAGAAATTGCGAATTTACCTGGGCGACAATGCCGGGCGCCTTGTAATCCTCATCGATCCTTGGCGCAATCATGGGCTGGACGACATTTTTTACGAATGGGGAATTTTGACCGATGACATGCTCATCGTTGACCCCGGTCCGGACTATCAGGAAACAAACGGCGATTTGCTCATACGAAGATTCGCCGAGCACCCTATCACCGATATTTTATTACAAAACCACATTCCTATTATGGTTGGGATAACCCGACCGGTGCGTCTCGATCTGGGATCACCCCCGGACGAGCGGCTGAGTACAGTCCCGTTAATGGCTTCATCAACCGACAGTTGGGCGGAGAGATCCTACCGGCAGGCTGAGGATATCGAGGATCTCAAATACGATTTCGATACGGACCTCAATGGACCGGTCAGCATTGCCGCGGTTTCCGAGCGCAAAGTGTCATCGAAACTGGGCATCGACTTTTCTGGGGGGCGCCTGGTGGCTTTCGGGAATTCCGATCTCATTGCCAACCAGCGGATCGGCGCCATAGGAAATTTCATGCTCTTTTTGAATACCATAAACTGGTGCCTTGGCCGGGACAGGATGTTAGCCATACCGCCTCGGCCGATCGAGAAATTTCAACTAGTGATCAGCGGGCGGGAATTGAACCGGCTCGGTTTATTGCTTTTAACCATCCCCGGACTGCTCGCCGTAATGGGATTTGTGGTCGGGTGGATGCGCAGGCATTAAATAGCACAGAGACACATGCGCCTAAAACTCACACTCTTTCTTCTGGTTCTCAATCTGGTTCTATTTGGAATAATATACCTTATCGAAAAAGAATCGTCTGGCGACCTGCCGGGCGTCGGTCCGGTCCTGTCTGCTGGTCTGGTTGATAATTGCGATTATCTTGAGATCGAGGGTCAGGACCTCAATGCCCACTGGATTTTGCGCAAGAACGGCGAAGATTGGCGCATTGCCGCCCCCATCGAGTGGCCAGCCAATTTTTTTGCTGTCAGCCGCATTCTCAACCAGCTCCAGTTTTTGGAAAAGGAGTCCTCTTTTACTGTCCGCGAAATTGAAAATGCCGGTCGGACCCTTGGCGATTATGGGCTGGACGAGCCACGGGCCATTCTCACTTTAGGCCGGGGGAGAGAAAAAACCGTTCTCAAAATCGGGGAAGCCACCGGTACCGGCGAACGGCTTTACATTCTCTCACCCGACCAAAGCGAAGTCTTAGTAGTAAGCCGGGGACTTCTGGAAAGCATCTCCCTGGAACTAACCGACCTTCGGGAGTCGAAAGTCTTCCATATTCCACTTTTCGAGGCGCGGGCTCTGAGGGTCGCGGTTAGCCCTGGAAACACCATCGTAAGGATCGAAAAGAACGATAATAAGTGGAACTTTTTAACCCCCATCCAAACCGGGGCCGATCCGGTCTTGGTGGAAACCACCATCAACCGGCTGACCGCCATACGGGTTACCGATTTTCTGCCGTCAGACCTTCAGGGGCAGGGTCTGGATGATTCGTCTATTTCTCTGCGTGTGTCCATCGAGGGCAACAACCGCCGGCAAACGCTTTTGCTTGGCAATATTATCCCGATCAATTCCGGACCGTCCCGCCGATTTGCCAAATTATCCGATAATGACACCGTTTTTTCTGTTCTGGCAGAGCCATTTGACAATCTGCTGAGGGCGCAGAAAACATTACGCGAGAAAAAATTCGTGCAATTTAATCCGGCCTCCCTCAACGAAATCGAAATCGCCTCGGGCCAAAAACGTGTAAACCTGCAAAAATTTGAGGCCGGCGGCTGGCAATTACCGATTAAGGACGATGCCGGAGCTTTGCATGCCTGGTCCGCCGAACCGTCTCTGGTGAACGAATTGATGGATGCGCTGCTCGAAATGAAAGCGGTCAGCTTTCCCAAAAATGCCCCCTCCGAAGCAGACCTCGAACAATTCGGAATCAATGACCCGCAAAGGCGCGTGACACTGCACGCAAATGGGGAGCAGATACTTTTACTGGGCGATCTGGATCCATCGGGGGAATTAATTTATGCCAAAATGGAGGCCAAGCCCTTTGTTTATCAGGTGCCGGTAGAAATTTTGCGCCACTTGCAAGCCCGCGCCCTGCATTTCCGGTTCCGCACATTTCACAACCAACCCAAGTCTGCCCTTATTGAGTCGATTGCTTTGCGGGATTTGGAATCAGGGGAAACCCTTTTTGTTCTGGACCGGCAAGCGGGAGGGGACATCGGAGGCAACACAGATATCGCGGTAATGGGAAAAGAAATGGGATTTGCCGATGCCTTGGACCTACTGGACGAAAACGAGCGCAAGGCGGCCCAAACGCTTTTGGAATATTCGAACCGCTTCAAAGTAAAATCCTACCTGAAAACCGAATTCTCCGGCGACTTCAATCTCGGCGACAAAGTCTTGCCCTGGAAATACCTTCTCGAATCGAAAATTAGCCTGCCGGGGGGGGCGGAGAACCAATTGCGAATCTATAACTTTTACTTTACCGATCGCATTGGGGGGACCACCCAGATTGGTGGGTCGCCAGAATATAATCTCATTTTTGAATTGAGCCAGGACTTGATCGAAGCTCTCTATACCCTGGCATTCCGCCGGCATGTGCCCGGTTTGCAGGATGTGGCGCCTCAACCAATACCGGAAACCGCGCCTGTTGATGAAACCGGCGGGAGGCCACCAACAGCCGAACCTCTGCCAGATAGTATCGAGGAGACCGAATCCGACCAGGATGAGGAATAATGCGTCTTATTGTTTTACCGCATTGGCATGATTCTTAATTTAAAGCGGAAAATATCGAAAAGAAGTCTGATTTTATACTTCGTCTGCCTTTACGGGCTGAATATTTTTTTGTTATTACTGGCCCTGGTCCAGGCCATTGTGAGCGGGTATTTGATAACCGGAAAGGATATTCCGATACCGAAGTTTGTCCTCAAAGACCTGCAAGAAAACCTGGCTGATTACGGGCTCTATGCGGAAACGGAAAAACTGAATTTCGATCTTCTCGGCCGTGTCACCGCCCGGCGTTTAAAGATTTTCAGGGAAAGGGGTGGGGATTTGCTGGGACAATTCGATTCCTTGCAGCTCGCCCTCGATATACCCCTGCTCCTTCTCAAAAGGGTAAGCGTGGATTCTCTCGTTCTTCAAAACGGACGCCTTGTTTGCCCGGCATTTTATTCCTACAGCGGGGTCAGTGAAACCGTGGCCAACAAAATCCACGGCCGATTCACCCGCCACGACAATAGCTGGGAGGTCGAGCGGTTTGATTTTCATTTCTCCGGCTTGCGGGCGCACGTCAGCGGAACTTGGCCCCAGGCTGGATTTACCCTTCCCGGAGAGCCATTGGTGGAACCTGCATTTCTCCCCCGGCCATTGGAGCGCTATCTTTCCTTTTGCCGACAGGTAATTGAGATGCAGTCCAAGGTGCGGTCGGTGGAAAATCCCGTCGCCCGGATCGTGCTTTCTTTCAACAAAGGCGAGCGGCCCAAGGCGCAGCTAAATTTAATCAGCGATGCTTTTATATTTCCCCGGGGATGGAGAGGCGGAGCTTTCCGGCTGGAGATTCCCCACATTGAGTTGCCTCAATTGGCATTTACTCGACCTATCGTAGGGGAAGTCCTCGATCTCGATTGGGAGAACCGCATTCACGCTACTGATCTGGCAGTTCGCATCCAATCCCGCTCCGTTCCCGAACTGATGGCTGGCCATGTCGGGCTTACTCTTTTTAAAGCCGCCGGTATCGTGGCCGAAGGCAATGCGGTGGAAGCATTTAGCGGTGATCTAAAACTATCTTTTCCCCGTCTTGCGGGTTCGGCCCAAGCTTTGATTGAAAACCATCCAATTCGATTGCGGGGCAATATTGACATTCAGCAAAAAAGCGGTTTTTTGAGCCTAGATTCCGAAGCGGACCTATTCAAAGCATTAAGGAAATACCTCGCCGGACTTGGAAATGGAGCTGCCGTTCTGGACCGATTGACACTTTCGGTTCCGCCTCACTTGCAGGTATCCTCTACCTTCGGGCCGGATTTCAAATTTGAAGCTGCCGATTTCAGCCTGGCTCTTGGGCCCCTTTCCTTTGGTGGTGTGGATTTCCTTCGGTTCAAGGCCAGGGGCAGGGCCGACCTCAAATTCATTCGTCTGACCGAATACACACTGGAAAAGCCGGGAGAAAGAGTGGACGGTTCGCTCGAAATCGATTTAAAAGAGGGTGAATACCGCCTGCTTCTGGCCGGTCAAGGCAATCCCATTCTACTCAACCCCATCATGCCGGATTGGTGGGATAATATCTGGAAAAATATCTCCTTTGGCGAAGTCCCCCTCCATGCCGATCTGGAAGTCAGGGCTGGTTGGAGGGAGAGTGGATTGAAATTTTATTTCGGCTCTTACAACGGGCGGGACGTGATTTTTAAGAATGCCGAATTTAAGGTCTTCGATCTTAAGAGCTGGGCTCTACCCGGATTTGTGGAAATTTATGACCTCCATGCGGTTCGACCGGAGGGAAGCGCCAGAGGGTCCGTAATATGGGTTTTTCAGGACAAAGCAGCGGTTGCACAAATATTGGACCTGAGGACCCATCTGGATATTGCGCCATTATCCACCCTGCTGGGGCCAGATGTCTCCGCGGTAGTGGCGGATTTCGATCTAACCGAGCCGCCGGAATTGCACCTCACGGGAAATCTCTACTATCCCTCGGCGCCCTGGCCGATTCGAAGAAAGATCCATTTGCAGGCAGCTTCCGACGCGCCTCTATCCTACCTGGGTTATCCCATGGATTATCTTCATTTTCAATCCGATCTCACAGATAATCGTTTTGAGATGGAGCAGGTCGGTTTTGGATTTGCGGGGGGAGATGGAGGAGGCCGGCTTACCTGGCAAAAAATTGAATCTCAAAACAAATTGGATGTGGTTTTGTTCTTGAAAGATGCGGACCAAAGAAAGGCATTTGAGACTTTGGGTTGGTTGCAGCCCCCTGACAGCCCAACTGCGAACGGCGGAAAAAAATCTCCCCGGATGCAGGCTGGCAGCGGCCTTCTTGATATGGATTTTACCGCTACCGGCGTGCCCGGCGATCTCTACAGTTTCAAGGGAGTGGGGAAATTGCAGGTAACAGAGGCGGATTTGGGGAAAGTTCACCTCTTTGGCGGTCTCTCGCGCGCCCTCTATGGAACCGGGTTAAATTTTACCACCTTCAAGCTCGATACCGCAGAAGGAGAATTTATTCTGAATGAAAACCTGCTCCAATTTCCGGAAGTGAGCGTGAGCGGTCCGGGCTCCCTAATCCGGGCTCGCGGTGGGATTGTCATGCCGGAAGGCGGGCTTGATTTCAAAGTGCGGGTTCATTTTTTCGAAAACGGAGAAAAATCCATTTTGGCCATCCTCGGACCCATCCTCAAGCCCTTCGAAAATGCCCTCGAACTGCGTCTTCGGGGTACCCTGAAGGAACCCAGGTGGCGTTTCCAGATCAATCCCGTCAATGTATTCAGCAGTCCGCTCAATCAGCAGCCTCTACCCAACGTGGAAAAAAAGCAAGAAAGCTTCGATCCTCCAATCGACCCGCCTATTCCCGAGAGCGATCTGTAGGTGTTGATGTCCCGGCTATTTCAGCAAACCGGGCAGGGTGAGGGTCAACGCCGGCCAATAGGTGATCAGCAAAACTCCGGGTATCCGCACCAGAAGCAGGGGAAAAACGGACCGGTAAACATAGGGCAGGGACTTCTTGAAGCGCATGGCAGAAATAAAAAGATTCATACCCACCGGGGGGGTCAGGTAACCGAGTTCCAGGTTGGCCAGGAAAATGATGCCCAAATGGATGGGATCGATTCCAAAGGCCAGCCCCATGGGGATTATGAGGGGCACGACCACCACAGTGGCCGAAAAGATATCCATCACGCAGCCCACCAGGAGGAGAAAAAAGTTCAGGGTGAGCAGGAACATCCAGCGGTTCTCGATGGTCCGCCCAACCCAGTCAACCGCTTGATCTGGCAGGCGCGCATCAATCAAGTAATTGTTGAAACCCATGGCTACACCGAGAATGAGGAGCACCCCGCCAACAAGCAGGCCGCACTCCGTCATGACCCTGGGAGAGTCTTGAAAAAATTTGAGGTCTCGATAGATGAATGTTTCTACTACAAAGGCATAGAGGGCGGTCACGGCGGCCGCTTCCACCGGGGTGGCGAACCCGCCGAATAACGCGGTGAGGGCGACAACCGGCAGGAGCAGCTCCCATTTTGCCGCCCAAATGGCCCGCCCTGCCGTTTTTATATTGAATGCGGGAATATCGTCCTTATTTGCGGTTTTGGAGGCCCGTTGAACACCCCACCAGGCCGTCAGGGCCAGTATGAGAAGGCCGGGGCCGAGGCCCCCCAGAAATATTTCTTTAATCGTCACCGTGGCCCCGTTGGAAGTGGCCACCACGGCATATAGGATGAGGGGTAGGCAGGGGGGGAACAACAGCCCCAGCGACCCCGCCGAAGTAAGCAGCCCGAGGGCGTCCTTTTCACTGTAGCGGGCTGAAATGAGCACCGGCATGAGGAGCCCCCCGAGGGCCAGAATGGTTACTCCGGACGCACCCGTAAATGAGGTAAAAAATGCGCAAACCAGAGCGGTCACGATAACGGGACCCCCTTTAATTTGCCCTACCAGGGCTTGAAATACCGCGATCAGACGGCTGGACGCTCCACCTTCGGCCAGAAAATATCCGGCCAGGGTGAATAGCGGGATGGCCGCCAGGGTCGGGTTCAAGACCATACGGTAGTGGTCAACGGCAATGGAGGCGATGGGATTGCTGGCACCCCAAATAAGAATCAGGGCGGCACCCCCCAATGCGCAAAAAATGGGCGCCCCTAAAATGATGGCTACCCCCAGAAGCATGAGCAGCGGCACGACCAGGTTCCCCGGGTCAACGGGAGGATAAATCCCGAGCCCGATTAAAAACCCGCCAATGACCAAAATGAGGAGGCCTTCTTTCCAGGATTTGGCGCTATGGCGGAGAATTCGACAGGCGATGACGGCAAACCCAAGGGGCATGAGCGCTTGAATGGCCCACACTGGAACCCCATAAGCAAGTATCTTGCCCGCCTCCCTGGAAATGAGAACATACTGGCTGCCGGCTGCGGCCAGGCCGGCGCAGATGGAAATGGAAAAGGCACCGCTGAAGACATCCGCCCCGGTTTTCCAACGACCTTTTAGGAAAGTGCTCACGGTGGACATCGAGAGAAGGCGGTCTTCCCGCGCCGCGATGGCCGCCCCCAGCAGCGAGGAGACAAGCACCAGGTGCTGCACGATCGCAGTGACGCCGGAGATGCTTTGCTGGAAAAACTTTCGCAGGGCAATTTCCGCCAGGGGCAGCAAAACCATGCCGGCCAGGGAAAACGTCACGAGCAGGTTTTCGACTTGATGGAAAAATTTAAGCCATGCCGGTCTGCCGCTTTTTTCATCCGGTTGCTCCGCCTCGGTCTCTGGATTCATCGGTGGTGGGAATGCTTGATCTTAATGATCTTTCCGGTATTCGTCTAACTGCCTGCGGACTTCATCGAATATCTCGGTTGGAACAATTTTGGTGCGGACGAATTCGTAAACTTTCTCCGCCTCACGCCTCCATATCGACTCCATTCCGGGGTTTACTTTTTGCACTTTCAATCCCCATTTTTCCACCATTGTCGTGACCGACTCCTCGTTTTCCCGTCGTCCCGTGGCCTTGATTTCATCGCCCGCAATCCGTGTCGACTTTATCATTTCCATGCGCATGTGAAACGGGATTTCCTCCCAGACACTTCTCGAAATTACGAGCGCGCCCACCAGTGGAGACCAATTGAGTTCGAGCATATAAGGCGCCGGAGTGTAAATCTGTGTACCCAGTGCGATCATCGGTGGCACGGGAACAGCGTCGATAAGGCCGGTCTGCATGCTGGTCAGAATATCCTCCGGTTCGAGGGGGACCACTTTAAATCCGGCGGCCCGAAAGGTGTCGGCCGTGCCGGTGCTTCCGGCCCAGGTAAAGAGCTTGAGCTTTCTCAGGTCGTCCGGGGTGGTTACTGGAGTCCTGGAAAAGAAACGCACCCAGCCAATATCGGCCCAGAAAAGGGCGATGAAACCTTTTTCCCGCAGCCGCTTTTCCAGCATGGGGCGGAGTTTTTCGCTCACATAATCGACTTCCGCCAGGTTCCTGAACATCATGGGCAAGAACTGCAGGCCGGCCACCGCCGGCTCGATCTCGCTCAACCCGGTCGTCGTCAGCATACCGGCCTGAATTTGTTTGATGCGCATCCGGTCCACCATGGCGGCCTCTCCTCCCTGGATGCCGCCGGGGTAAATTATCAACTCCACGGAACCGCCGGAAACCTCCCTCCAGGCCTGCCCCATGCGTTGCAGCGAACGGTGGAAGGAGCCGCCCTTGGGCGCGATGGTGGTCAGTTTAATGATATGTTTTTTCTCCGCAGCCTCCACTTTTACGCCCACATAAATAGAAGACGTGAATACGGCCAGTAAAATGATTGCGCGGCAGATGGATCGCATGGTGGAAGCGGGATTTTTGATAAAATTAGAGGAAATAGCGATAGATTCTATCCAGGAGCCATTGCGCCCGGCGTTGAAAGATGAGATTGGATAAACGCCATTCTGGCCGAAGATCGGTGTCGATAGCGAGAGCCTTGTTGAGGAGTATCCGGAATTCGGCGCGATTTTGGTTGGGAATGGAGACCGCTACGGCCAGAGAGACATGAGGCCCCGCTTGCAGTCCGTCCGATAGCTCGACGGCTCTTTTATAGTGACGCCGCGAACGAATTTCGGGCGTTTCCGCATTTTTGCCGCGAGTCATCTCATAGGTGATGAGAAAGGAGTGGATGGCCCCGTAATCGTAGGTATCGTCCAATTCCAGGGCTCGGTCGATGAGGGCATCGACTATCGGGAGATCGCCGATCAAATCGGCCTCCTTGGAAATGGCTATGGCGGAGACCCAGGCCGAGGCCGTCCAGTAGAGCAAGGGAACATCCTTAATGGCTGCCCTTTG
This sequence comes from Opitutales bacterium, assembly GCA_965226205.1. Lineage (GTDB taxonomy): Bacteria > Verrucomicrobiota > Verrucomicrobiia > Opitutales > UBA2987 > JAJFLU01. The sequence continues at coordinate 37,347 of CBDDCJ010000025.1, read as the reverse complement.
GACCATTTGCTGGGGATTCTCACGCAGACCGTTCTGAAAACCGGACATACTCACATCCAGGCCCCGCAAGCCGTAGTTGCGCGCTCGCAGATAGAGTTTTTGAGCCCGGCTGCGAAGGGTAAAGGCGGCATCCAGATCGGTATCCTCAAGACGATCGGCTTCCTGCTCTACAAAAGCATATCCGTACTGGGTAAAACCGCTGGCGGTGGCGTAAAGGAGGCCCGCGTGCTCCGGAACCTGCTCCAGTAGCGTTTCCATCAACTTCAGGCTGAAAGGCATGGCTGCGGCCACCAGTTCGGGATCATCGTCCGAAGTGAAAGTCGTACCGCCGGAAGCCAGAGCATCCCCCATTTTATTGATGGCGATTTTTTCCAGCGAAACGCAACCTTGGGTCATGCATGCCAGCACGGCGAGGGCGATACTAGCTCGAATATGTGGGAACGTGACAGCCAGAAAATTCAGACAGGCGATATTCTTCATGAAAAGAGGGCCTCTCTTTGCTTTCATTTGCAAATCCGTATCAAAACCATAGCAAAAAGGGAAATGATAAATCTTTGGATTAACATTTTGTATTAAAAAAAGAGGCTTTTCTGGGTTTTTGGTGGGATTTTTTCACAATATAGGCAATATGGGAGGCTATAAAAATCTCCGTGGCCTGGCAACCCGTCGTAAAGTGATTGAATAATGGCTTTGATTATTTTCCGTCTATGATTTAAGTTGAAGCTATTTATAAGATTTTAAACATCGAAAAACCGAAGGAGAATCAAGGCTTGGACCTAAACGAAATCAAACAAATCATCGATCTCATGAAAAGCTCGGAACTAAGCGAATTTGAAATCGAGGAGGAGGGATTTAAATTGCGCATTTGCCGGGGCTCCAAGGGCGACCCTCCGCAGATTGTGACCATGAGCACGACGAGCCCGTTCCCTCCCCATGTCCTGGATGCGGTGACGCCGCCTCAACCGCCCGCCAAACCGCAACCTTTGGAACAAAAGGAGGAAAAGACGGCCGAAAATATCGACTTCATCAAATCCCCCATGGTGGGAACCTTTTACCGGTCCGCTTCTCCGGAAAGCACTCCCTTTGTCGAAGAAGGTTCCGAGGTGGAGCCGGAATCGATTGTCTGCATCATTGAGGCAATGAAAGTCATGAACGAAATTCAGGCTGAAATGCCTGCCAAAATCATTGAAATTCTTGTCGAAAGTGGTCAATCAGTCGAATTCGGGCAGCCCATGTTCAAGGTCGAAAAGACCTGAAAATCCTCCATGTTCCAAAAAATATTAATTGCCAACCGGGGCGAGATTGCGCTCCGTATTATCCGGGCCTGCAAGGAGTTAGGTATAAAAACCGTTGCCGTCTATTCCGAAGCCGACGAGCAATCCCTGCATGTCCAACTGGCTGACGGGGCTATCTGCATCGGGCCCGCCCCCAGCGCGGACAGTTATTTAAAAACCGATCGCATCATCAGCGCGGCTGAAATCGCCGATGTGGACGCCATCCATCCCGGATACGGGTTTTTAGCCGAAAATCCGGAATTCGCGGAGCAATGCGAGGGGTGCAATATAAAATTTATCGGCCCCAAATCAGACACTATCCGCAAAATGGGGGACAAGGCGGTTGGCCGGGAAACGGTCAAGAAAGCGCGGGTTCCCATCATTCCGGGCAGCGACGGGCCGGTTGAAAACGACAAGGAAGCCCTCAAAATTGCCAAAAAACTCGGATTTCCGGTTATCATCAAGGCGGTGGCGGGCGGCGGTGGCCGGGGCATGCGGCTGGCCCATAATGCGATCACCTTCGCGCGGGAGTTTGTCAACGCCAGCAACGAGGCCGAAAAAGCCTTTGGCAACGGGGCCGTTTATATTGAAAAATACATTGATAATCCGCGGCATATAGAATTTCAGATCCTGGCCGATCGCTTTGGCAAAACCATCCACCTGGGGGAGCGCGATTGCTCCGTGCAAAGACGCCACCAAAAGCTGATTGAGGAAGCCCCCTCGCCCTTCCTAAGCAACGATTTAAGAAAGCGCATGGGCCGGGCGGCGCTGCGCGTGGCCCTCGCCTGCGACTATGAAAATGCCGGGACGGTGGAGTTCTTGGTGGACAAAAACGGCAAATTCTATTTTATTGAAATGAATACCCGTATTCAGGTCGAACACGGGGTGACCGAAGAAGTCACCGGAATAGACCTGATCAATGAGCAAATACGCCTGGCCGCCGGAGAGAAGCTCGACATGGAGCAAAAAGAAGTTAAATTTACCCGACATGCCGTCGAATGCCGTATTTGCGCCGAGGATCCATCTCGCGATTTTGCTCCTAATCCTGGCGAAATTTCGCTCTATTATCCGCCCGGGGGACATGGTGTGCGGGTGGACTCGCATGTTTATGGCGGCTATGCCATCCCGCAGTATTATGATAGTTTGGTGAGTAAAGTGATCACATTTGGCAGAACCCGCGAACTAACCCTGGATCGCATGTACCGGGCCTTGAGCGAATACATTATACGCGGCATCAAAACCACCATTCTCTTTTCTATGGCCGTTATCCGTGATCCCGTTTTTCGCCAGGGAGCCGCCACCACCGGCTATGTGGAAGAATTTATCAATCGAACACCAAAAAATCTATTCAGCAACTCCAATCAGGAAGGACAGGAATAATCATGCCCAGAAAAAAAGCAGAAACGACTGAAACATCCGAAGTGCAGGAGATTCCCACCATCAGCGAAGAACCCTCCGGCCTCGGTTCCATTCAAATCAACCTCTCCGTCATTAAAAGTATTGTCCGCATGGCAGCCAAAGAAGTCGAAGGCGTTATCGCTGTCGGCAGAGGCGGAATTGTGGACGATGTATCCAGCTTTATCAAAAAAGAATCCGGTTCTGGAATCCATGTGGAGGAGGAAAACGAGAGTTACTTCATAACCGTTCGCCTCATCCTCGCTTTTGGCTACGAATTGGCCAAAACAGCCGATGAAGTGCAGAGGGCGGTGCGGGACCAGGTTTCCAGAATGACGAATAAACATGTGGCCAAAGTCGATATCATGATCGAGGGCGTCAAAACCCCCGATAATTCAAAACTGGATGTGCAGGATGAAGATATCGACATGGCGGCCCACAATACAGATTGATTCCAGCCGGTCATAATTAACCTCACTCGACAATGATGGATACCATCCAGAACGCCCTCAACCACGTTTGGACCGGTCCTTATCCCTGGATTGGCGGTGGCGCTATGCTGCTATTGCTGGCCATGTGGCTGCGGGCACGCCACCAGCCTGCCGCCATTGTCGCTTTCGACAATCCGGACGGGCAGGTAAAAGTTTCCCGCAGCGCCATCAACGAGCTGGCCCAAAGCGCCACCGATGACATAAGCGAAGTGGCCAAATGCGTTACCCGCATCCAAACCCGCGGGGGGCGCTTAAACGTTCAATTGCGCATCAAAATGGTGGCCGGAAGCAATTTAAGTGAAGTCTCTCTCGCTTTGCAAAACCGCGTCAAAAATTCGTTGCGCCACGGTCTCGGGATTGAAAAACTGGGCTCCATCGAAGTTCGCCTGACCGGTTTTATCGGTCAAAACAAACAAGCCCCGGCCTACTTGCACGCGGAGCGCACTTCCCAACCAGCCGAGGTGGAATCCGTTGAAGAACCCGCAATCGACGAAACCAGCGAAGAAAAAAAAGAGGAATAGGGGTCTTGAGACACGCCCTGGCCCTTTTTTCTTTTTCCTGACTTACGGATTTATCTTCCTCATTATTATTTTTGAGGAATCTCCCAATTATCGGTTCGAAACGGGACCGTGGGAAGGCCTTCACGGTTGACAAAATTCGGTTCTGCCGACTCGTGGAATCCGAATCGCACCGCCACCGGGGATTCGACTTTTTCGCTCATCACGACAACTTCATTGCCATCGATCTTTGCATTTGCGGGGTAAAACCGCCGATCCGGGCCCGCAATTTCAAACCAGCTGAGTTCTTCCACGTCTCTTGATTCTAAACCCCCGCCTGTTTCCTCAAAGAGAATGCGCATCCGGCCTTCTTCCACGCGATGAGATTTGTAACGGGGGCCATAGATAACAAGACCGGCCCTGCCATAGGTTTTGGCCAAGGCAAGTTGACTCAGGCGATGCCCCACCGTCTCCTTGTTGACGGGGTGAATGTTATCCAGGTTTCCGACATCGGTAATGGTCACCATGCCCGTATTGGGAAGTGCGAGGGCGCTTTCTTGCGCCTCCCAAATTAATGGCAAAGTCAAAGGACTGGGAGTATTCACACGCGGAATTTGTGAATAATTAAATGGAGCGAGCTGCACGAAATAGAATGGGAAATTTCCCTGCTTCCAAACATTTCGCCAACCGCGAATGAGCGCTTGAAATTTCTCCGCGTAGGCCAGCCTGTCGTTTCGATTGGCCTCTCCCTGATACCAGATCGCTCCACTTATGGGAAATGGGATTAGAGGGTGGATCATGCCATTGTAAAGATGAGTATTAACTCTTCGCAGGGTTGGTCTCCCTGGTTGCGCCGGCGGTTGGTTTCCTTCAATTAGGGCGTGGGCCCTTTCCTTTTCCCATTTTAACATGACGCTTCCGTAGGCATGCATTAATTCCTCATAAACACCTATGCCTTCATCGATCGGGGAAAGAAAGCCATCCCGTGCTTCGCCTTCTGGATAGGCCGATGGCGGCGTCCACGGTTCGACCCTGGTCCCCCCCCAAGAACTATGGATTAAACCCACTGGAACACCTATTTCGAGGTGAATTTCGCGACCAAAGTAAAATGCGACCGCCGAAAATTCGGGAGTTGTCTCGGGATTTGAACGACTCCAATGTCCCACCACATCCCCGACGGGGTAACGAGACGCATTTTTGTCCACGGAAAACAATCGCAACCCGGGAATATCGGAGTTGGCTATGGCAGTGGCTCCATCCTCTGACTGCCGCAATTTCCAATACATGTTTGACTGCCCCGAACCAACCCAGACATCGCCCACCAAAACGTCATTTCGAGTAATCTCCTCATTCCGCCCAACAATCTCGAGTTCATAAGGTCCGCCCGCATCCATTGCAGGGAGCGTTGCGCTCCAGCGGCCGAAACCATCGGCAACGGCGTCATCTCGGTTTTCAGCTATACCCACCGTTATCTTTTCGCCGGGTTCCGCCCATCCCCGGAGGTGGATGGGTTTTCCTCTTTGCAAAACCATATGGTCCGTAATGAGGGCCGGAAGCCGGAGTTCGCCCTGAAGCGTCGAGGCCCAAATTACACCGAGCAGGAAAGCCGTTCCATAAATCCTGAATATATTTCTCATAACAATCATCATTTTTAAGACTCAAATCCGCAATCGGATGGTTAACGATTTAGAATTTCTTGACAGTCCGGGGTCCTGGACATAATTGTTTTTACCCAGATTTAAGCTAGGCACAATAATTTCTTTTATCAACCTAAGGGAAATTTTAGTGCCGGTACTAAAACGAAAGGGAAACATAGAGAATGAAGGTTATTATAATTACGCTTACGTTGCTTATAGGGGTTTCATCGCAGTTGGTTTTTTCCAATGATGAACTCCTCCAACTACAGAAAGATGACACCCAATGGGTGATTCCAGCAAAGAATTATGCCGGCACTCGGTATAGTTCACTGGATCAGATCAACACCGGGAATGTAGGCGATTTGACTGTCGCCTGGACTTTTTCCACCGGCGTCTTACGCGGGCATGAAGGGTCTCCTTTGGTGGTGGGCAATACCATGTATGTGCATACTCCGTTTCCCAATATAGTTTATGCCCTGGACTTGACCAGAGAAGGTGCCCCCATCAAGTGGAAATACACTCCGATTCAGGACGAAGCCGTCATTCCGGTCGCCTGTTGCGATACGGTTAACAGAGGTGTCGCCTATGCCGAGGGTAGAATATTCCTTTCCCAATTGGATACTCATGTCGTTGCTTTGGATGCCGCCACGGGCCGCCAAATCTGGAAAGTCAAGCAGGGAGATTATCGCCGCGGCGAGACCCTGACGGCGGCGCCACTGGTGATTAAAGACAAAGTTATTACGGGGATCAGCGGCGGTGAGTTCGGGGTGCGCGGATTTTTGACCGCCAATGATGTTCGAACCGGAAAACAGATCTGGCGCATGTACAGCACCGGACCGGAAGATGAGGTCGGGTATCCTGGATCGATGGAAACCTGGAAGGGCGATGAGTGGAAACGGGGAGGCGGCACCACCTGGGGCTGGTACACTTATGACCCGGAACTGGATTTACTCTACTATGGAACCGGCAATCCCGGAGCCTGGAATCCGGACCAGCGCCCCGGCGACAACAAGTGGTCGATGTCTATTTTTGCCCGCAATCCAGACACAGGAATAGCCAAATGGGCCTACCAGAAAACTCCGCACGACGCCTGGGATTATGATGGCGTCAATGAAAACATACTCGTTGACCTGAAAATAGGGGGCGAGTTGCGCAAAGTCCTGGTAAACTTTGATCGCAATGGATTCGGCTACACAATGGACCGCATGACGGGCGAGCTCCTGGTGGCAGAACCCTTTGTCTTCGTCAATTGGGCCAAAGGGATCGATCTGGAGACGGGCCGGCCCATTGAAGATCCCACAAAACGCACCACCGCCAAGCGCAACACCAAAAACATCGCCCCGGCCGCCATTGGAGGCAAGGATCAGCAACCTGCCGCCTACTCCCCACGCACGGGTCTATTTTACGTGCCAACCAATAACATCAAGATGGATTATGAAGGAGTTGAAGTAAAATACCAGGCCGGCCAGCCCTATGTGGGAGCCATTGTGCGGATGATGCCCGGCCCGGGAGGCAACCGGGGCGAGTTTCTGGCCTGGGACGCCGCCAAGGGCAAGAAAGTCTGGGGCATCAAGGAGAATCTGGCGGCTTATGGCGGCGCTCTGGCCACGGGCGGAGATGTCGTCTTCTACGGCACCATGGAAGGATGGTTGAAGGGGGTGGACGCTAACACCGGTATAGTTCTGTGGAAGTTTAAAACTCCTTCAGGCATTATCGGCGCTCCCATGACTTATCAGGGTCCAGACGGCAGACAATATGTAGCCATACTTTCAGGAATTGGAGGATGGGCCGGCATTGGCGCAGCCGCCGGCATTGGGGCGGAAGATCCCACCGCCGGACTAGGCGCTTTGGGCGCATTTGGCGATGTCAGCGATATCAGCAACCTGGGTGGAGTGTTGACCGTTTTTGCGTTGCGTTGACTTTGTCGAAGCACAGGCCAATGGTTCTGTCGAACAACGGATAATTGTTATCATGTACCGTTATTTCCGTCGGATCATCCGCCTGGTTTTGGTTTCGGTGGTGTTCATTGTCATTCCAGCCGGACTGGCGGCGGAAGATTACGAACCTCTCAGGGTAGCCTCCGATCCGAATAACATGCCCCTTTCCCATCGTGATCTTGGAGGATTCGAAAACAAGATAGCTGAATTAATCGCAAAGGATATGGGCGCTAGTGTGCAATACACCTGGTGGGGGCAAAGACGGGGATTTATCCGCAACACATTGAAAGCAACGCTAAATGAAGCCCGCGCCGATATTGTCCTGGGCGTGCCCAAAGGGTATGATTTGGTCAGTTTGACTCGCCCCTATTACCGGTCGACCTATGTATTTGTTTATCCCGAAAGCAGCGGATATTCCATCAAGTCACTGGATGATCCGATCTTGAAGGAACTTAAAATCGGTGTTCACCTTCTCGGCAACGATTATATGAATCCTCCGCCTGTTCACGAATTGGGCCGGCGCGGAATCGTGGAAATGGTTGTCGGATTTAATACTTTTTACACCGAAGAAAATCCCCCCGGAAAGATTATCGAGGCGGTGGTTTCAGGCGAGGTTGATATGGCTATCGTGTGGGGTCCGCTGGCGGGTTATTATGCGGCCCGCCAGACCGTGCCACTGTTACTGGTTCCCATTCCGTCCGGAGTCGACGATTTGCCGTTTGCCTTTGATATCTGTATGGGGGTCCGGCATGGAGAGAAAGAATTGAAGTCTCGCCTGGAGGCCGCTCTTGAACGCAAACATGCTGAAATTAAAAAGATACTCGCAGAATATGGGGTTCCACTCCTGCCCATTGAATCGGCGAATTAACGAATAAAAATTAACCGCCAAATCACCAGTGCGGAGTTGCAGCTTTTTATGACTAAAGTAAAGAATCGGAAGCGAAAAATATTCCTGATGGGGCTCTTGTTGTTTCTGATTCTGGGCACACTCGGCACCTTGGCCGAACCCGAAGATTCTGCCGCAAACGTGGCAATACCCACCCAGGATGAGGTCTATGGCCGAATCTACAACGGCTGGAAATGGTTTCACGTTTATTGTTTCCGCTGCCACGGGATGGACGCATTAGGCAGTAATCTGGCCCCCAATCTGCGCCGTTCCATAGATGTCCTGTCCTATGATGAATTCATCACCGCGGTTCGCGAAGGTCGTCTGGAAAAAGGAATGCAATCCTGGAAGGTCTTGTTGGACGATGATCAAATTGCAGATATATATTACTATGTGCGGGCCAGAAGTGATAAAGTCCTTCCCACTGGACGTCCCGACGAACTTGGTGAATTTGGCGACGAAGTGTGGGTGCCCGCGGAGGAATGGATACAGAAACTATTCACTAACACCGACCCCTCAGACGAGAATCAACCCGATCCGGAAGGTGACTCTTAAGGTTTGTTTTTTGAGTTTTACGGTGAAACTCTGGGCGGCTTAATGATGGATGCGCGACAGACTTGCTCACGCCGGGGTTTTCTTCATGCTATTGGCGCGGGATTACTTGCCTCTTTGGGAAGAGGCGCAAGAGGGGCTGATACGGCGGCGGCAATTCCTATCGGATTCCTGACATCGCGTGGCAACAGTCAGGCGGGATCACTATCCGCGGAAAAGATGGGGGCGCTATTGGCGCTCGATGAATCTAATGTCCTGGCCGGTTTATTCGGGAAAAAGTTCATCCTTCTCAGCGAAGAAACCGATAGCGCGGAGGATGCGGTCGCACGGGCTCGTCAATGGATTGAAAATCGCCATGTCGTAACCTTGATCGGCAATCTCGATACAGACTCGACGATCGAAATCGGCGCTTTAACCCAAGAATTGGAAACACCCTTTTTCAACTGTGCGTCACCATCGAATGCGCTACGTGAATTCCATTTTCAGCGGTTCAGTTTTCATACCGTGCCCAGCGAAAACATGTATTTGCAAGTTGTCGGCGAATGGCTGCTGGAAGAAAAGTCTTTGAACAACTGGTTTCTGCTGAATGATTCAAGCGAGGCCAGTCGCTCGGCCATGGCGGTTGCGGGAAGCTACCTCAAGTCTGCCCACGGCACACTGGTAGGCGCTTTGGAGATCCCTGCCCATAGTATGAATATTGATTTCAAATCTGTGCTGAACTCGATTGGTGAAAAGAAGCCGGAGGTTCTTTTTCTCTGCCTACAGGGAGGTGTTTTACACCGTTTTCTGGAAAAGTTTAACGAAATGCCTTTGCCGCTGCAACTTGCCGGGGCCACTCTGGATATCGAGAGATGGTGGAAGTCTCCCCTCCACACGGCCACCGGAAGTATTTGGCCGACAGCATGGCATCATGAATTGTTTCGCTACAGCGCGCGGGAGTTGAATTCTCGTTTTACGAAACAATTCGAAAAATCGATGGAAACATTGGCCTGGGCGAACTGGTCGGCGGTTAAGCTGATTACCGAAGCGATCATCCGGACGGGGAAGACGGATGGTCATTCGCTCGTTGCATATTTAGAAGATCAAACATCCTTTGACGGTCATAAAGGCATAGCGTTGACGTTCAATTCCAGGAATCATCAACTTTCCCAACCGCTTTACCTGGTGACGCCGCGCAAGACCCCAGTCGAGAGGCCATTGGATATCTTTGAGGTTATGGCGCCCGTTCACGGGATCAAGTTGTATGGGCATGCCGATCCCTTTGACAAAATGTGAGAATCCGAGGAAGATAACCCTGGTAAACTGAAACCATATTGAAATAGTGCGGACCCCACTTTGGGCAATTGTACGCAATTTTTTAATGTTCAAGACCACATCAATCCATAAAAATTTTATGCAACTCATATATTTGACCCTCTGTTTAGGGCTCTTTCAGGTAGCGTCGCACGGTGGTTCTTTGGCTTATGTGACTAATGAATATGACGACACCATCACCATTATCGAGACTACCACCGATAGTGTTGTTGCCACTATTGCCGTAGGTAAGCGCCCGAGAGGTCTCGGGTTAAGCCCGGATGGAAAATTTTTGTATCTCGCTTTAGGCCGTGAAGATGCGATTGGCGTCTTTGATACGGCAACCCGGCAGGTCGTCAAAAAGTTCGCCTGTGGGAGTGATCCTGAAACATTTTCTGTCAGCCCGGACGGTTCACGCCTCTATATCTCTAACGAAGACGCCAATACGGCAACTGTCCTCGATAGCCATAGTGGGGAAATCCTTGCCACCATACCCGTGGGTATCGAACCCGAAGGGGTGGCCGTCAGCCCGGACGGACGCTGGGTTTACGTGGCCGCCGAAACCACCCATACCATCTCGGTCATCGACACGCAGTCCATGCAGGCAGTGCATACTTTCATGGTGGGCAGCCGGCCTCGCGAGTCTGCCTTCAGTCCCGACGGATTGCGCGCCTATGTGACTTCCGAAATCGGCGGAACAGTGTCGGTGGTCGATACGCGGGAGCATAAAGTCATCGAAACTGTGAGCCTGCGAATCGATGGCGTATTCGTCAAACCGAAGGGTGTTATTGTAACCCCGGACAACGGCAAGGTCTATGTGGCCCTGGGGAGCGCGAACCATGTGGCCGTTATTTCCGTTCGGACCTTTGAGGTGTTGAAGTACATACCTGTGGGCAAACGCGTTTGGGGTTTGGCGCTCACCACGGACGGCAAGAAGCTATACACGGCCAACGGAGCATCGCACCATGTATCCGTTATCGACACGGAAAGCGATTTGGTGATTGCCACGGTTCCCACAGGCAAAGGGCCGTGGGGTATTGCCATAAGTCAGTAATTAAGTAAACTGATCGCAAAATCCCACTGGTCTAAACTTTGCCCAATTCTCAACAGTCTGGAAAAGTGCGCATCCTTTGTGCCAGCCTTATACTTGTTGCCATTACGGTGGCCGCCCGGGCTCAATCCCTTGATGATACATCGGATAGTAACGAAGTATCGGCATTGCCTGAGTACAATGTTCTGGCAAGACATTATGCGGATGATTACATTAATAATAGTCCGTTTTCGGCCGAAGTCCTGGGGCGTGATTACCTCGATTCGGCGCCACAGCGACGCCTGGACGACGTATTGCGTAGCGTTCCCGGATTCAGTCTGTTCCGTCGCAGTAGCAGCCGGGTGGCACATCCTACCTCGCAAGGGGTAAGTCTGCGCAATATAGGCCCGAATGGGGCAGGGCGGACCTTGGTGCTGCGCGACGGAATACCGCAAAACGACCCTTTTGGGGGCTGGGTTTTCTGGAACAGATTGCCGATTGCGGGGATTGAACGAGTCGAAGTGCAACGCGGAGGCGGAGCGGGGGTTTGGGGAAATGCCGCCCTCGGAGGCACGATCCAGATTTTCTCGCCACAGGTCTCCGGGAACAAACTTTTTGTCGAAGCCATCGGCGGAAGTCATGGCACTATTGATGCTACCATAAATGTGCAGCGGTCTCTTAAAATGGCAGATATTTTCTTTACCGCTCACACCTTTATGACGGACGGATACCCCGTTCTGAGGGAAGACCAGCGCGGGTCGATTGATGAAAATGCTTTTTCCGAAACCGAATTGTTCGAAGGCGGTGTGCGTGTGCGTATCGACAGCAAAAAAACGTTCACCTTACGGACTTCTTATTTCGAAGAGGAACGGGGCAACGGAACTCCATTAACCGGCAACGGCACAAAGGGGTACAATGCGAACGCCAGCCTCTCCCATATCGATGAAAGTGGTGAAGCAAGCTGGCTTTTGCAATTCTACTACCAACAGCGGGATTTCAACAGCACATTTTCGTCCGCCATAGAAGACCGCGACAGTGAGCGGCCAGCGCTTGACCAGTTCGATGTTCCCGCCGATGCCTGGGGTGGCAGCTTTGTCATGAATCGCGCTATGGGTGATCAACATCACTTGCTCTTAGGGGCAGATGCGCGCCGGGTCGAGGGTGCCACCCATGAACAATTTTTCTTTAACGGAGAATCCTTCAACCTCCAGCGTAAGGCGGGTGGCGCCCAAACCTTGATCGGTATTTTTGCCGAAGACCGTTGGACGGTTTCAGAAAACCTTCATCTCATCTTTGGCCTTCGCGGGGATTATTGGCGCAGCTATGAAGGGCTCCGCCAGCGCGTCGATTTAAGTACGAGCGAGATGATTAGAAATGATCGATTCGAGGAACGTGAGGAATGGGTCGGAAATGTTCGATTGGGCATGAATTACAATATAAAAGAGAACTTCCGCCTGCGCGGTCTATTATACACCGGATTCCGGGCTCCCACCTTGAACGAGCTTTACAGGCCATTCCGGGTACGTTCGGATATCACCGAATCGAACCCCGAACTTGATCCCGAACGCCTTTACGGAGGTGAAATAACCGTCGAATGGAGACCGGGCGATGCGGTTGACCTTAGTATCACTTATTTTCGAAATCATCTAAATGACGCGGTCGCCAATGTGACATTGGCTCAAGGTCCTGGCAATATTGCGCCATGCGGGTTCGTACCTAACGGTGGTTCTTGCAGGCAGCGCCGAAATCTTGATCGTGTTGAAGTGGAGGGTTTCGAGGTCGAGGCTGGCTTTGATTTTGGCGACCGTTTCCATATTGCCCTGAGTTATTTATACAGCGATGCCCGCATTAGCGAAAACCAGGACCAGCCGGTACTGAAAGGGAATCGTCTGGCTCAAACACCTGCTCACGAATTCGCTTTTTCGCTTAATTGGGAGCCGGTTAAGAATTGGTTGCAGGTTTGGCAGGTGCGCTACACCAGCGCGCAGTACGAAAACGACACTAACACGTTAGAACTTGGTGACTACATTGTTGTGGATTGGTCCAGCACAATCAGCCTTAATGACAATATCGAGATATTTCTTGGTATTGAAAATCTTCTCAATGAAAACTTTACAACCGGGATAGCTTCCAATGGCCTCACCTCTATCAGCCATCCGCGGATGATCAATGGAGGCTTCCGGTTACGCTATTAAATAGGCCTGAACGATTCAAAATCCCAATTTTACCTGAATTAATCAGGTATTTTTTGATGATTTGTAGGTAGATGTAAAAGATACTTTCGCATTTGCGTGGGTAACTAGAGGCTGTCCCAAAGTTATAACCATTTGTTTTAAAGTAAGTTAACTTGTTTATAAAGCTGTCATAAAGACCGTTTTTAGGGGATTTTGGGCAATTTCGATGTCTATAACACCGTCAGCCTTTCTCTTGTTTTGCATATTCAAATACAATTCTACCATAGACCTCTGTCTGACGCGATTATATTTATAACGAATAGAGGCCTTATACAGCGTTTTTGACGGAATTGAATGACTTACGTTCCCTTACAGTTCGGAGTCGAATATCTCAATTCGCAAAATTCGGGTTTTTGGGACAGCCTCTACCTAGAGGCTGTCCCAAAAATATAAAGATTTTGTAGTCAACTGGATGACGTTTATAAAAATAGCCGGAAAGAGCATTTTTTTGCTCGATCCGGCTAAAAAAGGGTTCTATAATTGCGTTAGCGAAAATCAATATAGCCCTTTCTATGAAAAATATAGCCATCCAATGCCTCCTGCGTCCAGCTTTAACTGTGGTCGACCGTTGCCTCGATTACGATAACTTTCGCGCCACCATCGAGCGTATCGACCGGCTGCTGATCGATTCGGAGGTGGAATCGCAGGGCGTTGATCTGGCCTTGGAAAGAGGCCAGCCAATGAGTGTAAAGGCCCGGCAAAAGCGGGCTAATTTTGCCCTCAAGGCGTTGCGTATGGAAACGCTGCGTTATCTGCTCGGTGGGATTTCGTTTCGGCATTTGTCGAGGGCTCTGGGCAGCAGCGATCTGTTGGCTGACTTTTGTCGTGTCCGCCATATCGACGGCATAAGGGGCATCTCCAAGAGCACCCTGGAACGGGCCTCGAAGTTTTTCAGCGAAGAGCAGTTGAGGGCCTTGCACCGGACCTTGACTGAGGTTGTGGGCGATGCCGATCTGGCCCGGCAGGTGGTGGGATTGGACAAGCCGATAGACACCACCATTTGCCTGATCGACGGCACCTGTTTGGAGGTCAACATTCATTGGCCGACGGACTGGGTGCTGCTCAAGGATGTAGCGGGCACGCTGCTCAAAGCGATCCGGCTGATCCGTGAGAAGGCCGGTTTGCGCCATCGCATGCCGATCGAACCGGAGCCCTTGGCTCGGCAGATGAATCGGCTGTGCATACAGATGACCCACAGCCGGCGGCGAAAGGACAGCGCGCGGCAACGCAAGGGTATCTTGAGGCAGATGAAAAAGCTGCTCAAACGGATCGGGGAGCATGCCCGCAGTCACCGGGAATTATTGCAAGCCTGCTGGGAGCAAAGCGATTACAGCGAAAAACAGGTCCAACAGATCTTTACCCGGATGGAGCGCATGAGCGAGCTAATCCCGGTGGTCATCAAGCAAGCGCACGAGCGAATCATTGGCGGCCGCCAGGTGAAAAACGCAGAGAAAGTTTTGAGTGTTTACGAACCCGATGCGCAGGTGATTGTGCGAGGCAAAGCGGGCCAAGAGGTTGAGTTTGGCAACACCCTGTTTTTGGGTGAAAGCGTTGAAGAATACCTGCTGGACTGGAAACTCTACGGCAGCCGGACGCCAAGCGAAAATGAACAAATGCAAGAGAGTTTGCAAAGACAGAACCGCTTCAACCTAGCCGAACCCATAGCGGCCATGTGCGCGGACCGGGGATTCGCCTCCCAGCGGGCCCGCCGGCAGTTAGCCCAGGAGGGCATCTACGATGCGCTCTGTCCACGCGATCCGAAGCAGTTGAAAAAACGGATGGAGGAACCACACTTCAGGCAATTGCAAAAGCGCCGGGCCAGCACCGAAGGGCGGATCGGGGTATTGAAGAATCGCTGGCAGGCCGGGCGATTGCGCAGCAAAGGCTTTGCCAACCGCTCGATCAGCGTAGCCTGGTCGGTCCTCTCGCACAATCTATGGAAAGTGGCCAAGATGCTGGCCCAGCAAGATGAACTAAAAACCAAAGCGGCGGCCTAAATAGAGGCTGTCCCAAAAATATAAAGATTTTGTAGTCAACTGGATGACGTTTATAAAAATAGCCGGAAAGAGCATTTTTTTGCTCGCTCCGGCTAAAAAAGGGTTCTATAATTGCGTTAGCGAAAATCAATATAGCCCTTTCTATGAAAAATATAGCCATCCAATGCCTCCTGCGTCCAGCTTTAACTGTGGTCGACCGTTGCCTCGATTACGATAACTTTCGCGCCACCATCGAGCGTATCGACCGGCTGCTGATCGATTCGGAGGTGGAATCGCAGGGCGTTGATCTGGCCTTGGAAAGAGGCCAGCCAATGAGTGTAAAGGTCCGGCAAAAGCGGGCTAATTTTGCCCTCAAGGCGTTGCGTATGGAAACGCTGCGTTATCTACTCGGTGGGATTTCGTTTCGGCATTTGTCGAGGGCTCTGGGCAGCAGCGATCTGTTGGCTGACTTTTGTCGTGTCCGCCATATCGACGGCATAAGGGGCATCTCCAAGAGCACCCTGGAACGGGCCTCGAAGTTTTTCAGCGAAGAGCAGTTGAGGGCCTTGCACCGGACCTTGACTGAGGTTGTGAGCGATGCCGATCTGGCCCGGCAGGTGGTGGGATTGGACAAGCCGATAGACACCACCATTTGCCTGATCGACGGCACCTGTTTGGAGGTCAACATTCATTGGCCGACGGACTGGGTGCTGCTCAAGGATGTAGCGGGCACGCTGCTCAAAGCGATCCGGCTGATCCGTGAGAAGGCCGGTTTGCGCCATCGCATGCCGATCGAACCGGAGCCCTTGGCTCGGCAGATGAATCGGCTGTGCATACAGATGATCCACAGCCGGCGGCGAAAGGACAGCGCGCGGCAACGCAAGGGTATCTTGAGGCAGATGAAAAAGCTGCTCAAACGGATCGGGGAGCATGCCCGCAGTCACCGGGAATTATTGCAAGCCTGCTGGGAGCAAAGCGATTACAGCGAAAAACAGGTCCAACAGATCCTTACCCGGATGGAGCGCATGAGCGAGCTAATCCCGGTGGTCATCAAGCAAGCGCACGAGCGAATCATTGGCGGCCGCCAGGTGAAAAACGCAGAGAAAGTTTTGAGTGTTTACGAACCCGATACGCAGGTGATTGTGCGAGGCAAAGCGGGCCAAGAGGTTGAGTTTGGCAACACCCTGTTTTTGGGTGAAAGCGTTGAAGGATACCTGCTGGACTGGAAACTCTACGGCAGCCGGACGCCAAGCGAAAATGAACAAATGCAAGAGAGTTTGCAAAGACAGAACCGCTTCAACCTAGCCGAACCCATAGCGGCCATGTGCGCGGACCGGGGATTCGCCTCCCAGCGGGCCCGCCGGCAGTTAGCCCAGGAGGGCATCTACGATGCGCTCTGTCCACGCGATCCGAAGCAGTTGAAAAAACGGATGGAGGAACCACACTTCAGGCAATTGCAAAAGCGCCGGGCCAGCACCGAAGGGCGGATCGGGGTATTGAAGAATCGCTGGCAGGCCGGGCGATTGCGCAGCAAAGGCTTTGCCAACCGCTCGATCAGCGTAGCCTGGTCGGTCCTCTCGCACAATCTATGGAAAGTGGCCAAGATGCTGGCCCAGCAAGATGAACTAAAAACCAAAGCGGCGGCCTAAATAAAGAGCGGAAAAGCAAGGACAATACTTTTTCACAGGCCTACTGTCGGCCCATACAAAGAAAACCAGGCAAACGGACCCCAAAACCAGAATCCTAACGTCATAGGAGAGCAAAGTCACCCCCTCCCAAAAGAAAATACCACTAAAATGAACACTCTTCAAAATCCCCTCGCAAAAATCACCCTTTTGGGACAGCCTTTATTTTACTATTTTTTGTTGGAAATAGCACCGGCTCTTGTGGGTATGATTCTTTTATTGAGAATTTGAAAGATCAGAGGCATCAGGTTCTTCGCGCCAGGGTTTTCTGTTCTTATAGAGTTCCAGGCGCTCGAGAATCTCGTCTCGATTGAATGTGCCTTGATCTAGCCGGGTAATCACTTTCTTTTGCGTATTAACGGCTCGACGGAAATCTCCAGATTCAGCATAGGCGGCTGCAAGGGTGTCAAGGATAACGGCATTTTCATTCTGGGCAACAGCCTTTTTAGCATAGACGACCGCCTCTGCGCCATTGCGGATTTCAGTTTGCGGACATGTTGCGAGCATCCATGCATACAAATTTTGAGCTTCGGCATCCTCTTGGTCGGCTGCCTTCTTCAGCCAGAGTAATGCTTCCCCGTAATCCTGATCAATCACTTTGCCGGAATAATATATTTTCCCGAGCACTCTTTGAGCGCGGATAAAATCCTGGCCGGCGGCCGACCGCACCAATTCCAACCCTCGAACCGAATCCTGGGGAACGCCTTGGCCTCGAAAATAGCTCATCCCAAGAACAGTCTGACCCAACAACGAACCGCTTTCGGCTGATTTTCGAAACCATCCGACCGCTTGCTCATAGCTGGGAAGTAAGCATTTCATTAAAAGTTGACCAATTTTTGCCTCAGCATCGGCAAAATCCTCCTTGGAAATATCCGTGAAGACCACTGGTGGCTCCAATCCGCTATATTTTAACAAAACAAGCGCCTGTTCCCTGAGTGACTTTCCAGCCTTTAAATCGAGAAAAGGAGCCAGTGCATCGCGAACTTTTTGCGTGTTTTTTGAGCGGATTTCCAGCAATGCGATCTTGGATGCATAATCGAAATCGCGTGGCCGGATCCACCTGCCTTGACGTAGAAATTCAAGGGTGTTGGGTCCAATCTTCTTGTCACTATGGATGCAAATATCAAGTAGCAATTCATATGATTTAAAATAGAAAGGGTTCAGCCTAATAGCCCGCCTCAATCGACTATAAATTTCCCGTTTGAGAAAATCCGGATCCATCAAAGAGATTGAATTGATCTTGTCGCCACCCGATTCAACACTTCGAAGCGAGGCAAGCGCATGATAAATTTGAACATTGGTGGAGTCGTGTTCTTCGGCTTCCAAAAAATAAGATTCGGCAAGATCTTCATCCGCTTTATATATGGCGATATGCCCCAGAGTTTCATAGGGTCGGGGCCAATCGGGAGCGGTCTGATTTGCTCGAATCAGGTAGGGTAGGGTATCGTCAACTCGATGCGATTGGTAGAGAAGGTTACCAAGGGCGAAATCGAGTTGAGCCGCGGACGGGGTTCCCATTTCTTGAATTTCTCCGATATCGAGGTCTCTCAGTTCGAGCGTAGTGACGTAGGCACTGCCTTCTGAAATATGCCGGCGCAAGTCTCTCGTGAGCTGCTTGTAATCGATCTTAAAAGATGCCTTGTATGCCGGATCAATTTCCGCGCCCAACCCCAGCCGGTCAACAAACTCATTATAGGATTCACTGTATTTTCTGCCTTCTCCAAGTAGGCAATAATGCAGAAATGTCCACGTTTGCGCGTAGTATCGGTAAATCCTGTTTCCTTTATGGATAAATTGTTGGTCGGCGGTGAAGAATTGTTGCAGTGGGATTAAGCCATCGGTTTGGAGCACTCGGACATGATTATTATCCCACCGTCCAAAAACCAGCCGATCTTTCGTGAATTCAACGGTTGAATAGAGCTCGGCGATCCCTTCTTGCCACCATAGAGGGCGATTAACCTGATCGAGTTGGGAGAGGTAGTGAATATACTCATGGTAAATGACTTTATTGCGAAACCCTGGAGGGAAATCCAAGCGCATAGTGATAAGCGGTTGATTTTCATCATCCATGAAGGTGCCTGCCATTTCCGACGGTTTGCCATCTCGAGGTGGTGCGAAACTGCGAAAGACTTGGACGATTTAAAGATATATACGAAAACCCGATGTAGTTTGATTTTGCCAAATTGAGGGTGCAGCCGCAGAAATCCGGCGCGAAAGGTTTCGTATTCGATAATCGTTTTGCGGGTCTGATTCTTGCTCGCATTGCTGAGGAAATCGAAATTATCCGAATGGCCGTAGAACCATTTATCGGCTGCGGAGACCTGCAAGCAGTGTATGGCCAGGGTGAAAAAAAGACCTAATGTCAGCGGTAATCTCATCTCAAGAATCGGAGTCGAACTAGGGTAAGTCGGCTCTCGAAAAGTGCTGGTGACTTAAACTGTGAGTCGATAAACGTGTTGCGGGAGGGAAATAAGCTAATCTGCAACTTATTATTCAACATTGAATCGTCGGAATAGCAATTCAATTACAATGTGGTTTAGCGGTAGTATTCTCTTATCCGGAAAAGGATTCTCGTCCGGCTCTTGCAGATTCTCTAAGGAATCTTAAAAAAGAATTGAGCCCGGTGGGCAAATGAGTCATTTTGTCTTTCAAATGGGGAATTCGAGTCTCAGGTCTCAAGGGATCTATTAATAATTTTCCTGGACTTCTAGGTGAGATTTTCCGCCGTTGACCATAGGTTGCCGGTCGGGAACGACGTATCCTTATATTAAAATAAAATAAATATTTACCATCTTTTAAAAACACATTTCTTTTTATGCCAGAATTTGAAAATTTTGAAAATCAACGGACTGCCTCCACGATAGAGGAACGAGGTCGAAACCGCAAATCCAGCTATAAGGGCAACGATGCCTTTATACCGATGGCGCCCAGCGCACCCCATGATGGTGAAATTATTGAATATTCGCCCAACCGCATGGGTCAGCCCCAGCCCAACAGGGCTGCCATTTTACGCCGCGAGCAACGAATCCGGCGAACGAAAAAATATACCCAAAAAATAAATACCGGGCCGATCAATCCTTTTTCGGACATGATGCTATCTTTGGGCGAGGATGGCTTGTTGTCATATTTCCGAAACGGAATAAAAAGTATTCTCAAAACCCTCCAGGGCCTCTGGCCGAGCAGAAAAAAGAAATTTACTCCGAGAGGCAGAAACCTCCAAAGAAGAAAACGGCGGCCACGCAACCGAGGGGCCAATCAGCAAAGGCGAAAGCAAAATGGAAACGAGGGAAAAGAGAGGCGGAACCCGGATCGGCCCAACCGCAACCTTAAGCATGGGTCGAAAGGTCGATTGAGCAAACAAGGAAAATCCGAAAACCAAGGCAATTCAAGAGATGAATCCACTACCAGGAGGGGAAACAACTCCAACGCCAATTCCAAACCGAACCCCAATCGCAATCGCCGCCGTCGAAGAAGGCCCTCCCCCGAATCCAGAGCGGCCAAACCTCCCCGCAAGGACTGAGTTTCGTCTTCAAGAGCTATGGAAGTCCTGAAAATCCGGGGCGGAAATCCCCTGCATGGCGCCATCGCCGTGAGTGGAGCCAAAAATGCGGCCCTGCCCATATTTGCCGCCACCCTCCTGACCGATGAGGAATGTGTCATTGACAACGTTCCCGACCTGAGCGATGTGCGTTATCTGGCGGAAATCCTCCAATGCCTGGGCGCCCAGGTATGGCAGGAGGAAGCCCATCGATGGAAATTCAAGGCCGAGTGCCTGAATCCGCGGACGCCCTACGAACTGGTTCGCAAGATGAGGGCATCGGTCTGTTTGATGGGGCCCCTAGTGGGGCGGCTGCGCAGTGCGGAAGTCTCCCTGCCGGGCGGGTGCGTTATCGGCCCGAGGCCCATCGACCTGCACCTCAAGGGCCTTGGCAAGTTGAATTGCGGCATAGAAATTGCCAATGGCTATGTGCACATAGACGGCAAATCCATGCGCGGAGCGGATATCTTTTTGGGCGGCCGCCATGGCCCCACAGTGACCGGCACAGCTAACATTTTGATGGCTTCGGTATTGGCCCCCGGCCGCACCCGGATCGAAAGCGCCGCCTGCGAACCGGAGATTGTTGACCTATGCGGAATGCTCAACGCGATGGGCGCAAACATCACAGGGGTGGGCAGTCATCACCTGACGGTGGAGGGAGTAGAGAAATTGCATGGCTGCCGCTACCGGATCATATCCGACCGCATCGAGGCGGGCACTTTTCTTCTCGCCGGAGCCATCACGGGGGGCGATCTGACGGTCTCCGGCGCACAGCCGAAACACCTCAGCGCTCTTTTCGATAAACTGGAGGAAGCCCACATTGAAACCGAAATCAACCAGAATGGCGATATACGGGTGTTGAGCGGCGGCAAGCGCAAACCGGTGGATTTGATCACCCTGCCCCACCCCGCTTTTCCCACCGACTTGCAAGCCCAGATGTGCGCCGTCATGAGCTTGACACCCGGCCTCAGCATTCTGACTGAAAAAATCTACCCCAACCGCTTCATGCACGTGCCCGAACTTCAACGCATGGGGGCGGATATTGCCATGGAAGGGCCCAGCGCGATTATCAACGGAAAGGAATCCTTGTCCGGAGCCCCAGTTATGGCCTCGGATCTGCGGGCCAGCGCGGCCTTGATTTTAGCCGCTTTGGCCGCCCAGGGAGAAACCTGGATACAGCGCATTTATCATATCGACCGAGGTTATGAACGCATCGACGAAAGACTCCATGCACTCGGCGCGGACATCGTCCGCATGCCCGCCTCGGAAATGCCCAAAGATATGCTGGTGGAGGCCTGAACCTAATGAGTGAGATGGAAAAAGGGACCCATTATCTGCAAACCGCCCTGGAGCGGGACGAGAATATGGAGGCTGCCTTGCGGCCGGCTGGTTTTGCCGATTTCACGGGTCAGAGCAAATCCGTCGAGCGTTTACAGATTATGGTCGGCGCGGCCCGGGACCGCCAGGACGTCCTCAACCACATTCTCATCAGCGGGCCGCCGGGACTGGGTAAAACCACCCTGGCCTGCATCCTCGGGCACGAAATGGACAAAAAAGTGATCATCACCTCGGGGCCGGTCATCGAGAAACCGGGGGACGTGGCCGGGATGCTGACCAACCTGGAGGATGGAGACATCCTTTTCATTGATGAAATCCACCGCATACCGAAAACGGTGGAGGAATATCTCTACTCGGCCATGGAGGATTTTCGCATCGATATCCTGCTCGACCAGGGCCCCAATGCCCGCAGTGTGAGGCTGAACATTGCCCGGTTTACCCTCGTCGGCGCAACCACCCGGCTGGGCTTGCTGACGGCGGCCCTTCGCAGCCGGTTTACCCTGCAAACCCGACTCGATTACTATAGCAGGGAACAAATGCTGGTCATCGTCCTGCGAAGCTGCGGCTTGCTGCATGTGGAGACCGATGATAAAGGCGCCGCGGTAATTGCCGGCAGGGCGCGCGGCACACCCCGTATTGCCAACAACCTGATCCATTTCGTGCGCGATTTTGCTCAACAAAGGGCGGATGGAAAAATTAATGCTGAAGTCGCCGCCGGGGCCCTCGAAATGCTCGAAATCGACCAAAACGGCCTCGACGAAATGGACAAGCGCATCCTTCGCCTGATGGCCGGAAATTACAAAGGAGGCCCGGTCGGGCTGAGCACCATCGCCGTCGCCGTGGGGGAGGAGGAACATACCCTGGAAGAAGTCCACGAACCCTACCTCATCCAGGAAGGTTATCTGCAACGCACTCCCCAAGGCCGTATTTTAACCGATAAAGCCTACCGAACGATAGGAATGGCTAAACCCGAGGACGGCCAGATGGCTTTCTTATAGCCGGAGAGAACGGGAGAAGGATGCGGGTGTCAGGTTTCAGGACCCGACGCGTAAATCACCAATAAAGGAAATTCTATCCTCCATGCCGGACTCCGATGCCCTAAAACGATTAAAACTTGCCGCATAGGCAATTTTGTCGATACTTGTCAGTTTATGAGACAGGTTTTAGTCTATCCTGGAGAAGATGACTACTGGGTTGCGGAATGCCCCAGCCTGCCAGGCTGTATATCCCAAGGGAACACAAAGGAGGAGGCTCTATCGAATATCAAAGAAGCGATTGCTGTTTACATCGACGCTCTGGAGGAAGACAACCTGCCCGTTCCGCCCGATAACCAAAAGGCTGCTGTGATTATTATATGAGCAAGCTGCCTCGAATTTCGGGCCGCAAACTCATTACCGTACTTGAAAAAGCGGGATATTACAAGAAAAGACAAAGCGGAAGCCATATCGTCATGCGCCGAAACAAACCCTTTGGGCAAACGATTGTGCCCGATCATCGGGAATTGGACCGTGGCACTTTACGGGCTATTTTAAGGCAGTCTGGGCTAACTAGAGGCTGTCCCAAAAATATAAAGATTTTGTAGTCAACTGGATGACGTTTATAAAAATAGCCGGAAAGAGCATTTTTTTGCTCGATCCGGCTAAAAAAGGGTTCTATAATTGCGTTAGCGAAAATCAATATAGCCCTTTCTATGAAAAATATAGCCATCCAATGCCTCCTGCGTCCAGCTTTAACTGTGGTCGATCGTTGCCTCGATTACGATAACTTTCGCGCCACCATCGAGCGTATCGACCGGCTGCTGATCGATTCGGAGGTGGAATCGCAGGGCGTTGATCTGGCCTTGGAAAGAGGCCAGCCAATGAGTGTAAAGGCCCGGCAAAAGCGGGCTAATTTTGCCCTCAAGGCGTTGCGTATGGAAACGCTGCGTTATCTGCTCGGTGGGATTTCGTTTCGGCATTTGTCGAGGGCTCTGGGCAGCAGCGATCTGTTGGCTGACTTTTGTCGTGTCCGCCATATCGACGGCATAAGGGGCATCTCCAAGAGCACCCTGGAACGGGCCTCGAAGTTTTTCAGCGAAGAGCAGTTGAGGGCCTTGCACCGGACCTTGACTGAGGTTGTGGGCGATGCCGATCTGGCCCGGCAGGTGGTGGGATTGGACAAGCCGATAGACACCACCATTTGCCTGATCGACGGCACCTGTTTGGAGGTCAACATTCATTGGCCGACGGACTGGGTGCTGCTCAAGGATGTAGCGGGCACGCTGCTCAAAGCGATCCGGCTGATCCGTGAGAAGGCCGGTTTGCGCCATCGCATGCCGATCGAACCGGAGCCCTTGGCTCGGCAGATGAATCGGCTGTGCATACAGATGACCCACAGCCGGCGGCGAAAGGACAGCGCGCGGCAACGCAAGGGTATCTTGAGGCAGATGAAAAAGCTGCTCAAACGGATCGGGGAGCATGCCCGCAGTCACCGGGAATTATTGCAAGCCTGCTGGGAGCAAAGCGATTACAGCGAAAAACAGGTCCAACAGATCCTTACCCGGATGGAGCGCATGAGCGAGCTAATCCCGGTGGTCATCAAGCAAGCGCACGAGCGAATCATTGGCGGCCGCCAGGTGAAAAACGCAGAGAAAGTTTTGAGTGTTTACGAACCCGATGCGCAGGTGATTGTGCGCGGCAAAGCGGGCCAAGAGGTTGAGTTTGGCAACACCCTGTTTTTGGGTGAAAGCGTTGAAGGATACCTGCTGGACTGGAAACTCTACGGCAGCCGGACGCCAAGCGAAAATGAACAAATGCAAGAGAGTTTGCAAAGACAGAATCGCTTCAACCTAGCCGAACCCATAGCGGCCATGTGCGCGGACCGGGGATTCGCCTCCCAGCGGGCCCGCCGGCAGTTAGCCCAGGAGGGCATCTACGATGCGCTCTGTCCACGCGATCCGAAGCAGTTGAAAAAACGGATGGAGGAACCACACTTCAGGCAATTGCAAAAGCGCCGAGCCAGCACCGAAGGGCGGATCGGGGTATTGAAGAATCGCTGGCAGGCCGGGCGATTGCGCAGCAAAGGCTTTGCCAACCGCTCGATCAGCGTAGCCTGGTCGGTCCTCTCGCACAATCTATGGAAAGTGGCCAAGATGCTGGCCCAGCAAGATGAACTAAAAACCAAAGCGGCGGCCTAAATAAAGAGCGGAAAAGCAAGGACAATACTTTTTCACAGGCCTACTGTCGGCCCATACAAAGAAAACCAGGCAAACGGACCCCAAAACCAGAATCCTAACGTCATAGGAGAGCAAAGTCACCCCCTCCCAAAAGAAAATACCACTAAAATGAACACTCTTCAAAATCCCCTCGCAAAAATCACCCTTTTGGGACAGCCTCTAACTAGAGGCTGTCCCAAAGTTATAACCATTTGTTTTAAAGTAAGTTAACTTGTTTATAAAGCTGTCATAAAGACCGTTTTTAGGGGATTTTGGGCAATTTCGATGTCTATAACACCGTCAGCCTTTCTCTTGTTTTGCATATTCAAATACAATTCTACCATAGACCTCTGTCTGACGCGATTATATTTATAACGAATAGAGGCCTTATACAGCGTTTTTGACGGAATTGAATGACTTACGTTCCCTTACAGTTCGGAGTCGAATATCTCAATTCGCAAAATTCGGGTTTTTGGGACAGCCTGTAACTAGAGGCTGTCCCAAAGTTATAACCATTTGTTTTACAGTAAGTTAACTTGTTTATAAAGCTGTCATAAAGACCGTTTTTAGGGGATTTTGGGCAAATTCGATGTCTATAACACCGTCAGCCTTTCTCTTGTTTTGCATATTCAAATACAATTCTACCATAGACCTCTGTCTGACGCGATTATATTTATAACGAAAAGAGGCCTTATACAGCGTTTTTGACGGAATTGAATGACTTACGTTCGCATACAGTTCGGAGTCGAATATTTCAATTCGCAAAATTCGGGTTTTTGGGACAGCCTCTAACTACAAAACAGCTCGAATCATTCCTGAAGTAAAATTACGAATTTTCAAAAAAATTGGCTTCGCTTGAATGTCCATGGATTGCACCCCCGGCACGGCACGTTTCCAAACGGAAACACCCCGTTACCCTATACATTTCTTGTAGCAGATCTTTGAACGAGTAAGTATATTCTTTGTCCAAAAGATATAGCGAA
Organism: Opitutales bacterium; assembly: GCA_965226205.1. Taxonomy (GTDB): domain Bacteria; phylum Verrucomicrobiota; class Verrucomicrobiia; order Opitutales; family UBA2987; genus JAJFLU01. The sequence continues at coordinate 11,408 of CBDDCJ010000025.1, read as the reverse complement.
TTTGAAATGCGAAGATCGTTGTTTTTCACGAATCGAAATCCTTTCTTATGTTAGAGGCTGTCCCAAAAGGGTGATTTTTGCGAGGGGATTTTGAAGAGTGTTCATTTTAGTGGTATTTTCTTTTGGGAGGGGGTGACTTTGCTCTCCTATGACGTTAGGATTCTGGTTTTGGGGTCCGTTTGCCTGGTTTTCTTTGTATGGGCCGACAGTAGGCCTGTGAAAAAGTATTGTCCTTGCTTTTCCGCTCTTTATTTAGGCCGCCGCTTTGGTTTTTAGTTCATCTTGCTGGGCCAGCATCTTGGCCACTTTCCATAGATTGTGCGAGAGGACCGACCAGGCTACGCTGATCGAGCGGTTGGCAAAGCCTTTGCTGCGCAATCGCCCGGCCTGCCAGCGATTCTTCAATACCCCGATCCGCCCTTCGGTGCTGGCCCGGCGCTTTTGCAATTGCCTGAAGTGTGGTTCCTCCATCCGTTTTTTCAACTGCTTCGGATCGCGTGGACAGAGCGCATCGTAGATGCCCTCCTGGGCTAACTGCCGGCGGGCCCGCTGGGAGGCGAATCCCCGGTCCGCGCACATGGCCGCTATGGGTTCGGCTAGGTTGAAGCGGTTCTGTCTTTGCAAACTCTCTTGCATTTGTTCATTTTCGCTTGGCGTCCGGCTGCCGTAGAGTTTCCAGTCCAGCAGGTATCCTTCAACGCTTTCACCCAAAAACAGGGTGTTGCCAAACTCAACCTCTTGGCCCGCTTTGCCTCGCACAATCACCTGCGCATCGGGTTCGTAAACACTCAAAACTTTCTCTGCGTTTTTCACCTGGCGGCCGCCAATGATTCGCTCGTGCGCTTGCTTGATGACCACCGGGATTAGCTCGCTCATGCGCTCCATCCGGGTAAGGATCTGTTGGACCTGTTTTTCGCTGTAATCGCTTTGCTCCCAGCAGGCTTGCAATAATTCCCGGTGACTGCGGGCATGCTCCCCGATCCGTTTGAGCAGCTTTTTCATCTGCCTCAAGATACCCTTGCGTTGCCGCGCGCTGTCCTTTCGCCGCCGGCTGTGGGTCATCTGTATGCACAGCCGATTCATCTGCCGAGCCAAGGGCTCCGGTTCGATCGGCATGCGATGGCGCAAACCGGCCTTCTCACGGATCAGCCGGATCGCTTTGAGCAGCGTGCCCGCTACATCCTTGAGCAGCACCCAGTCCGTCGGCCAATGAATGTTGACCTCCAAACAGGTGCCGTCGATCAGGCAAATGGTGGTGTCTATCGGCTTGTCCAATCCCACCACCTGCCGGGCCAGATCGGCATCGCCCACAACCTCAGTCAAGGTCCGGTGCAAGGCCCTCAACTGCTCTTCGCTGAAAAACTTCGAGGCCCGTTCCAGGGTGCTCTTGGAGATGCCCCTTATGCCGTCGATATGGCGGACACGACAAAAGTCAGCCAACAGATCGCTGCTGCCCAGAGCCCTCGACAAATGCCGAAACGAAATCCCACCGAGCAGATAACGCAGCGTTTCCATACGCAACGCCTTGAGGGCAAAATTAGCCCGCTTTTGCCGGGCCTTTACCCTCATTGGCTGGCCTCTTTCCAAGGCCAGATCAACGCCCTGCGATTCCACCTCCGAATCGATCAGCAGCCGGTCGATACGCTCGATGGTGGCGCGAAAGTTATCGTAATCGAGGCAACGGTCGACCACAGTTAAAACTGGACGCAGGAGGCATTGGATGGCTATATTTTTCATAGAAAGGGCTATATTGATTTTCGCTAACGCAATTATAGAACCCTTTTTTAGCCGGAGCGAGCAAAAAAATGCTCTTTCCGGCTATTTTTATAAACGTCATCCAGTTGACTACAAAATCTTTATATTTTTGGGACAGCCTCTATGTTAAGCCTGAAATTGTTCACTGAACACCGGATTGCGTTCTCTCGCATGTTGATCTTGTTGTGGATGACGCTCTTATTATTTTCCCATCACAGATGGATCGATGGTGGTTTAATGGACAGATCGATGACCTGGATGGCGGTTATTCTGATCGGGCTTGCCATGCTGGGCCGCATTTGGTGCTCCATTTATATTAGCGGTTATAAAAACCGGGAACTGGTGTATCGCGGACCCTATTCTCTTTGCCGGCACCCCCTTTATTTTTTTACTTTTTTGGGGGTGATCGGCATAGGGCTTACCACGGAGAGCCTGATGTTAACGATCCTTCTGGCGCTGTTCTACTGGCTATATTATCCGGCCGTGATGAAGGAAGAAGAGGTTGCGCTGACCGCACTCTTTGGCAAAAATTATACCAGTTATTGCCGAAAAACCCCTCGGTTTTTCCCTAATTTTAAACGATTTCGTCAAGCCGATTCATTTTTAGTGAATCCCGCCCTGTTGCAGCGGCGTTTGTGGGAGTCATTCTGGTTTCTGATGGCTTTCCCTATTGCCGGAATCATCAATTACATGCACCTGCACGACTGTTTGCCCATTTTGTTTTTGATCTTTTGAAATCAAAAAAGGCCGTCCCGCCTCCGGGTTTAAATAGCTCAAGAAAATTCCAATCAACACACGAGACTGCCGAAATCCTCCACATGGCCCGTGAATCCGCCCGGGGCTCCCTTGTTCATAACGGCCACCGCATCGTGTGAGTGGAGCGACTCGAGATGCGCGCAGGCGATCTGGAAGTCAACCATGCGGTCATCACCTTGGAGCTGTTCGTAAACCAGCCGCACGGCGTCCTCCACAAATTTGGGCTGCTCGCCGTTCATCTCGGCAAAGGCCTGCTCGTCGTCCCGCCGGACCATGACCTGGGTTTCCGTCGGCAATGCCTTCCGGCAATGGCGCAAAAGGTCCTCTATGCAGAGCAAAGCGCCGGGCCTGACTTCCACGCTGAGGCGCGCTTTGCTTCTTTGCGAATGCGGGATGGCATAGACATTGCGCGTCTGGCGGGAATGTTCCGCCAATTCGGATGAGGAAGGACAGGCCGAGGAGTAAACAAAGTCGAAATGGATGCGTTTGCGAAAGCGGTCCAGATCATCGAGAATCCCCTCGTAAACCACCTCGTAATATTGATAACCCTCGAGATCACTACGCAGGCTTTTCTGCAAAATGGGATAAGAAAAGGAAAGCCGAAGGCAGGCCCGGCTGCTGCCGAGGTCCGCCTTGTAACGCAGGAGTATTTCCTCCAGCAGTTCTAGGGTAAAGACACGGTCCTTGAAAACGTAAAAAGTCCGCATAATGCGGGACATGTTGATGCCCTTGGTTTCCGCCGCCACGGACACCGAGCCGGTCACCGAAACTTCAATTTTCAAAGTTTCATTTTTCTCTCTGAGGATGCTCAACGGCAGCCGGAAATTGGATATGCCGGTCTGCAATATGGGCACATTGGCCCCCATGATCTCCGTCGAGGGAGCATTCTGCACATCGGGCAGGCTGTGACGGTATTGTTCGGTAGCCATCAACTTCTGCTCCTCATTAGGCAAATGCGATTTGCTTTCTGCAGACGGATCGATGGCAAACGGACTCTTTTGTGAATCTTTCATAATATAAAATATATAGGAAGGTAAATTACCAATAAATTCCCAAAAAGCAAGTATTGGTATGATCGATAAATTGAGGATTTTAAGAAATGATCGAAGAAAATTGAAAAAAACCATTGCTCCCGGCTGGACCCCTGATTAATTGATAGACCCCGTAAATGGCCGTGCAATTTCAAATTCTGGGTAGCAGCAGTTCCGGCAACTGCGCCCTTTTGATGACCGAGAACTGCAAAATCCTTATCGATGCCGGTTTCTCCTGCCGTCAACTAGGCGCTCTTCTGGATTCCTGCGGCCAATCGATGGACCAAATCGACGCTATTTTCCTCACTCACGAGCACACCGATCATTGCAAGGGCATCGGTGGACTCAACCGGCATGGCCCCCGCAAAGTTTTTGCCAATCACGGCACGGCCAGCGCGGTGCAATCTAAACTAGCCTGGCGCGTGGGATGGAATTTATTTGAAACCGGCAGCGTGTTCCGCTTCCGGGACCTCGAGATAACGGCCTTTTCCGTGCCCCACGATGCCTCCGACCCGGTCGGTTACCTCTTTCGCCAAGTCCGGGAGGAGGGCGACCCATCCGGGGCAAGCGTCGCCTGGTGCACCGACCTCGGGCACCTCTCCCACCTCGTCAAGGAGCGGCTGCGCAATGCCCAAATCCTCGTCCTCGAAGCCAATTACGAAACCCGCCTGCTGGACGAAGATCCCCGGCGGCCCTGGTCGGTCAAGCAGCGCATAAAAAGCCGCCACGGCCACCTCTCCAACGACGCCACCCTCGAATACCTTAAAACCGCGGAAGACACCGCCTGGCAAAAAGTTTACCTCGCCCACCTGAGCAAAGACTGCAACCAAGTGGACCTCCTGCAAAACCGCCTGGCGGACAACCCCCTCCGCCAAAAAAACGGAAACCCCCTCGATATAACCGTCGTCGATCCAGCCAACGGCCTCATGCCTCCCTGCCGGGTTTGAGAATTCGTTTCAATAATATATTTGACAGGGTTTTACGTACAATATTATGTACGAGTATGAAAGCGATTACCTACAGTGCGGCGAGGGAGAATCTGGCGCGGACCATTGATCGGGTTTGTGAGGACCGCGACCCGGTGATCATTACCAAAAAGAATGACAAATCGGTGGTGATGATGGCTTTGGAGGATTTTGAGTCTCTCGAGGAGACCGCCTACTTGCTTCGCAGTCCGAAGAATGCCCGAAGGCTTCTGGAGTCGATTCATCAACTCGAATCGGGCGAGGGCATGGAAAAAGATTTAGCTGGGTAATGTGAAAATCGTTTTCTCCGAGCAGTCTTGGGAGGATTATCTGCATTGGCAAAAAACCGACCGGTCAACCTTGCGCCGCATCAATCGGCTTATCAAAGCAATAACGCGGGATCCGTATGAGGAAATCGGCAAACCCGAACCGCTCAAGTATGCCCTTTCCGGTTACTGGTCGCGGCGGATCGACGAGGAACACAGGATCGTTTACCGAATCGTAGGAGACTGGCTCTACATCGCCCAGCTTCGCTATCACTACTAGCTTTGGAAATGGAGATGCGTCTGCCGCTTACTCCGCCACGGCGATGGGTTTGCCCATGTAGGCTTCGGCCCGGGTGAGGCTTTGCAGGTCGTCCACGTCTTCCAGGGTGGGCAGGATTTTTACCGTCAGGCCTTTCTCCTTGATTCTTTCCAGGGTGACGGGAAAAACGGATTCGGTGCTCCAGGCGATGTCTTCGAATAGCCTCGGTTCCGGCCGGTTCAACCCCAGCAGGTAATAACCGCCATCCATCGCCGGGCCGATGACGACTTCGTGCTTTTCGAGTTCCCCAGCGGCCATGCGGATCAGGTCCGGCGTGACGTAGGGGCAATCCCCTCCCAAAATGATTACCGAATCGGCCCCTCGTCCGAACGCGTCCTGGGCGGCTTTCGCCATGCGGTGGCCGAGATCGCCTTCCGGTTGCGGGAAATAGAGGTGGTCTGGCCCAAGCCAGGAATGCATGAGATCCTCATTTTCAGTAGGCGTATAATGAATCTCGAACGGCCAGCGGGCAGCGAGATTGTCAAAAAGGTGCTCGACCATGGCCCGATAGGCGGCCAGGGCGCGCACTTCGCCGATGTCTTCAGCCAGGCGGGTTTTCACCCGGCCGACAACGGGCGCCTTGAGGATGAAGAGCAGTCTCGGTTTTGGCATTTTCAAGAATTTATTTTAACACAAATCGTTCATAAATAGAGAACAACGGGAAATCTTTTTATTCCCAATGACACAATATCAGTCGACCCGGAGGTAACATCCTTTCAAATATTCGCTCTCCGGCATGGTCAACAACACCGGGTGATCGGCTGGCTGGCTGGTCTGGGCGATGACCTCCACCCGGCGTCCGGCATCCCCTGCCGCCTGGCCTAAAACCTCCCTGAACAAGGCCCGGTCCACATGGCGGGAGCATGAATATGTGGCCAGAATGCCGCCGGTTTCGAGCATCCGCAAAGCCCGCAGATTGATCTCCTTATATCCGCGCAAGGCGCCCTCGACCGCCCTGCGGTTACGGGCAAAGGATGGAGGGTCAAGGATGATGAGTCCGTATTTTCCCTTCCGGTGCGCGGTCAAATAGTCGAACAAGTTTTCTTGCACAAATTCCACCTTGAGGCCGTTCCGAACGGCATTCTTATTGGCCAGAACGACACACTCCGCGGAATTTTCCACTGCCGTGACCGATGCCGCCCCGGCCCGCGCGCAATGCAAGGCGAAGGACCCCTGGTTGCAAAAGCCATCCAGCACGTTTCGGCCCTTGGCAAAACCCGCCACTTTCAAGTGCTCCTCCCTTTGGTCGAGGTAAAACCCCGTTTTCTGGCCCTTTTGGAGGTCGAGGAAATATTCCATACCGTCGATGGGAAACCACCTCGGCGGTAAATTGCGGCCATCGGCTGTTTTCACTTCCAGAGGAAGCCCCTCGTGCTGACGGGTTGGGGCATCGTTGCGGAACAGCATCGCTTCAGGCTTGAGCAGGTCTGTCAAAATTTCACCAATCACTGACATCCGCTGATCCACTGCCAGGGTGACGGCTTGCACCACCAGCACAGTGTCGAACTGGTCCACGATCAGACCCGGAAGGTCGTCGGCCTCCGACCAGACAAGACGGCGAAAGGAGCCATCCGGCCGGCGGTTGATGGCTTTTTTAATGGCTCTTAGCAGAAATTCCCGATCGAAAACGGCCCTTGAATCCCGGCTGAACCGGCGCCACACGATTTGGGACTGGCCGTTGTAAATGCCGACGCCAAGAAACCGGCCCCGCTCATCTTTCAAGACGACGGACTGGCCATCGAATCGCGGATTGGGTTTGGAGCGGATTTCACCGGCAAAGACCCAGGGATGCCCATGCCATACTCGCTGGCGCCGGCCGCTTTTGAGTGTAATTTGGTTTTCGTTTTTCATTAAAACCGCTTCGATTATTTGCCGCCTGGTGTCAAATGATCTTGCGGTGCAGCCAAAGCGCCAGAAGGAGCATAGCTCCTATTGGCAGCCAGGCAGCCACCAGGGGAGCTAGAAGCCCCCGCTCCCCCATAATGGCACACAGTGTGGCACCGAGGTAATAAAGGAAGAAAAGCCCAAAAGATTTGGCCACCCCAATCATGGCGTTGACACGCACCCCGGAAACAGCGAAGGGCGCCGCCAACCCGACCACGATCAAGGCGCTGAAGGGGTTGGCCAAAATGCCGTTGTAACGCACCTCATAAGCGCGCAGGCGGGGATCGTCCTCCGCCGGCAATTTATCCAACACCCTCCTCAATTCGAGAAAGGAGAGGTCCTTGGGCCGTTTTTCGAGGGCTTTCATAAGATTGGGGTCTTCCTGGAAAGCAGTTTCAATTTTTCGAGCGAAGGGCAAGGAGCGGATGGGGTCGGAGCCGTCCATTCCAAAGGTGATTTCCCTGCCATTGAGAAAAACCCAATGCCCCTGGATATCATCGAAAAAACCCTCTCCAGCGACCAGCCGGGAAGTCTCCCGATTATGATTGTCGAAGGTCGAAACCGTTATGCCGAAACCCTGGTAGGTATATTCGCTGAATCGGTTCATGAACCACAGCCGCCCCTCCCGCCGATTGTGGAAGGCGAGGTTGTGGAGCAGCCCGACTTGATCCTCTGGCCGCTTAGAAAGCTGGCTGGAGAATTCCAGGTTTTCCCGCAGGAGGCGGGATTGCTCCACCGACCAGGGAACCAGGTGGGCGTTCAGGTAAAGCAGCAAACCGGTAAAACAGATGCCAACCAGCCAGAGCGTGCGGGAAATGCGCAGAAGGCTCAGGCCGCAGGATTGCATGGCGATGATCTCGTTTCCGCTATGAAGCCCGCCCAGGCTCATGAGAATGGAAATCAGTAGGGCAAGAGGCAAAACAGTGGGTAGAAAACTCGGTATGAGCAGCCAATAATAGCGGACGATCTCCCCCGGGCCGGCCCCAAAGCCGAGAAAGTCCGGTAAATCGTCATAGAGGTCCTCAAGCAGGAGCAGGCCAAGGGTCACTCCCAGGGCAAGGATAAAAGTTTTCAGCCATTCGCTGAGGATGTGGCGGTCGATCAGATTCACAGAATACTACCTAACTAGAGGCTGTCCCAAAGTTATAACCATTTGTTTTACAGTAAGTTAACTTGTTTATAAAGCTGTCATAAAGACCGTTTTTAGGGGATTTTGGGCAAATTCGATGTCTATAACACCGTCAGCCTTTCTCTTGTTTTGCATATTCAAATACAATTCTACCATAGACCTCTGTCTGACGCGATTATATTTATAACGAATAGAGGCCTTATACAGCGTTTTTGACGGAATTGAATGACTTACGTTCCCTTACAGTTCGGAGTCGAATATCTCAATTCGCAAAATTCGGGTTTTTGGGACAGCCTCTAACTATGGGTGTGGAGGAGGATGCGGTTATAAGCGCGAAAGGGAAAACCTGGCGAGGGTTTTTTTTGCTTGCCAACAGGTTGGGAGCCACTTGAATGAGGCCAGCATGGCAAGAGTAAAGGAGTCCTGGAATTCTCGATTCGGGGTCATTTTGGCGGTTTCAGGAAGCGCCGTGGGGCTGGGAAATTTCCTGCGTTTCCCCGGTCAGGCAGCCCAGTATGGGGGCGGGGCCTTTATGCTGGCCTATTTTATCGCTTTTTTCCTCATCGGCCTGCCCATCTGCTGGGCGGAGTGGACGATGGGCCGGCGGGCCGGTCGAAACGGATTTAATTCCTGCCCCGGCGTCTATGCTTACATAATCCGTCACCCTTTGGGGAAATACGTTGGGGGTCTGGGCATCATCATTCCCATCATTATTTACGTTTACTATGTTTACATCGAGGCCTGGTGCCTGGGCTATGCGGTAAATTTCGCCCGCGGGGAGATGGCTTTCCCGACCGCCGCCGCCGCCGGGGAGTTTTGGGGCAATTTCATCGGCAATTCCAAAAATGGCTCGGCCCTGGGCTTCGGCGTCAAAGAAGTGGGCGTTTACCTGTTATTGGCCTTTGCGCTCAATTTTTACTTGATTTACCGGGGGCTGGCCAAGGGCATCGAGCTCTTTTGCAAATTCGCCATGCCCACCCTCATCGTGCTGGCCTTTATCGTCCTGCTGCGGGTGCTCACCCTTGGATCGCCGGACCCCGCCAATCCCGGCAACAGTGTGATCAACGGTCTGGGATATATGTGGAATCCTTCCAAAGTGGTGGTGCAAGAGGCGCGGGAAGATTCCAGCGGGAAGATGGTATGGGTCAAAGTGGACGAGTTGATGGGGGCGGAATTTATCGCGGCGAAAGAAGCCGAATTGGTGGGATCGAAAGACAGGCGCATCGTCACCATCACGGTCTGGCAGCAGTTGAAAAACCCGCAGTTATGGCTGGCCGCGGCCGGTCAGATATTTTTCTCCCTCTCGATCGGTTTCGGCATCCTCATGACCTACGCCAGCTATCTGAAAAAATCTGATGATGTGGTCCTCAGCGGACTGACCGCCACCAGCACCAATGAATTCTGCGAAGTCGCCTTGGGAGGACTCATTACAGTACCGGCGGGATTCGCTTTTTTGGGAGTGTCCGGAGTGGCAGGCCAAAGCACCTTTGCCCTGGGTTTCAAAGTGCTGCCGATGGTTTTTTCCAATATGCCCGCGGGACAGTTTTTCGGTTTTCTATTTTTCTTCCTTTTGTTTTTGGCGGCGGTTACCAGTTCGCTATCCATGGTGCAGCCGGGCATCGCCTTCCTCGAGGAGGCCATGGATATTAACCGCAAGCAATCGGTCGCCATTCTGGGAATCATTACCGCTTTCGGGACCGGATTCGTGGTTTATTTCAGTGAGAATATCAAAGCCCTCGACACCCTGGATTTTTGGGCCGGCACCTTTTTGATTTTTATTTTGGCCACCATGCAGATCATCATCTTTTCCTGGGTTCTGGGACTGGATGAAGGTTTCAAGGAAGCCCATCAGGGCGCCGCCATTCAAATCCCGCGAATTTACAGGGTGATTATGAAATATATCTGCCCTCTGTTTTTGCTAACCATTTTTGTTCTTTGGGTAACCGTCAATGTTTTCGGTCACAGCTTTGAAACGGGGGAAACCCAAGTCAGCGGCTACATCAAGGATCTGGTGGGAAAAGACTCCGACATGGTTGCGCAAATGAGCATCGGTCTTATTTTGACAGTGGCCGCCTTTGTGACCATCATCATATCGCGAGTTAAACGTTATAAGGATTTAGCTCGATAAAACAGCAATAACGGGAGAAAAGGAAATGACTTTGGGAGGCTGGATTATATTACTGACTTCGGTGAGCTGCGTAACGGTTCTCTTTGCCTGGTGCGTTTATAAGGTCTTTTCCATTCCGGGTGAAACGGAACACATGCACGGGGTCGAGTTTCAAATCCCGGATGAAAAAGACGAGGAGTAGCCCAGGCCGGATCAGGCTCCATTGAGGAGGGCGAAAACCTCCGCTGTTTGAGTAAAATCGTCCAGCAATAGGGTGGGGTGGCAGGCGGCCAGTTTTTCCCTGCTGTGGAAACCGGTGGCCACGGCAATGGTGGAAGCCCCGATGGCCTTGCCGCAGGAGATGTCCCTGGCCGTGTCTCCAATCACATAGACCCTGGCCGGCCGGTTTTTGAAATCGTGGTTATGGACCCGCCGCGCCCGTTTCAGGGCAATCGGCCCGAGCGCGTTGCGGTCGGAGCTATCCTCCCCAAACGCGCCAAAAGCAAAGTAATGGTTTCAGGCCGAAGCAATCGAGCTTGACCCGGGCCGCCTCGCTCAGGTTTCCCCGTCAATAAACCCTGAAAAATATCGGGCCGCCGGGCGGCTGTTTGCAAAAAGGATTCCACCCCGTCATAGGTGTGAATTTTCCCCAGGGCCATTTCTGTTTTTAGGCGTTCAGTGTAGCGAGCAGCGCATTTCTGAAAATTATTTTCCGACTTTTCCAGATCGTGCCGACCAAGGAGCCATTCCAATAGTTGACGGTCGGTGCACCCCGCTATCTCGAAACCATCAAAAGAAGCCTTCACCGCGAAACAATCTTTCATGGCCTGAAGCATGGCGCGCCGGCCGGTACCATCGGCATTGACGAGGGTTCCGTCAATATCCCAAAGAAGGAGGGATTTCATTGTTTGTTAATCGATCATTTCGAGGATGGTTCCCTCGACAAATTCGGCTCCGGCCCGGTCGAGCTTCACTAAGGCCCGGCGGTTGGCTAAATCTTCCGCCGATGAGCAGACCACCCGGATGTAATTGCCGGTGTAGCCCGGCCAAAAACCGTCGCGCCGGTCCTCGAAGAGAACCTCCAGGGTCCGGCCCACATGCCTTTCATAATAATCATATTTTTTTTGGGCCCCCAGACGGCGCAGAGAGGCGCGGCGGCGTTCAGTCACCGGCACCTGATCGGCCCATTTGGCCGC